>JAYZQT010000001.1:0-16036 GCA_036136335.1 Pseudomonadota bacterium
CACCGCATTTTCTTCAGGTGGTAACATCAAGGATATGCAGGGAAAAAAAGGAATTTTTGGGGGTGGCCCCGCGGGCACCCGGACGGGATATATTGATGGGATCCAGAAGGTTCCAAAAGCTCTCTATACACTCAATATACCGTCTATCTGCGCGGTTCAGGGGCCGGCAATCGGGGCCGGATGTGACCTCGCACTTTATTGCGATATTGTGATTGCCTCCACTAGCGCCAAATTTGGCGAAACATTTATCAATGTCGGGATTATCCCAGGCGATGGTGGCGCATGGATTCTGCCCCGTCGTGTGGGGCTTCAGCGTGCCGCAGAGCTGATTTTCACCGGTCGCATCGTTGACGGTGCCGAAGCGGCCGACATCGGGCTTGCGCTCGAATGTGTTGAACCGGAAATCCTGATGACACGAACGATGGAACTTGCAGAAACAATAGCATCCCGCCCGCCAGTTACTGCCCGAATGCTTAAATCGCTTCTCAGACAGTCGCTAAGTGCAGGTCTGTTTGACTTCCTGGATAATTGCGCCGCCTTACAGGCCATCTGCCACAGTACTGACGACCATCTCGAAGCGGTTACCGCAATGTTGCAAAAGCGAGAGCCTACTTTCCATGGAAAGTGAATCAAAGGATGTCTATGGCTTTTTTTGGTCATCATTTTTTCTAATCCAAAACATGAATGAATCCTGATAATACCTTGGCTACTATGCAGGTGATCACTTTGAAAACGATATTTATCACAGCTAACTTGGAGACAGAAGTAGTTAAGATAAAGGTCTTTTGTTATCGCTTTCGTCAGCTCGCCTGCATGGTTTTACCGGCCAGAACGGTGGTAATTTCATCCACTCCAAGAACGTCTGCATATTTATGGTGAAGGTCAAATAGATTGACCTTGTGTGAGAGGATTGAGCGGTCGTAAACACATTCTTCGGCGATACATACATGGTACCCGGCGGAATATGCATCCACTACCGACGCACGTACACAACCCGAGGTGCTCTCTCCACAAACGATCAGACTACTGACACCCAGGCGGTTCAAATGTGGCAGGATAGGGGTACCATAAAACGCGCTGGCCCGCTCTTTCACTATACAAATATCCGCGTCCTGCGGTTCAAACGCTTCGTATATCTCGAAATCAGCATCGACCGATCCAGCGCCGACCCTGCGGTTGGTGGCTACCACAGCGGAGGTGGTAGGCGCCGTTGTGTAGATAACAGGAATATTTGCCGCGCGTGCTGCGTTAAAAAGCCGGAGCGTCGGCTCAATAGCCTCCCAGGCAAAACGACCGCAGCTGCTCGGAAATTCACCAACCAGCTCATGCGGCTCCTTTTCCCCTCCGCGATACGCCAGATTGTATAGATCAATCGCCAGCAGGGCTGGACGTTCACCAACATAGACATCCCGATGATAGGGTGTGTAAACCTTCAGAATTTCTTCAGGAACGATGTCACGCCAGCAATGATCTTCAAAGTCACGTCTCATTTTGTTCGCTCCGTATTTTTATGTACCGCATTCTTGCTTCTACCTCATCACGTGTCAGGAATTCCTTTTCGATGGAAATTTCCAGCATCGCCAGTACTCTTATCTCATAGTATGTCACACGCTCGTATACCGCTGCACCCAACTCCTCAATCTTTCGACGCTGCTCATGCAGCCGGTATTTTGTTCCCAACGCAGTACGCAGGGCATCGGTAAGCGTAGCCCAGCCGGGAGGCAAGACACTTCCAGTGTTCAATGGCAGTGAATGGATGGAATCCCCGCCGATGTCATGGTAGGCACGATGTGGTTGTGACATTTGGTCTGTCCGCTGTTGCTGTTCAAGTGTTCAGGGTAACGTCATTTCGGGATCTGTTCGAGTCTGGGACACATAATCAATCTATTATTCCCAGACCTATTCCCAATACATTTGAGCAGCTACGATCACCCACAACGGTAACAGGGAGCCACGTCACATGTCATCGTCAACCCGCAGGGTGAATATCATTGCACTCAGCCAGATCCCGGAAATCTGTACGGGTGATAATATCGCCCGAATAACCGTCGCTGCCGCAGAAGACTGCGGTGAAACACTCGAAGACGGGGACGTCATTGTGATTGCCCAGAAAATTGTCTCAAAGGCTGAAGACCGATGCGTCAGCCTAGACACGACGATCCCGTCGGATACCGCAAAAGAACTTTCGGAAGAAACTGGGAAGGATGCTAGGCTTATTCATCACATTCTGTTGGAGTCTAGTGAAATTCCGCGAAAGCGTGAGGGGCTGATCATTGCCCGACACAAATCTGGCTGTGTTGTTGCCAACGCAGGGATTGACCTTTCGAACGCGGGCGGGAACGATACGGCAATACTCCTCCCGCTGGACGCCGACGCCTCGGCAAAAAAAATAGCCATGGAATTTCTGTTGATTGCGGGAAAATCAGTAGCCGTGGTGGTAAACGACAGTATGGGCCGGGCATGGCGCATGGGTACAACGGGGACGGCAATCGGAAGCTTCGGCCTGGCCGCCCTTCAAGACCGTCGCGGGCATGCGGACCGTGACGGTGTGGTCCTTCAGTCCAGCGAGATTGCCATCGCCGATGAAGTCGCCGCGGCGGCCTCGTTACTAATGGGACAGGGAAATGAAGGGCTTCCAGTGGTTATTGTCAGGGGTCTCGACTGGGCAAACGGATCGGGATGCGCGGCCGACCTCGTTCGCCCACTGGAACAAGATCTGTTCAGGTAGAGATGACCGTTCTTGCCATAACTGGCGGCGTCGGCGGATCTAAGCTTGCCCTTGGTCTCTCGAAACTGCTGTCTCCGGATCGGTTGATAATTGCAGTAAATACGGGAGACGACTTTACCCACCTTGGACTTAGGGTCTGTCCCGATCTGGATACCGTTATGTATACCCTCGCGGGGATGGAAAACCCCGAGACGGGATGGGGCGTGGCCTGCGATACATGGGAAACCATGTCTGCGCTGGAAGCACTCGGAGGCCCTACCTGGTTTCGGTTGGGCAACAGGGACATCGCGACCCACCTTGAGCGAACAAGAAGGCTCGCGGCTGGAGAGCCGTTGTCAAAGGTTACTGCACACCTCGCCCGAAGTTGTGGGGTAAAGCACAGAATAGTTCCGGCCAGTGACCAGAATATTTCAACGGTCGTGGAGACACCTCTTGGCCAGCTTCCTTTTCAGAAATATTTTGTCGAATTAGGATGCAAACCCACAGTTCAAGGATTCCAGTTTGTCGGCGCGGAAAATGCTAGACCAGCACCGGCATTACAGACCTGTTTTGATAAAGGAGAAATCGAAGCAGTGATAATCTGTCCTTCGAACCCCTACGTCAGCATAGCGCCAATTATAGCCATCCCGGGGATCCGAGCATTCCTTCGCAAACCGGAAGTGCCCGTTGTTTCTGTTTCACCGATTGTCGGTGGCAAAGCCCTTAAGGGACCAACAGCGAAGATAATGCGAGAACTGGGCATACAGCCCTCTTCCCTCGCCATTGCCGAACATTATAGTGATATTGTATCCAAACTTTTCATTGATGTTGCGGATGAAAACCAGGTTGAACAGATTGCATCGCTGGGCGTAGAAACAACGGTAAGCCGTACCGTCATGACAACGATAGCGGATAAAACGCGTCTGGCCCGGGACGTGCTTGTGCAGGCGGGAATCAACATTGACCAAATCGATTAATATTATCATTCCGCTCAAGGGGTATCGTGACGGGAAGTCCAGGCTGATGGACGTTCTATCCGACCGGAAACGTTATGAACTGAACCAATTCCTGATAACGCATACTCTCACCATCGCATCTACAATGAAAAGTGCCGCAGACATCACCGTTATCAGCCCTGACAGTGAAATTGAGGCTGTAACGCTTGAGTTCGGGGCTGCGTTTATTCATCAGAAAACAAACGGGCTTAACCCTGCACTTTGTGAAACGGGCCGTTTAGTACCAAGTCGCCGGACCATATACATAGCTGGTGATCTACCCTCTTTAAATTCCAGCGATCTCGAATGTTTATCCGCTGTCCGGGGAATCGGAATTTCGCCAGATGAGAGGGATGAGGGGACCAATGCCCTCAGTTTACCGGAACCCCTAACGATCCCTTTCAGTTTTGGCTTCAACAGCTTTCAACGTCATTTCACTTCGGCCAGGAAGACCAGATTTACTGTCGATATTGTCCGGCGATCGGGACTGGCGTTCGATCTTGATACGAAGGAACACCTATCCCGTCTGAAAGACTGGTCGTTACTGGAGTTTGGGCGTAATGTAACCGACATAAAGGCGGTATGACAAAAAAACCGCGCAGGGAGCTTGAAAGGAATTTAGATGGCGAACCAGATCCAGGCCTCCCACATCCTGTTAATGTGGGACGGTTCACTCCGCACTACCGCCACCCGGTCCCAGGACGAGGCCAGACAGAAGATTGATACAATTAAGGCGGAGATAGAGGGTGGTATGAATTTTGAAGAAGCAGCCAAACAACATTCAGACTGCCCGTCGTCATCCCAAGGGGGTGATTTGGGAAGCTTTGGCCGCGGAATGATGGTACCTGAATTCGAAGATGTGGCTTTCACCCTAGAGGTTGGAGCAACCAGTGATGTTGTCGAGACTGATTTCGGTTATCACCTGATCATGCGAACTGACTGAATTTGAATCACTCGAGATCACGGCAAACATTCAATGCCAGGTCCAGATTAACTGACGGTTCCCCATTTGATACCAAACCCAATCCGGGAGAAGGTTCCAGAACCAACGGAAAAAATGGGTTTTGTAGATTTAAACACCCAACCGAATATTTAAGGAAAAACCAATGTACTATGATTTCGTGCCGATGCCTGAACGCGAGCCGCTTCAATGGCCTAACGGTGCACGATTGGCAGTTCTGGTTACATTCAATCTGGAATACTGGGATCTCACACGCGAAAGCGAGGAGATCTATTACGCAGGTGGGCCGGCAATACTGCCCGACCCCCTGCCCGGCAATGTCGCCGATATTCCTAACTTTACCTGGCGAGAATATGGCCAACGCGTGGGGATCTGGCGTTTGTTCGACATCGCCGAACGTGCCGGAATCCCAGTCAGTTGCACAATGAATGCCAAAATGGGTCTTGAACGGCCCCAGGCAATCAGACATTGCGTCGACCGGGGGTGGGAACTCATTGCCCACAATTATGTTCAAACGGACCTCCTGACGAATTACTATTTCGACGAGGAAGGCGAACGGGAACTCGTGCTCGAAACGCTAAAAGTGTACGAAGATGTCGTCGGTAAACCGGCCAAAGGGTGGCTGTCTTCATCGCTCCGAGCAAATCCGTCGACGGTGGAAATCCTTGCCGAACAGGGGTTGCTGTATACGACCGACTATCTCAATGACGACCAGCCTTACATTATCCACACGGACAACGGGCCAATTGTCTCCATCCCTTACACAAACGAAGTAAATGATTTCATGATTTTCATGCGTCGGGGCAACACGACCACAGAAGCTTTTGAACTGTTCAAGGAGCAGTTTGATACCCTCTACAAGGAAGGTGCGGAAAGCGGCCGGCTGATGAATCTGGGACTTCACCCACACGTAGTCGGTCAGCCGTTCAGGGTCCGGTGTGTTCGTGAATTTCTCGATTATGCAAAGCAGTTTCCTGATGTCTGGTGGACGACGCGCGAAGAGATCGCGGATTGGTATCTCCAAAATCACGAAAGTCATATTCCCACCAAAACACGTACCGGGCGCACCCAGACGCCGGATAACCAGAAAAAGGGACGCAGAAAGAAAAGGACCTGAGTAAACGAGCCATCCTTGTAGCCACATTTTTGAAATGCGCGCGCCGACCGTGATGTATAATGTTTACAGAAAGCGAAGCTCGGGCCTCCCTTCTGTCGTCTTTAAATGCCAACGATGGTTGCACCGCCATTGGGCGAAATAACCTGTCCAGTCAGAAAATTGGTCTCATCCGACGCCAGCCATGCCACCGCCCAGGAAATATCATCTGGCTTTCCAATCCGGCCCATGGGAATCTGGTCTGCCAGTTCATCAATCTTTCCCTTTCCGATTGAACTGAGGGTCATGTCGGTTTCGATGATGCCCGGCGCAACCGCGTTAACCGCGATATTCCATGGTGCCAGTTCTCTCGCCCACGATTTTACAAAGCCGGACAGGGCAGACTTGCAAGCTGCATAATGGGATCCGAACGCCGACCCACCCATTGCGAAATTAGACGAAATATTGATGATCTTTCCGTAGCGCCTCTCTTTCATGCCGGGCACAACCGCCTGGGTGGCGAAGAAAGAACCCTTCATGTTAACCGCCACCATAGCGTCAAACGTCGCCTCGTCGATATCTTCGATCAACAGACCCTGGCTTGCGATGCCGGCATTGTTAACCAGAATATCAACCGGTCCAAAATCGGTTTCTGCATGACAAATGGTCTCCTGAAGTGCAGCGACATCGGTAACATCAGATTCAACCGCCAGACACTTACCCTCGATCTGGCTGGTTGTCTCAAGCGCTGCGTCCATATAACGGTCCAGCACAATGACTGCCGCCCCGCGGGAAGCGAGCACCAGTGCGTGATTCCGGCCCATACCATTCCCCGCACCAGTAACCAGGGCAACACGGCCTGCGAGAGATTGCTGCATCTGTTTCCCCATTTCCATTCCTCCGACGATACCACTATGGCGTCTTTTTTTCCGCAATCAATCCGGTTTGACTAATGCCCGGTCATGGCTTCTAACGGAGACAATGAAACACATCGTCAACACCTTTCGGGATCTGGCCGATAACTTCCCCACAATGCTTCTTGCAACAGCTGGAGGATGGGTGTTCTGGATGGCGAATGCGCCGCTTCCATGGTTTTTTGGGTCTTTATTTATTGTGGCGGGCGCAAATCTTGCCGGTTGGAACATACGGGGGCCACGGGGAGTTCGCCAGACCGGTCAGATATTTATCGGAGCCACCATCGGTCTTTATTTTACGCCCACCGTCGCGGGAATTGTGGCGGCACATCTACCATGGATGATGCTGGTTGCGCTGGTATCCATCGGGCTTGGAGGGATCGGGGCAGAAATTCTGAGACGTTTCGCTCGAATTGATTCCGCAACGGCATTTTTCGGCAACGTGCCGGGCGGCATGGCCGAAATGCTGGCCCTTGGCGACAGGTTCGGCGCCCAACCGGTTCCGCTAACAATTTCACAACTCACAAGGGTTACCATCGTAATACTTTCCATTCCACCGGCGCTGACATTTTTTGGCCAGACGGGAAGTGAGGTGTTTGTCCAGTTTTCAAAAATTGTTGATGCCCCTGGCCTTCTTCTCCTTCTCACGTGTTGCGTCGCTTCTTCCCTTGCACTGTTTGGCCTGGGGGTTCCCAACTGCTGGATGCTGGGTGCCGCGCTTTTCGCAAGCCTGATTACTGTATTTGAAATCTCGCTCTCGGCAATGCCACGGGAATTCCTCGGCGCCGCGCAGGTTTTTATCGGAATAGCACTTGGCGAACGTTTCGATAGAACTGCACTCACGGCAGCGCCACGGGTAATACTCGGATCTGCAGTCACCACGGTTGGCATGATGATTGTAGCCGTGGCACTCGCCGTTCTTATTGCATGGGATACCGGCATTGCCGATACGGCCATGATTGCCGCGACCGCTCCCGGCGGCCTCGCGGAGATGAGCCTTACGGCTGCCGTTCTAAATCTGGGTGTTCCTCTCGTTACGGCCTATCATATTGTCCGGATTATAATGATTACCGTATTAACGCTGCCTGCCTATCGCCTGACGAAATGGCTTTTCTTCCGGAAGTCGGGTTCGCCGGTATGAAAAACGCACCTGTCCTCAATTTTCTCAGGCGTGCCGGGCTGATTGGTCCGGACGACTTGCCAGACCTCGAACCGTTAACGGGCGGGGTTTCGTCGGATATTTGGAAAATAGGCAAAAACGGCGAAGCTGTATGTGTAAAACGGGCTCTTCCGAAGCTCAAAACCAGAAAGGAATGGTTTGCACCGGTCGAGCGAAATGGAAATGAGGCCGAGTGGATACGGACTGCCGCCACGATTGTTCCTGACGCCGTTCCAGGCATACTGGCTGAAGACCCCGACGCGGGGATGTTTGCCATGGATTATCTGGACCCTGCCACGCATCCTGTATGGAAGGATCAGTTGCGTGATGGTTTAATTGATACCCGAACCGCGACCGCCGTCGGGCATGTGTTGGGGCAGATACACTCCGCGACCGCTGACCGGTCCGAAATTGCCAGTCGTTTTTCTACGGACGACATCTTTTTTGCCATTCGCATAGAACCCTATCTCCTGCGAACTGCTGCAGAGTGCCCGGATGTCAGCAAACAGCTGAAAGGGCTTGCAAGAATAACCTCGAGCACGAAATACACTCTGGTTCATGGCGATGTCAGCCCCAAGAATATTCTTGCAGGCCCATCGGGACCCGTTCTCCTCGATGCCGAATGTGCCTGGCATGGCGACCCTGCATTTGATCTTGCGTTCTGCCTGAACCACATGCTCCTGAAGTGCGTCTGGAAACCGCAACATACCGAGAAACTACTGAACTGTTTTTCGGCGCTGACCACCGCATACCTTTCGCATGTGGACTGGGAGAGTGCGATCGATCTGGAACGGCGGACTGCTGCGTTATTGCCGGCGCTGATGCTTGCCCGTATCGACGGTGCATCTCCTGTCGAATACATCACCAGTAGCGAAGAAAAAAATACTGTCCGCCGGGCTGCCCGGCGCGGACTAATCGACACGCCCCCCACGCTCACTAAGATGTCCAGGGTATTTCTCGAAGAGGTTCAGAAATGAGCAGCACTGACATCGTTGATGTTTTGGGACGCCAGGTATGGGATTCACGCGGAAGACCAACTGTAGAGGCGGAGATCTCCCTTGCCGGTGGAGCTTGGGGTCGGGCGATCGCTCCCGCCGGAGCTTCCCGTGGCAGACATGAAGCCGTTGACCTGCGTGACGGAGGCAAGGCTTTTGATGGGTTTGGTGTGACTGATGCGATCAACGGAATAAATGGTGACATAGCCGGATGTCTCAATGGGATGGATGCGTCAGACCAGGAAACCGTTGACCGGAAAATTATCGACCTTGACGGTACTGACAGCAAGGAAAACCTTGGCGGGAACGCGACGGTAGCCGTTTCAATGGCAGTTCTTCAGGCTGCAGCAAGCGCAACACATCTGCCACTTTGGCAATATCTGGCTGGAGAACGGGACGTCCGGATTCCAATGCCTGAAATCCAGATCTTTGGCGGTGGTGCACATGCAGGCGGACGCGTCGACATACAGGATTTCATGGCAGTTCCCATTGGCGCGAAGAGCTTTCACGAGGCACTCTGCATGATTGCGGAAGTATATGTGGCTGCCGGCAGATTGATGAAGGACGCCGACAGGTTGAGTGGCGTGGCCGACGAAGGTGGCTGGTGGCCTGAATTCAATACCAATGAGGAAGCGCTCGACATGTTGGTACGTTCAATCGAAACTGCGGGAATGAGACCCGGCGAAGATGTGGGAATTGCCCTGGATGTCGCCGCGTCCCAGTTTGGGTCCGGTGGAATATACAGGCTCGGTCTGGAAGACCGCCAACTGGACCGCACAGGCATGACCGATCTGCTTGGGGATTGGATTGACCAGTACCCGATCGTATCGATAGAGGACCCGTTTGGAGAAGATGATCCAGCCGGCTTTCGCCTGTTCACGAAAAAATTCGGCAACAGCATACAGATCATAGGCGACGATTTTCTTGTGACGAATGCAGATCGCATAAACCTCGCTGCGGATGCAGGAAGCTGCAACTCCGCACTTATCAAACCAAACCAAGCAGGCACAATAACCGAAACCAGGGCCGCTCTCGAGGCGGCGAAAACTGCGGGCTGGTCAACAGTAATTTCCGCCCGGTCCGGGGAAACCGAAGACACCACAATAGCGCACCTCGCCGTAGGATGGGACGCCGGCCAGTTGAAGGTCGGTTCGTTTGCCCGCTCCGAACGAATGGCCAAGTGGAACGAGGTTCTTCGGATTGAGCATGCATTGGGCGGCCGGGCACGGCTGGCGGCCATATGAAGGCAGTTCTGCAATACCGTGCAAGTCCCGGTTTTCGGCATAAAATCCGAAAATCGGCACCAAAGTGGCTCGACGTCGCTGTCGTTGACGAAAGTGAAAAGGATACCTTCAGGGAGGAAATGGCAGATGCGGTAGTCCTTCTCCATGTTCTGGAGAAGGTAACCGGGAAAATTATACAGGAAGCCTCAAACCTCCGACTGATCCAGAAGATTGGCGTTGGGGTAAACACCATCGACCTCAAAACAGCGAATGAAAACGATGTAGCGGTATGCAACATGCCAGGTACAAACTCCAGGGCTGTGGCAGAGATGACACTGGCGCTAATGTTTGGCGCGATGCGCTGCGTTCCATACTTCGACCACCAGATGAGAGCGGGCGCAGGATGGAATTGCGGTTTGCAGTCATTCGACGGGCTCGGAGAGGTTGCGGGGCGCACGGTCGGGCTGGTCGGTTATGGTGCTGTTGCCCGGATCCTGGCGCCGATCCTCCGCGTGATGGGCGCGAGGGTGCTTTATAATGCTACCGCGCCAAAATCCGACGCGGCAGCCGAATGGCGCGATTTGCCGGCGCTGCTGGCTGAATCCGACATTGTCTCCCTCCATATCCCACTTACACCCGAGACCCGATTCCTGGTGGACGCCACCGCCCTGAAGTCAATGAAACCGGGTGCCGTTCTGCTGAACACTGCACGCGGCGATCTGGTCGATGAAGTGGCCCTCGCGGACGCCCTCCGTTCGGGACACCTGCGGGCCGCAGGGCTGGATGTCGTTGCGATTGAGCCGGCAGGATCTGATAATTCCCTGTTTGCCCTGGACAACGTTGTCGTAACGCCCCACATCGCATGGCTGACACCCGAGACACTTGGTCGAAGCCTGAAAATCGCATTTGAAAACTGTAGCCGCCTGCGGGACGGCAAAAACCTGTTACATCGTGTAGTGTAACATTCGGTAAACCAGAATGAGGTGACAAATGAAAATCGTCAGCTTTGAAATCAACACGGCGCTCGGCCACCAGGGCAGGCTTGGCGTACTTATCGACGGTATTGAAACAGGCCGCATCGCCGATCTGACGAGTTGTTACACGGCCTATCTTGCCCGGGAGACCGACGAACCGACACCACGCCAGATTGCCGGTGTTAGGTGCCCCCCCGACATGATTGGCTGGCTCAAGGGTTCGCACAAAGCACGTGAAGCAGCCGGACGGGCAATAAACTGGATTACCGGATGTCTGAAAAACAACGAAGACCCTCCAGGCCTTGATGGAGAGCGACTGGTATTTGACCGCAGGGATGTAAAATTACTGGCGCCAGTTCCCCGTCCCGGAGCGTTTCGTGATTTTTCCATATTCCAAAGTCACATGTCAAAAGCCGACGTGCCCTTCCTCAAGACGGAACACTGGTATGTCACTCCCCCTTATTACAAGGGTAATTGCGATACCATTACCGGTCCGGAAGACCCTGTCCCCTTCCCCTATTACACCGAACGTCTCGATCTCGAGATTGAACTTGGGATTATTATCGGAAAAAAAGGATCAAACCTGACAGTTGAGGAAGCCCGTGAACATATTGCTGGCTACACCATTCTGATCGATCCAAGCTGCCGCGATGGATACAAACGCGAACCCTTTGGTCCCAACAAACGAAAGGACTTCTGTACCCCGATGGGGCCCTGTCTTGTAACCGCAGATGAAATCGACGAACGCAACATAGACTGCAGCGTTTCGGTCGATGGTGAACTGTGGTGGGAGGGCAACACGGGGGAACCCCGGTCATTCTGGGCCGAACATCTGGTGGCTTACGTCTCGGACAATGAAACTGTCCATCCAGGCGATGTTATAGGAACGGGTACTGTTGGCATGGGATGCTCAATGGATATCCACAAATGGCCACAGGTTGGTCAGAAGATGACGTTCACGATGAATGGTATCGGGTCAATGACTCTTGAGATCGCTAAAGGCACGGACCGCGTCCGCCACGTAGACGGGATGCCTGGTCTACTGGAGTATCCTGGGGAAGATATCTGACCTGGTTTAACGGCCTTCCTCCATGTGCCGAATGGTCTTCTTCACAAAATGTACAGCGAGAGCCGTCAGGGGTATCGACGCCGCAAAAAACCACAAACCAATTTCCATCCTGGCTCCAGCGATCCCTGACGCTTTGGCAACGACGATTGCAATCGCCACCAGCAAGACGTCTGCGCATGACCACCGCCCCAGAAACTCGAGGCGCTCTATCAAAGCCAGACGCACCTTCCCTGCCCTGCGCAACGAAAGCCACACAAATGCTGTCGCAAGAATTTTGCCAAACGGGAATACGACAGAGAACAGTGTTATTACCGCGCCCAGCAGATACTGGTCGTCTACAAACAATTGCCAGGATGCCTCCATTATTGAGAATTTATTGGAAAAGATTGCGAAGTTACGCACTTCAACAACTGGCAGAAAGACACCGAGCCCCAACGTAACCGCTGAGAGTAACAGCAGCCACACGACCAGCCGGTCAGTCACGGGATCGACCTGAAACACCCTGTTGAACTGCAATCAAGTTACTTGAAATGCCAGCGGGTTTTAGCATTATTATACGATAGCCTTTTTTCAGGCCATTACGATCATATTATAATTACCTCTTTTTCGAATTTCATATCCAGACACACCGGGGAGCGGCAAATTGGACAATTTCAAAGCATTCGACGCTGACGGGCATGTTCTCGAGAAAGAAAGTCTTCTGGAAAAATATTATGAAGGATCCTGGTCCAATTCCAAAAGATTTGACGGGCTGGGAATATTTCCTTCTCTTGATGGATGGCCGCGCACTGTCGCAGTAAAGGAAGGAGATCCCGGCCCAAGGTATCTTGAAACCAGCGGGCAAATCTGGTCTGGAATTCTCGACGAAATGCAGCTTGAGGGAAGCGTCCTCTATCCCTCCTCTGGGCTGGGTATGGGCCTTGTTAAAAGCCCGGAGTTCGCCACCGCAACTGCGACCGCATACAATAACTGGCTTGAGACCGTCTATCTTGAACACGACAAACGCCTTTTTGGCGCCGGATTAATGGCGCTCAATAATGTCGATGGCGCCATTATGGAACTGGAGCGCTGTGCCAACGTCCGGAAAAGATTTGTTGCAATGCTTCTGCCGACAGTCACATGTTTCCAGAAAAGCTATGGTCACAGGGACTTCTGGCCTCTCTACGAAAAGGCACAGAGCCTCGACATGGTTCTGGCACTGCACGGTGCGCCGAGCGAAGGGTTCGGACTTGACCATCTCGACGAGTTTGCGAAGGTTCACACGCTTTCCCACCCCATACCTATCTTCATCCACCTGACGGATATGGTTTTTTCGGGCGTATTTGAAGAATTTCCAACCCTTCGTTTTGCATTCCTGGAGGCGGGGTCCTCCTGGGTTCCCTTCATGCTCGATCGTCTCGATTATGAATTTGACTCAGTTTTTGGTGCGAGGGCCAGACAAAGGCTCAAAAAGCGCCCGTCTGACATAATCCGTAACCATGAAGGGTTCTGGGTCAGCTGCGAAATGGGGGAGACCGGTCTGAAATACACCCTCGATACAATGGGCGCGGACAGGATTGTTTATGCTTCAGATTTTCCCCATGAGCCTACTGAGGAAGATCTGACCAGTGATCTGCCCAATTTTCTCGCCAACACAGAATATTCAAACGAGGTGAAACAGAAAATTGCCGGCCAAAATGCAAAAACCCTCTATCGAATTGACCGCTTCGATTAATGCTGATTGGGTGTTGGATCCGTGTAACGGGATACGTCATCAGGATGGCGTTCTGCTATCAAAAGGCGGTTGTCACGTTCGGGGAAAGAGCCCCGGAAAAGCCATTAGAGTTTAAATACAGGGATCTTGAAAATGCTTGCTGCGAATGAAATCAGGGGAATGTATGCAATCATTCCCACACCTGCGAAGCCCGGTTCTGACGACTGGAACGCCGAAGAAACACTGGATCTCGACGAGACGGCCAGGCTTGTTAACAGGCTTGTCGCAGACGGCGTTTCCGGATTGATTGCTCTTGGAACCACCGGTGAATGTGCGACGGTAAGTTCCGATGAGTATCCCGCTCTCGTCGCATGCGTGGTGGACACCGTCAACAGGCGGGTTCCCGTTTTCGTGGGTTCCACCGCGCTTGGATCACGGGAGGTAATCCAGCGCCTTCGTTTGGTGAAGGAACAGGGTGCAGATGGCAGCCTGCTCGGGTTGCCAATGTGGCAACCGTTAACGAAACAAATGGCCGTTGAATATTACAAATCGGTTTCAGAGGCATTCCCGGATTTTGCAATTATGGCTTACGCCAATACACGGGCCTTCAGGTTTGATTTTGATGCGGAATTCTGGGGCATGGTTGCCAAGGTGGCGCCGACAGTAACTTCAGCAAAGTTCTCGAATTCGAAGGTCCTGCTCGCGTCACTGGAGGCAACCGAGAAAAAAATCAATTTTGTTCCAATAGACAGCTCAGTGTACGAGTTTCATGGACTTTCCCCGGATACGACGACTGCCTGCTGGGCCACTGCTGCATCCATGGGGCCTCAGCCTTCAATCGCTTTGATGAATGCCATAGTGGCCGGCGATGAAGCGGGTGCCAGGGCAGCATCCGATGACATCGCCTGGGCGAACGAAGTCGTAGACGATATCATTGGCGACCCAACTCTTTTTGCGTCCTACAACATACAGTTTGAAAAAGCCCGGATTACCGCCGCTGGCTACTGTAATCCCGGACCTGTGCGGCCACCGTATAATTTGCTCCCGGAATCAATTGAGAAGAAATGCCAGGAGAATGGGCGACGCTGGGCTGAAATATGCAACAAATACTGCGCTTAGGCTGCTGACTCTCAATTAGCGGGTCCGGTGTTAGGGGTTTTGTGCAGGGGTATCCATCCAGGCCGATCAACAACGCACGATAGTTCCCAGGTAAACATCGATCAAAACTTTCGCGGTTTTGATCGTCGGACGATCAGCGCACATTTACAAAACATAATAGTTGCACCCTATAAACGTTCAATACAGACTAAAGTCAGGACTGCCAAAGAACCACTAAAGTGGGGCGCGGTGCACACGATTAGGTACGAAACCATATCAGCAATATTAGCGTGCATTTTGACGACCAGCTGCGTTGGGGGCGGTGGCGGTGGCAGTGGGTACACAAGCACAACCACCAACCTCAAACTGATAAATGCGAACACGGCCCACAGTCGGGGGTGGACCGGGTCGGGGGTCACCGTCGCGGTTGTGGATACCGGGGTGGATACTGACCACCCCGACCTCGATGCCAATATTGTTGCCGGCTATGACTATATTGGAGGTGACAGCGACCCTAATCCGGTTGGGCAGGGAGCATACCGCTCACACGGCACGCACGTCGCTGGTATAATTGCTGCCGAATATAACAGCATCGGCATTACGGGGGTTGCGTATAACGCAAAAATAATGCCGCTTCGTATCGCATCTTCGAGTGGTAACGTCTACGTCGGATACGCCGATAACGCGTTTGATTTTGCGCGGACGAACGGCGCCTATGTGATTAACAACAGTTGGGGTAAGACACGCGTAGAAAATAATGTTATCGCGAACGGAGAATACGCGTGGTTTTACGCACCGAGTAGGGCGGAAGACACCTCTGTAGCGTCAAATTTTAAAACTGCTGCCGAAGCGGCGGTTAACGCGGAAATGGTCGTCGTTTTTTCAGCCGGTAATAATTACTGGAATTCGGCAACAGGAAAGGTTCCTGTTTACCGTGACAGCAATGACACAGTGATTGACACTTATGCCACCAGTGCATTTTCTGCTTGGGGTCTGGCTACCAACGAAACCCATATCTACGCTGAATATTTCAATGAAAATTCAAACGTCGCAGGCCAGTGGCTCGCAGTCGTTGCGACGGATTCCAGCAACGTAATCGCAAATTTCAGTAATGGGTGTGGTGATGCAAAAGCGTACTGCCTTGCGGCTCCCGGG
>JAYZQT010000002.1:0-26494 GCA_036136335.1 Pseudomonadota bacterium
AAATGCGGTGCCTGCCGCTGACAGGACCAGTACGCGAACATCTTCGTTGCCCTGTGTCTGTTCAATGGCGTGCACGATTTCGTCAGTGAATGCCTGCTCCGAGAAGGCGTTTCGTATATCATCACGATCAAGAACCAGATGTGCAATTCCGTTTTCAATGCTAAACCTGATATTTGTATAGTCCATGTAGCCGCTTTCCTCAGTTTGTTGGCTCCGCGGATAGGCGGGTGGCCGACGGGAGTCAAGGGACAGGGCTGCCTCAACCGAGGGGTGTCAATGTGTCTTCGATTTCTTGCTCCGAATTACTAACCGTTGAACAGATGCGTGCTGCTGACAATGCAGCGACGGCTAGTGGGGTCTCTGGCTACCAGCTGATGGATGCTGCGGGCGCCGCAGTAGCGATGGAAATCCAGAATCGTTGGGCGAGTCGACCGGTGACAGTACTCTGTGGTCCGGGAAACAATGGGGGAGACGGTTTTGTCGTTGCCCGTCACCTGGCGGAAGGTGGCTGGGATGTCACGGTTGCTCTTCTGGGCGGCTTGGAAAATATTTCCGGGCAGGATGCTCGGTTACACGCACGAAAATGGTCTGGTGATATAAAGCCACTGTCTGCTGAAACACTCGAAGGTGCAAGTCTTGTTGTTGACGCAGTTTTTGGGGCAGGACTGACCCGGAGTGTCGACGGCACCGTCAGTGAGGTTTTAAACAGGGTAACGGAAAGAGGTATACCGCTCGTGGCAGTCGATATCCCTAGTGGTGTTCATGGTGATACGGGAATGGTTCTTGGGGCCGCTTCGTCGGCACAACTAACGGTCACGTTTTTTCGCCGTAAACCTGGTCATTTGTTGTTGCCGGGGCGCGCACGGTGCGGGGAAACAGTGGTTGCAGACATAGGGATACCCGCCGATGTTTACAGACCGATGTCGCCAAAAACATATGTCAACTGTCCCGACATATGGCTGGCTTCGTTTCCTGTGCCGCGTATGGAAGACCACAAATACACCCGGGGTCATGCCTTAATAGCGGGTGGGTCGGTGATGACGGGGGCAGGGCGCCTCGCCGCCGCGGCGGCGAGGCGCGTAGGTACCGGCTTGGTTACCGTGGCAAGCAGTCCGGATGTACTTCACACATATTCGAGAGATGCACCGGGTTTGTTGACATTACCTTTCGGGACGGCAGGAGAATTCAACGATATACTTGAAGACGCGCGTAAAAATGCCGTGCTAATTGGTCCGGGTGCGGGTGTTAATGGGATCACACGTGATTTGGTGCTTGCGGCAGCAGCAAGGGAACGTCGCCTGGTAATCGACGCCGATGGTCTAACTTCCTTTGCGGACAAATCTCAGAGTTTGTTCACAGCGATTGCAGGAATTCCGTGTGTTCTGACCCCTCACGAAGGCGAGTTTTCGCGACTTTTCCGAATGACAGGGGACAAGCTCAGCCGTGCGCGAAAAGCGGCTGCCGTCTCCGGTGCCGTCGTACTCCTCAAGGGCGCGGATACGGTGATTGCAGCACCTGATGGCCGCGCAGCCATAAACGAAAATGCCCCGGCCACGCTTGGAGTCGCGGGCGCCGGGGACGTGCTGGCCGGAACAATCGTCGGGTTGATGGCACAGGGCATGCCAGCTTTTGACGCTGCCTGCGCTGCAACCTGGCTAAATGGAGATGTAGCAAATCGCTTTGGCCCGGGTCTTATTCCCGAAGATTTGCCAGACGGTATTCCTGAATCCCTAGCTGGATTGCTGCGTTATTAAACCCGCTACTAATGTTTTAAAAATAATTGTGTGTCGGCGTGTTGCCGTCAGCAAATGTGTGTTCACATAGCATTGACCGGAAGTGCAGTTTCGTATTTTACCCGATTTAACGCGAAGCTTGATTTGATACTGGATACACCAGGTATTCTCGTCAGATGGTCTTTGAGAAATGCCTCGTATGCGCCTACATCTGGTACTACAATTCTTAAAAGATAGTCTGCGTCCCCGGTCATTAAATAACACTCCATTACCTCCGCCCGGGCTCGGATCAACCGCTCGAATGTCTCCAGCGCTGTTTCTACCTGACGTTCCAAGGTGACCTGAACAAACACGCTGAGTGAGAGCGCGACAGCACCTTGGTCAAGTATTGTCGCATATCGGTCGATCACTCCTGCATCTTCTAGAGCGCGTACACGGCGAAGACACGGTGAGGGGGAAAGACCCACGAACTGAGCAAGGTCTATATTGCTAATTCTTGCATTTTCTTGAAGCGCAACGAGAATTGCTCGATCAATGGTATCTAATTTCATTGGTTAGTCAAATCCACCAAGAAGGACATAATTTTCGCAATTAAATAGCAAATATCGTTGTTTGATGGAAGTGTTCGCAATAAAAAATCTCATTGAGTAGGTTATTCTACCAGTGATGAAGGCTCAGAATCATGATGCAGAGATAGTTCCACCATCGGAACCACCGGTAGGCAAAATGGCCACCCTTAAAGCGTTGGAGCAAAAGGTTCTTTGGCTGTCTACGTGGATGATACACAATGCCAACCATCTTAGATTATCCCGCGACGGTTTGAAGGTTGGTGGTCATCAGGCTTCAAGTGCGTCGGTTGCGACTATGATGACGGCACTATATTTTGATGTGCTGACGCCTCAGGATCGTGTTGCTGTAAAACCCCATGCATCCCCCGTTTTTCATGCCATCCAGTATTTACTAGGCAATCAGACACGGGACAGTATTGAGAACCTCAGAGCGCTGGGCGGCGCGCAAGCCTACCCCTCCCGAACCAAAGATATCGACGATGTAGATTTCTCAACTGGTTCCGTCGGATTGGGAGCGGCGCATACTGTATTTTCCTCCATCACCCAGGATTACGTCCGACTAAAGAAATTGACGCCTGACGAGCTTAGTGATGGGCGGATGATTGCCATTGTTGGTGATGCCGAGCTTGATGAAGGCAATATGTACGAGGCGCTTCTTGAGGGCTGGAAGAAAGATATTGCAAATGTTTGGTGGGTGATCGATTACAATCGCCAAAGTCTTGATTCCGTGATTTCCGATAAAATATCTGGCCGTTTTGACCAGCTTTTTGAAAATATGGGCTGGCGTGTCGTAACCATGAAATTTGGTAAGCTTCTCGAACACGCTTTTCTGGAATCAGGGGGCGACGTCCTGCGTGACTGGATAGATACCTGCCCCAATTCCCTTTATTCGGCATTGACGTTCAAGGGCGGTAAAGCCTGGCGTGAACACCTGGAGAGAGACCTCAAAGGAGTTGTTGGCATAAAGGCATTGTTGGATTCTCATGACGATACCTCTCTGCAAAAGCTGATGACCAATCTGGCAGGAAACGACCTGGAATCCTGTCTTGAATGGTTTAGGGGGGTTACGGACGATATTCCAACATGTTTCATCGGATACACTATTAAGGGTTTCGGTCTGCCCTTTGCGGGTCACAAGGATAATCATGCCGGTTTAATGAACTTGGAGCAGTTGGCCCAATTTCAGGCAGAAATGGGTATAAGTTCTGGAGAAGAGTGGGACCGTTTCTCCGGATTGGAGGTTGATCAAAAGGTGCTACAGGATTTTCTGGACGTAGTCCCTTTTTCTCAAAAATATCCTAGGCGCTATCAGACGCCAGCAGTTGAAATTCCCAAAACCCTTGAGGTTGAACTGCGGTCACGCATGTCGACGCAGGATGGTTTTGGACGGATCCTGCATGAGGTAGCTCGAAGTGACACCGAGTTGGCCGATCGGATTGTAACGACTTCGCCTGATGTTACCGTATCAACCAACTTGGGTCCCTGGGTGAACCGACGGGGGATTTTCAGCAGATTGGAGGCCTCAGATACATTTGCCGATGAAAGCGTTGTGTCGGCCCAAAAATGGCAAATGGCGCCTACCGGTCAGCATATAGAGCTTGGGATCGCGGAGATGAACCTTTTTCTTCAGCTTTCCGCGCTTGGATTGTCTGATAGCATGTTTGGAGTGCGGCTGTTGCCAATCGGTACTGTTTATGATCCGTTTATTCGTCGCGGCCTGGATGCCATGCACTATGGCTGTTATCAGGGTGCACGCTATATGGTGGTCGCGACACCTTCAGGGATAACATTGGCGCCAGAAGGTGGAGCACATCAATCTTCTGAAACCCCTCTCATAGCGCTCGCCCAGCCCGGTATGGTTGCTTTCGAGCCCGCCTATGTGGATGAACTCGCTGCAATTATGCGTTGGGGGTTCGAATTTATGCAGGCCGAAGATGGAGGCTCTGTGATGATTAGGCTGTCGACGCGAGTTATTGAACAGCCAGATCGCAGGATAGACAATGATTTGCGCCAGAGTGTAACAAAGGGAGCTTACTGGCTGAGAGTTCCGGCACCCGGAACTGAACTTGTGGTTGTTTACTCCGGGGCGATCGCACCAGAAGCAATCGCAGCGCATGCGGATATTTGTGAAGACATACCGGGTGCGGGCCTATTGGCGGTCACTTCAGCCGACCGACTCCATTCTGACTGGATATCCGCTCGTCGCGCGCGGATAGCTGGCCGTGACGAAGAAATAGCCCACATTGAGCGGATACTGTCCACGGTGGACACAAACGCTGCAATGGTGACTGTAAGTGATGCCCAGTCCGGCACTCTAGGCTGGCTTGGCTCGGTAGCTGGACACCGGATTTATCCTTTGGGAGTTGATGAGTTTGGACAATCGGGGGATCTGGACGATCTCTATGCCTGCTACGGGATTGACAGTGCCGCGATTATTGACGCCGCGGCCCGGGCCTGTATCCGCCGGTTGAGTGTGTGATTTTGTTATGAGTGCCATTGCCCGGTCGATCTGATTGATGTAGACCCCCTCCGCACCGTTTACATCGGTTGACGGATATATACGCGGCGGTTAGGTGTGTGCCCGGTTTAGCGGGCGTGGTGGAATTGGTAGACACGCCAGATTTAGGATCTGGTGGCGAAAGCCGTGGGGGTTCGAGTCCCTTCGCCCGCACCAGTGTTTGCGGTTTTTACAGCGCCGATGTATCCCTCCTTTGACGGCGGTCTAATTGGTGAGAAGAGAATTTTATGCAGGTTACAGAAACGAGTAATGAAGGTCTCAAACGCGAATTTTCGGTAGTAGTGCCAAAAGTGGATGTTGATGGACGCCTGAATGGCCGACTTACGGAAGTGGGGGCCAACGTGGACGTCCCGGGCTTTCGTCCCGGCAAGGTCCCTTTAAAGGTTCTGAAACAGAGGTTTGGCCAGGCCGTGCGTGGCGAAATTCTGGAACAGACAATTCAGGAGACTGTACAGAAAACTCTGGAAGACCGGGATTTACGTCCAGCGCTCGAACCAAAAATAGATATCGTCACGTTTGATGATGGTACAGATCTTGAATACACCCTAACCGTTGAAGTCATTCCTGAAATAGATCCGCCAGACTTTGGCACACTTGAACTAGAACGTCTTGTCGCCGAGGTGCCGGACGAAGATGTTGACCAGTCGATTACCCGTATAGCGGACCAGCGGAAGGCATATGCGGTTGAAGCCGGGCGCAAGGCAATTGATGGCGATCAATTGGTGATGAACTTTGTCGGGCGAATTGACGGTGAAACGTTTGATGGTGGTACCGCAGATGGGATGGAACTGGTCCTTGGTGGCGGTCAGTTCATTCCTGGCTTTGAAGAACAGCTTCTGGGGGCGGCAGCCGGGGATAACAAAGAGGTTACAGTAACCTTTCCAGATGACTATGCAGCGGAAAACCTCAAGTCCAAAGTGGCCGTGTTTGAGGTCGAGGTCTCCGAGGTCAGAGCATCCACGCCTGTAGTCATTGATGACGAATTTGCGAAATCGATGGGGGCAGACGATCTTGAGGCGCTTAAGACCATGGTGAGTGAACAGATTGGATCTGAATACGTTCAAATTTCTCGCGGTAGGCTCAAGCGGGCCCTTCTTGATGAATTGTCGGATCGGGTCGATTTTGATGTTCCGCCCGGCCTGCTCGAGGCAGAGTTCGAAAGTATATGGAAGCAGCTTGAAGAGGCAAAAGAACGCGAACAGATGGACGAGGACGATAAAGGCCTGTCTGATGAGGAATTGGAAGATCGATACCGTGGAATAGCGGCCCGCCGGATTCGACTTGGCCTGCTGCTTGCGGAGACGGGGCGGGTTAATAACCTCACCGTCAATCAGGATGACCTGAATAAGGTGATGGGGCAGCAGGCGCAGCGGTTTCCGGGTCAGGAAGCCCAGATAATGAAGTATTATCAGGAAAATCCACAGGCTATGCAGGAACTTCAGGCACCTATCCTAGAAGAGAAGGTTGTCGACTACATCCTTGAACTTGCAAATGTTACCGAGCGCAAGGTGTCAAAGGAGGAACTGGTTGCTGATCCAGACGATGCAGATGTGAAGGCAAAGGCTAAACCAAAAAAAGCCAAGAAGAAGCCAAAATCAAGAGCGAAAGTAAAAACAAAACCAAAAGGGAAGTAAGACACCCCACTCCAATGTGAGGTTTAGTATTCGAAACCGGCACAACCAGAGAATCTGGTGCAGCCACAACTTTGCTGGAAATCCGATGAACCTGAGCAACGAAGATAGAATGAATGCCCTTGTGCCCATGGTGGTCGAGCAGACAAACCGTGGAGAGCGTGCCTATGACATTTACTCCCGACTTTTGAAGGAGCGTATCATTTTTCTCGTAGGCCCGGTCGAAGACCATGTATCCAGCCTTATCTGTGCCCAACTCCTTTTTCTTGAGAGCGAAAACCCGACAAAAGATATTGCGTTTTATATCAATTCGCCGGGTGGGCTAGTTACAGCGGGGTTGGCTGTCTATGACACCATGCAGTACATTCGACCTGATATTTCAACCGTGTGCATTGGACAGGCGGCGTCGATGGGGTCGTTATTGCTGGCTGCCGGTGCTCCCGAAAAACGCTACTCGTTGCCACATTCCCGGGTAATGCTGCATCAGCCTTCCGGAGGCTTTCAGGGGCAGGCGACGGACATCGAGATACACGCGAAGGAAATACTATCGCTTCGTGCTCGGTTGAACGACATATACGTAAAACACACCGGACAAGACCTCAAGACTATTGAGAGTGCGATGGAGCGCGACAAATTTTTGTCTCCTGACGAATCTAAGGAATTTGGAATTATTGACGAAGTGGTTTTCGAGCGTCCAATACCGGTTGATGAGAAGGTCGATGATGAAAAAACGAAAAAATGAGTGGCGGCATCTTAGTTCAGGAACGACATATGTGATTTAAAGGCCAAGTGACGCCGGATAGACTAGATTCGTAATTCAATAGTTTTTTTTTGGGGCGTGTGTAGAAAAGGCCAAATTCTGCGGAAATCAGTCGCAGCTTTGCAGATAGACGCCCGCCGCCGCCTTGTTTAACATATGAAATGGAGAGCTAGCCATTCAGGGGAATTCATGAGCAAGTCCGTTAGTGGGGACTCCAAAAACGTTCTTTACTGTTCATTCTGCGGTAAAAGTCAGCATGAAGTCAGAAAACTGATTGCCGGTCCGACTGTGTTCATTTGTGATGAATGCGTCGAGTTGTGCATGGATATCATTCGCGAAGAACACAAGACCACTCTTGTGAAGTCTCGGGATGGTGTGCCCACGCCGCAAGAAATCTGCGCGGTTCTGGACGACTATGTCATAGGTCAGGCGCATGCGAAGCGGGTTCTTTCTGTGGCGGTACATAATCACTACAAACGCCTTTCTCATGGGCAAAAAAACAGCGACGTCGAAATAGCAAAATCGAAGATCATACTTATCGGTCCGACTGGTTGCGGTAAAACACTTCTTGCACAGACGCTGGCACGCATTCTCGATGTGCCTTTCACAATGGCGGATGCCACTACCCTTACGGAAGCAGGCTATGTGGGCGAAGACGTTGAAAACATCATCCTGAAGTTGTTGCAGTCGGCGGATTATAATGTCGAGAGGGCACAACGCGGGATCGTCTATATAGATGAGGTTGATAAGATTTCGCGTAAATCTGACAACCCGTCTATCACCCGAGACGTTTCCGGCGAAGGCGTACAGCAGGCCCTGCTAAAAATCATGGAGGGCACCGTTGCTTCGGTCCCGCCACAAGGTGGACGGAAACATCCGCAACAGGAATTTTTGCAGGTAGATACGACAAATATTTTGTTTATCTGTGGTGGTGCCTTTGCCGGTTTGGATAAGATTATTAGTGCCCGTGGTCAGGGAACGAGTATCGGCTTTGGTGCGGACCTTCGCAGCGCGGATGATCGTTCAACCGGAGACATCCTGCGCGAGATTGAACCAGAAGATTTGCTCCGTTTCGGTTTGATTCCGGAATTTGTTGGACGGCTTCCAGTAATAGCGACACTCGAGGATCTGGATAAAGACGCTTTAATCGAAATTTTAACAACTCCAAAGAATGCATTGGTCAAACAGTACGGGCGACTGTTTGAGATGGAGGATGTCAGGCTAACATTTAGTGACGATGCGTTGCTTTCAATCTCTAATAAGGCGGTTGACCGTAAAACTGGTGCACGCGGCTTGCGTTCTATACTGGAGAGCATCTTACTAGAAACGATGTATGAACTACCGGGCTTGGAAGGTGTGGAGGAAATCGCAATCAACGGCGAAGTGGTCGAGGGGCGCTCGCAACCACTGTATATATACGCTGATACGCGCGAGGAAAGCGGCACTACTGGCTGACTTATTCAACTTGAAATTTTCAATGCTGTACCCATCTTATAGGTAGATAAGGCGGCTATCTTTTGGCCCCAGAAGCGTAAATAGGATTAAAATATGTCGGACTCATCCAAATTAGCGATCTTCCCGGTACTGCCATTGCGGGATATCGTCGTGTTTCCGCACATGATCGTACCTTTGTTTGTTGGGCGGGATAACTCCGTTAATGCCCGTGAAGATGTAATGGAGGACGACAAACAAATCCTTTTGGTTGCCCAGAAGAACGCTGGTCAGGATGACCCGAGCGTTGATGATATATACGAAGTTGGGACCATTGGAACTGTGCTTCAACTTTTGAAACTTCCCGATGGGACTGTAAAGGTTCTTGTAGAGGGAAGTCAGCGTGCACGTATCACAGGTTATACCGATAACGAGGAATTTTTTCAGGCGAAAACGGAACTAGTTGAAGAAAGAGCGGAAGAAAACAAGGAAATAGAAGCGCTTGGGCGTTCGGTGATCGCCCAGTTCGAACAGTATATCAAATTGAATAAAAAAATTCCGCCGGAGGTTTTGGTATCACTCAACCAGATTGATGATCCGTCCAAGCTGTCTGACACGATTGCATCGCATCTTGCATTGAAGATATCCGAAAAACAGGAACTACTTGAGTTGTTGTCGGCTGGTGAAAGGCTGGAACGTACATTTTCCTACATGGAATCGGAAATTGGCGTACTCCAGGTTGAAAAGCGGATAAGAAACCGTGTCAAAAGGCAGATGGAAAAGACGCAGCGGGAATACTATCTTAATGAGCAGTTGAAGGCTATCCAGAAGGAGTTGGGCGAGACCGAGGACGGTAGGGATGAAGCCGGCGAACTGGAAGACCGCATAAAAAACACTAAGCTTTCCAAGGAAGCCAAGGAAAAAGCTGGCCAAGAGCTTAAGAAATTAAAGTCAATGAGCCCGATGTCCGCTGAGGCCACCGTTGTTCGCAACTATCTTGATTGGATTCTTGGCATTCCGTGGAATAAACGCTCCCGGGTAAAGAAAGACATTCAGGGCGCGGAAGCAATTCTTAATCAGGATCATTACGGGCTTCAAAAGGTTAAAGAACGAATCCTTGAGTACCTAGCGGTCCAGATTCGCGTTCGCAAGATCAAGGGTCCTATCCTTTGTCTTGTCGGCCCGCCCGGCGTCGGAAAAACCTCGCTAGGCAAGTCCATCGCCAATGCTACCGGGCGAAACTTTGTCCGCATGTCTCTCGGCGGTGTCCGAGATGAGGCGGAGATCCGAGGACATCGCCGAACATATATTGGATCGATGCCCGGTAAAGTCATTCAGGGGATGAAAAAGGCTAAAACCTCTAATCCCCTGTTTTTACTTGATGAGATAGACAAACTTGGGGCGGACTGGCGGGGAGACCCAACCTCTGCACTTCTGGAAGTACTGGATCCGGAGCAGAATAACACGTTCGCTGACCACTATCTTGAAGTTGATTACGATCTTTCGGATGTGATGTTTGTGACGACTGCCAACACATTGCGTATGCCGCAGCCGCTATTGGATAGAATGGAAGTTATACATCTAGCGGGCTATACTGAAGATGAAAAGATGCAGATCGCAAAACGACACCTGATCGAAAAGCAGGTCCGGTTGCATGGTCTTAAGAAAAATGAATGGAGCATCTCGGATGATGCTCTTCGCGATCTTGTTCGGCTCTATACCCGCGAAGCCGGTGTTCGTAATCTTGAAAGGGAAATAGCAAACCTTGCGCGGAAGGCGGTGAAGGAACTAGCGACACAAGCCGACCGTCAATTTATCCGGGTAACACGTCGCAACATCGAAAAGTTTGCAGGGGTTCCGCGTTACCGATTTGGAGAGATGGAGACAGAGGATCTCGTCGGGGTTACCACCGGTCTAGCCTGGACTGAGGTTGGGGGAGAGTTATTGTCTATTGAAGCGCTTTTGATGCCGGGCAAGGGTAATATTTCTCAAACAGGTAAGCTCGGCGATGTGATGCAGGAATCAGTGCAAGCCGCGCGTAGTTATGTACGGTCGCGGCTTGCGGTTTTTGGAATAAGTCCAAAGTTCTTCGATAAACGCGACATTCACGTCCATGTCCCAGAGGGGGCAACTCCAAAAGATGGCCCCTCGGCCGGAGTTGCAATGTGCACGTCCATTGTCTCGACGTTAAGCGGTATCCCGGTTCGTCGGGATATAGCAATGACCGGTGAGGTCACGCTGCGGGGGCGTGTGCTTCCTATCGGCGGTCTAAAAGAGAAACTTCTTGTGGCCCACCGAGGTGGAATCTCTACGGTTTTAATTCCTAAGGAAAATGAGAAGGATCTGGCTGAAATTCCGGATAACGTTAAGCGGGGCTTGGAAATAGTCCCAGTCAGTACGGTTGATGAGGTATTGAGTGTTGCCCTTGTGCGGGAACCCGTACCTATCGACTGGGATGAAGATGCCGAGGATGTTGTTTCTCCGGAGGAAGGCAACGAAGACTCTGAAGGTGTTGTAACGCACTAGATTACATATTTGTGTTTGTGCAGTGGCGGAATCTGACATGCGCCTTCCGGGAGTGTTTACAATTGATTTTGAGTGGTTTGCCCAGTCCAAAATAGGCAAAATCGAATCGATTCGCCAAATAATAGCCTAAAATACCCAAAAAACCGCAGAAAACTGCGACTTTGCTAATTGACGCATTGGAAAAATCGCCATTAAACTCTAGGGTGCGCATCGGGTTACCTGCCGTGGTCCGGTGTTGGAGAACCAACGGCAGATTTGACGGTTTCATGATTAGAAAGGGTGTCTCGTGAACAAGAATGATCTCGTGGCTGCTGTAGCAGGTAGCTCCGGCCTTTCAAAGGCCGACGCCGCTAAGGCTGTTGATGCAGTGTTTGACTCTATTACCGGTTCATTGAGGGGCGGTGGTGATGTCCGCCTGGTCGGGTTCGGTACCTTCAGCGTGGCTAATAGAAAGGCATCAACTGGCCGGAATCCAAGAACAGGGGAAGCAATTCAGATCCCCGCTTCTAGGCAACCGAAGTTCAAAGCGGGCAAGGGCCTGAAGACTGCGGTTAATTAATCTGGATCGGTTAAACCTGACGACAACGGGACCGGCCGCCCCCTGGTGGCCGGTTTCGTTTTTCGGGAAGTAACCGATGTACGTTATAGAAGCAGACGAGGGGCGGTTAGCTCAGCTGGGAGAGCGACGCGTTTACACCGCGTAGGTCGGCGGTTCAATCCCGTCACCGCCCACCACTTAACACATTGTTTTATGCAACTCGTTTGTGTGAATAGCAGAATGCGGTAGTGACTCTTGAGGGGCTAAATACGCAACTCATTGTCTGCGAACATGGCTTCAATAATTATAAGGAAAGATTTGAAGCCACACGTTTAAATGTATGGAGGCACAGGAAGGGCAGCGCGCGCCCTGTTCATGCAAGGGAGACACTGGGGGCGGTGGATTCCGGAATTGCCCCATATCGGAACATGTTGCTAGATGCGCTGCGCGATATCCACCGAACCGGCCGGAAAACAATTTTTGGGTGTTACCCTTTGCTCGCCCCAACGCCTGAGAAAGCAAAAAAAGAAATGTTTTCCGATTGAAATACCTGAAGTGGTGCGTTTTTGTTTTAACGACGTACCACGTGATCTAATTTTTATAACACATTGATACTAAAAATTTTAAGTCCGTGCGGGTTGGCATTTAAATATTGGATATTAACCGTAAAACGGTCCCAAGACGTTTTCACCGAACATTTTACAGGCCAGTCCGCCGTCATGAATGGATGATAATTGGTCCAAGTATCGCTTGCCATTCATCACCAAAGGCACTTGAATTAATGTAAAGAACAAATTGGGTGTCGAAGCATGTTTCTTAAAGATTATTGGTATGTTGCGGCTACTCCGGAGGAAATAGGCCAAAAACCGTTAGGACGTACACTGCTTGGTGAACCTTTAGTGATGTATCGTACTATAGGAGGTGTGCCAGTAGCCTTTGAAGATCGTTGTTGCCATCGTCATGCACCGTTATCACGCGGACAAGTGGTTGGAGAAAACTTGCAGTGCGGTTACCACGGATTAACCTATAATCCGAAAGGTGAATGCATCGGCGTTCCTGGCCAAAAGACTACCCCACCCAATGCTGGCGTGAAATGTTATCCCTTGGTTGAGCGGTGGGGATGGGTTTGGATTTGGATGGGAGACCTCACAAAAAGCGATGATCGTGATATTCCCAACCTTTACTGGCACAACCATCCTGAATGGACCCGTCAAGTAGCTGGGTACCTTAATATCGGGGGGCATTATCAGCTACTGATTGATAATCTGCTTGATCTGACCCATCTGACCTTTCTGCACGGAAATACTATCGGGAACGAGCATGTGGCTAATACACCACTGGCCAAGGTGACACGGAATTCGCGCAAAGAGTTTAAGAACACCGCTCTTGAGTTGGTGGCACGTGATCTGCCTAGCGCGAATGCTATTCGCTGGATGTACAATATTGATCCACCACCGCTTTATGCACGATCGGGGGGGTTTACTAAACCTGACGACCGTGTTGACCGCTGGCAAATGATCCGATTTGAACCTCCCTCTCACGTGTGGCTTGATGTAGGTCTAGCACGAGCCGGGACGGGCGCGTGTGAAGGTGATCGTAGCCAAGGCGCTACCCACACGGTAATAAATGCAATAACCCCCGAGACCGAAAACTCAACGCACTATTTCTGGACCTTCCCACGCAATCATCAGCTAAATGACGCAGAACTTAATGAATATCTACAAAAAGGTGTGGCGAACACTTTCCTTGAAGACAAAGAGATGATCGAAGGGCAGCAAAAGGTTATTGATTCAAACCAGTCGGCTCCGAAGATCGAAATCAATGCCGACGCGGCAGCGATAATCGCGCGAAATATTATTCACGAATTGTTGACAAGTGAACAAAATTTCGACGCTTCCCAAAAGGCAGCTGAATAGGTATTTCTATAACGCTAATTTTTGTAACATTCTTTAGTGCTTTGGGACGCAAGAGGCTGCCGACCTAGTCAACGCGAAGCTCTCTTATTTTTTGGATTTTCAAAAATTTGTCTCCTTCGGCGACCATACCATCCTCGTAAGGCAGCATCCAAATTATACCTGTTGGGAGCATCAAAGCCGCAGGGCACGGGACCCGTGTCTTGGAAATTTTAAAATCGATGGACTTATTTGTTATACCTTTTGTAAATTGGTTTAGTATCACTGGTTGGCCGCATCGGCCCCAACTCCTATAGTCCAATTACCTGTTGTGGGGTCGGCTACAAAAAAACTACCCTATGGCAGACGAATTCGAACTGTTGGAATCAAGAATGCGCATTGCGGTAGTGGGGACCGGTGGTATTGGTGGGTATTTTGGTGGTTACTTGGCCCAGAATAATGATGTGGTGTTTATTGCCCGCGGACTCCACCTTGAGGCAATTCGGAAAAGAGGGTTAAAGGTTTTCAGTCCAGAAAGTGACCTGATTATCTTTCCCGCAGAGGCGACGGACGAACCTAAAAAGCTTGAACCGGTAGACGTCGTTCTATTCTGCGTGAAACTATATGACACGGAGTCCGCAGCAGCTATCCTGTCACCCCTTATTGGACCGGACACGCGTATATTGACGTTACAAAATGGGATCGATGGCATCGAAAAGCTTCGGACCAGGTTCGGCGCGCTACGGGTACTCGGCGGCGTCGCATATATTGCCGCTAAAATTGATGAACCGGGCGTTATCAGTTTTCTGCCTGGAATGACACGCATTGTCTTTGGCACCCTTAACGGAATGCGAGACCGAACCATGGAGAAGTTCCTCAAGGTATGTAAACCCTGCCCGTTCGACGCGGAAATTACTGGTGATATACAAAAGGCTATCTGGACAAAAATGGTCTTGCTGGCGACAAATGCGGGGTTAAGTGCCACGTCGCGTCTTCCAATTCGAGTGACATTTGACGATGAGGAAACGCGCAGCGTCGCGGTTGCGGCATTTAAGGAGGCGGAAGCAATCGCTCGAGCGCGAGGAATTGTTCTCCCGGACGATATTGTACAACAGCTCACTGAAAATTCGATGGCATTTCCACCAGAGATGTATGCTTCTATGTATTACGATTTGATTAACGGCAAACCACTCGAAATAGAAGGATTATCGGGAACGATCGTTCGACTAGGAGCAGAACTGGGTATTGCGACCCCCATCCACTCGGTCTTTCATGCAATGCTAAAACCTTACCGTGATGGGGCACCCTCCCCAACGTATTAGTGGGAGAGGTGCAGGAAAACATTTTGCTACTGTCCACGATTGGACCACATAGGCTTTGTAATTCTATCGGGCCGGCCTTCACGGAATGGGCGGTGACAGGGAGAGATTCGGTTATCGAACCCTCCCGAAGTAAATTATCCAAACCTAGGTGGAAGAGAGCAATACAGAATCTTGATGTCGTTTCCGCAAACAAAAATTGTCGAATAAAGTTAGGAAATCCGGAGGGGTTGCTGCTGATGATGAGCCGCTTTGGGAATTAAAATGGGGCTGTTTTTGACTCAAATTAGACTGAATTCACCGACGCATTGTAATGGTGACGTTTCGCTTATTTGGCTTAACATGTTGAAAACAAATCGTTTTCTGGTTTAATTTTTTTTTAAAAAAATTGATGTGATTCGTGCGAAAACAGGGCTTAATTAATTAAGTCGAAGGTCGTTGAAAGATTTTGGCGCCCAAACATCAGGCCGCTGGAGAGAAGGGGATCGGGATGGCGAGTATAAGAAAGGCTTTATCAGATGCACTGCATATAGCTTTATGGCTAGTTGCTATGCTTACACTTCTGCAGATATTGTTTGGTGCAAGTTTTGTCAGTTTCTTTGGTATGGATGTTGTAGGCAACATTGGTGTGCTTGCACAGAAGTTTGGCAATGCAGGTTTAGTAGGTGTTCTTGCTGCAGCCTTAGTCGCGTGGTTGATAGTGCGGGACCGGAACTCGTCTAGCGGCCCGGACGCCTAACGACTGAAAGTCTTATGAAAATTTTCCACTCACTCTAATTTAATGTAGCTGGTTTGGCTGACATGCGTTTAGTGAGTTTTTGCGTAGTGATAAGTAGAGTAAATCGAATAAACCAAGAGGAACCAGGAGCTAGCGATGACAGATGGTATAACTAGAGCTATTAGAGGCGTTATTGAAGTGGCGCTTGCAGTTATTGCCTTAGGCGTAGTTCTGCAGATATTGTTCCCGCAAGCACTCGTATTTATTAATTCGGATGTTGCCGGAAACCTTATTGGCCTGATAACCAAGTTTTCAGGTGCAGGACTCATCGGCCTTATCGGTGCTTGGATAGTTTGGACCCTTGCCACGAAACGCTGATAATACATAATTTTGGTAGTGAACCCCTGAGAGCCTAAGCTCTCAGGGGTTTCATTTTTCATAGATAAAAATTAGCTTTGGAATTGGCGTGTTTTTTCAGTATACGTAGCCACGACTGTAATATGTCTATGGCCATGGCCGGACAGATTTCCAATCAGAAATTAAGGGTACCTCAGCCCGTGGGTGGCTCTGACAACTGTTCCAGTGTTCATCAGCTGTTTTGATTAATGAGGGCATTTGGCCAAGCAGCTATCGGTACAAAGGTGCTTAGCAAAATATTGTCACTAAGGTGTTGTCCTTAGGACACTGCAAACTAAAAAATTAGTTAAATACCCTTCGGATGAGGGCTACGCGCGCGCGGGTGTGTGCAGAGCATGCAGCAATTCTGACTAAAATGATCGTTTGCACTTCGTATATTGTTTAATAAACTCGTATCCGAAGATATGGGATAGAAGTTTATGTTTCTCAAAAATGCTTGGTATGCGGCTGTCTGGACCAAGGACTTGCCGCCTGCCGAACCAGTTTCCAAGGTTTTTTTAAATGAACCGGTCGTGTTGTTCCGCACTGCGTCCGGGACGCCGGTGGCTCTCGAAGATCGTTGCTGTCATCGCGGTGCGCCCCTATCGCGAGGTCGCTGTTTGCCGGAAACAATCGAATGTGGGTATCACGGACTGCAGTTTGATGTAACCGGTGCCTGTGTCTACATTCCCGGGCAGTCCCAAATTCCGCCTAGTGCTGGTGTTAGGAGCTATCCTTTGCGCGAGCGACACAATGTAATTTGGATCTGGATGGGTGATCCCGAAAAAGCTGATGATGACAAGGTGCCGAATTACAGCTGGCTTGATGATCCCGGCTGGGTGGCCGCCACGGGCTACATTCATATGAAAGGTCACTATCAACTGCTGGTGGATAACCTTCTGGATTTCACGCATGTGAGTTATCTCCACAAAAATACGCTTTCGTCTGATCCAGCAGAGGCTGCCGTGCCGGTAAAAGTAGAGCGTACGGACAATACGGTGAGCGTGGAACGTTGGATAACCGGGCTCGATGCGCCCCCTCTGTTTGCGAAGGCTGGGGGGTTCGACGGCAAGGTGGATCGTTGGCAAACCACTACATGGCTTGCACCATCGACTCTCGCTTTTGATGTGGGGTGTGCGCCGGCTGGAACGGGGGCGCAAAAAGGTGATAGATCGCAAGGTATTTCTATCTGGTCTATGCATTTAATCACACCAGAGACAGAGACGTCTTCGCATTACCACTGGGGCTATTTGCGAAATTTTTCGCTCGACGATCCATCCATGACCCAGGTCTTGCACGAGGGGGCCGAAGCCACGTTTATGGAAGACGTTGTAATGATCGAGGCACAGCAGCAACATCTCAATGGGGGTTCGATAGAAGGTCTTATGGATATCAACGCTGACAACCCGCCTCTTCAAATGCGCCGTATTATGGATGACTTGATAACGGCAGAGTCTGCGATCTAGTAAACTGTTTGACCGCAAACAGATCGGGTATCAAGAGCTGGAACCTCACACACCGGCACACTGATCCCGCACTAAATTCTGAGCAGGCGTTTTGCATTGCCGCTCAGGATTTTTTCTTTATCTTCCTCGTTGAGCATCAGGTTGTTCATCCACTTGGTGCCTGGAATATTCGGGACGTAAGGCCAGTCGACAGAGAAGAGAACCCGATCTATCCCCATCTCCTGAATTGTACACTGAAGCGCGGGGTCGGAAAAATTTCCACTGGTTGTTACGTAAAAATGTTTGGAGAAAGTCTCTCGAAAACGAGGCGTTGGTACATCGGGTCGTCCCATATTTTCAAACGCCATATTGATGCGCCATAGAAGAAAGGGTAATCCTTCGCCAAGATGGCCAAGGATTATATTGAGATTTGGGTATTTTTCGAAAACTCCACTGAGTACGAGACGGACCGCGGTAGTAGCTGTTTCAACTGTGAAGCCCCATCCGGCCTGCATGATTGGAGGATATTTCTCTTTGTAGGTACCATAATAAAGATCAATTACCTGAGGATGTGGCATGCCGGGGTGAATGTAGATCGGGACGTCCAGTTTTGCGGCACTTTCGAATATCGGCCAAAATTCTTTCTCGTCGTGAAATCTACCCTTAGTCAGTCCATGGAGCATTGCGCCCTTGAAACCGTGCTCGTTGACACACCGGTCGAGTTCTCGTGGGGCATTTTCTGGATCCTGCGTCGGCAACGTAGCAAAAGCCGCAAAACGGTCTGGTGTATTTGAGACGAATTCGCCGAGCCTGTCATTGATGCCACGCGCCTGGTCGGCCGCGTCTTTGATATCGAAATCCTGAGCACCGGGAGGACAGTGTGACAAGACCTGTATATCTATACCGGCTTCGTCCATCTCACTCAGACGCATCTTACCCAAGTTTGACAGTTTCTCAGAGATCTGGGGCGGGCCGCCTGCGCCGGTCCCTGCTAATGCGGCATCAAGGTAATGTTCTTCAATCGCTATGACTTGAGGCTTGGTATTGTTGGACATGTCCATTTGTTCCCGGATGATTAATTTTTGTAAATGTTTTTTGCAGAAAGATTACCTAGTGGTGCGACCGTTCACGCCCATTCATGCTGACAGAAGCAATGGTATACAAGGAGGCGCATCGTTAAAAACGAACCACAGTGATCTACGGGCGTTAATCATCGCCTTCCAACCGTTGGAGCCAAACGGATATGACAGCGGGCTTGCCGGCACGTGTTTGCTCCAGACCACGCTTTAGCGCCGGCTCGACTTCGTCCGGATCTGTCACGGTTTCACCGTAGGCTCCTGCTGCCTCGGCTTCTTTGGCGAAATCAATTGGCGGATCAAAATATCCACCTGGAAACCCTGCCTGACGAGCGTACCCTTGTTCACCGTAGGTGCTGGCAATACGCGAGGTACCGGTTGTATAGCTGCGGTTGGTAAATACCACCATCATATACGGCGCATTATAATGGGCTGCGGCCCACAGCGCCGGGGCAGGCGTGCCAAACATATAAAACCCATCGCCAGCGACTGCTATTACATCTTTTTCCGGCGCAGCGAGTTTTGCACCCAACGCAGCACCGGGCGACCATCCCCCACTGGAACCCGGATTGGAAAAATGAGAGCCCGGCCTGGAATTGGGCATATATTCGCGCATTCGAGGCCCTGGCAGGGTTTCATCGAGGATAACAGTGTTTTCGCCTACCAGTTGGCCGATCTGGTAGCTAACCCAGATTGGATTAATAGGCGTTTCTTTAGAAGCATTTATGGCTTCTTCTTCTATTGACGCTATATAGACTTGGGAAGCAGCGGTTAACCTCGCCGTGCGTTCTGAAATCCGGTCACGGTCTTCTTGGCTGATGATCCCGCGGGCTGCCTTAGTGATGGCCTCTATGGCCAATTTGGGATCTGCCGGCACCCGAATATCGGCCGTAAATTCATAAGTTGGTATCGTCAGTTTGATTGGGTCGTGTCCTACCGCGGCGATGTATGCGTCGTCGGGTGGACAAGTGCGCCCCGGCACCCAAGGCACGTCGGCCTCCAGAACCAGAACCATATCCGCTTCTGTGAGGGTTTGCTGGGTCTGAAATAGTGGATGCCGGTAGGGGAAGCACATATACGCACGCTGTATGGATTCGACAACCGATATTCCAAGAAGTTCACATAGTTCAACTAGCACCGGAACGGTATCAGGGTCGCGCCCTGATTTTGACACAACCACCACTGGATGGTCTGCTTTGACAAGCCGTTCAGCTATATCCTCAGCTGCCACAGGATCCGGACCACTGGGGCAGGGAATACCAAGTTGGTCAGCGCTTGGAAAACGCGCACCATCAACCGCTTGTAACGTCAGTTCCTTGGGGAAATTGAGATACACCGGACCGCAGGGTTCAGAGCGCGTCACTTGGATTGCGCGGCTTATCATCATGCCGGGATTATCCTGACTGGTCAGGCGATGGTCCCATTTTGTGTAATTTCGCACTATACCGTTCTGGTCATAGGTTTCCTGCATCCAGAGATGCCCACCCTCGTCACGGCCCCCCTTGGCAGTCCCGGCATAGGCAGTCGGAGGAAATCCGGAGGTCATAATGACGGGTAACCCACTGCGATAGGCGGTGTGTACGGCGCCACCGTAATGCTGGGTACCTACATCGACATGGGCTGCAGTGATAGCAGGGCGGCCGCTGACAGCTGCGAAACCAAGTGCTGCGTTCAGATTGGCGTGCTCATGGGGTACAGTGATCAGACGGATGGGGTTGTTGTGACCCTCAATGTGGGCTTTGGAGGTAGATTCCTGGAAAAACCCGATTTCAGAGCCCGAGGTAAAAAACAGATGATCAATTCCACCAGCTGATAATGCAGCGACCATCTCATCTCCAACATTTGCGGCATTGGTTTCAACCCAGTTGGCAGTTTTACCTTTTCCCATACTGTTTCTCCCTGTTGTCATGTACGGCACGTAAACTTTTGCCTATTCTGCACTTTATCCATAACGCGACAAGGGATCGGGATGCCAACACCATTCCGGTTTCATCGGGTGCCACCAGGTCCGAAGTAACTTCTGGAAAGCAAGGTTATACGTGGGTTGATCCCGTTGATCAGTTTTTTAGGCGCGCTCCGCACGGTTTTTTTGGAAGAACGGGCACGTAGTTAGAATGAATTCACTGCGTTTCGCCGCAAAGTTGGCGTCATGAGGAGGGCAAGCCCCGGATATCAATCGCGCCCAGTGCTCCCAGAATATCCTCTGGCGTTATCGGAAGATGGTCTACATGGGCACCATGTGGGAAGAGCGCGTCATTGACCGCGAGCAAGACCGCCGATGGTGCCCCGACGGTGCCGGCCTCTCCAACGCCCTTGGTACCAAGTTCCGTACCGTCTAGTGGAGTCTCGATATGGGCAACCGTGATATCCGGAAGTTCGCTGGCCATGGGAACGAGGTAGTCCGCCAGCGTTCCGTTCATCAACTGGCCAGTGCTATCGTAGATACACTGTTCCCACATCGCGCTGCCTACGCCCTGGATCAACCCGCCCCGTACCTGCTCGTCGACCAGCAACGGGTTTATGACACGGCCACAGTCGTCGACTATCCAGAGGCCTTCGAGCGAAACGAAGCCGGTTTCAGGATCTATCTCGACCGATGCGCCAACCATGCCGTTTGCAACAGCGGCGGCATTTTCATCAGGAAAGTAATGTCGTGTAACGGCAAGCTCGGGCTGTATTCCGGGCGGCAGTGTATCTTGCCGAAAGTGTCCTATCTCTGAAAGTTCGGGAAGGCTGATCCGAGGCTGTCCGCCTTCAACAGGAAAATCGTGGATCATACCAAGATTGATGGTCAGTTTTGCGGGGTCGGCCTGCAGGATTGTTCCAGCGAGTTCCAGAATGTTTTGTTTTAGGGCTGCCGCAGCTTTCCAGGCGGCCTCGCCTCCGATACTTAAACCTCTCGAGGCCCATGCACCACCGCCATATGGTGTGACCGCTGTGTCGCCTGCGACTATGCCGACATCCTCAGGCATTATACCGAGCTGGTCGGCGACAATCTGGGTGATCCCTGTCCATGTCCCCTGTCCCTGATCCGTAACAGAGGTGATGCAACGCACCTTGCCAGATGGTTCGAGCCTCACTGTACAACCGTCCTGAGTTGTTACCCGCGCACCAGCCGGACCGTACGTGGCCGGACCCACCGCAGTAAACTCTACGAAAGTCCCTATTCCAATCCCGAAAAGCTTGCCCGTGGAACGTCGTTGAACCTGGCTGGCGCGAAGCCTTTTGTAATCCATGACCTCAATCAGGCCGTCGAGCGAAGCTTCGAGTGATAGCGCCGTCATTACTGCTCCACCCGGTGATGGACGGGGGAATGAATCGAACGGGAGGTAGTTTCGCCGCCTGATTTCAACTGGATCCAGGCCGGTCGCGTGGCCCGCCAAATCCATCATCTGTTCGGTTACCGCGCAGGCAATTGGTTGTCCCACACCACGATAGACCCCACTTGGAGGCTTGTTTTGAAAGGCGGTTCGCAGCTGTGCGTCGTAGTGTTCTATATCGTAGGGAGCGCCCGCGAACCGAGCGGTCATGACACCGTCGGCTATTCCGATCCGGCGGTGAGATGAATAGGCTCCGACGGTGCCGATTACGTCCAGTTCGAGAACCTCGACTTCTCCGCGCTCTGAAACACCCATTCGAGCACTGACATGTACCTCCCGAGCATGGGTGTCTGACACGAAGGATTCGAGACGATCGGCCACGAATTTGACTGGCCTGTTCAATAAAAGACTTGCCGCGACCGTGGCCATCTCATCCCCGTAGACCTGGAGTTTTAGCCCGAAACCGCCGCCGATATCCGGTGTAATGATCCGGATTTTATGTTCATCAAGACCGAACTGACGCGCGATGACATCCTGTTGTTGCCATGGCGACTGGTGAGCTGTGTAGACAGTGATTGATTGGGTGGCGGAATCGAAATCTGCGATCAGGCCACGTGGTTCCAGCGTTACGCCTGTTTGCCTTGAAAAGGTAAATTGTCGTTTAAGCACTGATGCGGAGTGGTCGAATGCTGACCTGGGATCACCCTTCGTAATGTGCTGTTCAAATGCAAGGTTATTGTCCAAATCAGGGTGTGCCCTTGAAACATTCTCATCAAGGGCAGAGGCCAGATCCGAGACGGCCGGAAGGGGATCCCACTGCACTGATACCGCCTGGGCGGCATCCTCGGCCTTCGCACGGCTTGCCGCCGCGACCAACGCCACGGGTTCACCCTGCCATGCCACGCGTTCCAAAGCCAAAGGATACTGGGGCGGAGACCTTAGTCCTGGCAAATGATCAGCAGTCCCTTGCCAGGAGGTACAGATTTTTGAAATTTCTTCACCTGTGATTACGGCTATAACCTCAGGCATATTGGCTGCAACACTGGTGTTGATGTCTGTCACGTGAGCATGGGCGTGCGGACTCCGCACAAATGCCAGATGAACCATCCGGGGTAGTTCGATATCGTCGATATAACGCCCACGCCCCACTGCAAGGCGGCGCGCGTTGACCCGCGGTACCTTCTGGCCAATTGGCGTGTTAGGCTGGATCATCTGGATTGTGCTCAAAACGAAGTCGATAGTGATCGTTTTCCATCCATACCATTGTATCCATCGAACCTTTGTCGACAAGTGTCAGGCTGCAGTTTTCCGATGCCAGGGTTCGTCGGCAGGGCAGCCGAAAAACCAAAGGCCTGTAACCTGTATAAGAATTAACGGGCGTAAGACCGAAGTGAACTACATTTCAACATTCCATTTTCCAAAAAAGACAAAGTGTTGGATTGACCGGTTGAAATCACCACCTAAAGCCGAAAATAGCCAAATGGTACACACACACACACACACCTGCCGGCTCACCGGTCCTGTATCACACCGTATATCGTTTGAGACGGCTCCAGATAATCCAGGATATGAGGCTCAAAACAAGCTGCATTCCCACCATCGGGAACACAGTCCCGTCGTAGATCAGCCCCTGTAACAACGCGACGGCTGCCGCCGCACACATCTGCACGAACCCAAGAACCGCCGCAGCAGCCCCAGCGGCCTTTGGGTGTGACATCATGACCCCAGCGGCTGTGTTCGGCGCCAGAAATCCGCCACCGAACCAATAAGTGAATCCGAGCACCACGATAAGCGGTGTCGACAACCACCCGAGAACGCCCAGACCGACAAGTATCGCTGACCCGCCGAGCATGATCGCGAGGCTTGCCGGAATGACCCCCTCCATTCCCCACCGGGGAATCGCGTAGCGTGCAGCGGTTGATCCGACGAGGAAGCCCGACAAAACAATAGCGGCGATCACACCGTAGCTGGATGGGCTGATGTTGAGGCTCTCGATAAAAAAGTACGGAGCCCCGGCAACGAAACAATACAGCCCCGCATAGGCCATCGAATGGGTGAGCATGAAGGCGAGGAAGCCGCGATGTCGAAATAGCCCCAGATACACGAGATGGATCGCCTGTGTCTCCGAAGCGGGTGCTGCCGTCCCGGTTTCCGGCATAATAAAGATTGTCGAGGCCAGCCAGACAAGGGCAGCGGCGGTTGCAAGGACGAACCCTGCCCGCCAGCTTGCAAGGCCCAGAAGGGCGCCACCGACCAGCGGTGCAGCCAGGAACGAGCCTGCCATCAGGGCAAACAGGATAGCCATAGCTTTTGCAGAACCTTCGGGGCCATAGATATCCCGTACGATGGCTCGCGAAACCACATATCCCGAAGCGGCGCCGAATCCCTGAATTGCGCGGCCGACAATGATCACCCAGAAGCTGTCCGCCGCGCCCGCTGTGGCTGAACCGACGAGCGTCAATGCGGCGCCGATCAGCAGGGCAGTGCGGCGGCCGCTACGGTCAGAGAATGGGCCAAAGAACAACTGGCCCACGGCAAACATGAAAGCAAACGCACCAATCGCGAGCTGAACCGTTCCAGGTGTTTTGTTGAAAATATTGCCCAGCGAAGGCATCGCAGGCACGATCAGCCCGGTCGCAACCTCCCCGAATGCTGCACACAGAACGAGTGTCGAAAATAACAAAACCCCGGCACGGCCAGGAGGGTTGGAGGCCAATTGATTAACAGATTTCTCTGGCATTATCTGACATCCCAGGGGGTTAGAGGAACGTCCATTGGGACAAACGATAAAACAGCGAAGCGAACAGGAAATTAAATTCCGGAAAACTTTTGACAAGGACTGGCAACTCTCTGCACCTTGGCATCAGGGTCTATACAAGAGGGAACGAATTGTCATAACAAATGCATTCGCGCCATACTTCTGACGATAATAATTTTCCTTAAAGGTGTCCCGGATCGAATAGTCACTATAACTAAAATTTGATTTGTAATAGAGATGTAAAACGCGGGAGATACGCGCTTGGACGATATTGCTCCTGAAGTTACATCGGAAACTGAACTGATTTCCCGCGCTCGTTCGCTAGCAAATCTTTTGTATGAAAAGTCCGATGAGACAGAACGTAGTCGGCGTATCTCGTCTGAGATAATTGGAGAGATGCGTGATAGAGAGTTTTTCCGTTTACTTTTCCCCAAGCGTTTTGGTGGGTTCGAGTACGACCTTAATACGTTGGTGAGAATAGTCTCTGAACTGTCGGCTTCCTGTGGGTCAAGTGGTTGGGTGGCCGGTCTCTTGATGATCCATCAATGGCTCTGTGCGCAATTCCCTATAGAAGTACAGGAAGAGTTATGGGGAGATAATTCAGACACAATTATTGCTGGCTCCTACGCGGCGTCCGCTCAGGCAGAACCGGAAAACGGTGGATACCGGATTTCTGGAAAATGGCCTTTTGCAAGTGGCTGTGATCATGCCGACTGGGCATTGCTTGGCGTAACTTTTCCTCCAAAATGCAACGATGAACAAACACAGCAGGGCTTCCTCCTGGTTAAGGAAAGTGAGTTTTCCATCCAAGACGACTGGTTTGTTGTTGGCCTTGCTGGTACTGGCAGTAAAACAGTGGTTTGTACCGATCAATTCATCCCGGAAGGTCGCCGAGTGCTTTTAGCCGAACTCAATACCGGGCTGACACCGGGCGCGAAAGTGCTGGAAAGTTCGCTATATCGCATTCCACTTCTTTCAGCATTGCCATCTTCCATAATTTCACCGGCACTTGGTATTTTAAATGCCGCTACTCGGGGTTTTATATCCGCAACGGGTACCAAAAAAACGCGCGGAGCTGTGGTGGCGGGCGGCGCTAAAGTGGCTGAATATGCGACTGTGCAAGGTCGCGTGGGAGAGGCTTCCGCAAGCTTGGCCGCAGCCGAGGCATTGGTCCATTCCGAGCTGCGGAAGATACAGAACCATTCGAAATCTGGGAAACCTTTTACTTTAGATCAACGTATCCAAGCTCGGTTATCACAGGCCTTTTCTGTCAGACTCACTGTTCAGGGAATTGACGCCATCTATGGCGCTACCGGAGGTGCCGGGCTATATCTTGGGCACCGCATTCAGCGTGCCTGGCGCGACATCCATGCCGTTTCCCACCACGTTAGCCTAAATTGGGATGCAGTAAGCACCATTTATGGTCAACACTCCCTTGGGCTGGAACCCAAAGGTCAATACTGAACCGCGCTCATTACAGAGTTGTAATAGGACTTTTCGGGTGTGAACTCAAAGTCAAGAATTTGTTCACTCTACGTGCTCGTTCCACCGGTTTTTGTTAGATTAAAAGGAGTTGATATAACTGTTGCGTTGGTGCGTGGTATCGTTGTAATTCCCGCTGCTTATTTCTCAGGCAAGATATTGTGTTTTATGTTTTAGGAGTGCGGAGAACACATACACAGACCGAAGAACTGGGGAAGGAATGAACCGGCTAAAGCTCAGCATCGCATCGACCGATTACGATCATTTCCGTGACTTTCGTAACGGTGAAGTCGTTGCTGAAGGGATCGACCATACCTGGACCAGGTTGGGACACCATGAGGTATTTGCGCGTTTTACCGCCAATCGGGAGTGGGATGTCGCC
>JAYZQT010000003.1:0-33119 GCA_036136335.1 Pseudomonadota bacterium
GAAGGGCTTAAAAGGCTTGAACAATTAAAATGCATGGCCAACCAAAACACACAAAAAAAGAATTGTTCCGGCATTATTGTACCGGGCGCTACTGTATTGAGTGATGATGAGAAAGATATGTAAGGGAGAATAGGCAGATAATAAGATACGGTAACTAAATACATCGATCAGGATGATCTGACCCTGTTATTTTTGTCCGTAAACGAGAAGCTATATTTATATATATGTATGGCGCATGTAATTTTTGCCCACCCCCCCTAACCTTTCAGATCAGCTATATTTTTAAGGCGTAGGATTCCTATAATTGTACCACCAAATGTACCACACAAAGGAGCGTTTTGTACCACTCATGTAATTTTATACTACTAAAATCGCTTATTTTCTGCGATCTTTAGAGCTATAAAATAGATGGCGTCCCCTAGGGGACTCGAACCCCTGTTTTCGGCGTGAGAGGCCGATGTCCTAGGCCACTAGACGAAGGGGACGTGGCAGGAGCGCAACCTTCTATGCGATAAGCGCGATTGTGGCAAGAAGCAGACACAGACTAGTCAAATTATAGTCTCGAGAAGGCCATGCCAACACCTTGACCCAGGTAAAGGCAAAATACCAACACCCGGACAAGCCAATAACGGATTAGTAAATTACATGGATGTAAATAAAAATCACACCGGCCACATAGAATTAAGGCACGAATTACCGGTTTGATTTCAGATCGATTTGTCTGGTGGGCTTGCCTGTCTCGGCATTGAGAACCACGATCCGGTGACTTCCATCAGACAGTTTCAACCGCACAACGATTTTGCCATCATCAACCCGCATTTCAACCAAATCTGTGCCTTCGGGAATATTTACGGAAACCTGCGAGAAAGGCCTCCCGCTGCGTGAAAGGTGGTCTGTCTTGTCCACAATACCGATAACCAGAAAGACAAAACCAGTTACAATTAATATGCCCATTCCGATGATCAGGGTCTTGAGACCGCGCATAACTTGTGTCCTTATTCTCCTATGGCCAATAACGCAGCGACCGAAATAACGCCAGGCCACCTGGTAACTGTCTCGGTTCCCCCCGGTGCCGAAGGAGAGCGACTCGACCGCGTCCTTGTAAACACCCTGCCCGACCGTTCACGATCTTTCCTTAAACGGCTGATCGAAAATGGTTGTCTTGTGGCAGACGATAAACACGGCGGGACGATAGTAGAGCCGTCCTATAGGGTCAAACCGGGCGAGAGGTTTCTGCTTCGGGTACCAGAAGTTACCGACCCGGAGCCCGTCGGAGAGGATATTTCGCTCGAGGTAATTTTTGAGGACGAGGAAGTTATCGTGATCAACAAACCAGCTGGCCTAGTGGTGCACCCGGCGCCTGGAAATCCAGCTGGCACACTAGTCAATGCACTGATCGCCCATTGTGGAAATACTCTAAAAGGAATCGGTGGGGTTCGCCGACCCGGCATCGTTCATCGCCTAGACAAAGACACTAGCGGCCTGATGGTCGCCGCCAAAACCGGACTGGCGCACGAAAGCTTGACGAAGCAGTTTTCGGAACGGACAGTTGAACGCGCATATACAGCGTTGGTTTGGGGTGTACCAAATCCAACGTCCGGATTGATCAACACAAAAATTGGTCGCAGCACGCGGAACCGAAAAAAAATGTCAGTACTGCGGCAAAAAGGCAAAGAAGCGCGCACAAACTACCAGGTGGAACGTAGGTTTGGAAATGGTGCCGCCCTTGTCCAATGCCGCCTCGATACTGGTCGTACACATCAAATCAGAGTGCACATGGCCCACCTCGGTTATCCGGTAATAGGCGATCCGCTTTATGGCGGTGGTCGAACCCGGGCACGCAAAGCACTATTGAATGCTGGAACCGCCCGCGCCTTGATCTCCCTTAACCGCCAGGCACTGCATGCCCGTCTCCTTGGCTTCACACACCCGCTAACCCACAAAATACACAGGTTTGAATCTCCATTACCCCAGGATTTAGCAGAACTCTGCGAATTTTTGGAGAGGTCTGGAAATAATAACATTGGGTTACTATCTATTAGTTAACGGGCGATAGTGATCCGGGTATTTTCAGGGTGGTAAGCTTGAGATAAATACCGTATGTAGCTCCGTCCGAGTTAAAAACGGGCCTTTAAACTATGAATAGTAACCTACCATCGATTACCGATCTGAGCCCAGACAGTAACCTGTCTCGGTATTTGCAGGAAATTCGCAAGTTTCCCATGCTGGAAGCGGAACAGGAGTACATGCTTGCGAAGCGGTGGAAAGAGCATGAAGATCAGGATGCTGCCGCCCAGCTGGTCTCTAGCCATCTCCGGCTGGTGGCAAAGATTGCAATGGGTTACCGCGGATACGGACTCCCGCTGGGCGAGGTGATCTCAGAAGGAAACGTCGGCCTGATGCAAGCTGTCAAACGTTTTGAACCCGAAAAGGGGTTTCGTCTAGCGACCTATGCCATGTGGTGGATTCGGGCTTCTATCCAGGAATATGTCTTGCGATCCTGGTCCCTTGTAAAAATCGGGACCACAGCGGCTCAGAAAAAACTATTCTTCAATCTTCGTCGAATGAAAGGCGAAATCAAGGCTCTCGAAGATGGGGATCTGAAGCAGGAGAACCTAGAGAGTATTGCCACCACACTGGATGTGAGCGAGGAAGAGGTGGTCAACATGAACCGGCGCATGTCGGGACGTGACTCGTCACTCAATGCGCCATTGCAGGCTGATTCTGAAGGCGAGTGGCAGGATTGGCTTGTCGACGGGTCGGACGATCAAGAGACGGTTCTGGCGGACAGAGAGGAGCTGGAGGAACGACGTAAATTTTTAGTCGACGCGATGAAAACGCTAAAAGAGCGTGAACGCAGAATCCTCTGTGCCCGGCGTCTTCAGGACGACCCTCTTACACTTGAAGATCTTAGCAAGGAATATGGGATTTCTCGGGAACGGGTTCGGCAGATCGAGGTCCGCGCTTTCGAGAAACTTCAAAACGCAATGAACTCAGCTGCAACAAACCCACAGATTGTAGACTGACGAAAACTTTTAAGTAACTTAACTTATTGCGTAATATTTCAGGATGGCTTCCTAACGAACGGGCCGCCTTTGAAATTTGACGCTCGAACTTCTGAAAAACATCCCTAACTATGCCCTCGACTGTGGGTAAGATTGAACAAACGACTAACCTGCAAACGGGTCCTTGACCAAGATGGTATCTTCACGCTCAGGACTGGTGGATAACAAGGCAACTGGCACACCTATAAGTTCTTCTATCCGGCGCACATATTTAACGGCTGCAGCCGGCAAATCGGCCCAGCTTCTTGCACCCTGCGTACTGCTCTTCCACCCTTCCAGGGTCTCGTAAACCGGAGTTATCCCTGCCTGAACATTTCGATCGGCAGGGAGGTAATCATACTTTTTCCCGTCGTATTGATAACCGACGCAAACATTTAGCTCGGCAACCCCATCGAGAACATCAAGCTTGGTCAACGCGATTCCATCTATACCCCCGATCACTGCCGATTGGCGCACAAGCACAGAATCGAACCAGCCACACCGTCGTTGCCGTCCTGTAACCGTCCCGAATTCGTTTCCCCGTTCCCCTAAAAGCCTCCCGATATCGTTTTGCTGCTCAGTGGGGAATGGCCCCGATCCAACACGTGTAGTGTAGGCCTTGGTAATACCAAGAACATATCCTACTGCGCCGACGGCAATGCCACTGCCAGCAGCCAATTGTCCAGCGAGTGTATTAGACGAGGTTACAAACGGATACGTCCCATGATCAACGTCGAGCATGAAACCCTGAGCCCCCTCGAAAAGGATCCGTTTTCCACTCCGGTACCCATCGTCCAACGTACGCCATACGGGTGCCGCATAATTGAGCAAATCAGGTGCTACAGCGGTAAGCGACTCACAAATTTCAACATCGTTTAGTTCTTCCACTCCAAGTCCACGAAGAAGTGCATTGTGATGTGAAAGCATGGTTTCTACTCGCTCCACGAGCAGATGTTCATCTCTCAAATCACAAATTCGGATCGCTCTTCGAGCAACCTTGTCCTCATAAGCGGGCCCTATTCCACGCCCGGTTGTACCAATTTTTCCGACACCCCGAGCTGCCTCTCTTGCACGGTCTAGTGCGCCGTGCAATGGAAGAATCAGGGATGCATTTTCAGCTATCTGAAGCATATCAGTGGTCACTTCAATACCTTGACCACGTAATGTTTCAATTTCCGACAACAAGGCCCAGGGGTCCACGACCACGCCATTACCAATGATGGAAAGCTTGCCGCGCACAACGCCGGAGGGCAGGAGGCTTAACTTATAAACCTTCCCATCTACAACGAGGGTATGCCCAGCATTATGTCCACCTTGAAAGCGAACGACAACGTCTGCCCTTTCGGATAGCCAGTCGACGATTTTGCCCTTACCTTCGTCTCCCCATTGAGAACCGACAACCGCAACATTTGTCATGAACTTTGATCCCCATCAAGCGGTACTGGTGCTCCATCTTTCCAAACATGCGTGCAGTGGAGACGTCGCGCTTCGCTTGCAACATCGTCGGTTACATCCACAGCGCCAATTGTGAGCCAGCCCACCCGACGAAGCTCCCCCAGCCCTTCCACTGGGGTATCAAGTGGAACAAAGAGTCGGGGCGCAGGTTCGGGTGCGGACAAAACACGCAGTACGGTATCAACGTAAAGGGTAAACCCTGTAGCGGGTTCAGAATTTTCTTGACCAGAAGTCGACCCAGTCGTGCTTGCGAGATATCGACCGCCCGAACCAATCTCGCCTCGTTCACCCTGTGAAAAAAACGTGAAACCAATACCGGTGTGGTACTCAAACCCCCTGTTTTCGATGGGATCCACGGTAATGTTGAGGTCTGGAATGCGATCTCCAAGGCCTTTGACTACGGCTTTTAATCTTGAAAGCTCGCTCGCCGGTGCCGGTGGCAACAAAAGCCCATCCAGTGTCCGCAGCGCTCTAACAGCAGGTCCAGTGCTCTCCATCAACTGACACAAAGCACTTGCAGAGGCCCCTCCATTCTCTTGCACTGCTCCCATATCCTTCCTGTCGAGAGCATCACGCAATTCGACAATTTGGGGCCCGGACAGGTCCATGTCGGCAATTAGGCTTGGCACGAGGGGCGGTATTGTGAGATCAACCGAGAGTTCAGGTACACCAATTTCGCGAAGTGATTCCAACGCAATTACTATTATTTCGATATCTGCAGCAGAGCTTTCAGAGCCAATCAATTCGGCGCCGACCTGGGCGAACTGACGCTCTGGCCGAAGCTGAGTACCGCGTACTCTCAGAACCTCGCCGGTATAGCTGAGGCGTAATGGGCGCGGAGCGCCCCCGAGACGTGTCAACGCTATCCGGGCAACCTGTGTGGTCATATCCGCACGAATGCCCATCATGCGCTGCGAAACAGGATCCATCAGTCGAAAGGTATCACCCGAAACGGCAGCGCCGGGACCACTTGTAAGACCCTCTTCAAATTCAACCAGGGGGGGTTTAACCCTGTCGTATCCGTTGCTGACAAATGTTGCAGCCAACGCTTCGCGGATACCCGCTTCAAAAGCGGCTTCTGGCGGCAAAATATCACGGAGACCGGCGGGTAACAGAGCCATGTTCTGGGGTGTTTTCATAAACTAAAATCCTGAGCGCCGATTTCCTAACGGCTTTGTCTCTTTTGGGCAAACGATATAGTACCTAAATCGCTAGACTATAACGAGCCTGAATGGCATCGGATTGCGTTACAGGCATACACAGGCCGGGTTTCAAGTCAGAAGAACAACGCCTTCGCCTGGACAACGTCGGGCAATGCCCGTAGCGCAGACAAGAGCCCCTCTGAAAGTTTACCATCGACCTGTATCAACGCCAAAGCATCACTGCCCGGCGTCACACGCCCATGCTGAAATGTGGCAATGTTAACATTTGCATCACCAAGTGCCGTACCCACTCGGCCAATAAATCCCGGCCGATCAGTGTTGACTATATAAAGCATGTCCCGGCCTAATTCGGCTTCAAGCTTTATTCCATTAACCTCCGTGATCCGTGGCTTGTCGTCCCCGAAAAGTGTACCGGCAACCGTTCGGGTGCGGTTCGCTGTGGCGACGGTAAGACGGATAAGCGTATGATATTCGCCGTACCTTTCATGTCGCACCTCAGAAACTTCGATCCCCCTTTCACGGGCAAGGATCGGCGCGTTGACCATATTCACACCACTCAGCAGCGGTGAGAGCAGCCCCTCTAAAAGGCAAGAGGTTATTGGCCGGGTGTTGAGTTCTGCCGCATGACCCTCGTATTCAACGGTAATTGATGAAATCCCGGATTCAATAACCTGCCCGGCGAGGCTTCCTATCTGCCCACCGAGAGTCATATACGGTTTTAAACGTGGCGCGTCTTCCGAGGAAACAGATGGCATATTCAAAGCATTTATCACTGCCCCAGAGGTCAGATAGTCGGACATCTGTTCCGCAATCTGGAGAGCTACCTTCTCTTGGGCTTCGGTAGTGGCTGCCCCGAGATGGGGAGTCGCCACAACCTGCTCCATTCCAAACAGGCTGTAATCCCCGGGTGGTTCATCGGCGAAAACATCTACAGCAAAACCAGCGACCTTACCGGACTGAAGGGCAGCTTTCATATCTGCTTCAACAACAAGCTCTCCCCTAGCACAATTAATCACCAACACCCCATCACGCATTCTTTCAAAAGCTTCTTTATTGAGTATGCCTGCGGTCGACTCGGTCAACGGAGTATGAAGAGTAATGACTTCAGCCCTAAGGAACAATTCCTCTAGATCCACCTTCTCGACACCGAGATCCCCGGCATGATCGACGGTCAGGAACGGATCAGCAGCAATTACCTTCATTTTTAGCCCGAGTGCGCGTTCAGCCACAATAGAGCCTATATTCCCGCATCCGATAATTCCAAGGGTCTTGCCGGTAAGCTCAATTCCCATGAATCTTGATTTGTCCCAGCCACCGGCCTGCGTGGATTGATTGGCCAGCGGTATCTGACGCGCCAGCGCAAACATCATTGCCAAAGAATGTTCCGCAGTCGTGATCGAATTGCCAAATGGCGCATTCATAACCACTATTCCGCGGGTTGAAGCCCCATCAATATCTATGTTGTCAACGCCGATTCCCGCCCGGCCAACAACCTTTAGATTGGTCGCGGCCTCGAGGACATCAGCTGTTACCTTAGTCGCAGAACGGACAGCGAGTCCGTCATATTCTCCAATACATTTTTTCAATTGATCAGGCGTCAGGCCAACCATAATGTCGGTCTCCAAACCCCGTTTGTGAAATACTTCGACGGCGTGCAAACTAAGGTTGTCAGAAATCAGTACTTTTGGCATTTGGTTAATCCGGTTCTATTATACTAGCGAAGCTGGCTTTTTACATTGGCATATGCCCAGTCCAACCACGGGAAAAGTGCCTCAAGGTCGTCGGTTTCGACTGTAGCACCGCCCCAGATACGGAGCCCAGGCGGCGCATCTCGATATCCATTTATGTCGTACGCGGCGCCCTCTGCATCAAGAATCGCATCCAGTTTAGCCGGCACCATCACCTGTTCTTCATGACAGAGTGCCTGAAACCAAGGATCGACGATCTTAAGGCAAATTGAAGTGGACGAACGCTGGGCCGAAATGCTTGCAAGAAAATCAACCCATTCCGTGTTGGCGACCCATTCTTCGACTGCTGCTAGGTTTGCCTCACTGCGGCTAACCAAAGCGGAAAGCCCCCCGAGTTCTTGTGCCCAAGCAAGCGCATCAAGCGCATCTTCCACACAGATCATCGAAGGGGTGTTGATTGTCTCGCCTCTGAAAATTCCTTCGACCAGTTTTTTCGATTTGGTCATACGGAAGATCTTCGGAATTGGCCATGGCGGCTGATAGGATTCCAATCGTTCGACCGCCCGCCCTGAAAGTGCGATCATGCCATGGGCGGCTTCACCTCCCAGGACCTTTTGCCAAGACCAAGTTACGACATCAAGCTTATCCCAAGGCAGATCCATGGCGAAGACTGCGGAAGTTGCGTCGCAGATTGTCAAACCATCCCGGTCTGGAGAAATCCAATTGCCGTCTGGCACACGCACCCCGGAGGTCGTTCCGTTCCAGGTAAATACAACATCGCGACTGGGATCCCACTGAGCCAATTCAGGCAAACCACCGTAACCGGCTTCGAAAACCCGAGTGTCGCTGAGCTTGAGCTGTTTTACAGTATCAGTAACCCACCCGGCACCGAAACTTTCCCAAGTAAACAAATCTACTCCAACAGCGCCTAGCAGAGACCACAGCGCCATTTCAACTGCACCCGTATCACTTGCCGGAACGATACCTACGCGATGGGAATCCGGGATCCCTAGCAGCGTTTTCGTATTATCAATTACAGCACGCAGCCTTTTTTTTCCTGGGATCGAACGGTGTGAGCGTCCGGTAAGCGCGCTGGCGATGGCGCTCTCCGTCCAGCCAGGGCGCTTTGCGCAGGGCCCGGATGAAAAGCAGGCATTTGTTGGGCGGATATTCGGCTTGGTAATTTTATCAGACATAATGTCTCTCCCTTACAGAAGAGCTGCGATCCGTTGGGGGATCGTGGCCCGCGGCCTTTCTATGTGCAACCCACAAGAAAAGCAACAGACCTTTTACCGCTTTAGCAATGTTTCCTTGATGCAAACACTGGATAATCACTAACTGAGGGATTATCCGATTTATTAGCGTTACCCGACATTTCAGATCACTGCGCTTGCCTAACTTAGTATAAACTGACTCTACAAAGATCGGAGGTGCGAATGACCATCGAGTTATACGAACTTGCCGGACGCGACGATCGACGCTTCAGTCCATATTGTTGGCGTACTCGCATGGCCCTCGAACACAAGGGGCTGAGTTACGAAACTATACCGGTTAGGTTTTGCGACAAGCATCTTATCGCATTTTCGCAACAAGACCGGGTTCCAGTCATTAGAGACGGCAGCACTACAGTGTGGGATTCATGGGAAATTGCAAAATATCTCGAAACAACATATCGAGATTGTCCATCTCTATTCGGTGGAAAAGCTGGCCAGGGTTTGGCACAGTTTCTGAACGTTTGGGTGGATCGCACATTGCACGGGGCATTGATGCCACTCGTTGTCGCGGACATTCTTGAGCACGTGGATCTCGCAGATCGCAATTACTTCATAAAAAGCCGAACAACGCAATTTGGCAAATCACCGGCCGAGATGCAGACACGGTCTTCGGAGGATGTGATGGCGTTTGACGTGGCGATTGCAAACCTCCGCGACGCACTTGAGGACAGAGCTTTCATGGCAGGACCTGTTCCGTGTTACGGCGATTACATCGTTTTTGGCGCGTTTGCATGGGCTCGGGGAATCAGCAATTATTCTCTGCTTAAACGGGACGACCCCATCTACGCTTGGCGTGATCGAATGCTCAACCTGTTCAATGGAATGCCGCGTACCGCAATCGGATACGCAGTATAACTGCGAATTACGGGAAGTTTTCGGATATAATTATTGCAATGAAATATCACCCCCACATACTCGTCATTGACGACGATACACGGTTACGTGATCTGATAAGCCAATACCTGACCGAAAACGAATTTCGTGTAACCACTGCTGCAAATTCAGAGGAGGCGCGGAATAGGCTGCGCGGGCTGCAATTCGACCTCTTAGTCGTCGACGTAATGATGCCTGGAGAAGGCGGACTGGAACTTACCCGTTCTCTCCGTCAACTGTCTAATGTACCTATTCTTCTGTTAACTGCGATGGGCGAACCTGAAGACCGCATTCGAGGATTGGAATTCGGCGCCGACGATTACGTGACGAAACCCTTTGAGCCGCGCGAACTTGTGCTCCGGATCAAGTCAATCCTGGGGCGCACTGCCGTTGAGGCAAAATCGAGCTATGTTGCGCTGGGTGAATGTCAGTTCCACATAAACCGACGGGAATTGCGCAAGGATGACAAAATCGTCCGCCTCACGACAATCGAAGCCAATCTTCTTTGGGCATTAGCGCAAAATCCGGGAAACCCAATGACGCGCGAGCAACTCATTGACCAATGCCAAATAGCTGGCACCGCACGGACCGTGGATGTACAGGTTACTCGATTGCGTCGCAAAATCGAACGAAACCCGCGGGAACCACATTTTCTTCACACCGTCCGGGGGCATGGGTATGTCCTGCACCCAGATTAATCGAGAACAGGGTACACTCATATGATTTGGGCGCCGCGTTTTCGCATAACGATAAAGAAATATCTTCCCAAATCTCTGCTGGGCAGATCGATCATGATCATCATTACACCGTTAATTTTGCTTCAGATTGTATCTACCTGGATTTTCTACGACCGGCACTGGAACACGATTACCCGCCGTCTAGCCGACTCGGTTGCTGGTGAAATCGGGTTAGTCATCGATGGCATGGCGGAATTAAAGCAGGCTGAGAATTATGCATGGCTCATCCGATCCGCGGGCGATCTTCGTTTGTTTTTTAATTTTAAAGATGGAGAAAAATTGCCCGATATGCAGTCGGTTAGTGGGACCGGAATTTTGGATACCCGCCTCGCAAACGCAATGCGCGAAAGAGTTCGCCGACCATTTTCTATAGATACCTGGAGCCATGAACGACTGGTTCAAATAAAGGTCCAGCTACCCGAGGGGGCCATGGAAATTTTTGTACCGCGCGAGCGTTTGTTTAGTTCCACGACGTATATTTTTGTCATGTGGATGGTGGGAACATCGCTTTTACTTTTTTCTATTGCCACTCTATTTATGCGTAACCAAGTCCGCCCCATACGACGATTGGCAGCAGCAGTGGACAATTATGGTAAGGGCCGAGAAGTTCCAGATTTTAAACCAGAAGGAGCTACCGAGATTCGGATGGCTGCAACGGCGTTCGAACGGATGCGGGCCCGTATTAACAATGCTTTGACCCAGCGGACCGAGATGCTCGCTGGTGTATCACATGATTTGCGGACGCCGCTAACACGTATGAAACTTCAGTTGGCGATGCTGGACGACACACCTGAAGTCAAGGAATTGAAGGAAGATCTTCGAGATATGGAAATCATGGTTGAAGAGTTTCTCGCCTTTGCCCGCGGAGAAGGAACGGAGGAAGTCGTCGAGAGTAATCTGGGCGCCTTATTAGCCGCAACCGTGCGGGGTTCCTCTGCCTCAGGAGGCAAGGTCTTACTCACCACGGAAGGAGATCTAATAATGCCCATGCGACCGAATGCAATTCGGCGTTGCGTCACTAATTTGATCGTTAATGCCGTGTCTTATGCCGATAACGTCCAAGTGTCAGCGAGCCGTGTGAGAGGCGTAGTCGAAATTTACATTGACGATGACGGACCGGGAATTCCAGTCGAAGAACGGGAATTGGTATTTAAACCATTTTATCGCCTTGATGCATCTCGGAATTCGGAAACAGGAGGTACTGGCCTCGGCCTGTCTATTGCGCGGGACCTGGCCAGAGGTGGTGGTGGAGATGTGACGCTTGAACAGTCCCATATGGGCGGACTACGGGCCTGTATTCGACTACCAGTCTAGTTTCAATTGAAGCGATTAGAACAAAAATAAATCAGATAAGCCTCTCGGTTATCGAACAAGTCTCAGTATCCGATCAACATCGATGAAGCTAGGAATGTCTGACCCATTAACCTTTGGATAATAAAAAACACGTTCCTTACCAAATCTGCTCCCCTTCCGAACAGGGCTTCGTCGCGGTAATCACCCGTCGCAAAATTAGGCAGATACGAAGTATTAGCCGCCCGGGCGTCTTATGTTTGATCTATTAAAAGCTAAAATTAGCGATTCCACAAGCCGAAGCTGCCGATCTAGATGGGCCAACGTAGCCGAAAGATCTTCGGATTCATCTTTCAACCAGACCCTGATTGCAGACATATAAAGGATCGAAAGCCCCCTTATCCGTACCCTGCCTGCAAGTCCCGATGTACCGATACCCGAGGCGTCAAGTGACCATGCCATCGCGTTTGCAAAAGTGGGAAATATCAAAAACGCTGAACACGGATCGCTAATTGTATCTCTTATGATGGAAGAAACCGCTTTCTTGTTGGAAGCAAGCGCCTCAAAGCGCCGCATCAAGACGTCGATGAGGCGTTCGCGCGGCGGTTCATTCTTATCTGCAGGGTCGTGGCCGGCGAGTACCGCTTCACTGGTCCGGTCAATTATCGCAGCAACTAGGGTGGTTTTCGACCGGTAAAAGTGGCGAATGCGATGAAGAGGTATTCCGGAGGTTTCCACGATCATTTCCAGTGTAACGTTCCGCCATCTCTGCTCAGCAGCTAGTGCAAGCGCTGTGTTCAATATTCTATCTTTTTCAGATAACCGTTTCGTAGTTTTCTTCGCCATCCAGCCCTCCAAAGTTTCCCTATCATATATCGTTTAGGATCAGTGGCCCATTTTGGATTTTATGGGTATCAGTTGATCCGAACATCGTGGTATGCAAGATTTCTAGGCCAAACCCTGGAGAAACAATGCGGTCCCACCTTCCAGCAAATATTGTACGGACGTTGAAACGGACACCGCGTTTAACTGTCTCTGAAGAGCACTTACTGATCAGCCGTTTTCGCGCCGGTGACCGTCGGGCCCGCGAACGCCTGGTGCTAAGCCAGCTGCGTTTCGTTATCAAGATAGCCCGCCGCTACCGCCGCCATGGTTGTCCTATGTCCGATCTGATACAAGAAGGGGTCGTTGGGCTACTTGAAGCAATTAAACGGTTCAATCCTGAGCGCGGCACCCGTTTATCGACATTCGCTATGTGGTGGATCCGGTCGTCTATCCAAGACTACGTCTTGCGTTCAATCGCCGCGGTCCGACCGGTTACCACTCCGCAACATCGTACTATGTTCTTTAACGCCGACATGTGGCGGCTCAACGAAAGAAGCGATAAAGCCGTTCGTGCGGTCGCGGTGCGGCTTAACACGACGATGGAAGATGTCCGCGCATTTGCGCAACGCATGAGAATGTCAGATCATGCAATTGATACGGTGCTCGGCCACCGAAGCTCGATCACGGGTGACTTAGCTGATACGCAACCGGACCAAGAAACTGTGTTAGCGTCCAAACGGGAGAGAATTGATCTGGTCCGGCGGCTCCGCGCTTCATTTCCTGGCATGACCAAGCGGGAACGCCATATCCTTAGACGAAGATTTCTCGGGGAAAAACGACACAGCCGAAACAAAATTGGTAAAGAGTTGGGCCTCTCAAAAGAACGTGTCCGTCAATTGGAGCTGCGCGCCATACAAAAGCTACGGTCTGTGGGATACCTCCCGCACCCGGTAAAATAAACTGTTTACCTGGCAAAATTCGTTGGCACCACCCGATCTGTAATGATCTCGGATCTGCATGGTTTTCAATGACAATAATCCCTCTTCAAAAAGGATCTACCAATTGTACTCGAGGCCGGCTCACGCGAATGTTTGCTGGAAACCAGGGTCGGGTGTCTGATTGTGGATAACGCGGTTCACCAATATAAAATCACCCAGCGAGTTCGCGAGATCGGGAGGTGGCCGCTTCGACGGCTCTTTGCATAAGTTGTTCGAGCCCGTCCCCAGCCATCAACACTTCAAGAGCTGCAGCCGTGGTTCCGCCCCTACTGGTAACGTTTTCTCTCAGGATTGAAGCTCCCTCTTCAGATTGTCGGGCAAGCTCCCCAGCACCAGCAACGGTAACTCCAGCAAGTTTGGCAGCGATCTCGGCAGACAAACCCTGAGCTCTTCCTGCCCTAGCAAGACATTCTATAAGCAAAAATACATAGGCAGGCCCGCTGCCTGACACCGCTGTCACGGCGTCAATCAGCCCCTCGTCATCCAACCACACAACCTCACCGACTGCTTCCAGTAGGGCTTGGCAGGCCGCCTTTTGATCTTTCGTAACTTTTGCGTTAGCAAATGCTGCCGTGATTCCCCTGCCTATAGCCGCCGGTGTATTGGGCATTGTTCTTACGATTGCCCTGTCAGCGCCCAGACATTCCTCGAAGAACGCGATGTTTCGACCGGCCGCAATAGAAAGTGTCACCGCACCCGCGTCTACGATATCCGCATACAGAGGCACTATCTCTTTCATACCCTGGGGCTTCACAGCAAAAACGATAATATCCGTCGAAAATTCTGCATCCAAGTCTCCGGCTGTCTCGACAACGGAAACAAACAACTCGTCCTTAAGGAGCTGAGAAGCCTCAGCCAAGGGTTCTATAACGCGGACGCGAGCACGGTTTAAACCGCATGACAACCAGCCACGTAAAAGGGCGCCGCCCATCTTACCACCGCCAACAAGAAGTACATTTTTTGCTACTGCCATTATGTCGCTTAGGCCTCGCCTTCGGTCTGTAAAATAGCAGCCGCCATCGCTTCTTCTGGCTCTCTGCCTCCCCAGATTACAAACTGAAAAGCCGGATAATAACGCTCGCTCTCGGTAAACGCGATATCCACAACATCTTCAAGCTGTTCAACGCTGACGCCAGCGGCTCCGCGCAACAACAAAGCGTGGCGAAATACCGGAAGTCCATCTTCGGCCCACAAGTCAAAATGCCCAACCAATAGCCTTTCATTTATAAGGGCGAGTAAAGGATGAATAGCCTTGGTTTTGCGTCCTGGCACCCGCAAATCGAAAACGCACGCAAAAAGTAACGCCTGAACATCCACATGCCAGGATACAAACATGCGGTAATCACACCAGTGACCGGTAACATCAAGCGCCACATCCCGGTCACCGGACCGTTCATACAACCATTCGTGACTAGTAGCTATTTGCTCTATCATGTCGAGTGGGTTTGGAAAGGTATTTTCGACTTCTTTGACTATCGCCGTCATGACTACTCCCTAGACTAATACACGCCCTGACCACCCGCCCACCAACGAATAAATCGGCAAGGAATCCACAAAATGCGGGGGTCGAATACTCCTGTACTACTACATATAGGGTGCCAGAACGCAAATCAGGGTGCAAGAAGAATTGGGGAGACCGCACCCGCGAACTACAAAATGTGGTGGATAAGTTAATCTATGGGTTTATGACTTTTTAGAGTCGCTACTTTTGGATGGGGTTTTTCGGGATTTGGGTGCCTTTTTGCGTATTGGTTTCGACAAGTTCTTTTCAAGCTCCGCAAGCCGAATAGCAAGACGTTCGTTGTCCATGCGTGCGGTGGCTGCCATTTCCTTAACAGCGTCGAACTCGTCGCGGGTCACTAAGTCCATGCCTGAAAGAATTTTGTCAATACGGTGCTGCACAATTCCCTCAGCTTCACGCCGGAGTCCAGCTATGGTCTCCAGAGCGCCACCCGCTACTCGCGCTGCGTCTTCAAGAATCCGGTTTCCTCCTGCCATTTGCTAATATCTCCTCTCATTTCACACAGTGAGCATAAATTCCAAGTGTGCTAACACAAGCAAAGGCATAATTGCGGCTTGGCACTCCGGAACCTATAACCCATGATAGCAGAAAGTGTTATGGACATCCTTTATGATCATCGTCACAGGTGGTGCCGGTTTTATCGGCTCAAATATAATCAAGGAACTCGAAGCCCGCGGGAGCCGAGATATCGTCGTCTGCGATAGTTTAGGTGACGATGACAAGTGGAAAAATATTGCTAAACGCGAATTGGCCAACATCATACCCCCTTCAGATCTTTTTGATTTTGTGAACGATCATGTGCGCGACATTGAAACAATCTTCCACATGGGAGCCGTATCGGCGACCACTGAACACAACGCTGATCTAATTGTAAGATTGAATGTTCGCCTGACTCTGGATCTTTGGAACTGGTGTGCCACAAACGACACGGCCCTAATCTATGCATCTTCCGCAGCAACATTTGGAAATGGAAGTGAAGGATTCAACGACGACGATACAGTAAATGGGCTATCCCGGCTGCGCCCGATGAATGTCTATGGGTGGTCCAAGCACATCATAGATCGTAGAATCGCGAGAATCGTATCAGAGAATGGGCCCCGTCCGCACCGGTGGTCTGGGTTAAAATTCTTTAACGTTTATGGCCCAAATGAATATCACAAAGGTGGACAGATCAGTGTTGTATTGAAAAACTATCGAGAGATATCCAAAACTGGCAATGCGGCACTGTTCCGCTCGCACAATCCGGATTATTCAGATGGTGGACAGAAACGCGACTTTGTATGGGTGGAGGATTGCGTCAACATAGCACTGTGGCTTGCAGAAACCCCCGATGTTCAGGGTATTTACAATGTTGGTTCGGGCAAAGCTCGGACCTTTACAGAGCTGGCCACCAACGTTTTTAAGTCGATGGGCATTCAACCCCGCATCAAGTTTGTCGATACTCCGGAAACCGTCCGCGACCGGTACCAGTATTTTACTCAAGCTGACATGTCACGTATTCGGGCCGCAGGATACAATTTACCCATGACTGAGCTGGAAGACGGGATTGGAATGTATGTTCGCGACTTTCTGATGGCCGACGACCCTTATGCCTGACAACGACCCATGTTAACCCTGACCTATCCGGTTATTGACCCCGTTCTTTTTGAAGTCGGCCCATTATCCGTCCGTTGGTACGCTCTCTCCTACATCGCCGGAATTCTACTAGCCTGGCGCTATATGATCTGGCTCGCGAGGAAGTCGCCCACGGGGATTTCCAAAGTACATGTCGATGATTTTCTGGTCTGGGGCACACTTGGTGTCGTCGTTGGTGGGCGGCTGGGTTATGTCGTTTTCTACAAGCCAGTATATTTTTCCAATCATCCGCTCGAAATTTTGGCTCTGTGGCAGGGTGGCATGTCATTTCATGGTGGTCTGCTGGGCGTCGCCTTTGCGACCTGGATGTTTGCGGTGGTTCGCCACTACCCGACAATTGCTGTCGGAGATATCGTCGCCTGTGCCGCACCGATAGGACTGTTTCTGGGGCGGATCGCTAACTTCATAAATGGTGAACTCTACGGCCGTGTAACCGGCTCACCATTCGGAATGGTGTTCCCGGGGGGAGGTCCTGTGCCACGTCACCCAAGCCAGCTTTACGAAGCGGTGCTTGAAGGGCTGGTTCTGTTTCTTCTGTTACTTTGGTTCGCGCGAAAAAAACACTGGTTTGAACGTTCGGGATTTCTCGCGGGTGTGTTTCTAGTCGGATATGGAACGTTGCGGCCATTTGCCGAGCTGTTCCGTGAACCCGACTCCTATTTGGGTTATCTTCCGTTTGGGACAACAATGGGGCAATGGCTTTCAACACCAATACTACTTTTCGGTATTTGGCTGATTTTTCGATCTTCGAAGAATGCTTCCGCTTGAACGACTGATAAGGGCACGCATCTTGGATAGCGGTCCAATCACGGTGGCCGCATTTATGGAACTCGCCCTCACACACCCGCTATACGGCTACTATATGAAGAACAATCCATTTGGCGTGATGGGCGACTTTATCACTGCACCTGATATCAGCCAAGTATTCGGTGAGTTAATAGGAATGTGGGGGACCGTTTGCTGGCAGCAGATGGGTTGCCCATCAGAAATTCAGATTGTTGAATGCGGCCCAGGCCGTGGAACATTAATGAATGATTTTCTCCGTGCCGCAAAAAACGTACCCGATTTCCTGCGGGCGTTGAACATTCATTTGATAGAGATAAGCCCCGTTCTTCGTAGTCAACAAAGTAACTTATTGAAGGAATTCAAGCCGACCTGGCATCGCACCATAGAGACAGTTCCACTTGGACCGACGATACTGATAGCAAATGAATTTCTCGATGCCCTTCCCGTCCACCAGCTTGTTAAAACCGATTCGGGTTGGACGGAACGGTATGTGGACTCAACAAATGACCACTTGACCTTCGCGCCCGGCAACAAACCAACAAAATTGGACAAGTTGGTTCCTGAAAATATTCAGGACGCCGAGTGTGGGTCGGTATATGAGGTATCAACCGCCTCGCTAGGGATTGCGGACAGTGTTTCAAGCCGTCTCACAGCAGCACCGGGTTATGCCCTGTTCATTGACTACGGGCACGAGATAGCTGCAACAGGGGAAACGCTGCAGGCAGTAAAAGCGCATAAATTTACAAATGTGCTGAAAACACCAGGTTCATCAGACCTCACCACACATGTGGATTTTGCTTCGTTTGGCAATCGCATCCGCTCAAATGGGCTTCGCGTGCTGGGCCCGACGAGCCAGGCAGGTTTTCTAAAAACCTTGGGCATTCAGAAACGAGCCGAAAATCTGATGCGTCACGCATCACCGGACCAGGTTAGCAAACTGCGATCCAGCACCCAAAGATTGATCGACCCAGGACAAATGGGGTCTCTTTACAGAGTGATGGCGGCGGCACACCCCGAACTAGAGGCTCCGGCCGGATTCGAAGGCGAAAGGCACGGTTAATGTTGAAATGCAGTTTGCTCGAAGATTTGTCCATCCTACGCCACGGTTTTTTTACCCGTAATGGTGGGGTAAGCGACGGTATCTACGCATCTCTAAATTGTGGCGAAGGGTCCGCGGATAAACCCGCCGCCGTGACTGAAAATAGACGCCGGGCAGCAGCAACACTCGGATTGCAAAGTAATCACCTATTGACACTCAACCAAGTCCACAGCGCCGAAATTGTTACGGTAACCGAACGGGACACGGTATTTCGAAAGCGGCCAGAGGCCGACGCTATGGTCACTAAAATGCCGGGAATTGCGCTCGGCATCCTGACCGCTGATTGTGCACCCATCCTTTTTGTCGAACCGGGGCACGGAATAATAGGCGCGGCCCACGTGGGATGGAAAGGAGCGTTACGTGGCGTGATAGAACGTACCGTCTCCGCTATCGAAAATCTGGGTGGAGAGAGAAAGAGTATTGTTGCCTGTATTGGCCCCTGCATTGCACAAGCGTCCTATCAAGTCGGAGAAGAATTTCTCGGACCATTCGTGAAACTTGATCCAAGCGCCCACCAATTCTTCCGGCGGGATCATTTGAAGGACAAGTACCGCTTCGACCTCCGCGGTTATGCTATATATCGTCTTGAAAACTGTGGCGTAATTTCGGTCGGAAGCATTTCAAACGATACATTTGAGGACGAACGGCTGTTTTTTAGCTATCGCCGAACCTGTCATCAAGGTGAAATTGACTATGGACGTGCGCTGTCAGCAATTGTATTGGCAGAGCCCGCCTGAACATGCCTTATATGATCATCTTCATCACATTTCTTCTATTTGGTCTGATCGTTAGCTGTGTCTTCTAGAGGACCGTTGGTACTCACGATCTTTCTAGCGATAGCAACCGGGGCGTGCCAACCACTTCCACTGCCCTTTCAACCGCCCGCCGCTCAAAAGATCGCAAATTCTCTTTTGACGTTGCCCAATGGCACCGGCGTTCTTGTTCCCCATGTTTCGGGTATGGAAAACGATTCCGGTGACCGGCTCGCGGGCGAAGTAGTGTTAGCTCTCCGCAAACGGAACGTGCTCGCATTTAAGGTGTCTGGTAACCGTCTCAATCTAATTCTCCGGGGTTTTGCGACCGGCACGCCTGAGGGAAAAGATCAAACCCGCGTAATTATCCAATGGACATTCAGCAAAACCAGGGGATATTCAATACCCACGGAAATAATTAGTGTTATTGTGCCAAGAAGTGCGTGGAATGACGGCACCAGCGCCCTTTTGCGGGAAATTGCCACCCGGTCGGCTGACAAAATTGCTAACAGATTGTTATCGCCAACGACACCAAAACACCCCAGTCCCAAATGGGAGCAGGCTCTTCACGTTTGGCCAATCGACGGTGCACCGCAGAAAGCAGCGTTATTGTTGCGCGCGGAATTGGAAACATCCTTGCGTCAAAGGCTAATCAAGGTAGCGCCCAGAATAGGGGAAAATTCCCTCGTTATCGCGGGGAATGTATCCTTTACCAATGTCAAGGCGGGCAAAAGAAATATAGCCGTCCATTGGTCTCTTTTTGGTGAGGACGGCCGTGAATTGGGCGTGCTGCAACAAAAGCAACGTGTCATGGATGACAGCCTTGACCAAGAGTGGCCAAAACTCGCGCGGGAGATTGCAGCCGGGGCAGCGCAGGGTGTTCAAGCGCTCCTTGAGAGCCTACCCGAATTGATGCCTAGAACATCACCGGCGCAGCGCAAATGAGAATCGGAGAGCGTTTACACTGTTTGGCACCACTGTTAGTTTGCGCGCACAGTCGCAGCGGGGGAGGTCGTGGGGCCTAATAACATGCAATCCAGCCGTTGCAGGGTTGAAACGGAAAGATGCCAGAAATGAAAATCGTCGCATGCAACAGCAACCGCCCGATGTCGGAAGCGATTGCAGCGAGTCTGAATCTGCCTCTAACCAAAGCAAGTGTCCGTCGTTTCTCGGATCTGGAATGTTTTGTCGAAATTCATGAGAACGTTCGCGGCGAAGATGTTTTTATTATCCAGTCAACCTCCTACCCAGCAAACGATCACCTTATGGAACTGCTAGTCGCCCTGGATGCAGTCCGACGTGGGTCGGCCAACCGGATTACTGCAGTCATACCATACTTCGGCTACGCTCGACAGGACCGCAAGTCAGGACCGCGGACACCTATTTCTGCCAAGCTAGTGGCAAATCTCATCACGGTGGCCGGTGCAGACCGGGTCCTCACGATGGACCTCCATGCAGGCCAGATTCAGGGGTTTTTTGATATACCACTGGACAATTTATTCGCAGCACCGGTATTTATCCGCCACATTGATGACAGTTTTGATAAGGGAGACCTGACGCTGGTATCGCCCGATGTTGGCGGGGTGGTGCGGGCACGCGCATTTGCCAAACGCCTAGAAACCGACCTTGCGATTATTGATAAACGTCGAGAGCGCGCAAGCGTTTCTGAGGTCATGCACATTATTGGTGACGTCAAGAACCGCACATGCATCCTCGTCGACGACATTGTCGATTCTGGCGGCACTCTTTGCAATGCGGCTGAAGCACTAATGGAGGCAGGCGCCAACGAAGTGCACGCGTATATTACGCACGGAGTGTTGTCAGGTGGTGCGGTGAGCCGCGTATCCTCATCGCCACTGAAATCAATGTTCATCACAGATACAATACAAGGGACAGACGCAGTTAGAGTGGCAGATAACATCAAGCAAATTACTGTCGCACCCTTGATGGCTGAAGCCATTGAACGAATAAGAGACGCGAGATCAGTATCCAGTCTGTTTGACTAACCAGTTATTTAAGGCTAAATACGCCCGCCCCGGCCAAATTAGGGGGTGTTTTCATGTGACCGGCACCTGTGGAAGCTGGCACGTTCGTCCAGAGGAGATAATTATGGCTGAGGTTGAAACCGTACCTGCCTCGGCACGGGAAAGTGCCGGGAAGGGGTCCGCACGCCAGGCCCGCCGTGATGGCCTAGTGCCAGCTATTATTTACGGTAATAAATCAGCACCCATTCTGCTGACGCTTGAACGTCCAATTCTCAGCAGGGGATTGGAGAATCCCAGGTTTTTTATTCAACTTGTGGATGTTGAAATTGACGGCACAAAACATCGGGTTTTACCTCGTGATGTTCAGTTTCATCCAGTATCGGACGTCCCGATGCACGTCGACTTCCTGCGTTTTGACCCTAAGCGCCGGCTTCCTGCAGCCGTCCCTGCAAGATTTGAAGGTGAAAATGAATGCCCGGGACTAAAGAAAGGTGGCGTGCTGAATGTCGTACGCTATGAGGTCGAGGTTCTCTGCACTGCTGACAACATCCCACAGGAACTATTGCTTAATCTCACTGATCTCGAGATTGGTGATTCCCTTCATTCCAGCAGCGTCACACTGCCTGAGGGTGTCGAATTCGTAATTTCAGATCGCGACTTCACCATCGCAACTATCTCAGCGCCAACCATTATCGTCGAGCCGACTACAGAAGACGAAGAGGGCGAAGCGACTGAAGAGGGCGAAGATGGCGAAGAGGGTACAGAAGATGGTGATGAAGCCCCCGTGGATGGAGACGGCGACGGCGAAAGTAATTGAGGGGTCGTTGTTGCCAGACGCGGTTGGTGATCTGTCATGTTAATATTTGCCGGGCTCGGAAACCCAGGTCCGAAACATGCGCGCCAACGCCATAATATCGGTTTTATGGCGGCGGACAGGATCATCAAACGCTATGACTTTGCTCTCCGCAAGTCACGACATCACGCGTATGTTGCTGAAGGACAAATTGGACGAGAGAAAATCCTTCTTCTTAAACCAAAAACCTACATGAACGATTCGGGGCGGACACTGGGATCGGCAGTTCGCTACTATAAGCTGCGCCCACTCCAAGTGACGGTCTTGTATGATGAACTTGACCTAGCCCCCGGCAAGGTGCGTGTAAAGCAAGGTGGAGGCCATGCAGGGCATAATGGCGTCCGCAGTATTTCATCACATATCGGTCAGGATTTCCGACGAGTGCGTATTGGGATCGGACATCCAGGAGACACCAAGAAGGTAAACAATTACGTTCTATCTGACTTTCCAAAACTACAACGTGACTGGATGGACAGCACTTTAGACGCAATCGCCGAAGCGTTGCCATTTTTGATAGAGGGCAACAATGCAGAATTTATGACCAAAGTGGCGTATCACACACCCCCACCGACCACTAATGAAAGTATTAAGGGCGAAGGATAATGGGTTTTCGGTGCGGTATCGTCGGCCTACCCAACGTAGGCAAGTCCACTCTTTTTAATGCACTGACCGCGACGTCCACAGCGGAAGCAGCGAATTACCCATTCTGTACGGTAGAGCCAAATACCGGCCGCGTCACGGTACCGGATGACCGATTGAAGTTGATCGCGGGACTGGCAAAGTCAGAAACAATATTGCCAGCACAGCTTGAATTCCTGGATATCGCAGGGCTGGTTGCAGGCGCCAGCAAAGGTGAAGGGCTCGGAAATCAGTTTCTTAGCCACATTCGCGAAGTTGACGCGATCGTGCATGTGCTACGCTGTTTTGAAGGGGAACAGGTGACACACATTTCGGGTATGGTTGATCCGCTGGCAGATGCCGACGTCGTCGACACGGAGCTTATGCTGGCTGATTTGCATAGCCTAGAGCGGCGCACGGACCCGCTCACCAAGAAATCCCGCGGTGGTGACAAGGAAGCGACGGCCATTCTTCACCTCGTTGAACGCGTTAAAGCTCTACTGGAATTTGGCAAACCGGCCCGACTTCTAAACATCTCCACAGAAGAACAACCGCTTTTCCGGCAAATGCATCTCTTGACCGCAAAGCCGGTTATGTATGTTTGCAACGTAGAAGACGAATCTGCCTCTACCGGAAACCGCCTTTCAGACGGAGTGGAAGCTCGAGCAGCCAAAGAAGAATCCGGATGCGTGAGCGTGTCAGCCGCCATAGAGTCAGAAATTGCGCAACTCGACGAGATGGAAGAAAAACAGGAATTTCTGGAGAGCCTTAATCTCAAACGCACGGGTCTTGAACGGGTCATCCGCGCCGGATACGACCTTCTTGGTCTAATTACATATTTTACGGCAGGGCCCAAGGAAAGTCGCGCCTGGACAATCCCCAAGCAAACCAAAGCGGGAGATGCGGCCGGCCTGATACACAGTGATTTTGCGCGGGGCTTCATCTGCGCCGAAACTATAGATTATCAAGATTATATTGATTACCGAGGTGAAAATGGAGCGAAGGAGGCTGGGCGAATGCGGCAGGAGGGGCGTGATTATGTCGTAAAAGATGGAGATGTCGTGCTTTTTCGTTTCAACGTTTGATCAGGCACGTTAAATTAATGGAGTTATGCTGGGCGATATTACATTAAGAATCAAGCCAGTTTTATTTAATGATTAGCTCCGCAAGTTTTTGGTAAATCATAGAAAGGGAGAACCATGGGAGAAACTGTCTCACTGACTACGGCCGACGGCCACACGCTTGACGCCTACAAAGCAGCACCAGCGGGCACGCCGAAAGGCGGGCTGGTGGTCATCCAAGAGATTTTCGGCATTAACAGCCAGATACGTGACACCGTGAACTATTTCGCAGAACAGGGCTATCTCACAATCGCACCCGCGCTATTTGACCGCGTCGGTAAAGGTATCGAACTGGGTTATAATGAAGATGATTTTGCCACTGGTCGCGAGACTCGAGGTAAAATCACAGATCAGTGGATCACCGAAGATATAGGTGTCTCCGTTCAGGACATTTCATCGGCGGGGCAGGTTAGTGTAATAGGTTTCTGCTTTGGCGGTTATGCTACCTATATTGCCGCCTGTACCGTTGACGGCGTCTCCGCAGCCATGCCTTTCTATGGCGGCGGCATCGCGGCCAGGGTCGCGGACATCCAGCCCAAATGCCCTACCCAATTTCATTTTGGTGATAAAGACGCTGCTATTCCCCTTGATGATCTGCAGAAAATAAAAGACGCCTTGCAGGATTGTCCCCTTTACGTCTACGACGATTCAGGACATGGCTTTACCTGTAACGACCGGGATTCATTTAACCCCGGAGCTACGGAACGAGCTTACGCTCGGGCGATAGACTGGATGAACCAGCACGCCGGTTAAACGAAGTCAACCGACCCACGCAGCCCTCTCCCGCCACGGGAGAGGGTTTTTATGGGCCTATCGCAGCGCCGCCGAAATATTACCGCCATCCACAGTGAGAACTGCGCCGGTGGTTTTGTTTGACAGAGCAAGGTGGACAAAGGCCTTGGCGACATCAGCGGGGGTGACCTCCTTACCCAAAAGATTACCCGACATATAATCTTCTTCGCTAAGACCGCGCGCCCTCGAGCGCGAGGAAATCATTTCATCGGTCAATAGCCCTGTACGAATACGATCGGCATTGACGGCGTTGGAACGGATACCATCTGAGCCGTAATCAAGCGCATATTGGCGAGAAAGAAAAAGGGTGGATGCCTTTGGCAGGCCATAAGGACCAAATTCGGGGCCCGGATTGACCGCTTGTTTGGAGGTATTGAAAAGCAACACTCCACCGGTTCCCTGAGACCGCATAATGGCAACAGCTGCCTGTGCACAACGCTGATGACCCCAGAAATTTAATTCAAAACTATCCCGTAGAAGTTTTTCATCAACATCACCAATCCGGCCCTGCCAGGCCGCGCCAGCATTGGAGACCAATACATCAAGGCCTCCAAATTCATACGAAATCCTGTCAAACGCTTTTGCGACGGATGCAGGCTTCGTCACATCGCACGCAATTGCCATTCCGCCGAAGGTCGAAGCGACGCCATTAGCTGCCTGCCGATCCCGGTCCAAAACAACTACTTCCGCGCCCTCTCTGGCGAAGGCACACGCAGTAGCAGCCCCTATCCCTGAGCCACCACCAGTGACGGCAACAATATGGCGACTTAGTGGTTTTTCAGCGGAGTTTCCCAATTTTGCTTGTTCCGCGGACCAATATTCGATTTCAAAGATATCGTGCTCGGAAATACACTGGAAGTTACCTAGCTTTTCCGCATCGACGATTATCCGCGCTGCGGTTTCAGCAATGTCAGCAGCGATTTTTGCATCCTTAGAAGATTTTCCTAGAGCAAACAGACCAACCCCCTGCACTAATATGACGCGTGGCATTGGGTCAACTGCGACCTTTGGTGGATTAGACTTTTTATTATTGCGAGTGAAATATTTTTCATAATCCACCACGTAGGACCGCACCGCAGCCTTAACCATCTCGCCCAGTATCACGACATTGTGATTGGAAGGCGGCGATAGGATAAGCGGTACTGGTTTGGTGCGAATAACATGATCAGGCGTCACTGGTCCTTTGTTTGCGTAGCGTTTGATACCCTGACCATTCACAAATTTCATAACCAGATCAGAGTTGCGAAACTCCATTACAAACCGACGCCAGCCATCCCGGTCCGGCCAGGCAACCGCGCCTCGAATGATAGGAGCAAGTTGCTCTGGTTTTACCGGTTTTTTGGGGATTGTGATGGATTTAAACGATTTGGATAAGGGCGCCCTGGAAATTTTTCTTTCAGCCAGCGTTACCAGTGCTACCATCCTATCATACGCCTCGCGCGCTGTTTCTCCGAACGTGCAAATACCATGGTTAAGTAGAATCAGACCTTCGACATTTGGGTTTATTTCCCAGATGCGTAAACAGGATTGCGCCAACCTAAAACCCGGCATGACATAAGGAACCAGCGCCGCACGATCACCATAGAGGTCTCTGCAAATCAACTCGCCATCCGGTTGGTCGCACACTGACAGGACAGCATCGGAATGTGTGTGATCGACAAATTTATGAGGAAGAAACGCGTGCATTAGTGTTTCGACAGATGGAGTAGGAGATGTTGAATCGAGCAAAGCACCCCGTTGGGCATTGACCATAATCTCATCCGGAATATCTTTGAGCTCGCGAAGTTTCCTGATTGCATCAAGACGCAGGGCCGGCATTTGGAAGGGCTCGATATTTCCCATGTTGCAACCAGAACCTTTGACGCAAATCACCTCCACCTCTTCCCCGATGGGATCAAACATTTTGGTTTTCACCGACGTATTGCCGCCGCCGTGGAGCACCAGACGCGCGTCGGACCCTAAAAGGCGAGTCGTGTAAAGCCGTAACGCAAGGTCCTCTCCGATACCTTTTGCGGCATACTTTTTAACAATCTTCCTGACCGCGATATCTGACCATTTACTTTTCATCTAAATGAGCCACTCGAGCTTTCATACCCGCGCGTAATGTGCTGGAAGCAGTAGGGCAACTCAAGCAAAGGTTCAACAGGGCAAAATTTATTATCAATCACTGATCGCGCCTATTTCAGCCAGTTTTGTTGCCAGTAAGAAACTGTGGTTTGCCTTCATCCGCACCACAGACAATTACAGGTATCAAACGACAAACTCCGGATATAAAGACCCCAATCCCTGTTTTGACGCAGCACAGATACCTCGTTCGGTTATCAGCCCTGTCACAAGCCTCGACGGAGTAACGTCGAAGGCAAAATTGGCAGCTGCGCTATCCGCAGGCACAATCGACACGGGCACGATTTTCCCCATGTCAGTTTTTCCGGTAATCTGCGTCACTTCCTTCGTATCTCGTTGTTCGATCGGAATGTCACGAACACCATCATCTATAGTCCAGTCAATTGTGGGGCCAGGCAAACTAACATAGAAGGGAACATTATTGTCGCGCGCTGCAAGCGCTTTCAGGTAGGTGCCAATCTTGTTACAGACGTCCCCGGCCGCGGTGGTGCGGTCAGTCCCGGTAATACAAAGATCTACCATCCGATGCTGCATCAAATGACCGCCAACGTTATCGACGACAACGGTATAGGGCACGCCGTGCTTACCAAGTTCCCACGCTGTTAAACTAGCACCCTGATTGCGTGGCCGGGTTTCATCCACCCATACATGCACAGGTAAACCGGCGTCATGAGCCTTGTATATGGGCGCCAGCGCTGTTCCCCAGTCGACCGTCGCAAGCCATCCCGCATTACAGTGCGTTAATATGTTCACCCGGTCCGGTTTACCGCCAACCTTCCATGCTTCCTCTATCAAGGTCATGCCGTGATCACCAATAGCAGAACATAGTTCGACGTCTTCGTCGCAAATCTCACCCGCCAGTTGGTAGGCCGCGCTCGATCGGTCGTCCTGCGAGAGGGTCGTCAATACTGACCGCATTTTGTCTACCGCCCAACGAATGTTAACAGCAGTTGGCCGGGTGGCAATAAGCATCTCTGTCACCCTATCCAGGCTTTCGGTTTGAGGATCGGCCCGCATCGCGAGCGCCATACCATATGCGGCCGTTACCCCTATTAATGGCGCCCCACGCACCCACATCTCGCGGATGGCGGTGACGGCGTGATCGCTGCTGGTTAAGCGAACAGTAATGAATTCATGGGGTAATTTTGTCTGATCAATAATATTTACAGACCAGCCATCGTCGTTTAGCCAGATGGTCCGAAAAGGCGTACCATCGATGTTCAACGGCTCAACACCCGGTGCGCTACTGCATCAAGAGCTTGGACGGTTTTGGGATCCCGGGATCCCGGCGCCGTAATAATTGCGGAATCAAGGGCTCGATCACATCCCGACTCGCATGGTTCTCCCCTGCCGGACAATTTAGGAACCACGGCCTTGATCAGGGAACGAGCCTTATCAGCGTTTTCATTCATCGTCTCGATGACAGCTTCAACCGTGACGTCCTCGTGGTCCTCATGCCAGCAATCATAATCGGTAACCATTGCAACAGTCACGTAACACATCTCCGCTTCGCGGGCGAGCTTGGCCTCGGGCATATTGGTCATACCAACCACATCACATCCCCATGACCTGTATAGGTTGCTCTCAGCCCGCGTAGAAAATTGAGGTCCTTCCATCACAAGGTATGTGCCCTCGCCACTGTATTCAATCCCAAGGTTTTCCAGGGTATCCGTAATATGTAGCCGAAGCCGCGAACACACAGGGTCGGCCAAGGATACATGGGCCACACAGCCTTCTCCAAAGAATGATTTCTCGCGGGCAAACGTTCGGTCAATGAACTGGTCTACTACTACAAAATGTCCAGGCGCCAATGCCTCTCGTAATGACCCGACCGCGCTTATGGAAAGAATTTCTGTCACACCAGCGCGTTTCAGAACATCTATATTGGCTCGGAAATTCAATCCTGTTGGTGGAATCCGGTGCCCGCGACCGTGGCGCGGAAGAAAAACGACCTGCTGACCCTCAATGTCTCCGAATAAAAGTTCATCCGACGGGATGCCGAAGGGGGATGAAATCTGGCGCCATTCAGTATTTTGTAGCCCTTCAATATCGTAGAGCCCGCTTCCGCCGATAACGCCTATGACTGGATCGCATTCTGGATCGTTCATTAATTTCCCCATGGATTTGCAACCCTTGTGATTGATTTACTCGATATGATCAAGGGCGGTCTTCCCGCTATATATTGAGCGCCGAACCCGCTCAAGTTTTTTTCGAATTCCCGAAGGCAGCCTTAAAATGGGCTCAACACGCTAGTGACCTGTCATAAATCCACACCCTTCTGACTAGGGAAATCCATACCACCCAAGCTACATGGGAAATAAACATCAAATATACCTGGCAATGGCAGCGTACTCGCGATTGCATAATAATACATCCCGCAAAGTTCGAGATGTTTTCTACTCAAATTCCCAAGGGCAAAAATTATCAAACCAGAAAGAGAATGTGGGCAACACGATCCACCTACATAAGGAATTGGAACATACCGTCTGGTCTAGTGAACTCCTGACCAGGTCCGGCGTTTCAGCACATAGAGTAGCCCGGTGAGCAAAAGCAGAAACAGTATTACCTTGACCCCCATTCGCTTGCGCTCTTCCAACTCTGGCTCAGCCGCCCACGAGAGAAAAGTTACTACATCTTCAGCCTGTTGTTTCACGGTTGCTTTGGTGCCATCTGAAAATTCGACACTTCCTTCCTGCAAAGGCTCAGCCATGGCAATCAACTTACCCACGAAATATTCGTTGTAGTGCATGCCATCGGGGACCTTCACGCTGGCGGGTGCGTTTTTGTAGCCAGTCAGAAGTGCGTGTAAATAGTCTGCACCACCGAGCCGCGCCTTTATAATCAAAGAAAGATCGGGTGGAAGCGCTCCGTTGTTGGATGCCCGTGCGGCATTTTCGTTGGGAAACGGCGATTGAATGCGGTCTGATGGGAGACCCGGTCGATTCTCGATCTCACCATCTTCGTTAGGCTCTGCAGGAAACTCTTTATCAGCGGCAATAACTTTGATTTGCGCAACTGACATGCCAATTTCGGCAAGGTTGCGATAAGCAACAAGCCTGAGGCCATGACACGCGGAACACACCTCGTTATACACCCGAAACCCGCGGCGAAGCGCCGCTCGATCAAAAGTGCCAAAAAGGCCCGAATGCTTCCAGTGATGCTCGGGCGCATGCTCTGCGGGACCTGCCGCGTGGACGGTGAAAACATGCATTGAGATAGCGCTGGCGACGAGCGCTGCCCTAAACATGTACATTACACCTTCTCCATGGGCTTGGCAGCAATCACAGGACCGCCGCCGAGTACAGGTTCCGAGATGCTTTTAGGCAGTTCTCTAGGCGTTTCGAATTTCGCAAGCATTGGTATTACAGCAAGAAAATGAATGAAATACCAAGCAGTAGCAATGCGCCCAATAATGATAAAAACGCCCTCAGCGGGCTTGGCCCCGATATATCCAAGCACCAAGCAATCAATCAGGAAGATCCAGAAAAACCATTTGTACATTGGACGAAAGCGCGACGACCGAACCGGTGATCTATCAAGCCACGGCAGTATGAACAGTACTGCAATGGCTCCGAACATAGCCAGCACGCCAGCCAGTTTTGCCTCAAATATGATGAAACCAAGCCACTCAGTGGTCCAGCCCCCAATAAAATTATCGGGCACAGCCCGAAGAATCGCATAAAACGGCAAAAAGTACCATTCTGGTACAATATGGGCGGGTGTTGAAAGCGAATTTGCGGGTATGTAGTTATCGGGTTCACCGAAAAAGTTTGGCGCAAAAAAGATGAACAATGCAAACACGGTCAGAAACACACCCAGTCCAAACATATCCTTTACCGTGTAGTATGGGTGAAAGGGTATGACGTCTTGTTCGCGCTTAGCGTCAAGACCGATTGGATTGTTAGAACCATGCACATGTAACGCCCAGATATGCAGGACCACGACCCCGACAATCAGGAATGGCAATAGATAGTGCAGACTATAGAAACGATTCAGTGTCGGGTTATCAACGGCAAAGCCACCCCATAATAATGTGACGATCCAATCTCCTATACCCCAAGGTATAGCAGAAAAAAGGTTGGTTATCACGGTCGCACCCCAAAAGCTCATCTGGCCCCATGGCAGTACATAGCCCATGAAGGCTGTCGCCATCATCAGCAAAAGGATTACAACTCCCAAAATCCAAAGAATTTCTCTTGGCGCCTTATATGAACCAAAGTATAGCCCCCGAAATATATGAATATAGACGACGATAAAGAACATCGACGCTCCATTCATATGGATGTAGCGGATTAACCACCCATAATTCACATCTCGCATGATCCGCTCGACGGAATCGAACGCGTAAGCAGTGTGAGGCGTGTAGTGCATAGCGAGGGTGATTCCAGTGACAATCAAGATCACCAGAATAATCCCCGCTAAAGAGCCGAAGTTCCACCAATAGTTCAGGTTGCGCGGCGTCGGGTATTCATAAAGCTCGTGGCTCATGAACGAGAATATGGGAAGCCGGTGATCGATCCAGCGAACGAGGCCGGATTCCAGCCACGCGGGTTTTTGAAATTCTGCCATTTTCTCTACCTTACCCGATCTTGACAACAGCGTCGGTCAGGAATGTATACACCGGCACCTCAAGGTTGCGAGGAGCGGGGCCTTTGCGTATACGCCCGGACGTGTCGTAGTGGGAACCATGGCATGGGCAAAACCAGCCTTCGTATTCTCCTCGCGTCTCACCCTGTGAGGTGCCGAGTGGAATGCAACCCAAATGGGTACATACGCCCACAAGGATGAGCCACTCGGCCTTCCCTTTTTTTACACGTGCGCCGTCATCCTCGGGATCAACAAGATCGGTGGGCGACGTGCTCGTGGCTGCTTTTATTTCAGCGGGGGTTCGATGACGAATAAAAACCGGTTTCCCGCGCCATTTGACCTTGATCGCCTGGCCTACCTCAATCCTGGAGATGTCAACCTCGATCGATGAAAGCGCCAATGTGTCAGCGGCCGGATTCATCTGGTGCACAAAGGGCCATATAACTGCAGCACCCCCGACAACGGCGAACGCACCCGTTGCCAATTGCAAAAAATCACGGCGGGTTTCCCCGGCGTGGCCATCTTCGGTCGCTCCCGCGCCGTCAGATTCAGCCATGTTTAACACCTTGTTTCCGTTGATCCGCCGGCATGTCCTATCTGTCAAGCATTCGCTGAGAAGCGAAATTGCAGATTTGCCCCCAAGGCAACTATTCCCAAGTATTTATAGCTACCACATGGACAGATTCTTTGTATGCGGCGCGTCGCCGCACATTTTATGCCCACACGGTGGCCTTCAATAAATTTAAATCGGTATAGTTCAATTTGTTAACCGTGAAAACCCTGAGCCTCGATGGCAGGAGGAAAGTGCATGGGAGACAAATGGTATTAAAATACATGTTATTGCCTGAATTGAGATACAAAGGTATCCCTGCACCATGCGTATCGCCCTCTACCAGCCGGACATACCCCAGAACACAGGGGCTATTTTTCGCCTTGCTGCATGCCTTGGTGTACCAGTAGACGTAATAGAGCCCTGTGGATTCGTTCTAGACGATCCGCGGCTCCGAAGAGTGTGCATGGATTATGGTACAAAGGTCGATATAAAGCGGCATCCCTCATGGACAGACTGGAGCACCGGGCACAACTGCGGACGTATAATATTGCTAACAACAGGTGCAGCTATGTCTTATACGGCATTTTCTTTTGATGTTTCAGATACATTGCTTCTCGGCCGGGAAAGCGCTGGCGTGCCTCAGAAAGTTCACCAAATTGCAGATGCGCGGTTGCATGTTCCGATGGTGCCGGGCGCGCGGTCACTTAACGTGGTTACTGCTGCGGCAATGGTTACTGGAGAGTTGCTTCGTCAGACAGGTGCCTTTCACCCGAAAACTGTATGTGAGGAGGAATGACTGCCAAAACCCTTGAAGAGAGACAGGAAACTGCTAGTGACTGGTTCCGGCAACTTCGGGATCAGATGTGTTCAGCTTTCGAGTCCCTGGAACATAACGTCACGGGCCCGAATGAACATGCAGGGAACGGTAAAGCCGGACGTTTTGAATACACCGAATGGGATAGGCCAACCGGCGGTGGTGGTGTGATGTCACTAATGAAAGGCCGAGTGTTCGAAAAAATAGGAGTCAACATCTCTACCGTATATGGAGAATTTTCCGAGGACTTTCGCACTAACATCCCTGGAACCGAAGAAGATCCGGGGTTCTGGGCATCCGGCATTTCGGCTGTTGCCCACCCGCACTCCCCGTTAGTGCCCGCAGCGCACATGAACACCCGCTTCATCGTCACTTCCAAAGCCTGGTTTGGCGGTGGTGGTGACCTAACTCCCATTTATCCAGACAACCAAAGTGAAATCGCCTTCCATACGGCGCTTAAGAATGCATGCGAGCCACATGACCCAACCTATTATCCGAAGTTTAAAAAATGGTGCGACGAGTATTTTTATC
>JAYZQT010000004.1:0-16594 GCA_036136335.1 Pseudomonadota bacterium
GTACTGGCGGCCGCGCGCGCGCTTCATTCCCAGATCACCAGAGCCGGCATGGGCTGGCAGGATTTATTGGTTGTGGACGAAGGGGCTACGCAAAGCGCGCCAGACGGCGAGGACGAGTTCGTTAGGGCCGATACGGATGACGAGGACGATACCCCCGAACCCGCAGTCAATTTTTCCCACGACGAATCAAAAACACCTGCGCTGGTCGACAAACTGCTTGCGCGCGACGGCAATTCGGAAATCTTCCGCGAAGAGCTAGAAGAATACAAATCCGATCTCGCCAATGGAAATTTAGAGCCCAGCGATCATCGCTATATTCAGGCGCTCTATGCGCGGCTGTCAAAAACCGACTGATTAGCTGTGAAAGGTTTCGCAGATGGACTTGGGTGCAACGTCCATCTCGTTAAACAACCCTCATGTCTGTTGGTCGGGGCGAGAGGATTCGAACCTCCGACCCTCTGCTCCCAAAGCAGATGCGCTACCAGGCTGCGCTACGCCCCGACCGCAGTTTTCTGGGGTTTTTTAACATCCACGTCAAGGCGAAAGTAGAAAATATAGAATAAATGTGGAACAGAAGTCCCATTAAAAACCACATTAAGGCTTTATATTCCTATTTTGGCTCCCACGCTTCCAACTGGGCAACCCGGTCCCTTCCACCGGGGAAAGCTTCAAGCTGCTCTATAGTCTCGACCAAGCATCTTTTTTGTAAACGAGTCCATAACCCCAGAATAAAGACGATATGGGGGAGCCCATATCGTCTTAAAATACACTAGGAAGTGCCATTTATAATCAAACACTCAAGGGGTTTAGACGTGCCCGTAACTCATCATAGCGTCGGCAACCTTAACAAAACCCGCCACATTTGATCCCGTAAGATAATTTACAGGTCCCTCAGGGGTCTGACCGAACTCTACGCATGAGTCATGGATGTCCCGCATCATGTTTTCAAGTAACCGGCGCAGTTCATCCTCGTCCCAAGCTATTCTTGCACTGTTTTGGCTCATTTCGAGACCCGACACACCGACGCCGCCCGCGTTGACTGCCTTTGCCGGCCCAAATAGAACATTAGCATCCATGAAGGCATCCACAGCCCCCTGTTCACAGGGCATGTTAGCCGCTTCTGCGACTGCTTTTACGCCATTTTTTATGAGCGTTGCGGCTTCGTCTGCATTTACCTCATTTTGGGTTGCAGAAGGCACGGCGCAATCGCCTTCGACCCCCCAGGGGCGGCCCTCATGGAATGAGATATTAGAAAACTCATCTGCGGCTTCAGAAATTCTCCCTCGCCTAATACCCTTTAGGTCCTTAATCCAGTCAATTTGTTCCTGATTAAAACCATCAGAACAATGAATAAAGCCACCCGAATCCGATAGTGTGAGCGGCGTCGCTCCCAGCTGGATGCACTTTTCTGCGGCATGGGTGGCCACATTCCCGGAGCCAGATATCAGAACCTTTTTTCCCTCTATTGTGTCTTTATGTTGGGCAAGCATGTTCCTGAGAAAAAATACGGCTCCGTATCCGGTAGCCTCAGTCCTCATTTTGGACCCACCAAACTCTAGTCCTTTGCCGGTTAGAACACCCACAAAGGTATTGGTCATTCTTTTATATTGGCCAAACATGAAACCAATTTCGCGTCCACCAACGCCTATATCACCCGCAGGTACATCGGTGTCGGGCCCAACATGCCTGACCAGTTCAGTCATAAATGACTGACAGAAACGCATAACTTCGTTATCTGACTTACCCTTGGGATTGAAATTAGCGCCGCCCTTACCGCCGCCCATCGGCAGCCCGGTTAGGCTGTTTTTAAAGGTCTGCTCGAAACCCAGAAACTTTAGAATGGATTCATTTACGGACGGATGAAAACGGAGCCCGCCTTTGTATGGTCCTATCGCCGAATTGAACTGAACGCGCCAGCCGCGGTTTGTTCGTATGTTTCCCCCGTCGTCCGTCCAAGGCACGCGGAATGAAATCACACGCTCCGGTTCCGCCATACGCTCTAAAATCTGGTTTTCGTGATATTGTGGCTTATCGGCGATATAGGGAAATATCGATGACGCCACTTCGTAAACGGCCTGTACAAATTCCGGTTGTCCCGGGTTTCTTTTAGTTACCCCCTCCATATACCGGTCGAGATATTCTTTGGTTTTGCTGCCCGAATGGGATTTTGACATAGCTTGCCTTTCTTATATTTGTTAGCCGCAGGATGATTAACGATCCCACGCCTCCCTATTAAGTTTTGATAAAGTTGGTTTACGCGTCGATCGTGATAGGCCCCTTAGGCACCGAAATACAAGCAAGACAGCTCCCGGAATTTGGTGCTTCACCCGGTTCAGAAAGGTAATCAACCTCTCCCGACTTGATGGCTGTTTCACAGGTGCCGCAATTTCCAGCCCTGCAGCCGGAATCGATAGCAATATCGTTATCCTCGGCCAAGTCTAACAAAGACCCAATGTCGGGGTCCCAAGCGATTTCCTTACCGCTCTTAGCAAAATTGACAAGAATAGCCTCCGTGTTTTCTGACACAGAAGAAGGTGCCTTCTCGCTCGCCTTGTCAGCGTCTTTCTTTTTCGAAACTGTCGCGGGGCCAAAGGCCTCATAATGTATATGATCTTCGGGTACATCCCATTCTCGAAGCCCCTCAAACAATGTATTCATCATCGGCGGGGGTCCGCAGAAATAGAAATCATAGTTGTTAGAGGGAAGCACCTCCTTAAAAAGGTCCGCTCCAACACGACCCTTATATTTGTAATCTCTGCCTTCAACATCCTCGTCATCGCGAGGGCGGCTATAAACAACGCAGATTTTTATATTATCATGCTCATCATCAATTTTCTGAAGATGCTCCTTCATGGCATGGTCTTGGCCGTTCTGAACGCCATAGAAAAACCATGTTTCGCGCTTGGAGCCCATCTCAACAATGTGATTAACCATACTTAAAACGGGCGTTAAACCGATACCACCACCAATCAGGACAACGGGTGTAGATCTAGTAGTATCAAGAAAAAAGTGTCCCCCGGGTGCCCGTACATCAAGTATCTGGCCTTCCTCCACCGAGTCGTGAAAAAAGTTAGACGACAAGCCTGGTGGATGATCACTATCTCGCGGCGGAGGAACACGCTTTATCGTGACACGATAATAATCAGTTCGAGGGCTGTCTGAGAGACTGTAGCATCGTATGACAGGTTTCTTTTGATCAGGAATATCGAGGCGAAAAGTCAGAAATTGGCCCGGTTCAAATGGTGGTACTGGACGTCCATCATGAGGCGTTAAGTAAAACGAGCACTGGTCTTTCGCTTCAATCTGTTTTTTTGAGACGCGAAATTTGCGGAAACCATTCCAGGCCCCTTCTTCAATTTGCTTTTTGACTCTTTGCCGCTCAATAATTTCACCCGTAACTGCCTTCAGGTGATCCAGCTCAATAGCCTCTCTCGAGACCAAGAGCTTATTAGCCGCAAAATTTTGGCCGACCACTATAAGGCAATAAGCGAGCCCAGATGCCAGAATCGCGAGCGAGAGTATTTGAATGGCGTCAGTCATTTATGACCCTCAGTTTAGAATTTGCGGCGGATTTCAAAACGCACCCCACTCAGATCGTCTTGCTTTTCAAGAATGCCCAACATAGCGTCCGTCCGCACTATCCATCCTGGCGCGATTGGCCGTTGATACCGCACTTGAAAACCCAATTGGTCTGCTACCGCGGCTCGACCGGGCTCAAAATCATCACCGATTGTCCGCACGCTTGCCGCTTCGACAACGAGCTGTTGATCCAGATTAAAGATATATGAAACGCCGATGGCACCCCCAAAGGTGTCATGTCCCGAGTCATCAAGGCGAGGGAAGCCGGTAAGACCATCGGTTTCAAAATTTATACCGGTATTTTTTAATAACCCTGTCGCGTCAGCTAATGGTTGTGGTCGATCAAGACCAATCCAGAAATTAAAATATGGAACCAATGTTGAGGGCAAGGAGGTGATCAATGAATTCTCAAGGAGCACAATCTGACCATCGGCAGTCTGTTGTGCCGAATTATCTCGATCCTGACCAAACGTCGACACAAACCGGACGCTATTGGACAGCCACGCGCCGTAACGTTTTGTGAATGCGACTGTGAATGAATGGTAATCAATGTCGCTAAGCTCGTCTTCTCCCTCTATGGCACCAAATCCCGCTTCCCAATAGCCTTCGGTAGCATCGAAAAAGGACGCGACTCCGAAAACTGTAAGATCATCGTCGTCTAAGCCACCAAGCGCATCTTTTGCAGCGGGAGTAGTTACTTTGTCAAAGCCAGCAAAAAAGGTGAAGTCCATATTCGAGATGTTTAGTGCCGGGCTGTTCTTGGCCGCAATAGTGATTGCTCCCCCCGTAAACGCATCTTCCACCCACACACCGTTTTGAAATATAAAGGGTGTGAGCCCCAGCGCAAGTGGCAGATCAAATGATGAATATTCATCTGACAGTCCAGCGTAAATAGCTCCAATATCTCCCTCAAAGAATAACGTCTCAAGATTGCCATCGAGCTCAACGTCTATACCAGTTTCTTTGTCCCCGCCCGCAAATTCGTGGCGAGTGAAATTTCCCCCTTTATCTAAGGGCCGCAAAAACGCATGGATTCTCTCTGTGCCGGTGAGTTTCAGATCAAGATCAAGATTTAATCTCGTCGCAATCTGCCCCACTTCATTGGCACCATTATCATTAAAGGCAACGGCCGTACGCCAATCTCCAAACGCCAAAAACTGTAACGAGGAGGTGTTTTTGTCGCCAAAAGGATTTTCTCCCTGTCTAAAAGGACCCTCAGAGTACTGAGGTCGGAAAAATTCAAAAAGAGGCCTAACAACCTCAACAGCCTTCTTTCCCCCGTAAATTTTTATCTGTTCATCAGCTGAATAAGGTTTATCCGCATAGGTCGGATCAGGGCTAAACTTAGATTTATCTGTTTCAACTTCTTTCGCCACCGGGGACATAGTGCGCGGACCGCCCGGTCCGGCGGTGTACGCAGGCCCCGTATTGGTGATAACGAAGCTAGCAACTAACCCGGTAAGCGCCAAATTTAAGCATAACTTCCTGAGAGGTTTTCCCATAAACAATATCCCGTAGTCTCTTTGACTGCCTTATTTACTCTTAGAACCTATTTAATCTCGAATTCAACCGTATAAGGGTGGATATCAAGCATCCACTCATTCATTGACTCTTCCATCTCCGAGGTGGCGCCCACAAACCGCATAAAATAGATCGGCTCAGCTCTGCTTCTCATCCGCGCCATAAGACGATATTTGCCAGGTTTCTTTAGCAGTTCACCAGGCACCTTATATTTTGCCTTCTTATTACCCAAGGGCGGGATTGATCGCCCTTCCATTCGTACAAATGGAGCATGATTGAGCACGGTCGAGGGGACGTTTGCCGGCCGCAGCAATGGCTGTTGATCAATGTCAAAGTTAACCGGGAGATACATCTCCCGATCCGTCCCCTTAACGTTGGTAGTGAGGAATTTGGTCTGAAGATTAAATAACTGATCATCGTGCTCAATTTTGCCAGCAGCGAGATCCAGAGAATGCAGATCAGCAAAATCCCCGTTGCTATCGACATGTCCCGACTCCCAGATATTTTTTCCGTCAGGGTCGATCAAAGCAACATTGAACCATATCTCCGGTTGTGCACCGAGTGACCCGGATGGAAGGTTGTGGCCGTCGTCAGTATTGGTAATGACATAGTTGAACGCCAAATCTTTGCCGGTTTTGATCTTTGACGTGAAAAACGGACCATCAATCTTACTACCATTTTCCATAACCTGCTTCCGGAGCTCTCTTTTCTCCTCGAGCCGTTCTCTGTTCTCAACTACGATTTCCCATGCTTCCTCCCTATCGCCTGGGTCACTCCAAACACCCGGGAAATTAACGCCCATCGACGCCTTCAAAGCGGCAACCGCGCCAACATACGCATTATCGGCGGCCGGCAAACTATCCCTTAGTTTCGGAAGAAGCCCTCGCAGTTTGGTCACAAGCCGTTTGCGGTCGCCATCAGATTTAGCTTCTGAGAATGATCCAAGCACTTCAGAAACGTTTTCGAGATTTGACTCCATCGCAGCGAATTTAGCTCCAACCGTCGAAGCCATTTTTTCGGTAGCGGCTATTAATAATTGATATGATTTAGGTGCAGTGACAGAAGCCGAGTCGGAAACAGCCTCCTCCAGTCCGGTCAAGGCATCCTTTAACTCTGCTATTTTACTATCTGCATCTTCCGAAGAAACAGCGTCAGTGATCGCCTCCATGGCGTCTGCAAGCGGTTTCAAAGACGTTTTCCGTTTAAACGCCGACACTCCGCGAGTGGCGGCAGCCTCAATTGAGGCTAGCGCATCCAGCGTAACCGGATGTCCACCAAACGGTTCCAGCGCAGTGTTAAATTCATCAAAGGGTTCAACGATATCCTCAATTTTCTCCTCAAATTTCTCAGATCCCCAGCCAGCACGATAATTGAACTTCAGCCATTCCTGGATCGTCCAGCGGGCCGCTTCAACGTTATGAGGAAAAATACCGGGGTGAGCTATTGGATAACCTGGGCCATAAAACGCGTGATTAGAGTGCCGGCGACCGGGATTGATTTCCACCCCGTTTACGATCGCGGATGGGGCCGTCTCATAGCCAGCCGCGACACCGGGCACTTTACCCATGTGGCAATCCTGACAGGTTTCGCCTTTGGCATGCGCGGGGGAATCTCGATATTGGTCCCAAACAACCTCAAGTTTTATTCCAAGATTAACGGCGACCTGATGGCAAGAGACGCAAAACTCCGATTTACCGAGCTGCGGGAATTGATAGACGCCCGCGTGTATCTTTTGACCTCGCTCGCCATCACTTGTCGCAAGACGTAGCTCGTCTTTCCGTTCGAGGACCTTATCAAAAACGCTGTCCCGCATTGTGCCTCCAACGGGGGCATGTATCCCCCCCGGCACAATCGTCCTTTCGCCGTTCACCTTCGTAAATTCTTCCTGAATACGATGACAGGTAACGCAGGTAATGCCTTCTCGGGCTACCCGGCTCCGGTCCCAAAGTGGCAATTCCCGCGCCTCTCCTCTCTGAGTACCTACCTGTTGATGACACCTTACACAAAAGGTGCCTATGGTGCCGGCTGACAAGTCATTAATCGCCTGTTCAAATTTGTGGAACATTGGCGAAATCGATGCGTAAGCGTGATTGGAAGAAGCCCATTCATTATATATCTGTTGATGGCAGCCTGCGCATTGCGCAGCGGTAGGATAACTGTCCTCTGAGAGGAATTTCTCCTTATCCTTTGCGTCATATGCCTGCGCGACACCGCCGAACAGAAATACTGCGGTTAAGATTGTAAATAAGAGCTTCATATATCCCGCCTCATATATACCGACTAATTCAAACTAACAGATTTTTGATTGATATTTTTATCGAAAATCATCTTACCCTTAAAGGTAGCATTTTCGTGATATTCATGACAGGTGCGGCAATCTTGCCTAGCACTTTGTTTATTATGACATTCGGTGCAGGTTTCCGTCTTTATCGACAAAAAACTGCTTTCGAACTCCATTGGATCATTCTGTTCAAATGAAGCTGCATATTCTGCAGCCTTGTTGATGACGTGACAGGTACCGCATTGAGATCCGGGGCCGAGAACATTTAGATGCGGCCGGTGATTATATTTGTGAAGGTTGTTACTGGACTGTACCCCTGCCCTCCAGGCGAGTTCAAGGGTTCCGGTATCATTTACACTGTGGCAAGACGCGCAGGTTCCCGGCCCATCGGACTTAAGTAGATGTTCCGATACCATGTCATCATCCGCCTCCGCCGCGAAATCGTACCAGGCTTTCAGGACGGGATCCGCATGGCCTTTCGCGGTGTAGGTTACCGATAGTTCCTCCATCCTCCATCCACCGTGCAGACCCTCGTCAATGGGTTCGAATTCTTTATTCGATATCCACGCACATACACCCATCTTTACGAGGTCAGCATTTAACCCTGAAAGGAGGAGGTTGGCCGGGGCATCGACACCCTCAAGAAGCTCAGAAATTGGTGCAGCACCATTTTCCGCCAACGAAACCATTAGCGGACCAATCTTTTCCTGATACTCTTCAATATTCTCGGGATCCACCTCCAGTAATGCCGCTGCTATCTCATTTAACGTTTCAGTCGAAACAGACTCATATTCCTCGGCTTCCTCTTTCGATTCTGAAGAACTATCCTCTGTCTGTTCGCCATCCTCCGCATCACTGCAAAGTTCATTTACGGCATCTCTATCGAAGGGGTTTTCTTCCAACTCAGGCATCGTAAAGAGATTTAACGACGCGGAACTGATCTGCTCCTGATGGCAACCACTGCAATTTTCCTCGAACGATTTTACCGGCACCGTTTTACCGGCGGCCCCGACCTCGTGACAGCTTATACAACCATCCTTTGGCGCGACATCAGAGAACTGGGCATCCTGAAAATGCGTATTGATATGGGAATTATGATCAAAATTTATGGAGGTCCTCCGCCGGTGCGGGTAATTGTCACTGAATTGCGGATGAGAGCTCGCAAATGTCGAGAATTTTTTCTCGTGACACGCATGACATTGCCCATCCTTAAATTTAACCAAGGCCTGGTCTGCGCCTTTGTGCTCTGCGTGACAACTACTACAATTTCCAGCTTGGTGAACGGATGTCGCCTCTCCTGGAAAGGTATGGCAGTCAAGGCACTTTGACGTCATACCAGTCGTTCCCGAAGGATTGAAAACTGCTTTGATCATTTGAATCGGCCCGTCACCATGATTGTCGTGACAAGCGGTGCAACCATCATTCCCTACCATACTCGCGTGTTTTGGTGACAACTGCCCTGCATCCCTAAACGCGGGCGCTGCATCAAATAACGAGCCCCCGGTGAGACCAAACCCCCCGATTAAGGCAACTACCAGGATCGCGGCAATAGCAGACAGTCTAAAGCGCTGGACACGCAACGTCCTCGCGGGTCTGCAGGCTGGCTGGGTAAGGCAACAATCCCCGTTAGGAAGAGGCCCAAGACCGCATGCCCCACCCTCTTCACGGGACCGCCTACAGCTCCAACGATCGCCTGATTTTGAAGGCACACAAACTGCCACACCACCACATGTCCCGTCTGGATTTGGGCCATTCGCACATGGCTTCTGCCATTGGGCGCCCCTTCCGCAGCGAAATGCGAAATTAGGGCGGTTATAACTGTTATGAATAGAGGTCACAGCGTATACGAATAGATAAGAATGATGTGCCAGATAGACATGACAAAAACCAGGATAGAAAGTGGCAGGTGAAGCAGAAGCCACTTCTTCATAATATCCTGGCGAGCGTAATGCTCATCAACGAGGCATTTGCGCTCCGCTAGGGTCTGAATTTGGTTTAAAAATTCCTCCTCAGCGCTATTTAAATAGCGCCTTACACCCTCAATGTGTCGCGCAACCCACGCCTTATCGGAATTACCTCCCAAGATATACGCCCAGTAAAATCTTGGTCGTCGGAAATACCAACCGAGTGTCTGTGAATAATGCTCCTGAAGTGTTGTCTCTCCGCATTCTTCCGCACAAGCAACAAGAGTTTTTTCCACTTGGTCTCTCAAGTAAAAAATCTCCTCGGGAATCTTTTCGTAGATAACTTCTATGCCGGTATTAGTTAGCCGTTTAGGGAAGTACAGTGTGATGAAAACACCCACTAAGCCTGTTAGGCTCACAAGCCAGAAACCTAGCGCAAGAAGTTGTTCATAAAGACCAACTGGCCAAAAAGTGCCGGCATGAATGATAAAAAATGCAATGGTCAGAAGGCCCACCGCAACATGCAGAGAAAACCAAACCTTAGCTAACCCGATATCGAACGCTGAAAGACGCTTCCGAACATTAAAAACCAGAAGAAAAATGATGGCGATGGCGAGAGACCAGCCGCTAATGATCTTTGGGTTTTGCAATTCAAGCGCCGCCTGTGACTGCCAATGAAAAACAGCAAAAAACACCGCCGCAGATAGAACCACCGGAACGAGTAGTCTAGACAGCATAGCTCTCATTCCTGAACGCTCCATTCACCCGTTAAAATTACGGAAATCGATCCGAGATAGAGCGTCATGGGGACAAGCCCGGACACAAGCGGGACCACCCGGGTTCCCGGCACACAGATCACATTTCGTAGCTTTAACAATTGGCTGACCACCGGCATCGGAGCTATCACGTACGACCGCACCGTTCTTCCCGCGGATAGGAACCATAACTATATTTTTATAAGGACAGGAGTTTGCGCAGGTTGCACATCCAATACATGTATCGTCATTAATCAGCACACTGCCGGTTTCCATCGATCGATGGATCGCACCCGTTGGACAGCCAATCATGCAGACCGGGTCTTTGCAGTGCATGCAGGCGTTCGCAACCATCTTCCGGTCGAACACCTCCCCCTCCCTCCGGAACCTTGGATTGCCATCATGGGTCGAAGCGCACGCTCTAACGCAATCGTCGCACCTCATACATTTATCCAAGTCTATGACCATGGACTGAGTGCCGTTCATGTAGCGCTTATCTAATGCCCATTCCATGACGGCGGAATCTGAGAGAGTTTGCTCGGCAGCCGAGAAAGATTGTGGGAGAGCGCTTTCTGTAATTCCAGGAAATACATGACGCTCCAGAACGGTAACCGGTATCCTTATAACATCGACGTAACCCAAAGCGGATATCGTGTTTTGAAGTTTGAATTCGTCTTGGTGACTACCTTTCCAGGAGCTGAATAATTCATCCAAACCGAACATATCTCCCGCGCCGAGATATGTCAGAGTTTTTACTCCATTACCGAATTTCTTTGAAACACGAGCAAAACCGGCTCTGACAACCAGCAGGCCGTCAGGGTAGTCTCCTTCTTTTGCAATTACGGGTTCGTCGGCCTTGGCTTTGTTGAAAGACACGTGCCAGTCAAAGCCACCATAGGTCTCAAACAAACATTCCTTACCTAACTCAGAAAAATGTTCCTCATCGAGACCTTCCAGTAGAGGTATTTGTCGCAGGTAACTATCGAGCGCCGTCGAGCGGTATAACTCATTTATTTTGTTACGCCAGTCGCGGTCCACTTTCATTATATCTCGAAGACCTTGCCACCGCATCTCCATCACCACGGCCGGCTTCTCCGCAAAAATAGTGACCGACCGAGGAACCCGGCCCAAGGCCGCAAGCTCTCCAAAAAAAGTGCCTTCCGAGAGCCGAACTATATCCTTTCCGCCAATTATCGCCGGCACGTCTTGAAGAAAAGCCCCCCTTGTAACGGTATTGCCCTCATTCGACCCCCGCCTTTGATATCGTTCGGTATCACGTTTCTCGGGGACATTTCGATCACCGAATAGTGTTTTCAAACGCGGTAGCACCCCCAGACGAGCCTCTTTCACACGGCCCAATTGCTCTTCAGGAATGCCGGGGGCACGCGCAATAAGCAATTCCCCCTCTAAAATCAAAAATGCAGAGTTACCGTAGTCGCCTTCACGTACTACAATTTCACCGGGCGCATACCGGTTCACCTTCATGTCGTAACGAACGAGCCCCTCAAGCGGCGCAGAGCGCGGAAACGCCTCGGCATCCAGTTCTTTTATTTCCGCCCTATCCATAAGCAAGGCAAAGTCATCGTCTGACATTTCAGGGTCGAACGCGGCATCCCACCGGGTCGGTCTATCGATGTGTTCGTGTGTGGCGATTTCGTTCATATCGTTAAGAAACCAATATCCCGTTGGTCACAACTAGTGAGTCGTTAACGCAAATTTCCCTAATTCCTCTACAGGGAAACCGAAAACAAAGAACGATACAATCTACTTAAATTTCTTCGGCAATCTCGAACCGACTAAACCCATAAGATCTTTGTCTTTTATAGCTTTGGTGAAAGCCCGCCCCGCTGCCTTTGATGGCGATTTTAAGAGGCTTGTGGCTTCTGGTAGCTTCGACAACACCTCGGTAGCATTCGCAATTCGTTTTTTCTGCGCTGCGGTGTACTTGGGATCATCAGTCTTAGCTATCGCAGCGGTCGCGCTTACCAGCGCCGCCGCCTGCCCAACCACATAAAGACGCGCCAATTCCGGCTTAGTCATCTCTTTATTTTTAGTGACGTCCGGCGGATAAAAACGATGGCGAACAGAGCCGTTGTAGTATTTAACTAGCTCAAAGTTGGGATTGAGAGGATGCCCATTTTTTAACATTTTCGAGGCATGTTCGCCTGACAATTTTGGGTTCGCCAAGCCATGACAGCCCATGCAATTCGAAGCAACGTCAAAAATCTCTTGTGGCCATATCATCCCAGCCGCAGCGGCAGACTTCCGACGTTTCGCCTTATGCTCCGGCGTCTCTTGCCCTCTCTTTACGCCGGGCCCGCCAAAGTTGTTATGAATAGAAATCCATTTTGAAGCGGCGCCGTGGCAACTCTCGCAAGAAGGCCCGCTGATCGGCTTAAATTTTTTCTTTTTGGCTACAGTCGTGTAGTGGCAAGTTGCACAAGTCTTGGACTTTTTCATCCTTTTTTCGCCGATGGACTTGACGATTTTTTTTGCGATTTTGTTTTTATGTATTTTTTTGAATGATGAGAAGTGTTTGGTTCCCTTCCACACGCCAGCAGAAGCTCGATGGCATTTACCACACTTATCCGCCCCAACGTACGTTGGTTGAGCCTGCGCACTACCAACCGTCGTCGCGAACAAAATAGCTAAAATCGAAAAAGCGATTTTCATCCACATATCCCTTCACTCACCCCAGAGGTAGTAACCGTACAAGAAAGGCTGATTTTAAGCCTACCCGTCTGGAAAACCCATAGGTTTAAACGCCCGATAACCACTGATAAATCACGAATTGCAAGTTGTTGCAATAAAAAGGTCGAATCCTGAACACTTCAATCATGGAGCCATAATGATGGCCCCCGCACGATTCATAACTATCAGTAGTAATAAAACCTCACGCGTGCCCCATAAAAAGTCCCATTTTACGGCACTCAATAGGCGTTATGCACCTGGCTAAATCGGTACAGACACAGCGCCGAGACGGTCTGATAACTTGACGTTTTCAGCGTAGTCGACCGGAACCGAGATGAGTGCCGGACCCTCTTGGGAAAAAGCCTCTTCTAGGTATGGAACGATTTGGTCCGTTGCGGTGACCTTTTTTCCCCACATCCCGAAACTTTCTGCCAGTGACTCAAAATCGGGATTGGTAAACTTGAGATCGGAGTGTTGTCCGTTAAATCCGTTTTGTTGCTTCCATTTGATAAGGCCGTATTCTCCATCTTCCCATACCATGGCCACAATATTGAGTTTCCGCCTCACCGCCGTTTCCAAGTCTTGCACATTCATCATAAACCCGGCGTCGCCTGAAATCGATAAAACCCGGCGTTCGGGAAAGGCTATCTTGGCGCCGATAGAGCCCGGCATAGCAAAACCCATAGTACAAAAACCGTTGGAAATCAGGCAGGTATTTGGCTCAACACATTGAAAATAACGTGAAATCCACATCTTGTGGGCGCCCACATCAGAAAGAAGAATATCCTCATCGCCAAGGACCTGACGGACATCCCAGAGTATTTTTTGCGGTTTTACAGGCACAGACGCATCGTCTTTTTCTGCCGCAAAATCCTGTGTCAGTGTGTTTCGAAGTTCGAGACGGTTTTTCACGTCGAACAAGGGCAATTTACCCCCGAACTTTTCGTTGATGGCCTCGTTTATCTGCCATAGTGCGTCCGCAAGGTCGCCAACAATCTCAATATCAGGTTGATAGTCTTTATCGACCTCAGCTTCCCAAAAATCGATATGAATTATTTTTTTTGTTTCTTGATTTTTGCGGTTCCAAGCAGAGGGCGAATATTCCACAAGATCATAGCCACACGAAATTACAAGGTCCGCTTCATCAAAAGCGAGATTATTATAATCACCTGAGCCAAGACCCATCGTGTAGAGGCAGTGCTCATCATTCATCGAAACCGCGCCTTTACCCATAAAGGTATTCACTACACCGATGCCTGTTTTTTGTGCGAGACGAGTGAGTTGAGATGCGGCGCGTTTCCTTATCGCTCCATTACCCGCCAGTATGATTGGATTTTTCGCCTTTCCGATGAGATCAACTGCCCCTGAGATTGCTTTATGATCAGCCGCCGGACGACGCACCTTAACGGGGGCCATCGGCGCATCATCAACGTCTAATTTTGCTATATCCTCTGGCAGTTCAATTACGGTAACACCGGGTTTTTCCGACACTGCAACTTTGAAGGCTTTTCTGACAACCTCCGTAATATTACCCGCCGAAAGTATTGATTGAGACCATTTGGAAATGGGTCTCATCATAGCGACAGAGTCCATATTTTGATGGCTTTCTTTGTGAAGGCGCTTTGTCGAGCCTTGACCAATGATCGCAACTACCGGTGCTCTGTCCATGTTAGCATCTGCTAGCCCAGTAACTAAATTTGTTGCCCCCGGTCCTAGCGTGGCAAGACAAACGCCCGCCTTGCCAGTCAACCGACCATAGGCGTCGGCAGCAAAAGCGGCTGCCTGTTCATGCCGACACAGAACAAAATCAATCTTCGAGTCATTTAAAGAGATCATCACATCGGCGTTCTCCTCACCGGGAACACCAAAGATCCGCTCGACGCCCTCTTGCTCGAGGCATTTTACAAATAAATCAGACGCTTTCATTTTTTTCCCCCTTTTCAATTTTTTTAGGTAATGGCCTTTGACCGCCATACCATCATTTTTTCAGTCTGCATTTCATGGATGGTGTACGGGATCCCCCCCACACCATGACCAGAAGTTTTAGCGCCGGCGAAAGGCATCCAATCGACGCGGAAAGCTGTGTGCTCGTTGACCATTACCGCGGTGGCATCCAAATTGCGATAGCAATGCATTGCCGTCTCCAGGTCTTCGGTGAAGACAGCGGCTTGAAAACTGACCGGCAAACTGTTTGCCTCGCTGATTGCATCGTCGATGTTGGTATATGGGTATATACTCACCACGGGACCGAATACCTCAGACGTGGACACCTTTGCGTCAGGGCTTGCACCCACAAGGACGGTCGGTTCATAGCAAGTATCAGATATCTTATTACCGCCCGCTAGTATCTTCGCTCCACCGCCCGAGGCTTCAGCCACCCAATCTGCAACCCGCTGGCACTCCTGCTGGTTGATAAGTGGGCCTACCTCGGTACTAATGTCAGTTGGATCGCCAACTTTTAGTTGCTTAGCAGCATCAGCGAGTTTATCGGCAAACACATCCAGAATACTCTCGTCGCAGAAAACTCTTTGTACCGATACACAAACCTGACCCGCGTGATAAAATCCACCCTTGGCTATTCGAACAACGGCATCTTCGATGTCGGCGTCTTTTGTAAGTATTACCGGCGCAACACCGCCGTGCTCCAGTGCACATCTGGTCCCCGGAGACAACTTGGATTTAAGCATCCAGCCTACCCGTGACGATCCGATAAAGCTGAAGAACGAGACCCTCGGGTCAGAGACCAAACCAGTCGCAAGCTCAATTTTGTCGGGCAGAACGATCTGTGCCCACCCTGAAGGCAAACCTGCTTCGCACAAAATATCGATAAAGGTTTTACAGCTAAGGGGAGTAGCTGCCGCCGGTTTTACTATAACGGGACAGCCTGCCGCGATTGCAGGCGCAACCTGATGCACGATTAAATTAAAGGGATGATTAAAGGCGCTTACAGCAACGACCACTCCGATCGGTTCAAATTGCGTAAACGCAACCCGTGACTCCGAATTCTGATCGAGCTGCATGGGTATGACATTTCCACCTGAGGACCGAAGTTCTTCGATACAGCATTCCACGCCATCGGCGGCTCTATCCACCTCGACCAAAGAATCTACCAGAGGTTTGCCGCCCTCCCGCGCGGCGGAAACCGCTATACTTTCTCGACGATCCCTGATGATCTCAGCTGTGCGGCGCAGTATTTGGATCCGTTCACTTTTTTTTATCCAGGAGGTTCGATCCGAAAATAGTGCATGTGCAGACGACAACATTTTCTCGATCGCGGGGCCATCGACCGTTTCAATATTGCCTATGTTTTCACCATCATAGGGTGCAGAAATTTCCAAAGTAGACATCTCACCAACCGTTTTGTTTATGACCTTCTTTAAACTGGGCCTTTTACCCAGTAGAAGGAATTATAGGTTCCCAGCCGTCACGCTAGCACGGTGAGCATACGTTCGTCGATCGTATGAACCAGAATTCTGATCGGACCGGGCTTCGTACTATCAAATCACTTAAATTAATGGTTCCAAAACATAACAGTTGCACATTACGTAACTGGCACAGACCAACCAAAAAATTAATGTCAAAACCCATTTACCTATCGAGGACAAATCCGGGAGCCGCCACCTTTTAACCAGCTAATTTTCCGCCTTGAACAGAATTAACATGATCATGGGTAGACCTTGACAATGACTGATCATTAAATTTGTCTGACAGAAATACACAAACTTTGGAAGTATTATTAGATGCTTCGTTTGGTGAAATTTGCACCCCTTATAATTCTCACTTTGGCAGTCGCCATAAGAATTGTAGATCCTCTTCCCATCCAGCAACTCCGTCTTAGCGGTTTCGATCAATTTCAAAGAATC
>JAYZQT010000005.1:0-33041 GCA_036136335.1 Pseudomonadota bacterium
CCCCATGCGGTATGAAATAATTCGGGTGTGGCGGCCAGCTCTGGCCACGTCAACGACGTCCTCACTGCATGCACATGATCCACAGGGACCGAGACATATTCGGCATAGCTTCCATCGTACGCACGCCCCATCCCGCCTGTCGTTGCAACTACAGTTTCGCCAACCTCAAACTGCGTATCCGGCGCAGCCTCCACAATGCCGGCGCATTCAATCCCCAGCACGCGCGGAAAACTTACGGTTGGTGAATGGCCTAACCTGGTAAAAATTTCACCTCGATTTAGACCGAACGCCATCACCCGGATCATTACGCGACCGGGCTCGATCTTCGGAAGTGGCCAATCATCCCTTATTTTGAGAACCTCCACGTCGCCGGAATGCCCGACGATAATCGCACGCATCGTTTCCATTATAGATAATCTTCCAGCCTGGATTCACCATAATTGGGAGGCAGGGAACGTTCAAACCTTGCACGCGCTTCCGGGCGCTGCAATGAAGGTTTTGTAGCATCAAGACCCCACTTCGTGGTCACTACGTCGCGCGGATTATCTCCTGTATGCCGGGCTGTTGGATCGATAGGGTGCCCTACGGCGTCGCCCAACTGGAACATGTGTTCGGCAGGGTCAACACGGGTCGTGATTGACCAGATTAGGTCCTCTGGCGAATTTATATCGACGTCTTCATCAATCGCAATTGCTAGTTTGCAGCTTGGCCAGGGTTCCTCTAGCAAAATGTTAAGGGCTTTTGGCACTTCACCGTCATACCTGGCTGTCATTTGAACGACGCAAGCCAGCGTACCGCCCCAGGGAACATAAAGAACGTCTTTGATGTCATGACCCATTCGCCGCAAACGATCAAATAAAATTGCTTCATGCGGCAGCGAAATAAGGGGCTGGTGATCCGAATACAGCAACGTGTTGTGCTGACGGAGAATGGGTTTTTCCCTCATGGTAACAGCGCTCGCCTTGAAGACGGGCTGCTGGGTCACACCAGGGAGATAGTACAATGCCTGCGAGGGTCCAGGTCCGTCAGCCCGTCTTTCGAACGGCTGAACGTACCCCTCTATTATAATTTCAGCGTGTGCAGGAACTTCCAGTGGAATGGAGTCGCACGGAACCATCTCAACAGTTTCGTCGATCAGGTTGCCTACGAGATCCAGTTCTCCATAACGTTCCAAATGATCTGGAACACTGTAACTCGCCATAATTTCATATGCAGGATGCGTGCCGATGACGCAGGCCATGGGCATCGCCTCGCCAAGCGCCTCCCACTGAGCAAAAATAGAACGCTGGTGTGGCGATGATCCAATCAACATTGTCGCCTCGCGCGTTCCAAACGGGGACAAACGGGTGAATGAAAAATTTGCCTCACCGCCATTCGGACCGCAGCAAATATTCATTACGATAAGACCAGGCGCAGGGTCACGCTCACCATGCCGGAAACATGGTATCGCGTTCAGGTCAATCTCATTCCCCCGCAAAATCTGAGCCTTGTGCGGCGCATCGTTTACCAGGCGCGTCGCCCGCGGCGGCATTGCGAGCCTCCCAGCCAGAACGCTAATCACGTTTTCGGGTGTTGTTTCGAGTACTGCTGCCTGGGCAATCCGGTCACGGAAGAACAGATCGGCTATCCGCCAGTCCGGATAACCCTCTATTTGTTCGAAAAGGACCGGCCGGTTTGCCTGGACAATCAAATTGCTGAGATCCCGCCGCGGTACAGGCTTGGAAACATGCAGGACAAGGTCCGAGTTGAGATCAATGTAACTGCGCAGGTTTTTGGACATCACGTCCCTCTCAGTTTTTCCGCGTCCCTGATCACCCGCAGAGTCACCGACCAAAGTCCCTGTTCCTCAACCTCCGACAGTGGCACCCAGCGCGCATCCGATACATCGTCATCGGCGACCGGATCGCCCTCAACCCATTCCGCAGCAAAATCGACCAGCGTATAATGAAACTGTATTCGGCCTTCATCGTCCTTTCTTATGGTATCAATGACGTCAATCAACCCTATCAGCCGCGCCTGGATACCCGTCTCTTCTTTCAGTTCACGCAATGCGGCTTGCCTCGTCGTCTCACCCAACTCCTGTCCTCCTCCGGGAATGGACCACTCCCAGATGATGGGTGGTTTGGCCCGCTTTACGAGGAGCACATCGTTTTGTTTGAAACAAACCACGCCCACACCACAAAAAGGCCTGTCAGGATATTCACGCCCGGTCATGGTGAAGGTTCCGCTGTGTGCCGTGGCCATACAAAGTAAATAAAGCCAGCTAGCTCTATACCGATGAACACCAGCAATGCCGCCTGATGTCCCTCCGGGCTGTAAAGCCCTGCCCCAGGTGACGGGTACAGACCTATAATAACCCCAACGAGCCATTGCGTTGCAAAAGCGGCAAAGAAAGTCAGCATGTTTTGCGCAGTGTTGACCCTCCCAGTGAGCTTCTTGGGAAATTTCTGGTTCATTACGGCATACCCCAGCGTCGCAGTTGATCCAAAGTATCCAAACGCAAGGCAGAGGAGGGATGGGTAGCTTGCCCAGCCAGCAGCAAAGAGGCATTGAACGCCAAGGGACAGAGCGATTCCCGTAACCGCCGGAACAATGGTGGAAACTCCAAGTTTCTGCAGGCGCTCCGCAACCAACCCAATAGAAAGAACCCCTACGAGCATTCCGGCATGGAACATAAACATGGCGTCAGCAACACCACTCCGGTCCAGCCCGGCGACATCTCGCAGCCACGGAGCCGCCCATAATGCCTGATATGACAAAAACACCCCGTTATGCAGAAATATCATACATGACAAACGCCAGAAAAACGCACTGCCATAAACCAGCTTAAGGTCCGCAAGTTGAGTGGTAAACGCGAATTGACCATCCACCTTTTCAGATACCGCACCGGGAGGTTTCGTAGAGACAAATTCGGGTACAAACAAATAGATACAGACGCCAGAAAGTACTGACATCCCTGCAAGCCACCAGAACACGGTTCGCCAGTCGACCGTCTGAATCAACAGCTCCAATGGCACCGTGGTAGACAGTGCGCCGACTGTTCCAAATGCAAAAATGACGCCATTTACCAACGGGATTTTATCTCTGGGGAACCAAAGAACGTTGGCTTTAAGTGCAGCCATCAAACAGGCCGAAACCCCTATGCCAACAAGGCCGCGACCGATAATCAGGGTGAAAGCATTTGTTCCAAGGGCAAACATCCCGGCCCCAAGCGCGGCAAACATCAAAAGCGCCGCCTGAACCTTCCTTGGCCCGTAGCGATCAAGTATGATCCCAAGGGGAAGCTGCACCAGGGCAAACGTAATGAAATAAGCCGCCGTCATCAAACCCAGAGCCGAGGGTGTCAGACCCACCTCACTCACCAGCTGCGGCGAAATAATTGCGTTTACTGTACGGAACAGATACGACATGTAGTATCCAATTCCGAACGGGACCAGTACGGTCATGATCAGAATCAAAGCCGGTTTGGAACTAGAAGTACGGTTATCCATATTTATAGCAAAGACTTTCTAGCGACGGGTTTGATGAGGTAAAGATAGCATATCGTCTGTAACCCTATAATTATCCATAACGCGGTCGTATGGGCCGACTTGGAATACCCCCCGCCAGAGCTACTCGGAAAAGCCTCTATAATTCCGCCGATCCCCCACTGGCCAAAAAATGCCAAGACGAACGGACAAAAATTCATTGCCGTAATCACTCGCCCGGTGATGGCATTTGGGAAATGAGCGGTATTGGCAGAATAGGCGAGGAAGGCTGACGAAGAGAGAAACCCAAAAAACCCCCAGATTAGAGTCAGACCCGTGGTAACACCAAATGCAAGTACAACCTGCACGCCCAGAAACAGAAACACACCACCTGCGAACACATGCAACGGCTGTACACGTGTCCGACGCAGGACGTCAGCGGCAAACCCGGTCAGCAAAAGACCAACGAGAAACCCTATCTGTATCGCTAGAAGACAGTTTGCCCGTGCCGTCTGCGGTAAACCCGCAACATCCCGAAGCCATGGGTCAGCCCATAGGGTCTGATAAGAAACGAGCGCGGTATAGGCAAACGCGTACATGAGTGTGACGCGCCGAAAAAATGGATCCCGAATTATTACTTTGTAGCCAGCCAGCTGGCTGGCAAAGGTCTCGTGCCCGGTTTTCTCAATTTTCTTTTCAGGAACCAGCAATAACACTGAAATTGAAACCAAGACCGTAATTGCAGCCAATCCGGCAAAAATATCTCGCCAGTCAGCCACGTGGAGAAGCATTTCAATCGGGCGCGTAGCGGTAATGGCGCCGACGGCGCCAAACGCTCCGGTCAGATTATTCATTAAGGGAATACGATCTGCTGGAAACCACAGCATATTGGCCTTGAACGCAGACATGAGGGCAGCCGACACCCCAAATCCAATCAGGCCGCGTCCAAGCACGAGGAACCAGAAGTTGTCAGCAAACGCAAATACCGCGGCACCTGCGGCAGCAAATAACAGCAAAAATGCGTTTACCTTGCGCGGGCCATAACGGTCCAACGCCACCCCCAGGGGTATCTGCGAAGATGCAAAGGCGATTAGATAGAAACTCGTGAGGAGACCGAGGGCCGCGGGCCCAAGCCCAAGTTCAGCGGTCAGGTTTTCCGATATCACGGCATTGATCGTCCGAAACAGATAGGACAGATAATAACCGCACCCGAATGGCAGGAATACCACCAGAATAACCCGGAAACCAGCAGGATTGGCCTGAACACGGGTCATGAGCGCAAACTGTATAAACTGGAAGGTGTCACATTTGTTTTAAAAATCTGTTTTCCTTCACCCAGTGTCCCATCCCTGATCACAGTCCGACAACAAAATAGTATGGGCAATAACAAGTTTGGCGCTTACCACACGATCACATATCCGGGCGCAACCCGCTAACCCCAGGAAACCGGAAACCACGTTTCTCGGAGGGTATCAGAATACTAATTTCGCGGGCAGAGCAAGACTGTTGGATGGCGTTGCCACCGATTAAACCGACAGGTAGGTTACGCGTCTTGGGTAATGGGAGCCATACTTGCCAATGAACCTCGAATTTGTGATCGAGCCTGCCGGTCTGAAAAAACAGATACAGATAGAAAACCTCGTTGTCGCCGGTTGGACTGGCCGAAATGTCGACGCACTGGAAGAACACATTGCCGAGCTGGAAAAGCTTGGGGTGCCGAGGCCAAGCTCCGTTCCATGTTTTTATCGTATTTCTATAGAGAACTTTACCAACAGCGACGAAATTCAGGTGATGGGAAAAACATCATCGGGTGAGGTAGAATTTATTCTGATTGGGACCGATGAGGGTATGCTTATCGGGGTTGGATCGGACCATACCGACCGCGACGTCGAGACATATTCCGTCCCCGTATCTAAGCAAATGTGCCCCAAGCCCGTCTCCAACGCCGTTTGGCGGTACGAGGACGTTGCTCCCCACTTTGATAAACTACTTCTTCGGGCCTGGGTGACGGAAAACGGCCATAAAAGCCTTTACCAGGATGGTGGCGTAAACGTTATGCGTTCGCCCGAAGAACTGATAGGGCTGTATCTGCCAGGACATGACAAGCTCCCTCCGGGGACGGTGATGTATTGCGGTACACTCGCGGCAATCGGCGGAATACGGCCAGGCGAGAGGTTTGATGTAAAAATAGAAGACCCGGTATTAAACCAAAGTATTTCATACGGGTATGAGATCAACACCCTGCCCGTTGTTACCTGAACCACATCACAGAAGAGGACGTTGCAATGCCCATAAACAAGGAACACAAGGAATTCTATGCGGTTGATATGGGGGGTGAGTGGGTGGTGCCAGAAGGTTACCCCGAAGGAATAAAACAGAAAATCCTTGTGGGTCACCTGGACGAAACAAACAAGATCGGGTGTCGGACCCGCTTGCTGAAATTCGAACCCGGCGTATACACAACAGCACCCTTCACACACGATTACTGGGAAGAGGTATACCAGCTTAAAGGCGACCTGATTGTCGGTAACGATCAAAACGGTGATGGCGGCCGCAGTTTTGATCCAGACACATACGCCTGCCGGCCTCCCGGAACCCCTCACGGCCCATTCAAATCCGTAGAGGGCTGTGTGCTTCTTGAGAGCCACTATTACGACGAAACGAAGTAAACCGGACCACGGTTCGCAATCGGGGAAAGTATCGATGCCTGTTCAGATGAAACCCGTTCTAGAGCAGCAGGCCGCATTGTGGAGTGGCAAAACAACCAGCCGAGAATTGACCGAGCAGGCGTTGATGCGCATCAAGGATCCAAATGGTGAAGGATCACGGGTTTTTCTGCAGATACACGAAGAAAGTGCTCTCTCGGCGGCAGATTCATCAGACAGATTGAGGGCGTCAGGCGTGGTTCCGTCTCCACTTGCTGGCATTCCGGTTTCCCTTAAAGACCTGTTCGACGAGCAGGGGCAGAAAACACGCGCGGGTTCCAAATCGATGGAAAATGCCGCGCCCGCTGCCAAGGATTCCATTGTTACCGCCCGCCTGAGAGCAGCCGGCGCCATTCTCGTAGGAAGAACAAACCTCACGGAATTTGCTTATTCGGGGCTCGGACTGAACTGTCATTATGATACGCCCCGCAATCCCTGGGACCGAAAGACCGGGCGTATCCCGGGAGGTTCGTCTTCCGGCGCAGGTGTTTCAGTCGCAGACGGGATGTGTAGCGTCGCCATTGGCACGGATACAGGCGGATCGGTAAGAATACCCGCAGCGCTCAACGGCGTAACGGGCTTTAAAACGACAGCAGGACGGATACCTACCGCCGGCGTTTATCCCCTCTCGTCCACACTCGACAGTGTGGGCCCGCTGGGTCCGACCGTCTCCTGCTGCATAATAACAGACGCCATTATTGACGACCGACCAGCACTCATCCCCAAACCGCTCCCTATAGCGGATCTCAGGTTCGGCGTGCCCCAGCACTATGTGCTTGAGGACCTCGACGCTCATGTTGCGGAAACATTTCACACCACTCTAGATAAACTGGCGCGTGCGGGAGCGAGAATCACTGAGGTGGGCTCGCAGGTATACGAGAAAATCCCCGACGCTATGGTCAATGGTGGAATTCTTGGCGCCGAGGCGTTTGCTCAACACCGCGCGCGCATGGACGCGGAGAAAGACCGCTATGATCCAAGAGTATGGGTACGCATACGGCGGGGCGAAAACCTGTCCGCCGCTGACCTGATCGACTGCCACCGAAAGCGGGCAGAAATACAGTTTCAGGCAACTGAAATCGCGATGCCTTTCGATGCTATGCTAATGCCCACCTGTCCCTTAGTAGCGCCGGCAATCAAGCCACTTGACGAAGACGAGAATGCCTACGGTGCCGCCAACATCCTAATGTTGCGTAACACGACAATTGGTAACTTTCTGGATACCTGTTCCCTATCAATCCCGTGCCATGCGTCAGGAACGGGTCCTGTTGGACTAATGATAATGGCCGCGACCCGACACGATGAGTGGCTTGCCAGAATAGGGCTTTCTATTGAGCGGGTGCTTACAGCCTAAACACGTGGATCGAGAGACGGCAGCCCGAAACGGATCCGTCCTGCATTTACCGCCTGGATATCCCAGGCGAGCGTAATCTGTAACGACGCCGCGTGAACATCACGGAACATTCTGAGAAAATCATTATCAGGCGTTAGGCCACGAGCACCGACCAAAGGGTTCAGTCTCTCCAGCGCACGGACGCACAACTGAACAGCAAAGGCATTATTCCGCCGCCATCGAGCGCGATCGTAAATTTCCGGTACACCACCAGATTCGGAAATTGCCATTGCATCCGCGCAATCTTTCAGAAGCAGAGCCTCCGCAGCATCAATCTCGGCGCCAGCTTCCGATATTCTTGCCTGTGCAGTGGGCAGTTCAGCCATTAGCGCATGACCCACGGTATTCCGTTTGCTCAGATCATTTTCGATCATTCGCAAACCACCTTTGGCAATGCCAAGTGCTGGTGACGCAAAAACTTTCGTGCCAAGCGTTAGCGGAGGCACACGATAAAGGGCCCCGGGATTTATTTCTGAGCCGGGAGACGGACCGCCCATTAATTTGGTTGACGGAATTGTCCGATGTTCGGGAATGAAGATATTGTCGAGTTTGATGCTTCGCGAACCGGTTCCTGCCAAGCCGGGCGAGAACCAGTCGTCGACAATTTCATAGTCAGACTTGGGCACCAGAGCGAACCGGTGTTCAGGAGCCCCTTCCCCATTTTCAGGTGGGACAAACACCTGCATGTTGTTCCAGTCCGCAAAATCAACACCGGAAGCAAAACTCCAGATCCCGTTTGCGATTAGCCCTCCATCAGTACGTTCCACCTTCCCACCCTTTGCGGGAAACGAAGACGCAATGAGCGCTGCCGGGTTTTTACCCCAAACATCCTCCTGAGCTTCCGGATTATTCATTCCCAAAACCCAGTTTTGCACTGCAAGATTGGAAAAAATCCAGCAACTGGATCCGCAACCCTGTCCGAGTTCCGCACCAATCTTAACCATCATGCTGATATCCCAGCTAAGGCCTCCAAATCTTTCTGGTTGGTGAATTCGGAAGAATCCTTTTTCCGTAAATTCTTCAAAAGTTATCCGCGGCACGGCTCGATCATCTTCCGCCTTGCGTGCCCGTTTTAATAAAGTGGGCACCATATCTCGTGCACCGGCGATCATTGCCGTCTGTAAAGTCTCAACATCCATCACGCCCTCGGATCGGTTGGTGGCAGACCGAGTTGCAGTTCGGCCGCCGTGGTTGCATGCCGGTCCCACGACATGTTGATCTGCATGGTCGCCGCGAGAATATCTCGATAGGCCCGCAAAAAATCACTTGTTTCGATCAGACCACGCGCGCCAATAAGGGGATGCAAAATTTCAACCGCCTTCACGCACATCGTGCCTGCGTAGGCATTGTTCCGGCGCCAGAAGGCCCTGTCTTTAACCGTGGTCAAACGCCGGATTTCACCGATTTTAAATGCGACGTCACAATCTCGTTGCATCAATGCCCAGGCTGCATCGATCAGGGAACCCGCTTCCGCCACCCGCATTTGTGCAGTGGTCAACGCCGCCATCGCCATCCCTGCCACATTGGTCCGTACTGACAAATCCCGTTCAATGGCATCGAGTGCGCCGCGGGCCATGCCGATCACAGGGCCGGAAAAAATTTTATTTGCCCCACACATTGGTGGAACTCTAAAAATTGGACCAAAATTTTCGGATGCCTCGATTGTTTTACCCGCCCGAGCGTCCGCAGTATTCAACATGCGGTGCTCGGGGATAAAAACATTTTTGAGTTCAATCGATCGCGAACCTGTCGCCGCCATTCCGGGAGAGAACCAGTCGTCGATTACGCGGTAGTCAGATTTTGGCACAAGCGCCATATGGTGGGCAAAACCCCCATCGTTCTGGGGCACAAATACCTGCATGTTATTCCAGTCCGCAAAATCAACACCGGAAGCAAAACTCCAGATCCCGTTTGCGACAATACCGCCGTCGACCCTTTCAACCTTGCCGCCCTTCGCCGGGAAAGATGACGCCGTGCACACATTACCATCGCTCCCCCATATATCGTCCTGTGCCTCCCGCGCCGCCATCGATACGATGCCGTTTTGTGCAGCGATATTCGAGAATACCCAGGCAGAAGACCCACATCCGCGTCCCAGCTCAACGGAGATATCCAGCATCGTCCGGTGGCTCATTTCGAACCCGCCGTATCGTTCGGGCATCTGCACACGATATAAACCTGCGTCCAGCATCGCTTCGTGGTTTTTCTCGTTTAAAGTTCGGTTTTGTTCCGCCTCATGGGCTCGCGAACGAAAAGGTTCGTTCAGCGAACGAGCGACCGCTATGAACTCGTCATGCTGGATCACTTTGTCTGGAAGAGTGGAGGTTCCATCTGCCATGAATAATTTCCTATAAGACCAATCCCATATGGGGCAACCCTAGTCCGTAACTTTATCAGGTGCCGTGCGGGTTTCCACCCGCGCCATCCACGTTGTAGCGAGAAAAATTACCCCTGCACCAACCCAGGTCCAGACAGATGTTGTCTGACCGAACGCGAAATATGCAACTATCGCGATTAGGGGTAGCCGCAGAAACAATATTGGTGACACGAGGCTCGCTTCAGCCAGACCAAAGGAACGGGTTAGACAAAACTGCGCACCGAGCCCGGCGACACAAAAGGCCAGTAACTTCCACCACAACTCCAGGGGCGGCGTGACCCACCAGATGACTGAAGGTACAAGTGCTAGGGGAATCATAAATATGAAGTTCCACATCATAATGGATGGAAATGGATCGTCGCGCGCAACCCAGCGGGACATGGTGTCCGACATTGCGTAAAAAGCCGAGGCTGCAAGAGCAAGCGCAACGCCGATGTTAAATACCGCAAAACCCGGCCGTACGATGATTAGAACACCCAAAAACCCGACGATGGTTGCTATAACTCTGTGTGTCTGAAGTTTTTCACCCAATAACCATATCGCACAGAGCATAGTGAAAAAAGGCAAGGTAAATTGCAGGGCGGTTGAATCAGCGACATTTATAAGACTAAGCGAATAATATCCTGTGACCATTCCGAGAAAACCAGATAACGCACGGCCAAAATGGCGTTTGGGAACAGTAGTTTTCAACGTCCCCACACCAATTTTCCATATCACAGGTGCAAAAACCAACAGGCCGAAAACCTGTCGAAATAGAACCGCCTGAAACACTGTCAGTCCGCCATCCTGAAGCGCCTTAACTAGCGATAATGAGGCCGTAAAACAGCACGATGCGGCAACCATCCAAACGATTCCTGCAACCGGGCTATGCTTGTCAGGGGCGCCTGCAACGACCGCCATTAGATTCTCCACTGGAAAATTGGTCCCAACTTAACCCCTAACTGATCACCGGCGTTTTGCGCATTTATGGGTCTCTTGCCGATGTCGCTTCCCCCCCTTATCTTCCGCCCAATCAAAGTAATCAAGGTAGCAAGATGGAATTTCTGAAAACCGGTTATCCCGATGATGTCGAAGCATATCTGAAACCCACCCCGTATTTTGACTTCGACAAACCAATCGTAGCTGAATTTGCAGCTAGAGCCGTTGCGGGTGCATCGACGGATAAGGAAAAAGCAATAAAGGCCTTTTATGCGGTAAGAGACGGGATCCGCTACGACCCATACCGGATTGTTGATGATGCAAAAGCCTACAGCGCTAGCAATGTACTCGAAACTGGCGGCGCATTTTGTATCCCCAAAGCATCACTCCTTACTGCAGTCGCAAGGGCATCCGGAGTTCCCACAGCAATAGGCTTGTCGGATGTTACAAATCACATGTGCAGTCAGCGACTTCAGGATGCCATGGGTGGAAAGAGCCTGTTCTTGCATCATGGATACGCCGTGATGCTTATTGACAATAAATGGGTCAAGGCCGCACCTGCGTTCAACATTGAGCTTTGTAATAAATTCGATGTCACGCCAACAGAGTTTGACGGAAGTGAAGACGCCTTGCTTCAGCAGTTTGATAAAAAAGGTCGTAGGCATATGGAATACGTCGCACAGCACGGCGTCTGGTCGGACCTGCCCTATAGGCGTATTTTTGATGATTTTAATGATTATTACGGCCCCGAAATTTGGGACCGTTGCAGAGAAGCAGTTGCCCAGAATGAGCAAAAACAGGCGAAGAATTTCGAGGATGAAAAGCCGGTTACCTGAATATGGATTCGGAATCGATCAATCGGACGTCCACCTTGTTGGCCAGCGCGCGTAAAAATGCTTCGCCTGTACCAGAAATACCAGCGGCAGATGCTCCACAATCCATAGAGGATGGGTATGCCCTGCAAGCAGCGCTGCATGAAAATTTAAAAAAACCGGGTAATGGGTACCTTGGAGGTTGGAAAATTGGCGCGACAACAGCCTCTATGCAGGCCTATCTCGGTGTCGACGGCCCGGCCTATGGAAGGATAATGGACTACAATATTCACTCGTCAGAAATAGCGCTGTCATCCACTGGTTTCGTTAACCCAGGTATCGAATGTGAAATTGCTGTTCGAATTGGAGACGTGAGCACTACCGAGGTGCAAAGCAAGGATACTGTCGCAGAAATAATCGAGGCCGTCTTGCCGGCAATTGAAATTGTAGAAAACCGTTATGGTGACTTTTTAACACGCACCTCACCAACGCTTATTGCGGACGATTTCTTTCATAAAGCCTGCGTGCTCGGAAATGAAGTTTCAGACTGGCAGGATATTGATCTCGCGGCGGTATTGGGCACAACGTCAGTCGACGGTGTAAAAATGGGAACAGGTGTGGGCGCTGACGTCATGGGGCATCCCCTTGAAGCGGTTGCATGGCTATCCAATACCCTGTCAGCCCATAACGTCACTCTGAAAGAAGGACAGGTGATCCTTACAGGGTCAGTTGCACCGGTAATTTGGCTAGAGAGTTTTCCATGCTCTGTCGAAATTGAACTGGACGACTTGGGCACAGTAATCGCCACTTTTACTTAATAAAACGGATCATGCCTTTCCATCTTCGGTTTTTTGTCCGACTGCAGGAACACCTCCCTTCTCACCCCATCGAGGAGCGGATTCAATGTGAATACCAAGTTGGTCTAGCATCCGCATGCAAGACTGATCAACGATATCCTGCAATGAACTCGGCCGGTTGTAGAACGCTGGCACCGGAGGAAAAATCACCGCCCCGATCCGCGCAAGTCTCGCTAGGTTTTCTAGGTGACCCAAGTGCAACGGCGTCTCCCGGATGGCGATAATTAGTTTGCGTTGCTCTTTTAAAATCACATCAGCAGCGCGACTGATAAGGTCACCGGTATTTCCCATCGCGACATTCGACATTGTCTTGATGGAACAGGGCGCGACAATCATACCTTCAGAATGAAATGAACCTGATGAAATTGATGCTCCGATATTACCCGGTTCGTGCACCTCGTGAGCAAGTCCGTTGATGTAATCAAGCTCTAGGTCGTGCTCCATTTTAAGCGTAAGTTTAGCCGAGTTGCTCATGACCAGATGTACTTCTATTTCAGGGTCGGTCCGCATAAGTTCCATCAGGCGAACACCGTAGACTGTGCCGGTGGCGCCAGTAATGCCAACAATCACACGTTTCATTGATACTTTCCTGTAGGCGGGTGAGTTAAATATAGTCAAAAACAGGGAAATGTCGATAATTATAGGCTTAAGTATTTGATTTAATAGTGATTTGATTTATCAAATTTATTCAGACACCTTTGGAAAGCTTATTGCATGACAGAAACGGACGCCGCGGGCCGGTCACTGAAGAAATTTGAAGGTTTTATGGGTTCTTTGGGCGCGTACCTGACTAGTTGGGGTCCAGGTTATGCAACCATCCAGTTAGATTTATCGGACCTGCATCGAAATGGTATTGACGTTGTCCATGGTGGCGTAATGGCCTCGCTAATTGACACGGCCGGTGCACATGCCGGAATATTCTGTGAAGAGCCTGGGCGCAGACGATATGCACTGACTATTTCTCTCAACGTCAATTTGGTAGGCAACGTTAACGAAGGCACCCTAATTGCCGATGCCCGTCTGCGTAAGGCCGGTAAAACGGTTTTTCTTTCCGCGTGCGACGTTAAAGACGACAAAGGAAACCTGCTTGCAACCGGTGAAGTCATTGGACGATATGGACGGAGTAGCGACAAGGCGGAGGGAGTGACGAAGGCAAACGGTTCATAAACTTCTTATGGATGGAAGTCCCCGAAAGCGTTAACAATTGTAGGGTCTATATAAATCGCACGAATGCTCACGGAAACATGCACGCCGGTGGAATGACGAAAATGAACAGACGTTATTTTTGCTCTCTTGTCTCCCTTTCAGCGATTTTCTTGGGGAACCCAAGGTCAATTCCATTAACGATAGCAAAGACAAGACAGAGTACTCGGAACAAGAAGGTGGGATACCCAGCAATTCTCGGGCGCATGAGCACTCATACAACCAAGTACGAGGACTCACTTGTCGATCTCGCTCGCACGCACGGGCTTGGTTATACAGAGATAGTAGCTGCCAACCCCGGAATTGATCCCTGGGTACCTGGCGCCAACAAAAAAATCATTCTGCCGACAGCACACATCGTGCCGAATGGTCCGCGTGAGGGTATCCTTATAAATCTGGGAGACCAACGACTCTATCTTTTTCAAAGTGATGGGAAAACAATTATTTCCGCGGCATTGGGTATCGGCAGCGCCGGCTGGGATACACCAAAAGGCAGCACAACGGTAGTTCGGAAAGAGCATAATCCAACTTGGTATGTCCCCAAATCGGTTCGTGACGACCAGCCTGAATTACCAGCAGTGGTCAAACCGGGGCCAGATAACCCGCTTGGATCTCACGCGATTTATCTAGGATGGCCAGCGTATCTGTTCCATGGGACCAACAAACCCTATGGAATAGGGCGCAGAGTCAGCCACGGCTGTATACGCCTATACCCAGAAGATATTTCACGCCTTTATCAAAAAATTGAACTGGGTGCGAAAGTTACCGTAGTTGACCAGCCAATGAAACTCGCACGGTTTAGAGGTCAACTTTGGCTTGAAATACACCCCAATCAACAGCAGGCAGACGAGGTTGAACAAAAAGGAAGACATACACCCGCCAAACCACCAGATTTTGAATATCGCCTTTTACAAGCGGCAGGCAGTGCGGCTGACCGGATAGACTGGGCTAAAGCAAAACTCACCGCACACGAACGCCATGGGATTCCAACACCAATCTTAAAATAAATTTGGCCTTGAATTTACCGCCAACACCGTGATTATTAAAATCTTGTCAGTTTACTTCCGGAGGTTTTTCTGAAAGACCCTGTCAGCCTTATCACCGGCAGCTTTGGCTTCAGCAGCCGCACGGTTAGCTGCCTCAGCTGCCGCACGCGCGGCATTGGCGGCTGCGTTGGCAGCGGCCACGGCGCCTTGAGCATCAGATCGAGCAGCGGCAGCGTCAGACCGGGCCGTGGCAGCGTCAGACCGGGCCGTGGCAGCTTCAGACCTGGCCGTCGCCGCATTAGAATTGGCAACCGCGGCCTCAGACCGAGCAGCGACGGCGTCAGACCGGGCAGCGGCAGCATTCACGTTAGCTTTCTCAAGTAACGCCTTATCACTCTCATTCAACGTCTCGCAACCTGCAGTAAACACGAGGGAAGCGGCGACAACGATCGGGTATTTTATAGACTTCATTTGTTTTACCTCCCAAGGGTACGCGGTATCACACAGATTGCAGATGTCCAGACTTGCGCAATACGCCTTGCCCTAACATCAACACCGTGGTCACTTACATCTTGTCAAATTACTTCCGGAGGTTTTTCTGAAAGACCCTGTCAGCCTTATCACCTGCGGCTTTCGCTTCGATAGCCGCACGATTAGCTGCGTCAGCAGCCGCGCGCGCAGCAGCGGCGGCGGCGTTGGCAGCAGCGGCAGCGCCCTTGGCATCAGACCGGGCAGCGGCGGCATCAGACCGGGCAGCGGCGGCTTCAGACCGGGCAGCGGCAGCATCAGATTTGGCTTCGGCGGCATCAGACCGGGCAGCGGCAGCATCAGATTTGGCTTTGGCGGCATCGGACCTAGCTTTCGCGGCGTCGGATCTGGCTGTGGCGGCATCAGATTTTGCAGCAGCGGCATCAGATTTTGCAGCAGCGGCATCAGATTTTGCACCCTTGGCGTCTGACCTAGCAGCAGCGGCATTGGACCTAGCGGCGACGGCGTCAGACCTGGCAGAGGCAGCATTCACGTTAGCTTTCTCCAGTAACGCCTTATCATTCTCATTCATCGTTTCGCAACCTGCGGTAAACAGGAGGGGAGCGGCAACAACGATTAGGTACTTTAGGGACTTCATTTGTTTTACCTCCTAGGCGGTACGCGGTATAACACAGACTGCAACTTCCGGGACTCTAGCAGAAAGCCTTACCTTAAAATCAACACCAACACCAGACTTTGTGGCGCAGTATTTGTGGCGCAGTATTTGTGGCGCATTATACGTGAGAACTCCGCGAATCCTCTGCCCTTTAAAGAGAATAATATCCTCTGCACGATCTTTACAATTGATATGGTCTCTACCCCCATCAGTTATATTCTGAAATTTGGCCTGTCCGCCGTACCGTTCTTGGAACAGGTAGACTGAAGATGGATTGGATACAATACTGGTTTATGTTTCCGATCGCCATCGCCGTCGCCACGTCAGCAATGCTCAGCGGGATCGGAGGTGCCGCGCTTTTTATCCCGATTTTTGTGATTGTTTTTCCTATGCTCGGACCTGAATACCCTTTAGCTACGTCCGCTGCTATTGGTTCGGCCCTCATGACGGAGGTCTTTGGGTTTTCATCAGGCTTTATAGGCTACTATCGCAAACGCTTGATTGATTTTAAAAGTGCGCTTCCCTTTATTTATGTTTCTGTACCAGTCGCTATTATCGGCGCCCTAATGTTTGGCGTGCTTCAGGAACAGGAGGTCCTGCTAAAGGTTGCTTACGCAGTGCTTATGCTGACCCTCTGCCCAGTCATTATTCGCCACACCCCGCCCGAAAATAAAAAAACAAAACCAAGGGTTTCCAAGACAATTAAAAGTGAGGCACAAATCCGTGAGTTTACCGGTGGGGATGGTCGGACGTACAAGTTTATAAAACCCTGCCAAGGCGTAATTGGTAGTTTTTTTACTGGAATTGGCTCATTTCTTACCGGATTTCTGGGTGTCGGCGTTGGTGAGGTCATTCTGCCCCAGTTGGTTAAACGGAACCATGTCCCTGTAGCGGTAGCAGCAGCGACATCAGTATTTATTGTAATTGTCACGATTGCGTCGGCCTCGTTCACACAGGTTACCGCGCTGATCGATGCGGGCGGTCTGAGCGCGGTGCCATGGAACCTTGTCTGTTATACAATTCCTGCCGTCATTATTGGAGGCCAAATAGGACCCCTTCTTCAGGGGCACATCACCCAACGAAAACTAGAAGTATCGATCGCCATACTTTTCGGAATTATTGGAATCGCGATGAGTTGGATCGTAATCGGGACGCTTGGGTAAGTAAGTAAAATGCTGAATTGTGTGAAGACGGTAGAGATCCAACAGATGCAATAAGTTCACCCGAAGCAGTTTAAAATGACAATTCGTAGAAATCTCGAATCGTTTCCAATCCAATAGGGACAATTGTAACTAGGGTATTGAAAAATATAGATTTATGGCTGTGGATAAGTTTGGGGAAAATTCTAATCGCTCGAATAGGGTTAACGGAAGAAAATAGATATTTCCAATAAATTTCAATCGGTTATACATTTTTTCGAAAAGAAACCAAGAAACACAACATGTGTATGGCTTGTACTCATAGTATTCCGCGTGATTTCACAAAAGATTTCTAATGTTGATCGCATTGGCAGTTATTAACATCAAATTTTGTTAAGTGACTTCCATGCATTAAAGATCCTAGAACGTGGCAATATACTTTGTGGGAAGATCACAACATTAGTGCACATAACGTTATATCAACTTCATTTTAATCGTTTTAAATTTATTAAATAGAAATCGGTTTAGATATGGTTCCAAAGGTCCGAAATGGAATTTACCATTTCGTTTTCAACTTTTTTCGGCCAAAGAGCATCAGCCCTTTGATTACCTAATTGTCAATCGATATATACTTGTTTTATTGTAAAAAAGGCAACCGTCCGTTATAGAAAATTCCAAGCGGGCCAGCATGGGGTAGAGGCATGCTGTTTGATAAATTGATGAAGTGCGCAATCCGTAAAGGAGCACTCCGCATCATCGATCATAAAGGCGACTCTCGCGAATACGGCGACGGGACCGAGCCCGTATGTACAATCCGTCTTACGAAAGCGAGCCTACAATACATCTTGGCCTTTAATCCGGCTTTATACGTCCCAGAAGCCTATATGAATGGCGAACTTGTTATAGAAAATGGAACGCTGTTCGACTTCATAGAGCTTGCAGCTATCAATTATCGTAACGTTGAATCCTTCTCCCTGCTGGACATACGGAAATGGATTAGGGTTGGCGAGAATAAACTTAAGCAATACAACCCCGTTGGTCGCGCGCAAAGTAATGTTGCACACCACTACGATCTGTCGGATGAACTATACGATTTGTTCCTTGATATAGACCGCCAGTATTCCTGCGCCTATTTCACGCACCCCGACGAAAGTCTCGAAACTGCACAACTAAATAAAAAACGTCATTTGGCATCCAAAATGATGCTGGATCGTCAGGATGCGCAGAGAATCCTTGATATTGGATCGGGCTGGGGTGGCCTCAGCATATATATCGCCGGAGTTTCCAACGGCAATATAAACGGCGTGACGCTCTCGACGGAACAACATAAAGTATCAAATGAACGTGCTGAGATAGCGGGCCTCAGCGCCCGGGTTCGTTTTGATCTTCTTGATTACCGGGCATTGCAACAGCAATACGACCGAGTCGTTTCTGTTGGTATGTTTGAGCATGTCGGTAAAAAAAATTACAGCGAGTTTTTCGCTAAACTGAACGAACTGATGACGGACGATGGCATAGCAGTAATTCATTCTATTGGTCGGACCGATACTCCATCACCAATAAATCCATTCATCCGTAAGTATATTTTCCCGGGTGCAGACCTCCCTTCACTTTCAGAAATTATGCCAATTATCGAGCGGTCTGGCCTAATTTGTACAGACATAGAGATACTGCGCCTACATTATGCCGAAACCCTTCGGCATTGGCGCGAGAGATTTAACGCTCGACGGGCCGAAGTCGCCGCAATCTATGATGAGCGGTTCTGCCGAATGTGGGACCTGTACCTAGTGATTTGTGAAATGGGTTTCCGGTACGAGAACCTCATGGTTTTTCAAATACAACTTACCAAATCACTCGCAACGACGCCTCTTACCCGCGATTACATGTTTGAATGGGAACGCGGACAGGCTAAAAAAGAACTACAGGGCTCACGAGAAAAAGCTGCATGACTACTTGCGTTGAAGGTGCAGTCCACAAAGTGTACGAGGAATGAGCCAACTGATTGCGTTGGCATCTAGGTGCTGTTTTAACAAAATACATTTTCGACGTGTCCGGCTGAATACATTCTTATGTTAAGGGCGGCTATGTATTGTTTATAGTTTTGGTCTGTTTATTAGTTTACGGGAATACTTTTCCCCGCATTCCACACTAACCCTATCCGAACGGAAAACCTTCCCCACTAAACTTGTTTTGCAGGACAGGAACAAGCCCACTATGTCACCGATTCGTTCTAGGATTCGCAAACTTCCAATTTCGGGTAAACTTTGTGGCAACATCACTCCAACAACCAACAGAGGACGGATCCGGTTTTCGGCAACCGCCTTTTAATGAAGAAGCAGAGATGGGTCTTTTAGGCGCAATTCTGGAAAATAACCGTTCCTACGAGCGTGTTTCAGAGTTTTTGCGCCCAGAACACTTCTTCGATCCTCTACATGCACAAATTTTTGATGCAAGCGGCAAATTAATTGAACGTGGGCAACAGGCTAATCCAACTACTTTGAAGCACGTCTTTGATGCGGAGGCTTTCGACCAAATCGGAGGACACCGATATCTCGCGGACCTCACCACAGTAACCGTTTCGGTCATTAACACCGAGGATTACGGGCGCCTAATTTACGACCTCTATCTGCGTCGCCAATTAATTGAGCTCGGTACCGACGTCGTCAATCACGCTTTCTCACACAATACCGAAGTAAATGCGACGCATCAGATAGAGGACGCAGAGCAGAGCCTATACGACCTTGCGACAAACGGTAACTACGAAGGAGGGTTCCAGAGTTTCGCAGCCTCGATCAAAGATGCAGTGGAGCTAGCCGCGGTAGCATTTAATCGCGAGGGAGCACTAGGAGGGGCTCCAACCAAATTTCGTCAGCTTGATTTACTTCTCGGTGGGCTGCACAAATCCGATCTCGTTGTCCTAGCGGGGCGCCCCGCTATGGGAAAGACAGCGCTCGCAACAAACATAGCATTTAACATAGCCAATCTTAATGACACTGTAGTCGACGAAAATGGTGACGAAACACTCGTTGATGACCCAGTGGTTGGGTTCTTTTCTTTGGAAATGTCTGCAGAGCAACTCGCCAGCCGTATCTTGGCGGAGGGCTCACAGATTCCATCCAATAAAATCCGCAAGGGTGAACTAAACCAGACGGAGTTTGACCGACTTGTCATGACCAGCCAAGAGTTGCAAAAATCCCCACTATATATTGACGACACGCCAGCCCTTTCAGTTTCGGCTTTAAGGACGCGCGCGCGACGACTCAAGCGCCAGCACGGCCTCGGCTTGATCGTGGTCGATTATCTACAACTGCTACAGGGAACCAGAGGGGCGCGGGAACAAAACCGGGTACAAGAAATCTCGGAAATTACGCGTGGGCTAAAAACCCTTGCCAAGGAACTCGACGTCCCCGTACTAGCACTTTCCCAATTAAGTAGAGCGGTGGAGCAGCGAGAGGACAAACGACCGCAACTCGCCGACCTTCGCGAATCCGGCACCATAGAGCAGGATGCTGATGTGGTGATGTTCATATACCGTGATGAGTATTATTTACACCGCGCAGAACCGTCCCGCCGCGCCGATGAATCTAACGAAAAATTCAATGAACGCTATATGATGTGGGAGGATGCAATGGGTCAAGTCCGTGGACGTGCCGAAATCATTGTCGCCAAACAGCGTCATGGGCCGACCGGAACCGTCAATCTACGCTTTTATCCTGAAGCAACCAAATTCGACAATTTGGAAGATGATGAAGGCTATGGTGATACCGGTGGACCACCTCTCACAAGGAGAAATTCGTTCTGACGGGAAATACAATACGTTATCCCGGCGGTGTCTTGACCGTGGACCTTGACGCGGTTGTCGCCAACTGGCGATCACTTGCAGATCGCGTAGGAAACGCGGAATGCGCAGCTGTCGTCAAAGCGGACGCCTACGGGATAGGCAGTGCAGAGGTTGCGAAATGTTTAAAACATGCTGGATGCCGCAGCTTTTTTGTAGCCTCTCTAGACGAAGGGATAATGCTTAGACATACCATTGGGGCGAATGCTCATATTTATGTCTTCAACGGCCTTTTCGATAAACACGCTGTGGGGGAATTTGGTGCCAACAGGCTGATACCAGTCCTTAACTCGCCGGGCGATATTGCGCTTTGGTCAGCATACGCACAGGACACGGGTGGCCAGCGTGGTGTGCTGGCAATCGATACCGGTATGCAACGCCTTGGCCTTACACCAGATGAAGCGCGAGACCTATCGAACCAACGCCAAAACCTTTCGGGTATCACGGTAGATTTCGTGATGAGCCACCTAGCCTGTGCCGACGACCGCACCCACCCAATGAACTCGAGACAACAAATTCTTTTTGATCAGCTTCTGGCTAACTTATCACCACTAAACGCCTCTTTAGCCAATTCCGCTGGCATCTTTTTAGGTCCAAGTTTCCATTATAATTTGGTAAGGCCCGGAGCTGCATTATACGGTATTTCTCCAGACAAAAACCACCCACAAAAAATTCAACAAGTAGTTGGTTTAAAAGGAAAAATTATACAAATTCGTGTCGTTGACAACGAAACATCGGTTGGCTACGGTGCTGAGGAAATAGTGCCCAAAAACACTCGGTTGGCCACTGTGGCCGTAGGATATGCCGATGGAATTTTGAGATCCTTGGGTAACAAAGGATGCGGTTACGCCGCAGGTATTGAAGTGCCTATCGTCGGGCGTGTTTCTATGGACCTTACGACATTCGACATTACTCACGTCGCACCGGGAAGGCTCTCTCCAGGGGATGAAATTGACCTGATCTGCGCGCAACATACTGTCGACGACTTGGCCAGCGAAGCTGGGACAATCGGATACGAAGTGCTAACGGCCCTGGGGACACGTTATCAACGGCGGTATCTTGGAGGGACCAAATAATGCGGTTTCTTACTGCAATTGGAAAGGTCTTCCTCGACTTTCTGGCAGCAACAGGCCGCCTAGCTATTTTTACAGGCGTAAGTGTTAGCCATATCGTGAGGCCACCTTTCTATCCGCGACTTTTGCTTCGACAGCTTATTGATATAGGTTACTGCTCGCTCCCGGTCGTGGGACTTACCGCGGTTTTTACGGGCATGGTGCTCGCTCTCCAAACTTACTCCGGATTTTCGCGCTTTAATGCGGAAAGCGCGGTTGCAACGGTAGTGGTTCTCTCTATCACACGCGAATTAGCACCCGTTCTCGCTGGTCTCATGATCGCAGGGCGAATAGGGGCTGCTATGGCAGCCGAAATTGCAACGATGCGCGTAACGGACCAGATTGATGCCCTCTCTACTCTATCTACAAACCCCTACAAATACCTCATTGCACCGCGCTTACTAGCCGGGATAACAATGGTGCCGTGTTGTGTTCTTGCAGCAGACATAATTGGAGTGTTTGGCGGTTATATCATTTCAGTTCACAAACTTGGGTTTAATCCTGCCATATACCTCAATAACACCCTAGAGTTTCTCCGAGTTATTGATGTTGTGACCGGCCTAGTTAAGGCGGACATTTTTGGATTTATAATCGCGTTAATGGGTTGTTATAACGGTTATTATTCCAGGGGTGGAGCGCAGGGAGTAGGTTCCGCCACGACCAATGCAGTCGTCTCAGCGTCAGTCTTAATCTTAGGTTCGAATTACTTAATCACCGAAGCGTTTTTTGCACAATGAGCGATGTCCGACCGAAAATCACCGTCCGCGGGCTAAACAAGTCATTTGGGGCAAATAATATTTTAAAAGATATAAACCTCGATATCGCTATAGGCGAATCCATGGCTCTCATTGGAGGATCTGGAGCTGGCAAGTCGGTTCTGTTAAAAAACATCATAGGGATCATTTGCCCTGATGCTGGATCCATTCAGATCGATGGTGAAGATATTGTGGGGCTCGGTCATGGACACCGAGACCGCATCAACCGAAAGTTTGGTGTTCTATTCCAAGGGGCCGCTCTATTTGATTCACTAACGCTTTGGGAAAATGTAGCTTTCGGGTTAATTGCAGGTAAAGGCCTTAGGCGGGCAGAAGCTCGAGAAATAGCGTTAAATAAGCTTAGGCAGGTCGGATTGAGTGTCCACGTTGCAGACCGTCACCCTGCTGAAATTTCGGCTGGGGCACAAAAACGGGTAGGGCTTGCCCGCGCTATAGCAACCGAACCAGAAATACTATTTTTTGACGAGCCAACTACGGGTATAGATCCTCTTATGGGCGACGTTATCGACCGTCTAATTATTCAATGTGTCAAAGAACTCGGTGCAACTGCGCTCACCATAACTCACGACCTTCATAGTGCACGGCGGATTGGAGACCGAATCGCCATGATCCAAGATGGAAGAATTATCTGGGTAGACGATGCCGTTAAGATAGACAACAGCGGAAACAGCACAGTCGATAATTTTATTAACGGCCGCTCGCCGGGGGGACTGTCCTCCCTAACACCCAAGAAAGAATATCTCTGATCGATGGCCAAGAACACTGCCGAATTTAACTGCATTCAATGCGGTGCGAGCTATGGAAAGTGGCAGGGACAATGCGACTCCTGTAAACAATGGAACTGCATTTCGGAAGAGTTAACGCTTGATAGAACGCCAAAAGGACTTGGGCCAAGAAAAGGGTCTAATATCAATTTCGTAAAACTGAATGGGGCAAAACAACCCGACTCCAGACTCACTTCTGGTGTAGCTGAATTTGATAGAGTAACGGGTGGGGGCTTGGTTCCAGGATCAGCAATCTTGGTCGGCGGAGACCCTGGAATTGGGAAATCAACAATTCTGTTACAGGTCGCATGCGCCATCTCCAATAAAGTCGCATGCGCCTATGTTTCGGGTGAAGAAGCTGTTCATCAGGTGCGGTTAAGGGCAGAACGGTTAGGTCTTGAAAGATTTCCCGTTCAGCTCGCCGCAGCAAACAACGTGCGAGATATCTTAGCCACTTTGGATGTACCAGATCCGCCACGCCTCGTCATCGTTGATTCTATTCAAACAATGTATCTTGACAACTTGGAATCATCTCCTGGATCCGTTTCTCAGGTTCGTGCATCAGCAGATATCCTCATTCGGCTTGCTAAAAGACGCGGGTTTACAGTGATTCTCGTTGGACACGTCACGAAGGATGGCGCAATTGCGGGACCGCGAGTACTTGAACATATGGTGGACACTGTTCTTTATTTTGAGGGCGAGCGAGGTCACCAATTTCGGTTACTGCGTGCTATCAAAAATCGTTTCGGACCTACCGATGAAATTGGGGTATTCGAAATGACGGGTGCAGGGCTAATACAGGTGGAAAACCCTTCGGCTTTGTTTTTGGCGGAACGCCGGGGTGAGGTTTCGGGCGCAGCGGTCTTCGCAGGCATTGAAGGAACACGGCCTGTCCTTGTAGAAATACAAGCCCTCGTTGCTCCGTCCGCTCTCGGCACCCCTCGCCGGGCGGTGATCGGCTGGGATTCGGGGCGGTTAGCCATGATCCTTGCTGTGCTCGACACACGTTGCGATGTAAGCCTTCCCGGAAGCGATGTATATCTCAACGTCGCCGGAGGCCTTCGTATCAGCGAACCCGCGGCGGACCTAGCAGTCGCCGCCGCACTCATTTCGGCCGCACTAGATCAACCATTAGCTCCTAAAACGGTGATTTTTGGCGAAATAGGGCTTTCCGGAGAAATTCGTTCTGTCAGCCAAACCGACCTTCGAATGAAGGAAGCTACCAAACTCGGTTTTGACGCCGCATGGATGCCGCTACAACCAGAGACAAAACCATCTGAACACGCCGATTTGTCTTTGAATTTAGACATTTCGGAGATGGAAAAACTAGAAGACTTGGTAAAACTGTTTGATCTATCCCATGGTGATGCGCTGTCCATTGAACAGGCTGCTTCATGAGCTTGGCAGATCTACTAGCCATCGGCACTACACTCATTAGTGGATTGGTGGCACTACGGTTTGGGTTTCTCCGTGTTATGCTGGGACTAGCCGGATGGGTGGGTTCTATCATGGCGACTATCTATGGCTTCGCTTATGCCCACACCTATACTCGAGACTGGATCAACAATGAGCTAATAGCCGATATCGTCGCTGGAGCCGGTATCTTTGTGGCCTCAATGATTGTGTTAACCATCATTAGCCGTTCGATCGCACGTGGCGTCCGACAAAGCTCCTTCGGGATGCTTGACCGAACGTTTGGGCTTTTGGCTGGACTCGTAATTGGGAGTGCCATAGTTATCGGTGCTTATACCTTCACCCAACAGGTATTGGATATGACGGATGAATCCCCCTTCCTAGTGAACGCGCGGACACTGCCCCTGCTTCGTCGCGGCGCCGCATTTGTTGCCTCCGGATTTCCAGCAGAACTAGGTCTCAATGTCCCAGGGGGCCCAGCGACGAATGTTGAGAGGACATTTCAGCAATTACTCTCACCTAAACCAGAGAGCACGGGCTCCGGTCGAGATTCTGGTTACCGGCCAGAGGAACGACGCGAAATGAATAGGCTGATCCGAAACCATCAATAAGGACGTCCACGCCTTGGGTATGAATTCAAATCCGTTTGACAATGACCGACTGCGAGAAGAGTGCGGAGTTTTTGGTGTGTTCGGACATAAAGATTCGGCTGCCCTTACTGCGTTGGGATTGCACGCTCTTCAACACCGTGGTCAAGAAGCCGCTGGAATAGTCACCTTTCAGGAAGGTCAGTTCTTCAGCCATCGGGCCACGGGGCATGTGGGCGACAACTTCAATGAAGAAACGGTAATTAAACGACTACCAGGCGCATCAGCGATTGGCCATAACCGTTACTCAACCACAGGTGATACAATTATCCGAAATATTCAGCCTTTGTTTGCGGATTTGGCTTCTGGTGGATTTGCTATCGCACATAATGGAAATTTAACGAATGCGGTGTCTCTTCGGCGTAATTTGGTTCAACGCGGTTGTCTTTTCCAATCGACCACGGATACGGAGGTCATAATTCATTTGATAGCGACCAGCACGTTCGCCACTGTGATTGACCGCACAGTTGATGCCCTAAATACAGTTGAAGGTGCCTACTCGCTCGTGGCACTTCATAACGATACGCTGATAGGCGTTCGCGATTCACATGGCATTCGGCCACTGGTACTTGGGCGCTTTGAAAATGCGTGGATACTCGCATCGGAGACATGTGCTTTAGACATAATTGGCGCTGCATTTGTCCGGGACATCGAACCGGGTGAGGTCGTCCTAATCAACGAGGATGGTATCCAGTCTATGCACCCCTTTCCACAAAAACCAAGGAAGCTGTGTATCTTTGAATATATATATTTTGCCCGGCCGGACAGCACGATTGAAGGACGCAATGTTTACGATACCAGGAAACGTATTGGCAAGGAACTTGCTCGCGAAAGTAATGTATCCGCAGATATTGTTATTCCTGTTCCCGACTCCGGGGTTCCTGCCGCGCTGGGATACGCGAAAGAGGCCCAGATACCGTATGAACTGGGCATAATCCGTAATCACTATGTCGGGCGAACATTTATCGAACCCACCGACCGAATACGCCATCTCGGGGTGAAATTGAAGCATAACCCAAATAACGATGTGATCCAGGGGCAACGGATTGTCCTTGTCGATGACAGTATAGTCCGCGGCACTACATCACTCAAAATTGTGGAGATGGTTCGCGCAGCGGGAGCAAGCGAAGTTCACATGCGCATCGCTAGTCCCCCGACCACCAACTCCTGCTTTTACGGAGTTGATACGCCATCACGCGATCAGCTATTGGCTGCCCAAAACAACATCGCGGAGATTACCGAAATCATCGGCGTTGATAGTCTCGCGTTCGTTTCCATGGACGGGCTATATCGCGCAATGGGATTAGAGGGACGGGATGCCTCAACACCACAATACTGCGATGCATGTTTCTCAGGGGAGTATCCAATTTCACCGACCGATCACATCGGTGAGACCCCGAATCCACAACTTTCATTCCTTACCCAGCTTGCGTGACTGGACAGTTACAGGATAGGGTAGCTCTTATCACCGGCGCATCGCGCGGTATCGGTGCAGCAGTAGCCGAGCGGTTTGCAGCCGAGGGCGCACATGTTGTGCTAGTTGCCCGCACACTGGGGGGACTAGAAGCAGTCGACGATCGTATTCGTCGCACTCAAAACAAGGGTGGGGGGGCGACGTTGCTTCAGTTGGACCTCTCCGAACTGGATCAGGTGGATCTGATCGGCCCCACCATTGCAGAACGTTTTGGACGACTTGATATCGTAGTAGGAAACGCTGGACTATTGGGCGAAATGGCTCCTATTACGCATATTGATGATCGGATCTGGTCTAACGTCGTCGAGGTTAATTTAAACGCAAATTGGCGGCTGATACGCACCGCGGACCCATTGTTGCGTCAGTCAAATGCCGGACGGGCTGTCTTCGTAACGTCCGGCGCTGCGCGTGGTAAACGTCCATACTGGGGCGCTTATGCTGTAACCAAAGCTGCACTTGAGATGATGGTGACCTGCTGGGCCGCGGAAACTGAGAAGACAGAAATGCGGATTAATTTACTCGACCCGGGTGCCACCCGCACCGCGATGCGCGCCGAGGCTTATCCCGGCGAAGATCCCGAAACCGTCAAGCCACCGCAGGCCCTCACCGATTTATTTGTTCAACTTTGCACTCCCGAATGCACCCGTCACGGAGAAATCATTTCAGCATACTAAACCTGAAATGACGCAATGACATATCCTCCCCACCAAAGGGAGCGCCCTATGACCGTACCTTCTTTGTTTGGGTGGATGCAGCTATTTGAAATGCAAAACACCGGAATCGTGATGCGCCATACGGAGTCACCTGACGCATAAATAATTAGTCGACCTGCCATGCGCAATCCGGTTGATTTATCGCAAGTGCATTTCGTTACTTCAGTCCGTTTAAGCTGATGCTTTAAAAACTTTTCAACAACACAACTTTTGAAATTCCGACAATTAAGACCTCTACCTACCTATCTCCGACATCAGGATCAAACGGATTATGCTGTCGGCGAAAATTTATGCGTATAGGGACCCCAGGAAAATTGAACATTTCACGTATCCCGTTGGATAAGTAACGGGTGTACGATTCCGGAATACCCGTGGGTTGGCTCGCAAATACCACAAACGTTGGGGGTCGCGCTTTTAACTGGGTGATATACCTAATCCTTATTCTACGCCCCCGGTGAACAGGTGGAGGATGCCGTTCGACCATACCGTGCAGCCACCGATTTAATGGTCCGGTGGAAACCCGTTTGTTCCATACGTCGTGAATAGCCATAGCTTCCGGCAGGAGATTGTGAATTCCATGACACGTAGTCGCTGACAAAGTTACGACTGGAACACCCCTGATCTGAGGTAAAGAAATTTCCATCCTGTCGTATAGTTTACGTAACGTGTCTGGTCTGTCCAAAACGAGATCCCACTTATTCACGGCAATCACAATTGCCCTACCTTCATCGATTATATGTCGAGCGATAACGAGATCTTGCTTTTCGGGCATCATGGTTGCGTCGAGTACCAATACGACGACATGGGCAAACCGAATAGCTTCTAATGCATCGCTAACTGACAACTTTTCTATTTTTTCAGACAACCGGGATTTTCGACGCATCCCCGCTGTATCTATCAACTTTAGAACCTGACCACGCCACGTCCACTCAATCAAGATTGCATCCCGTGTGATCCCAGACTCCGGTCCAGTAATCATGCGTTCATCGCCAATTAATGAGTTCACCAACGTTGACTTTCCGACATTTGGGCGTCCAACAATCGCTAACTGCAACGCGCTTTCAATCTCCTCATGGACGACACCAATTTCACCGTCACTAATCCCCGGGTTACATTCAGGTCGCCGACCAATTGTTTCAAGTTCAGCCCTGATAGCATGCTCAAGCTCTCCCATACCGATCCCATGTTCCGACGCAACTGCAACGGGCTCGCCGAAGCCCAACCGGTAACCATCAAGCAAACCTGCTTCCGATGCGGTCGCCTCACATTTATTTCCGACAAGAACAACCCGGGACCCTAGTTTTCTAAGTAAACCCGCGAAAAGCTGATCGAGCGGAGTTATTCCCGAACGAGCGTCAAAAACCAACATTGTTATGTCAGACCCTTCGATGGCTCGAAGGGTCTGTACATGCATTTCCGTTTCCAAAACAGACGTCTGCGTGTCTTCCAGTCCCGCCGTATCAACTACTATAAACTGCAGCGTACCCAGCCTGGCGTCTCCCTCACGACGATCCCGCGTAACTCCCGGAGTGGGATCCACCAGTGCAGAACGGCGCCCAACGAGTCGGTTGAAAAGTGTCGACTTACCCACATTGGGCCGGCCAACAATTGCTATTAAAGGTTTCATAATCGATCGGTTCAACGAAACGCGATCAGTTCGGCCTCATCGGTCAGTACATATACCGTCTCGGCTGCCACGACAGGCGGTATCAAAACAGGCCCCTCAATCTTGATGCGTCCAAGGACCTTCCCAGAATACGGAGATACTGACCAGATTTCCTCTTCTGTGCTCGCGACAAGTAGTCTATCTCCAGCGAGAACAGGGCCTGACCAAATAATTGGATCTTCCCTGTTTCGTGCATCCTCAAACTGGGGCAACCGGGTGACCCAACGAACAAGGCCGCCCTTTCTTGTGACGCACACCAGTTCAGCGTTGCGGGTCACGACGTATATAAAAGCACCAGCCACCCACACCCCGTGATGCCCCCCAATCGGCAGTTCCCACAACCGCGTACCCGTACGAAGGTCAACAGCAACCGTTCGGTTGCTGTTTCCAACAATAAAAACAATACCACCGTCAATCACCGGTTTGCCGCGAATATGGGCAATAGCACTCACCGCATTAGACCGTCTCAGTGCCACAAGAGATTCTGTCCAGACCTGCCGTCCATTTTCAACTCGCAACGCCACAACGTCGCCTGAAGAAAATGGGACCACCACTATACCACGAGCCACAGCCGGCGGCGCAGCCCCGACTAGACCTGCGATCTCGCGAAGCCCGGAATGTGTCCACAGTTCGGTACCGTCTGCCACATTAAGGACAAATAGTTCGTTCGCGATGGTCACAACAAAAACCCGCCCGCCGGCAACAGTCGGTGCCGCCCGAATTGGTCCATCGAGCCGTTTTCGCCAGATTTCGGCTCCGGTCGTTGAATTTAAGGCAATAACATCAGCAAACCCGGTAGTTACATAGATTCGGCCACCATCAATTGCCAAGCCACCACCAAGAATTCCTTCGTGCCCCTCGTCTTTTGAAAGTTCAAACTCCCAAAGGCGCTTTCCCGTTGCTATACTAAATGCAGAAACAACCGCATTAATATCCAAGGTATAGATCATTTGGTTAGCAACGACGGGTTGCGATAACAGCTGCGCCCCATCATCCGAACCATCTCCGATACGAGACGACCATTTTCTATCAAGCGAGCCACCAGCTGCAAGGTGGTGCATTGCATGATCCGGATAACCACCTGCCTGAGGCCAATTAAAATTAACCTTGGGCTTAGGTATTATGACATTTAGGTTTTGAATCCTTTTATCCGGCAACAAGTTGCCGCCCGTCCGTATGACTGAAACACGTTTTCCGGGAAGCGATGGTTTACCTAAATCATGGAACCAGTCACCGCAGGCGGACAGAGCCAGAAGACAAACCAGCATGCATCCTATTCCTGCCGGTCGTTTAGCTTTTATCATTTTGTCCGCCTAGTTCGATTTACCGAGAATATTCAGCATTTGGGCGGCGCGGGTCCGAATTTCAGCAGCCGCATTTGGGTCATCAACAATAGCACGGTAATTCGCACGTGCCTCGGCTAGATCACCAGTGCGCTCCGCGGTTAAGGCCAGAATTTCCAAAGCTATATGTCGATAAGGTCGCCCGGCTACAGACAACGGTTGGATTTTCTTTGTGATTATGGTGCCGTCGATTGATGGGACATGAGTAGCCTGCAACCCAGCCAAAATAGAGGCGAGATCTCGGATTGACCGAGATACTGAACCGTTTTTGGCAATCTCATCATAAACTTTGATCGCAGCAATATGGTTCCCCGTTTTAGCCTTAATAGATGCTTCGTAAAAACTTGAGAGAGTCCCATAACCCGATGCAGTTTCTTCGCTAAGTTTTCCAAAAATTTCAGCGGCTTCTCGCGCCTTTCCATCCCGCAACAACTCCGTTGCCACGGCAAATTTTACGCCCTCTGCAAGGCGTTGACTTGTTTGATGGGTTTCCCAGAATTTCCAGCCGGCAACAGCGGCGACCATCATGATAGCCCCGCCAATTGCATATTTTCCGTATCGCCGCCAAAGCTTCTCGTAGCGTTCCTGTTTTAGTTCTTCATCAACTTCGCGAAAAATGTCGCCCACCGGGGCACCCCATAAGAACAAAGAAAACGGCCGCCAAGATAACGACAGCACGGAATCGTGGCAAATCCCATTTATAGTTTTTTTTTGAGGTCAATAACAATCAAAACAGGATGGCACTAAGACGACTGGACGAACAAAACGAAATCGCGATAATCAGATAATGATTCCGTCATTCCAGAAATACAGCCAACACTGATGTCGACCATCGTTAGACTCGCCGAATACAAAAATGCCCTTAGGCGCATCAAACCAGATATATGTTTTAACAAAAAAGAATTTGATCAACTACTGTCCGTATATAGTCGAAGGGTGATGAGTGGAGAATGGAAAGACTACGCCGTTAGCCATGATCCATCGATGGCAACGTTTCTAATATACCGAAATAACAGACAACAACCGTCCTTCACGGTAGTTAAACGGAAACTCGCAGGCAGAAATCTCGAATATCTGGTTTATAATGGGCGTGCACGCCTTAAGCGGAGCACTTCTCTGAGCGACGCACTTTCAGTTCTGAGAAGAAAACTCAAACTTGTAAATAGCTGATCAACATACAGGAAACCGAAAATGACAAGCCAAAGGCTGCGAATGCCGGATATCCGTTCAGTCGATCCTGGCGATTCTATTGCAAAATTACGACAAGATCTCCTATTTGCGTTCCATATTGTAGACATGTTGGGTCAACCAAGCGGGATGGGAAGCCATTTAACCGCTCGATTGCCCGGCGCGGATACATTTTTTTTTCACGTACATAATTTTGGATTTGGAGAAGTAACGCCGGCACTCATACACGAGGCGGATTTCGAACTAAATTGCGTTTCAGGCGAGAACATCGACATTAACCCGACTCTCCACATACATACCCGAATCTATAGTGCGCGCCCAGATGTGACTTGTATTCTCCACACCCATGCAAAACACGTCACAGCGTTAAGCGCAACTGGACAAAATATTACGGTAATCACCCAAGGTGGGGCACGACTTTATGAAGAATGCGTTCTATTCGACGAAGATGACGGCGTCGCACTTGGAAAAGAACCCGGGATTGCAATGGCCAAAGCGCTAGAAAACAAATCCTGTTTGGTTTTAAAAAACCACGGTCTCCTAGCCGCTGCCTCAACAATCCCCGCGGCAGTTATACTCGCCGACACAATGGAGAAAGAAGCTGAAATGCTCCTCATGGCAAAGGCAGGGGCTAACCTGTCGGCACCCTCTGAAGAAGGAAGTCTTCGTACAAAAGAATATTTGTCTAACGAAAGGATGTTTGAACGAGGTTGGACCTACCTTATGCGTCAACTCGCCACCCATAAACCCGAAATACTTGAAATGTGAAAATTCAGCTACCTATTGCATAACAACTAGGTGGCTACCATCCGATAGATGTTTGAAATACGGGATTTTCCTGCGTGCAGTCTGGCGAACCGGGTTCTCAATTAAAGTCTCTGAATAAGCTAGAACTTTTCGCGTAACATTCGCCAATTCAAGTTTTTGTGTGTCATTGATTGGGATCCAATCAAGATTTTCAAGCTCGCCCGACCCCTCTAGTTTTCCGATTACTTCGTCAGAACGCACCATAAAAAAACGAGCATCAAACCGCATCGGTCGAAACACGGGCGTAATCGCGCGGGCTATATATTCTAGTTGGCCCAGTGAAGGTGCATACCCGGAGT
>JAYZQT010000006.1:0-198963 GCA_036136335.1 Pseudomonadota bacterium
CGAGGTGCCGATTCCAGGACCGGCCATTATAGAACGCAAAACGACGACAGTATGGGTCCCGCCAGACAGTTTCGCCAGAATGGACGCGCACGGAAATCTCTCAATAGGAACCGGAGAAGTACAGTGACTGATCCTGTCACATTTGAAATCGTCAAACACCGCCTCTGGCAAATTAATGATGAGCAGGGAATCGCGATCAAAACCATTTCGGCATCACCGATCGTGGTGGAGGGTAATGATTACAATGTTGGTCTTTTCACCAAAGACGCCGAACTGGTTACAGCCGGTGTTGGTTCCTTGGTACACGTTACTACGATGGGCGATGCGGTGGCATCGATAATCGACGGGGCCGACAGCGTGAATGATGGCGACGTTTTCATGACCAATGATCCGTTCCGGGGAGCCCTGCACCAGAATGACGTTGTCGTTGCCAGCCCATTATTCCGTGCTGGAAAACCATTTCTGTGGATCGGCAATGTGGTGCACCATCCGGATGTTGGCGGTATCGACGCCGGCAGCTTTTGCATCAACGCGCGTACACTGGACGATGACCCACCCCGGTTTTTCATGAAGCTGCTCGACCAGGGTAACCTGGTGGTAGAAAATGAACAGAAGTTCATTAACAATTCGCGTTTGCCTGATGCCGTGGCACTTGATCTACGGGCACAAATGGGCGCTATCAACGTGGCGCGCGGACGTCTCAACAATCTGCTGGACGAACGTGGGGAGGATCTGGTCGAAGCCGTAATGAAACGCTCGATTGATCTCGCAGAACTTCAGGTACGAGACTTCATTCGCCAATTGCCAAAAGGCTCCTGGACGGGCGACGCCTATATGGATGGCGTAAGGGTTGGGGACGAGAGAATCTGCAGGGTCTCCCTGAAGCTTACGTGCCAGGGGGACAGATTTCTCTTTGACTACACCGGGACCTCGGATCAGGTCGATGCAGCGGTCAACAGTACCCTGCCCGCCACTGTGGCAGGTTCAGCAGTGCCCCTATACAGCTTCCTCTGTCAAGGCGACATCGACTGGAACGATGGTCTGAAACGATGCATCGAAGTGATTGCTCCCGAAGGGAGTGTAGTCAATGCCATCTACCCCGCGCCGGTCAGCATCTCAACTGTTGGTTTTCGCTGGCTGGTGACAGTTGCTGCTACGCAAGCTGTTGCCAAAATGTTCAACTCCTCACCAGAACACAGAGACCGGGCCTGCCCGTCATGGAATTCCTCCAGCAACTGCAATAACCTTTTCGCGGAATTACCGGACGGACGGCGAACGGGCGGGCTTTTATCCGATCATCGCGGATCGGGTGCAGCAGGGCGATCGTTTGCTGACGGATTTCACCACGCAGGGACAATCACTTCGTACGCCAGCAGTCTTGGCAATATCGAAAGCTCTGAGTGGAAATTCCCCATCCTTTATCTTTATAGGCGCCGAATGACCGATTCCGCTGGGGCAGGTAAATACCGTGGTGGCGCGACCAGTGAAGTAGCCTTCACACCCCACGGGGTCGACGAAATTACACTTAAACTGACGAATACCGCGGGCACGGAACAGACCAACGCCCACGGTATCGAGGGCGGTTATCCAGGTGCAGGTTCACAGTCCGTAATCGTTCGTGAGGCCGACGTCGACCTGTTTTCCGGTCCTGTTCCCGAGATCACAGCCATGGGCGAAAAGATTTTCTGGATGCCATCAAAAGCCGATGAAGTAATTCGAAAGGGTGATGTTTATGGTTTCTGGGCCGCAGGTGGAGGGGGCTTTGGCGATCCACTCCAACGCGAGATTGAGGCAGTTGCTGAAGATATACGAGCGCAAACGGTGACTGCCGGTGAGGCCAAACGTTTATATGGCGTCGTTCTGGACGGGCACGGAAACTCCGACAATATTGCCTCTGAAAAGCGTCGGCACGAAATCCGGGGAAGCCGGATTACTGCCGTAAAGACTGCGAAGGTAACCGACGGACCCCCATGCGGCGATTGCGGTAAGATCGGGGATTACGGAATCCTATCGCACCCGTTGCGACACGCGGGACCGCTGATTGCCCTTCGTTACGGCGGTGATGGGCCAAATTTTGAACTGGAAGAAACCATCTGTCGCGGCTGCGGCGCGTTAGCGGGTGTACGCGAGATTTTGAAAGAAAACCGGATTATTCAGGGAACAGGATGATGACAATAGAGACAGTAGGAGTAATCGGGCTTGGCAAAATGGGTGGCCCACTGGCACGACATCTTGCCAATGGAGGGTTCCGGGTTATCGGGTTCGACCTCGCCGAGGCCGCGTTGGAAGCAGTTGCAGATGCAGGTGTTTCTTCAGCAAAAACCTGCGCAGAACTGGCCGGACAGTGCGACCTCTCAATTGTAGGCGTCGGCTTCGATTCGGAGGTCGAGGAGGTTTTGTTCGGTGACTCTGGCCTATTAATGAATCCGAAAGAAAACATGACACTCGCTGTCGCTTCAACCATCGCACCCGGCACAATGAAAGAAATTGCAGCACGGGCCATCGACAAACCTGTGAATTTACTGGACATACCAATGTGCCGCGGGGAACAGGCCGCCATCGAAGGCCAACTGTTACTTATGGGTGGTGGTGATCAGGTAAAATTTGACGAATGCCGGCCAGCGTTTAACACCTTTGCCAGCGATATTTACTTTCTGGGTGATCTTGGCGCCGGACAGGTCGGAAAAATGGTTAATAACCTGATTTTGTGGTCCTGTATTTCCGCGAACACTGAGGGGATGGCCCTAGCAGACGCGTTGTCGGTGGATACTGACGCGCTGCGAGAGGCCCTCCTCGACTCCAGTGCCCGGAACTGGGCAATGGAGGTCCGTGCTGAAACCTGGGACCTGCCATGGGCAGAAAAAGACATGTCCATCGTCCTGAAAGAAGCAGATGAAGCCCGCATCAGCCTGCCGCTTTGCGGGTCTGTCAAGGAAGTGATAAAAGGCATCAAGATTGATCTCGGCCAAGGAATGCCGAAAAATCGTTAAAAAAAGCGCAAATAGTTGTCGCTGTACCCATACGGAGAATCCCGATGGCATCAAAAACATGGTCCATTTACCTATCAGGCGAAATTCACAGCGACTGGCGCGAACGAATTCAGGAAGGCGTTTCTGCGGGAAACCTGCCCGTCGAGATTCGGGGCCCTGTTACCGACCATGATTCCAGTGACAATTGTGGTGTTGAAATCCTTGGCATGGAAGGTAACGAATTCTGGAAAGATCATAAGGGTGCCCAAATTAACGCCATCCGGACGCGGAACCTGATCGAGAGTTCGGACATAGTCGTCGTGCGCTTTGGTGAAAAGTACAGGCAGTGGAACGCTGCATTCGATGCGGGATACGCGGCTGCCCTGGGCAAGGCCGTCATCACCCTGCACGATGAAGGGCATACACACGCGCTTAAAGAAGTAGACGCTGCTGCCCTTGCCGTAGCGCAGACGCCTGAACAGGTAGTAAGGATTCTGGACTATGTCATTGAAGGGAAACTGTAAAAAATGGGCGTCAGAAGAATCGTCACTGGGCACGATGAAAACGGCAAGGCCGTAGTCATTACCGACGGAGAATCGCCCAACATCCTGCACCCAGACAATCGCCCGGGAGTGGAAATACACAACCTCTGGGTACTCGATGAAGCTCCCTCCCGACCTTTGGGATCAGAGGAAACGGTGAGGGACCGCCAAATTGGGCTATTACCTCCACCGAATGGATCCGTCTTTAGGGTAATAAAGTTTCCACCTGAAAAAGACTGGATCAACGATGTTGATCGGGAGGCCGCAAAACACAGCTTCGCCTCTATCGGCGCCGAAGGAGCGGCCGATGACAGCGGAGAACCACCGCATCCGCTGATGCATAAAACGGAGACTGTCGATTTCGCGATCTGTCTGTCGGGTGAAATATTTCTGGTCCTCGATGATTCGGAGGTGTTGATGACACAGGGCGATACCTGTGTTCAAAGGGGTACAAACCACGCATGGTCCAACCGCAGTGAAAATGACTGTCACATGATGTTTGTGCTGGTGGACGGAACATTCGATTAAGTTGCAGGTGAATTATTTTAAGAGGGCCGCCCCTTTGGGCGGCCCTTTTTTCATCAAACGCTTTGATCCGTGATCCGACACGTTTTGGTATGCGTACTGTAACCAAACGCCAATTAACAGACAACCCTACACCTCGTTTGCGCTTCACTTCAGGAAAGACGGAACAAATGAAAAAAAACGACTCTAATGCCTATGGCGTTGTAATGAATGAAAACCGGAACCCACTCCAGTCCATACCCAAGGTCTTTCGTTTTCAGATCATGCTCTTTCTTTCCGTAATGTGGTCGACGGTGTTCTGCCTAACACTTGGGTCCTGGTTGTGGTGGGGCGAAGTGGTAATGGGGCACCTCGCCATTGCGCTTGGGATCCTGATTACAACTCTAACGTTTGAAAAAGCGCGCGAACGTTCGTCTTCGTCCTTCAACCGTCTTTCAAGAGAGGATTACTAGCAAATCGGCTTATCGAGGAGTGGCGAGAAGATGAACAGTAACGCGACTAACCGTTGATTTGAGGCCACTTTGTCTGCCAACCCCATAACTGCTCCTTTGTATTCCACCGGACCGCGAATACAGGCGGTGCATATTAGAGGTGTAACGGAGGATGATGCATCAACACTGATCGACCGCTTGTGTCGTTTATCTGACTTTGACCGGTTTCGTCGCTTTTTTTCAGGTATGTCAAATGAAGGAATAGCAACAATGGTTCAACAGTTCGACTGGTCCAGAATGTGTGCGGTAGGCGCTTTTTTTGAAAACCTACTCGTGAGCGTTAGTGAACTAGGTTGGCATGACAGTAAAATGGAGCCTCCCGAACTGGCAGTGTCAACTGACGAACACTGGCGGAAGCGGGGTTTGAGTTCGCTTTTGACCAGGGAAGTCTGCAAAAATGCTCGAAGGACAGGCTTTGCGCAGGCTAGGGCGGCTTGGCTGCCAGGAAACGACGGCGTGGCAAGTATTATCAAAGGGCTTAATGGGACTTGCTGGCATGACGGTTCTGTTTTTAAAGATGAGTTTTCGCTTTCCTAGCCTAATATCGTATGTTTATCGAAACCTCTCGTAAGCAACGACAGTGCATCTCTGACCTCTATCTCCCCCGCGAGGAGAGCGCTACTATAAGTATATGGTCCGCAACCTCTACCTCCCTGATGGCAACGAAGTGTTGTTTCAAAATGCTTCGGTGCCCGCTTGTCTGGTTGACGGTCTGGCTACTGAGCTGGTTCAAGATCAGGATGGATTGATCAATCTGGATATTTCCATTTCCGGTGAAAATATTGTCGAGCTTTGCTCTGCTGGAAGAGGAGAATTTGGCGTACCAGTGGATCTGCAAGGGTCTATGGTATGGCCCTGCTTTGTCGATGCCCACACCCACATTGACAAGGGCCACATATGGCCTCGAAAACGAAATCCAGAGGGGTCGCGCCCCGGGGCATTGACATCGACCGCCGAAGACCGAACCGCCCACTGGACGGCGGATGATGTCCGCACACGCATGGACTTCTCGCTGCGGTGCGCCTATGCCCACGGGACAGCGGCAATTCGCACGCACTTGGATTCCACACCTCCGCAACATCGCATCTCGTGGCCAGTGGCTGCGGAGCTTCGCGACGAATGGTCGGGGCGGATTACTCTACAGACGGTCTGCCTGGAACCAATCTGGGGATACGCTGATAAGGGTTTTGGCAAAGAAATTGCCGACATGATGGTAGAGTTTGGCGGTATTCTTGGTGCGGTCCTCAATATTCAGGATAATACAGACGCACTGCTTGATTATATGATTGGACTGGCAATTGAGAGAGGGCTCGAACTGGATTTTCATGTGGATGAGATGGGAGATCCGGCAGCCAATTCCTTCGACAACATCTGCGAAGCCCTGATCAGGAATGGCTATGATCGAGCCGTTAATGTAGGCCATTGCTGCAGTCTTGCCATTCGGCCCGCCGAAGAAGTCGACCGTGCGCTTGATCTGGCAAAAAAGGCAAACCTGCGGGTCACCAGCCTGCCGATGTGCAATATGTTTCTTCAAGGCAGATCTCCCGGTACGACGCCACGCTGGCGCGGCGTTACGATATTGCATGAATTAAAGGCCAGGGGTATTCCCGTCTCAATTGCGAGTGATAATACCCGAGACCCTTTTTACGCATATGGCGATCTGGACGTTGTTGAGGTTTTTACGCAAGCCGTTCGTATCGCCCAACTCGATTATCCTGTCGGGGACTGGCCGAATGCTGTCACCCGCACACCAGCAGATATGATGGGACTTGCTGATGTCGGAAGGCTTAAGGCTGGGGGGCCAGCCGACATGATCATTTTTGATGCACGCAACTACAGCGAATTGTTCCCGCGCCCGCAGGCGGACAGGATAGTAATCCGCAGTGGACGACCGATTGACACATCACCACCCGACTACCGGGAGCTGGATAGTGTTATAGGCCGATGATTGACATAGTGTTATTTTCCGCCATGTCGTCGCAGAAGCATCAAAGGTTCCCTGCATTAGTCATCTAACCGTTTAAACGGAAACGTTTTCAGGGTATGAAAACACCCCTTCCGGCCAGCCGACGCCGGTGGATGAATTGATGAAAAACTAGGTAAACCAACGACGCTACCACAGCAGCAATGGCAACATCCGGGATTTTTAAAAGGACCAGTACGGACAACATAATTCGGAGCAAGATTTCGAAAATTCCGAGCTTCTCCACATCGAATTTTGCCAATGCACTGGCGATCAAATACAAAGCAATCACCAGCCTGAACAGTAGCCAGCTCAATCCGGCCCAATCGATGTTTCCGTCATAACCGGGAAGAAATATTTTCTCTGCGCTCATGCCGCCATCAAGGGATTGAGCAAACTGGGCCTGTTCAATGAGAAGAAGCTCCGGATAAAATGCAAACACGAACGGTATCGTGAACATGACAATACCAGCGCGAACAGCGGCAAACCCTGTTGCAAGCGGTTCTGCTTTTGAAATTGTAGAAGCAGCGAACGCGGCAATTGCTACTGGTGGCGTGATGGCCGAAGCGACGGCAAAATAAAATATGAACATATGGGCTGTAAAATAAGACGTTCCCAGCGCCACCAATAAAGGCCCAAGTATCAAAATCACATTAACGTAGGCCGGCAACGTCGGCATGCCCATACCAAGCAGAACGGTCGCCAGCATTGCCATTACGAGTGCAAGCATGAGATAGAGCTCACCGGTTAATGCAATCTCAAAACCCAAAACAGAAAATGTTGATACGGTTTTAAGCCAGTTAAGAATATCGATTGTCAAAATACCGGTAATGTTTGTGAAATTGACACAGACATCAATTACCGAAACTGCGACAAGAAGCAGAAACAGGTTCGCAATCAGATATCCGGCGTCGCCCAGAGCCAACAATATCTTGGCGGGTGATTTTCGAATTTCCGGATCAATAAACAGAAACAAAAGCAGTATCATAACAGCCCAAAACCCTGCTGAGTCAGGATCGCCGGCAGAATTTTGAAATACCTTCAGCAACCAGGGCAAAGTCTCTCCGGTTCCCGGAGTATATCCAAAGATCCAACCCAGCATACCGGTGCCTACATCATCTTTTGTAGTTAACAGCAGGACGAGTATTACCAATATGGGGCCAACGATTGTGAGAAGGTTTTTCCACTCGGTTTTAGTTAATTTCTGCTCCTCTGATATCCGGCCTACCGCCCGTATGTTCAGGCGTCTGGATTCAAATACCACCGTCAGGAACAGACTGAAAAAGTAGGCAAGTGCCGGGATGAACGCTGCCACAATTACATCGGAATACGGAACAGCCGACAGCGCTGCCAGTACAAATGCCGCAATGCCCATGACTGGTGGCATTATTTGTCCACCACTAGAGGCCGCGGCCTCCACGCCTCCAGCAAATGTGGGGGTAAAACCGTTTCTGATCATCATCGGTATCGTGAGCGTTCCCGTTCCGAGGACATTGACCACGGGTCCGCCCGAAATGGTACCAAAAGTCGCAGAGCCAACAATTGCAGCATGAGCCGTGCCGCCCCGCAATCTGCTCGTTATTATAACGGCTAGTTTTATAAGTGAACGCCCACCCGCCGAGGCCCCGAACAGTGCCCCTAACACCACGTAGGGAAACACAATATTGACCGTAATGTTAAGGAACTGGCCAAAGATGCTATTCGATTCAAGTATTATGGCATTGCGTGCGGCCACCACACCCGCGCTATAGTTTCTGACACCTTCTGAAACCGTTCCAATGGACGTGGTTAGATATCGATTGTCAAACCACTCAAAATACCAAGCTCCAGAGGAAAGTAGCGTGTAGGCAAAAAAGGCAATGGCAACCGCTACAATCGGGAAACCCCAGACCCTGATTACGTACAGGAAATAAACCGATATAGACCACACAAAGAGCGGTAAAATCCAACTGCCAATGTTTGTTTGACAGTCTGGATAATCGTCGATGGGTTCAGTGCCAAATATCTCCTTGTATTCAGCGGCCCGCGCCGCGTCGGCAGCCATTAGGCGCGCTCTTTCGCCGTTCAGGGTATCGATGAGACAGACCTGTTCATGTTCGATCAGATAGACGCATGCGAGCAACAGGGTTGTGGCAAGCATTAGAAAATCGATCGTCAATCCGAGAATAAAGCGAGCGGTTCCACGGCCACGCCACTCTCGGGCGAAAGAGGACCGCAACACTACAACGATCATGATAACCACAAAAACAAGCGGGAAGAAAAACTCGGAGTTATATTTGCTCAGGCGTGGAAGGTTTTCTAACCCTGGAACGGAGTTCACCAAGCCAAGCAGGCCCGGAATATTAGGAAGATTATTGGCAAGACCCATGGCAACTAATGCCAGGGCAAACCAGAACGCAATTTTGCTGACCACCATGCTCTAACCGGCCAGATTCGTTGGTATGTTAATTTGACCGCCGTTTGACATATTTATTCTCCACGGGGAAATTCTTCCGCGAATGAAGTCGGAAAAACGGATGTCGTATCTGACGCAGCTCCCGGGGAACCGGAGTATCAATCAGGGACTCCGGTTGCCGGGGGCCAGTGTTATTCCGGGTTTATTTCGCGCAGGCAGGAACTTTATGTCCAGCCTCTTCCCAAGCCTGTGCTGCCCCTGGATGGAACCTGATCGTGGGGATTTTTCCACCCTTGAAACAAATACCCATTTTCTTTGCGTCGATACTTCCATAGTACTGGCCCTTAGCAAATGGTACTTTTCGCATCAGGTCAGGAAGCCCTTCAATGAAGGCGGCGGTCAACCGGTAAGCTAAACTTTTGTTCATCTTCTTATTAACGATGTCGCCACCGCCATTAGCGGCGGTTCTGAAATAACCGTCTTCGGAAATTATCCGGGCTTTGGCACCATAGTGGGCCAACTCACTCACGGGATAAATTACAGGCGACATCCCCGGGGCATTCAGGTATTTCTGCCAAGCCTTGCCCTCCCACTTGGATTTTGGAACTGAAACTATATTTATCTTCCCCGCCGCCATGAGGATGGGAATAAAGGACGCTGGATTGGTACCAGGCCTAACCGCCGCATCTACCGAGCGATCAAGGAAGATGGAATTAGCCTGTCCCCAGGCGATCTGTTTTCCTTTGTAACCCTTTCCCTCGCTGAGCCCGTTACTCAGTCTGATAACGTTACGTGCGGTAACCAGCGCTCCTCCGCGAGGAGGACCATTATGCACCGTTTTTCCCTTGAGTTTTGCATAACTGTCAATGCCGGTAGTCTGATAAGCAATCAGGTAAAATTGTGCGAGATGGTAGGGATAGAGAAGGCGCAGATTTCCAGCGAGCCTCTTGCCCTTCTCTTTCCCAAGACCTGAATATGGCCCCAGACCCCTCGCCATGAGAAAATTAAGAATGAAAGCCGATGCAGAGATATCGGTTTTGCCCTCGGCGACCTGCTGAATTGATTTTGTAAGCGTTTTGCCTATTTGCACCTGGATCGTTGCGATCTTGCCTCTTGCAGCTATTTCGGCCAGATTTTTGGACGCAACATCAGTGGAACCACCTGGTTGCGCGGCCTCCATGGTCAAGGTGGGCATTTTGGCGTTAGCGGTAGCCATGGAAACCGCCAGTGCCGTGGTTGCGATAAAAGAACCTCTCAGAACATGTTTCATGTGTAGAACTCCCCGTTTAAACTTTGGACTAGCACTCCGAACCGAAACTAGAGTATTTTTATTGCCCATACAGCACTTCCCCCCACTAATTGTAAACCCGTCATTTACCATACCTATTCACGGCCAGGGCGCCATCGAACGAGCATGGGTGTTTTCAGAAACAAGGTTGGGTGTTCAACAGACAAGCAGGATTACAGCTTATAGACTTATACTAGGTTAGTTTTGTGCTACGGAGGCCGGACGCGGGAGCGAAAGGTATGGGCAAAGTCACGGAATTTGTTACCTATTGGGGTCCAAGCACCGCCGAACGGAACAAAGGCAAAGCGTTACACGATTGAAAGAGACGAAGACCTTCTAAAACAGGACGTGACAGAAGGCGGTCGGAGAATGGGAAAATCTCACTTAACGACATATTTGAGACCGGTGTTGTTACCGGTGTCGACATGGTTAACAGTTACATGCCGTTGGTGGTTTATGCCAACGATGACTTGATTATCGAAGTCGCCAACTGCGACCGGGAACAGGGTGGCTCGCACCGTAATATGGATGGTGACGAGTGGTTTTTTTCAATATCAGGGCAGTCGGACCATCGAAAGCGAGGTTGGGCCAGTTACGATTGACGAGGGTGAGGTGTCTGTTATGCCGCGCGGGGTTTATCACAAAAATGTAGGCCACGGTTCAATTATCGAAATTACTATATACACTGACAACCCACTTGAACAATTGTCTCCATCCGATCCAGAACAGGTGTGTCTTCGTATGAAAATGAAAAATGGAAAGCCGGTCATCAAACCATCCAACCCCACGGTTCCGCACCTGATTATATCCAGCCTATGAATACCTGACCCGGTAAAAGGAAGTTGGAACATGGATATAGGGATGAGCAAGGAACCGCCTAGGGTTGCAGCATCCATGCAGGAAATAGCAAAGGTTCAAGCAGCAGTAAAAGAGGTGAGCCTGACCCTGAGGGATCATGCCGAGAGGGTAGAAAAAACTCGGTCGATACCGGACGATATTCTCTCTGACGTGAAAAAAACCGGGATTTTCAGACTGGTAAAGCCTCAAATGTTTGGAGGACTGGAGGCAAATCCGACGTCGATGATCGACGCGCTCTCCCAACTGGCGACTGGGTGCGCATCGACAGCCTGGGTATCGGCAGTTTGCGGTTTGCACCCCTGGATGCTGGGAACATTCCCGTTGACTGCTCAGCGAGATGTCTGGGACCATGACCCCAACAGCTTTATTACTGGATCCTATGCGCCGTCAGCAGTGGGGAAAAAGGTTTCTGGTGGCATTCGTATCAGCGGTACCTGGCATTTCGCGAGCGGTTGCCAGAACGCTGACTGGGCCTTGTTGGGTGCATGGATCCCTGACGATTCAAAAACATCCGGCAAGTTTCCCGCGTTTCTACTGGTACCAATGTCCGATATTGAAATTAACGATATATGGTATGCCATGGGCCTTGCTGGAACAGGTAGTAATAACCTGAACTTGAAAGATGTTCTCATACCGGAACACCGGATAATGAGTTTTGAAAACATGTCTTCGGGAAATTCACCTGGAAGTGCTGCTCACAATTCATTCGTCTACAACATACCTTTTCTTTCAGTTGTACCTTACTCAATTGCTTCGGTTGGCCTTGGCGCTGCAAAAGGTGCACTTAGCGCATTTGTTGGCGATACTGCTGAGCGCCAAACCGTTGGCGGCACCGTTGATGGTGGTCACACCGTTGGCGGATTTCCCATTGTCCAATCTCGGGTCGCTGAAGCATCAGCAAGCATAGAAACCGGGCTTGGGCTTTTGCATCACGACCTAGGAGCCAACTATGCAGCCGCGGAGTCGGGTATAGGCCTATCAATTACGCGCCGCATCGAAAACCGGCGGAACCAGGCCATGGCGATGCGACTTGCTGTGCAGTCGGTAAACGCCCTCTTTTCATGTGTCGGTGGGACGGGGCTATTACTGTCCCACCCAGTTCAGCGCGCCTGGCGGGATGTCAACGCTGCCGCCCGTCACGCGGGTCTTAACTGGGATATACAGACTACACTTAGTGGTCGACATGCACTCGGTTACGATGCGATCGGCGGTTACTAGGCTGGAAAAGAAAGAGAACACCAATGCTGGAAATGTTTCCGGGGAACTACCTATGGTCCTACAACACGATGCTCGCCTTTGCAGGAGGAGGACAGATCGGCGATATGGAGCTGATCATGCCAAATTTGACTGCCAATGTGGGTGATAACGACGTCTGGCATGACGAGTGGACTGGTCTTGCCGCTATCTTAGAAAAGCGGGCCCGGCAATGCCTGTCGGACCGCAGTTATAGCGAGACCATGTATTTGGCCAGCCTTTACGAAATCATTGGTGAGCATTTTGTTCCGCCTGCGGATCCGCGACGGATGCTCGCATATGACAGGGTTCTGGAGATGTTTGAAGCCGCGCGTCTTAAATCACCCCACAGGTTGGAAATCGTTGAAGTGCCCTTCGAAGGAGCGACATTGCCCGCCTATTTTCAGCCTGCGAGGGACGGTAACGGACCATGCGGAACCGTGATCATGATCTGCGGCCTTGATACGACGAAAGAGCTTTGGTATCTCCGCGCGCGCCAGGAACTATCAGACCGGGGTTTGAATGTAATTTTCGTGGATACGCCCGGTATTGGTGGCGCGCTCAGGAAGCAGAAACTCTTCACCCGTGCCGATTACGAAAAACCGGTGCGGGGAATTATTGATTATCTCGAAAACAGACCGGAAGTAGACCCGTCCAAAATCGGCATCATTGGCAGTAGTCTCGGCGGTTATTACGTCGCGCGTGCCGCGGCATACGAACAACGGATAGCGGCCACTATCGCGTGGGGGGCCATATACGATTATCATAAAGTTTGGGTCGATCGGTTAGCGAGCAAGGGCACACTCGGAGCACCGATATTCCAGATCATGTTTATCACTGGCACCAACACGGTCGAAGACGCCGTCGAACGGATAAAAGACTTCCGTGTTGAGCCTCTAGGTCCAAAAATCACCTGTCCATTTCTGATCATGCACGGTGCCAAAGACCGTCAGGTACCGCTTGAGGACGCGGGGAGAATGCTTGACGTAATTGGTTCGGAAGACAAGGAATTGAAAATTTTTAACGGCCAAAATGGCGGCTCTGCTCACACCCAGTTCAACAATCATCAACCGGCACTACATTACGGGGCTGACTGGATGGCAGATAAATTACGAGAACTGTAAGAACCAAATCAGATGAACATATTTTTTCAAATGGTTGTCGGAATTTTATCTAATTATCTCTAAACATATGTAAAGTTATGTGTTTGAAATCTGCACTGCTTCCGCCCCTCTGTGTCGACCTGCACCCGACCAGCCCAGTTTGCCCTTGCGTATTCGCGACTATGTCGCTAATGGAGCCCGCTTAATAGGGCTTTGAATTACTTTGACGAACTCCTTGGGAGGGCCAATGAGCCGCCGCAAACATCCTCGGAATATAAGTGGCGAGGTTTCAGACGGAGAAAACCCAGCGCCCAAGGGGCCACCATCCGGGCATACCCTCGAAGATCATTCCATGGGGGACATGTTCTTTCATGAGCATGGGCCGGATGCAGACCATGACCATGATGCGGATTTCGACGATGTTCCGCTGGATCAAAACCCTCTTTGGATCGCTGACAACGTCCGTCTGACTAGCGTCGGCATCGACGTGGGATCGTCCGGAACGCAGGTGATTTTTTCACGATTGCATCTGCGCCGCATGGCTGAAGACATGTCGAGCCGTTATTTCGTTATCAAAAGAGAGACCCTGTTCCAATCGCCGGTTTCCCTCACCCCCTACGAAAGTGAAACCCGTATTTCAGACGTGGAACTCGGTCGGATTCTCGACCAGGCGTATGAAGCGGCAGGCCTCGGTCCAGACGATATCGACGCAGGAGCCGTAATCCTCACCGGCGAGGCATTACGCAGAGAGAATTCCCAAGTGATTGCAGCAACAGTTTCACAACGCGGGGGTGATTTTGTCTGTGCCACAGCGGGCCACCATATGGAAAGTATGCTGGCGGCGTTCGGTTCTGGCGCGGCCAAAGCCTCACAAGACGGTGGTAGACGTATACTCAACGTCGATATCGGCGGTGGAACTGCCAAGCTGGCTATTCTGGAAGAAGGACAGGTGAAGGTAACCGCTGCCGTTCATATCGGTGGCCGTTTGCAGGTTGTGAACGATATTGGCACGATTGTCCGGCTTGACCCAGCGGGGCACACGCATGCCGCCCGTGCTGGTTTTGACTGGGCTATTGGGGAAAAGGTGACATCAGATGATCTTGATAAGGTTGCGGATGGCATGGCAGCAACACTTATTGACGCGCTGGTTCTACATCCCCTGCCGGACGGAATCCGGAATCTCTATCTGACAGATCCAATCGTCGACTTTGGGGAAATTGACGGTGTGATGTTCTCGGGAGGGGTTGCTGAGTATGTGTATGGCCGCGAGAAACGCGATTTCGGAGATCTGGGACGGCGGCTAGGATGCGCAATAGCACGACGCCTAGCGCGTGGAGAATTGCCCTGGCAGTTACTGCCTGCCGGCGAATGCATACGCGCGACTGCGCTCGGTGCTTCGGAGTATTCCGTTCAGTTATCAGGCAACACGTGTTTTATTTCCAATCCTGGTGAATTGTTGCCGCGCCGGAATCTACAGGTTATTCAGCCGCCCTACGGATGCCCGGAAACGATTGTGGCGGAGGACGTTGCACTTGCTGTCAAAACCCATCGACAGGCATTTGAAGTAGATGGCAATGATCGGGAAATTGCACTGTCGTTTCACTGGAACGGCAGCCCGGCCTATGAGCGTATGTACGCATTTGCCAGAGGACTGGTGCTTGGTCTCGATGATATGATCGCCGCCGGCCAGCCACTCTTCATCGTGCTGGATGGCGATATTGCCCAATCGGTAGGACATATACTTAAAGATGAACTAGAGGTGCCCGTGGGGGTGTTGGTGATTGACGGTGTAGTGCTATGGGACTTTGACTATATTGACCTCGGTAAGATCCGATTACCATCGCGGACGGTACCGGTAACAATCAAGTCATTGGTATTTTCCGACGATCCGAGATCGGGTCAAAGGTTGGATCACGACCATGGCCATGCCCACCCAAAAGAGCCTGAAGGCAGACATTCTAAAAAAAACGAGGGCCATGTTCACAGTCACGACAATGATCACAATCAATCGCGTCCGATCGTTCTGGATAAACCCTAAACGAACCGAAGCTCCGTTCGAACAGGTTAAATGAGAGTTTGTTCTGCTGACATCGCTCTTGGCAGCCGAAGCTAAAAGAGTATAAAAAAACACAGAATTAGCGACCTGACCTCATGTCGGGGTCGTTGAAAAAACAAGACAGCGAGGAAATAAATGCCAGACAACGACACCAAGCAGGACGCAATAGCATCGGATGAACTGGCAAAAAAATTCGCATCTGAAAAGGACACTCCTTACGAGCGGTGGGTACGCAACGAGGGTCTGGAGATCATAAGTTCGGTCTACGTGAAGAACCTTTACACGGTAGACCTCCAACCGTGGGCACGGCGCGACGGTATGGGTATCTATTTGAACCACGACGCATCACGCACCTCGAACGATTGCTACGTTTGCGAGATAGGACCGGGTAAAAAGCTGGCCCCGCAACGTATGCTGTTTGAAGAAATGATCATGATCCTGTCGGGACGCGGATCGACAAGCGTATGGAATGACAAGGGTGATAGCATAACGTTCGAATGGGGGCCCGGTGCGTTGTTCGCGATCCCTCTCAATTGTTGGCACCAGCACTTCAATGCGTCGGGCAAGACACCAGCACGCTTCGTCGCCGTCACCAACGGGCCGCCAATGTTTAATGTATTTGAAGATCCCGAATTCATCTTCAACAGCCAATTCGATTTTACGGGCAGGTTTAACGGAGAACCCGATTATTTTGCGGCCAAATCGGAGACCGACGGCTTCAAGCTGGTAACAAATTTCGTACCGGACGCCGTGAACCTGCCACTGGTTACCGCCAAAGAGCGCGGTGCAGGGGGTGGCCATATTCGGTTCAACTTTGCCAAAAGTTCCATGAACGCCCATATTTCCCAATTCCCAATCGGTACCTACAAGAAGGGCCACCGACATGGCCCCGGCGCCCACGTGATTATACTGTCAGGCGAGGGATATTCTCTAATGTGGCCCGATGGAGAAGAGCCCCGCTACTATCCGTGGGAGGTTGGCACGATGATCGTGCCGCCGAACATGTGGTTTCATCAGCACTTCAATACTGGCCCAACACCCTCACGCTATCTTGCATTCAAGTACGAAGGTGTGGCGGTTCGTAACTCTCAGGGAGTACCAAAGTCGTGGATTTCCGCCCGTATCGGAGGTGATCAGATCGATTACGCCGACGAGAGTGAGGCGGTTCGTTCAAAATTTGCGGAATCACTGGCGGAAAATGACCTGCAGGCCGACATGGATCAGTTTTACGAAGCCGAATTGGCTGAGCTGCCGCCTCTGGCAGCGCAGTAAGAAAACCATTCAAGTGAAGTTTGTTTACGCGGAGAGCGGTGACGTTTAACTGGTAGTGCCATTCCCGACGTTAATTCTGTCGTAAACCTGCTTGTTGTTTCTATCAGTTCCAAGGGCAGCAACTTGAATATTCCAACCGGGTGATTCGCAGAACGCGATATTTTTTGATCAAATCAGAAGTTTAATTACCACAATGTTCCCTAAAGAACTCATTTGAGGGTTAAATAAAGAAGTGGTAGGCCCGGAGGGACTCGAACCCCCGACAACTCCGTTATGAGCGGAGTGTTCTAACCAGCTGAACTACGGGCCTACGCGCGGCGCAAGCTGCCATCAGTCTGCGATCTATGCAAGCCAGATTTCACAAAGATTGGGAATTTCTGGATATCGCAAATCCAAGTGACGTGTATTCACACTAATTTCATATAAGAGTAGCGCTTCATCGAGTCGGTTATTTAATGCAATACCAAAACTCCCATATTGGGTGGGTATTCAGTACGGAATTTTATAGTGGGTCGGGACAGAAATTAATCAGGCACAATTTAGCATGGAGTTATTCGTAGAGGTCTGGAAACTTTTTACGTATTGAGGCCTTGAGGTTTGCACTTGCCTCCGCGACCACCGGAAAATCGTCTTTCCATCCAAAGGGGCGACAGGCGTCAACGACTGCACGATTGTTCTGCCATGGCGGTTCACGTAGCAACGGGTCGAGCGGCGTGGACCAGGAACGTTTTATATACTGAATATCTTCCGGTGGATCGCAACGCGTCGACATTGCCCAAGTCACATCAAAGAGGTTTGATGGATCTATGTCTTCATCGACTACCACAACCCACCGACCAGCATAATTTCCTGCATGACAGTTGGCAGCCAGCATGCCTGCCTGTGAAGCATGCCCGGGATATAGCTGGTTGATTGAAATCACGTTGAACAGGCGCCCGGCACCGGATTCATGACACCAGACGCCTTGAACGCCCGGCAAACCGGCTTTTTCTACTTCATCCCAGATCATCGCTGATTTTACAGTGGCTCTGGCAAAGGTGAAGTTTTCCGGAGGTCGAGACGGGACGGCGAGTGTGAGAATTGGATTGTTCCGCCAATAAACCCGATTGATGCGAACAATCGGAAGTTGAGAGGCATTTGACGCGTAATAGCCCATGAACTCGCCAAATGGCCCCTCCTCACGCGTTTCCCCTGGAATGATTTCGCCCTCGAGGACCAGCTCTGAATAAGCCGGGATGGGTAGACCGTGGAGTTCGGACGGAATGACTTCTATTGCACGACCACGCTGACCGCCAGCATAGGAAAATTCATCGAGTTCGTAATCCACCTCCTGATGTGAAACCAGAAATAGGTTTGGATCATGACCACAGGAAATCAGAACTGGACATGGCTTGCCCGCGTCGAAATATTTTTCGCTAATCAATTTTCCGTGTTTACCCGGCGACATCCAAATCGACACTGTGTTTTTATCGTGCACCATGACCCGATAGGTGCCGACATTGGTCCAGCCCGTATCGGGATCACGCATAATAACAAGATCATCAGTCCCGATGTAGCGCCCCCCGTCTTTTTCATGAACGAACGGTACTGGAAATTTCCAGAGATCTACTTCGGCATCCCGATCAATATTCTCTAGTACTGGCCCACTCGAAACTTCAACAGGGGGTATCAGCTTGAATTCTTTCTTTGCTCGCTTCCGGTATGCGTACACCAGGTCCATTTCATTATCAGGGTCTGGGAGTCCAAGTACTACTGCGAGACGCTTGTAGGCGTTGGCTGCACCCGACATGATCCGGAAACCATCGGGATAACCCGGCATTTTATCAAATAGAAGTGCCTTTGATCGGCCCGGCTTGGCTGCAGCCACCGTCTCGGAAAGTGCACCCACTTCGAGATTCCAGTCGGCTCCATCAACCCTGGCCAGCTCGCCCATCTCGTCGAACCTCTCAATTAGTTCTCTAAGATCAAGATATCCCTCATTACGCTGGTTGCCGCCATCTGCGTTCATTGGATCCCGCTCCTGATGATTTAGTATACTGCCATTGCTATTGCCATTCTACGAGACAGCCTTGTACGAGTGCAGATAAATTGGTGCACCCATTTAATTAAATTTTCTATCTAAAAATTTTTACTGATACGCTGAGCCGGAAAAGGGTGGCCGTTGCCATCAGGAAAGTGACAAACGTTTCGGGGCCCACACCGGTTTGAGACCTTATCTCTACTGAAAACCCGTTGATTAAATTCCAGGAACCCACATGCCCTGATTTTAATAAATTATCCACGTAACATACATTAAGGGCACAAACCCCAAAACAGCCAGCCTTCAGATTTTGGAACAAGCAAACAAAGAATCTATACACTCGTTTAAACTCAACCAGAAAGGCCCATGAGCGGATCCCGCGTCGGGGCAGCAACCCACAACACACTCAGGTATCAAGGAAGCTCCTCAGCATACGGGAACGACTGGGGTGCTTGAGCTTGCGGAGCGCTTTTGCCTCGATCTGACGAATTCGCTCACGGGTAACAGAAAATTGTTGTCCAACCTCTTCCAAGGTGTGATCGGTGTTCATTCCAATGCCGAAACGCATACGAAGAACACGCTCCTCGCGCGGAGTAAGACTGGCAAGTACCCGGGTGGTGGTCTCCCTGAGGTTACCCTGAATTGCAGCCTCCAGCGGTTGAACAGCATTCTTGTCCTCTATAAAGTCACCCAAGTAGCTATCATCCTCGTCACCAATGGGTGTTTCAAGGCTGATAGGCTCCTTCGCTATTTTCAACACCTTGCGTACCTTGTCCAAAGGCATTCCGAGACGGACCGCGAGCTCCTCCGGCGTTGGTTCACGGCCAATTTCATGAAGAATCTGCCGGGAAGTCCTCACCAGCTTATTAATAGTCTCGATCATGTGTACCGGTATTCGTATGGTGCGAGCTTGGTCGGCAATCGAACGGGTAATAGCCTGCCGAATCCACCAAGTGGCATAAGTAGAAAATTTGTAGCCACGACGGTATTCGAATTTATCGACCGCCTTCATCAATCCAATATTACCTTCTTGAATAAGATCAAGAAACTGGAGCCCGCGGTTGGTGTATTTCTTCGCGATGGAGATCACAAGACGCAGGTTTGCTTCCACCATTTCTTTTTTGGCACGGCTAGCTTCGCGCTCGCCACGTTGGACTTCGTTTACCAAGCGGCGGAACTCCTCTACCGCCATCTCAGTCTCTTGGGAAAGCACTCTAACCTGGTCGCGAATTATCTTAATTTCATCACGATAGCGCTGGACGAACGGCTTCCATCCCTTACCCGACAGGCGCGAGACCCGGTTCAGCCACTTGGGATCGGCCTCTGAGCCGAGATATTCCTTAAGAAATTCCACCCGTGAAACCTTAGACTTGGTCGCCATACGGAGAAGTCGACCCTCAAGAGCCAGCAGCGTTTTATTATACGTATAGAGTTCCTGAACCAGTTGCTCTATACGAAAGTTATTCATTTTTACGTTCTTTACGTGCCCAACCAATCCGCGGGTCAGTTTTTCCAGGTTCTTTGCTGACACCGTACCAAATGAGGCCTTGCCCACCGCCGCGTCGGCCCGCCTCGCTCGAAGCTTAGCAACTTTCGGCCAGGTTTTATTGATTTTGTCGAGATTGCGTAACACCTTCGGCGTGAGTGTTTCTTCCATCATCGACAGGGAGACGTTAACCGCCTCTTCATCTTCATCCTCATCGGGCTCACCCTCTGCCTCGCCGGTGGGCGAACCAGTCTGGGGTGGAGTAGCCACGCCGTTTTCATTGGCCGCAGCATTGATTTTTGGCGCATCACCAACGTAAGCCGCGTCAAGGTCTATTACATCCCGGAGGAATAACTCTTCATTCTTCAGTGCCTCCCGCCAAGACAGGATGGCGCGGAAGGTCAGCGGCGATTCACAAATAGCGGCAATCATTTTTTCGCGGCCCGCCTCTATCCGTTTGGCGATGGCAATTTCGCCCTCGCGCGACAAAAGCTCTACAGAACCCATTTCACGCAAATACATTCGAACGGGATCGTCGGTTCGCCCGAGATCCTGATTATCATCGTTCGCGGGCTTGCCCGTAACAGCCGCTCCGCCCTCAGCTGGAGACTCAATATCGTCGGTATCTTCGTTTTCGACTACGTTGATACCGAGTTCGGACAACTGCGTCATAGTATCTTCAATCTGTTCCGAAGACACGTTTTCCGGCGGCAGAGCCCGGTTCAAATCGTCATAGGTGACGTAACCGCGTTCCTTGCCGCGTTCGATCAACTTTTTGACTGACCCATCGACAGAATCAATGACCGGCGCGTCATTGGCTGTTTCTTCACCAGGCTTCGAATTTATCGCTTGAGCATCCGCGTTAACGGATTCGGCATTCTTGGTGTCTTTCACACTCATTTTCTCAGACCGTGCACCTTTGACGGCCGCTTTTGATGAGGGCCTTTCCCTAGCGGCCCTTCCCACATCGCCGTTGGTGAGAGCAGCTTTTGAACCGGGGCTGGATTTCCTGCCAAGTGTTTTGTTTTTGGTTTTCTTTTTTGCAACCGACTGGGCCGGCGTTTTATTTTTCATCCGTGTGCCCGCAGCCCTCTTGCGCACAGGAGATTTCGTGTTCGTTTCAGGCTCTTTCTTGATCTTCGTCGCCATAAGATCTCGGTTCCCCCAAAGTTTAACGCGCACCGGCGTTTTACGCCAGCACGGGCCATCAAATCCATCTTTATCTTTTCCACGCCAACCTAATCGGCCGGTGCGGTCGTCTCCTCTGTCCCGCGTTGTATAGCCTGTCGGTCAGGACTGTCCGTTTTCAATTTTTCAAACCGCTCCCAGTTCGCGTCGGTCGGATCATTTATATAGTACTGTCGTGCTTCTTCCAGTTCCGCGCGCCGCACGGGCTCGAGCAGGCGGTTCAGCACCTCCATGAACCCCGAAAGGACGTTTTCTTCCGTTGAACCTTCACGGGCAAATGCGGCGTGAACGTAAACTTCAGGACCAAGAACGGATTGCAAAATTTCAATGTTTCCCTGAATTTCTAATTGGTTCTTTAATTGGTCGGGGTCAAGTTTTTCCGCTTGGGCGTGAACCTTTAGAATTTCCTGCCTAAGCTTGTCAAGCATTGGATCAGAAACGTTCATCATAGCGATGTCTTCCGCAAAGGTGTTCAGCAGAACAGGATGGTTCAAAATTGTAGCCAAAAGCACCTGTTCGAGACGTTTTTTGAGGATCTCGGGCCCGCTCCGCAGATGTGAAAAGCCTGCAACGCCAGTGTCTTCCCGCCAAGCCTCACGTGCAGATTTGTCGCGGCGAAAAATTTCATGATTTTGGGTGTTTCTCGAAATGTTGCGAGTATTCCTCGAAAACAGCCTTAAGTTTTCCCGAAACAGCGACCGGTAACGATATTGGACGTTGCGATCGGCTATCGAAAGCGCATGATCTTCTAGGCGCTTTTCTAATCCGGCAATACGCTCAGGTGTGTCAATAGCCCGACCGGTAGTTTCCATGGACCAGACCATGGTAGAAAGTGATGACGCCGTTTCAATCAACGATTCCAGCGCTCCTGGACCCTGAGCACTGACAATACTGTCGGGATCCTCGCCGGCCGGCAGAGTAATAAAGCGGAATGACTTATCTGGCACCAACAGTGGCAATACCCGTGCTGCAGTTCGAGTCGCCGCACCTAGTCCAGCCCGGTCGCCATCAAAGCATAACACCGGCTCGTCGCAAAGCGTCCACAGCTGCATGATATGGCTTTCCGTCAGCGCGGTACCTAGCGGTGCGACCGTCTCGACAAACCCTGCTTGGGCCAGGGTAATCACATCCATATACCCTTCGGTCACGATGACCCTTCCCTTTTGATGAGCCGCTCGGCGGGCACGATCAAAACCATAAAGAGTTCGGCGTTTGTCGAATAACGGTGTGTCGGGGGAGTTCAGGTACTTGGGCTCACCGTCACCTTGCGAGCGCCCACCAAAAGCAATAACGCGACCACGGCCGTCGGAAATTGGAAAAATCACGCGACTACGAAAGAAATCATACGTATTTTTATATTCTTCCGATTTACGCACTAACCCACCCTCGAACAAAGCGGCCTCGGGGATTTCGTTTGACAGAAGTGCGGTTTTCAGAGTGTTGCCTGGGGGGGCAAAACCGAGCCGGAAATTCCGGATGGTTTCGTCTCGCAATCCACGTTCACGCAGATATTTCAGTGCCGGATGGCCGTCGGGCGACCACAGTGTGTGCTCAAAGTGCGCGCTCGCAGAATTCATAACGTCAATTAAACCTGCCCGGCGTTTTTCCTGCTCGCGTTCCGCCGGCGTCGAAACCGGTACCTCTAGGCCAGCCTCCGCGGACATCCGTTCCACGGCCTCGGGAAACGTCAACCCGTCGACATTCATAACGTACCCGATCACGTCCCCATGGGCACCACAACCAAAACAGTGATAGAAATTCTTGTCATCCGATACTGTAAATGATGGCGTTTTCTCGTTGTGAAATGGACAAAGGCCCATATGTTCTTGGCCACGACGAGCGAGTTTTACAGTGCGGCCAACTATATCGGACAGGCGAACCCGAGCACGTATCTCATCAAGAAATTGAGAGGGGAATGCCATATAGTGTTAGAGCCTTTCGGTTCGCATCGGATGCATCGCGCAATACACCCTGATTTCTTCGCGTGCGTCATCCGGGTAGCGCACCTTACACGTTTTGCATTATCCGGTCAGCTTCGCTTTGAGCGCAGCACCCGCCTTCCCAAAATCCATTTGGCCCGCATAAAGGTCTCGCAACTCGCCCATTGCTTTGCCCATGTCCTTGATGGACACGGCACCTGTGTCCGCAACAACCCTCTCGATTGCATCCTCCATCTCTTGATCATCAAGCTGGCGTGGCATGAAGTCCTGAATAACTGCTATTTCCTTCTCTTCCTGCACGGCGAGTTCCTCGCGATCACCCTTACGATACATCTCGATTGATTCATGACGCTGACGCACCATGGTTTGCAAAACCTGAAGTATTTCAGCATCGGAAATTCCGTCATCCACCCCCTTAGACCGCCCGGCAATATCGCGATCTTTTATCGCGGCAAGGATGAGTCGCAGTGTAGAAACCGCCACTGTGTTCTTGGCTTTCATAGATGTTTTTAAAGCGTCGTTGAGCTGATCGCGCAGCATGATTCTCGTCCAGATCGTGGCAGGTAAGGGACAATCCCGGAAGAAGGGCCGGACGTTAGCCTAATTCGGGTCGCCGTGCAAATCCCATAAATATACATAATATGTTGATATATAACGGAATTTTAATATCTGAAAAGTCGACACCGTCGTTGACGATCTCCAAACGATGGCCTATCTAACTTCGGGATCGGGCTCACAGCCTCGTTATTCAAACCCTCGCGGGACGGAAATATTATCATGCGCGCCGCCGCCACCAAAAAAACAAAGGGGAAAATAAGCGCAACCGAAGGCGTGGCCGTCCGACCGCCTGTGGGCGCAACCGGCGTGCTGGTAATGGCGGACGGTACCTTTGTCTGGGGCCGTGGTATTGGCGCCACCGGCCAGGCAGTCGGTGAGGTCTGCTTCAACACCGCGGTCACAGGTTATCAGGAAATTTTGACGGATCCGTCTTACGCGGGACAAATTATCAATTTCACCTTTCCGCACATTGGAAACGTTGGTACCAACCCTGAGGACCACGAAACCGCGACGCCTGCAGCCCGTGGACTGGTTCTTCGTGCGGATATCACCCACCCGTCGAACTGGCGAGCAGCGCAGCACCTGAACACATGGCTGGAGAAACATAACCTGATCGGCATAACGGGCATCGACACACGGCGTCTTACCCGCCTGATTCGTGATTCAGGCGCGCCAAACGGCGCCATATGCAACATGCCTGATGGGAGTTTTGAAGGTAATTCCGCTCCAGCCACAATTCTCAAATTAGCGCAGGACTGGCCTGGGCTGGAAGGTATGGATCTCGCAAGGGAAGTCACCTGTTCCCAAAGCTATAACTGGGATGAAACACAGTGGGTTCTGCACGAAGGCTATGGCCGGTTAAGCGGCGCCAAACACCATGTGGTTGCCATAGATTTTGGTGCCAAACACAACATTCTCCGGAGCCTCGCGTCCGCGGGCTGCAAGGTGACGGTTGTGCCTGCAAACGCAAGTGCTGAAGATGTGCTGCACTTCAGACCAGACGGTATATTTCTTTCAAACGGTCCGGGCGATCCTGCAGCCACGGGTGAATACACCGTGCCGGTGATACGACAGCTCATCAAGTTCGGTCTGCCGATGTTCGGCATCTGCCTTGGACATCAAATGCTTGCTCTGGCGCTCGGCGCCAGTACCAGAAAGATGCACCTTGGACATCGTGGCGGCAACCACCCGGTAAAAGATCTCGCGACTGGTAAAGTCGAAATCACAAGCCAAAACCATGGGTTCGTTGTCGACGAGAATACTCTGCCTACCGGACTGGAAGTAAGTCATATTTCTCTTTTTGATGGAACGCTCGAAGGGTTACGTTGTTCTGACAAGCCGATTTTTTCAGTACAATACCACCCCGAAGCCAGTCCGGGGCCGCAGGATAGCTGTTACCTGTTTGAACGGTTTGTAAATCTAATGGCTCGTTGAGTTTTGTAAAGAAATGGGCGGCGCATCAAACGCCGCCCAGCTGCAGATTTCATTCAGATTTCTATATTCACGAGATTGTTACAAGGCCGATTTTGGCATTTTTATCCCGCGTTCCTTGTAGTACTTCACGGCACCAGAATGCAATTTCATATTAATCTGCATAAACGCATTCTTGAGGTTTAAGGCATCCTTTACCCAGGGACCAACAGCATACATTTCATCAATGTGTTCCCAGAAAGTTTTAGTCATTTTATAGATTACTTCCTCAGGTATACCTTTACGGGTCACCAAACCGACCCAGGCGGCGATTGTCTGAACCGGTTTTGTATTGGCCTGATTGCTGCCGTAAATATCTGCTGGAAATTGGCCCCGTGTCCGGCCGGGAAGACGCATTACTTTCTTCATCGCAGGCGTTTTCCAATCTGCATCCGTTGCGCCCAGAAATCGGATTTTATTGGTCAGGGCCGCCTGCACAAAGTTCGCGGCAGGCGGATTGCTGCTTGCCACTAGCACATCAATCTGCCGGTCCTGAAATGCCTGCATAGCGGAAGAAAAACCAAGGTTGACGGATTTATAATCTTTGCCGGGTACTAGGCCCGATATCGCCTTTACAAATCCACCCGCAACCCTTCTCTGAACCGCGGCTGGTGGCCCTAGAAATACTCTCTTACCTTTAAGGTCCGCGAGCTTTTTTATCCCTGAACTTTCATAAACACCAAATTGATAATATCCAATGCGATAGTTAAATATTGCTCTCAGATTGTTGGAAAGCTCCTTTGAATTCTTAACCTTCTTGAACATCGCTAATTGTTTTGACATTAGAAATTGTAAGGAAGGCGCACCCATTAAAAAATCGGTTTTGCCCTTAGACGCATCCAGTGCATGACGAGGAGCGGCTCCACTTGCCGTAACCTGTATCTCGATCCCGGGATTATATTTCTGAACAATTTTCACAAATGTGGTGTTGATAGCAAAAGGCGTCGGCAGACTGATCGTAGACATCTTGTAGAATGTTTTTGCCTCAACGTTGCCAGACAGAACAAGAGCGAGGACACCCAATGCTGCACAGCCCGGTAACTTAAAAAGTTCCACTTGTTTTCTCCCTGTTATTTCAAGCATGGGACCCTAAATCGAATTTGTGTTTGGGTCAAAGTCTTCCAGACCGGCATATGCCTAGTGGGGTTCGTTAACGGTCGAATGGTCCAATTTACGCGCCTTTTTCGCCTCGTAAGCAAAAAGGCATAAAAGCCCAACCAAACCGACAATCTGAAGCTCTACATGTGCTATTAACAGAAATAAACCTAACACGAACCGAGCGATGCGAGAGACCATTGACAATCTATGCCGTGCAACGCCTCCAAGCGCGGTAGTCATAACCCAAAGCGCCAGACCTAATCGAACGATTGCAGACACGAAGGGGAACAACTCGAATCCCTGAACCAGAGTTAGCGAGGGGTTATAGATGATCATAAAGGGCACTAGGAAACCAACAAACGCCAGCCGAAGTGCCTGAAAAGCTGTCGGTATGGGATTTGAACCCGATATTGGTGCCGCAGCATATGCGGCAATCGCAACCGGCGGAATTATGGCCGACAAAACACCAAAGTATAAAACAAACAAGTGCACCAGTAGCTTTGGCACGCCTAGTTGTTCGATTGCTTGACCCATAATAAGGACAATGATGAGATAAGCAGGAATCGTTGGTAGTCCCATGCCCAACACTACGCAGGCTAACGCCACGAGACATAGCGCGAAAAACAATTCTGTCCCTGCAAAAGCAAGAATCATATTTGAAAAACGGATACCGAGGCCAGTTAGATTCATTACCCCAACGATGATACCAATGGCGGCGACGGCAACCATTATGCGCGCGCATTGCTCGCCGCCCTTCGCTAAAGCGGTAATATAGACGGAAGGCTTCCGACGGACTTCTGGGTTCATCAAACCGAGAATAGCTCCCGTCGCGGTTGCCATTAGCCCCGCCATGGCAGCCGACCTGCCACTTATTAAAACACCAATGATCACGAATATTGGAATTACAAACATGAGGGAAAGGCGCCAGTCGGCGGCTGATACCGTCGGTCTTTCGCTCTTAGGTATCGGTTCAATATTATTTCGTGCGGCCTCGACCCAGACCGCCACAAAGAGGCTTCCATAATAAAAAAGTGCGGGTATTAAGGCCGCACAAACAATTGTCAGATATGAAATACCAGTCACATCGGCCATCACAAAGGCAACCGCACCCATTACCGGAGGCATAATTTGTCCGCCTGTAGAAGCGGCGGCCTCCACTCCACCCGCAAAGGAATTTTTGAAGCCTCGTTCCTTAATCATAGGTATCGTGAAAACCCCGGTACCCACGACATTCGCCGAGACACTGCCCGAGATCGTTCCAAAAAAACCACTTGCTGCGATCGCGGCGTGTGCCGGACCGCCTCGAAGCCCACCCGTCAAACTTACCGCTATTCGAAGAAGAACAGCACCAGCCCCCGTTGCCTCAAGCACAGCGCCAAACACAATAAATATAAAGATGAGAGAAATAACGGTAATCACGATAAATCCGAACACCCCGTCGAATGAATACCACACTGTACGTACAGTGCTTTCTAGATCATAACCTGCATGGGCGAATATCCATGGCAGATCTTGACCAAACAGTGCATATATCAGGCACAATACCGCCAAACTTGCTAACGGCATTCCAAACGCCCGGCGGGTCAACTCTACGACCGCTAATAATCCCCCACCCGCAATTGTAAGATCAACGGAATCAAACTCATATAAACCGGACTCCAACTCATCGTATACTTGGGAGAACCAAAATATCGAGAGTGTTATCAGACCCATCAAAACGGCGTCTACAAACCAACAAAACAGTTTGCCCAATCGCCAATTTGGCTGGATTTTTTCTAATAGTGGGAATGCAAGCAAAGACAATGCAACGGAGGCACCAACGGTAATAGTTCGTTGATATATCTCATCAAAAACACCAAATGTTGATGTATAAATTGCGGATAAAGAGAACAACACACCAATTATATATATAAATAATAGATTTATATTTAAGCCAAACATTTATGATAACAATTCCGAAATAATGTTTTCATAATCATTTTTGGTAAACTTTTTAGGTGAGGTGTCATTAAACCAATTACTGTAGGCGGCCTCCACTACATTTTCCAAAGGTCCCCCACTGTATCCCATTTCGCCGACACTGCTTGGTAAACCCATATCGTTGTTCATTCTCCCAATTTCTTCCGCAATTCTCTGTCCAACGGGACCCCCTACCGCGAGTTTCATAGCAGAAGCAATACGGTTTAGTTTGTCTCCGGAAATTCCATCAAACTCTTTCATAACGGGCGGCGTGCAAACGGTGACAAGCGTTCCGTGATGCAACGGACTGTCACCAAAGGCCATAGACAAAGCATGTACCGGTCCCAACCCCATGTAGATAGCCATCCCCCCTTCAAGCGCCGCCATTAACATATTGGTTCGTGCGACAAGATCATTCCCATCCGCCACAGCCCTCTGAACGTGTTGCGAAGCACGGGCAATGCCGTCTAGTGCTATAGCTTCCGCTGGGAGGTTTGTGTTCGTAGACAGATAACCCTCAATACAATGGACAAGGGCATCCATACCGGTAGCCGCTGTCAACCCTGGAGGCAGGGAAATTGTCAGATTTGGATCACAAAAGGCAATATCAGGCTGTAAATGTACACTACGCAGCCCAAGAGGTGGTGCATTTGCCACAGGATGTATACCTCCACCGAACGTCACCTCTGCACCGGTTCCAGCAGTTGTGGGTACTGTCGCGTACGGAGCAACATTAACGGTAATCAGGGAAGGGTTTTGCAAATATTCGAGTAAGGGACGGTCGTGATTGACAATAATTCGTAACGCTTTACCGGCGTCTAACACAGACCCACCACCCAAACCCACGATACTATCGCAATTATTTTCTCGATAAACCTCCAACGCACCCTCGACACATCCGAAAGTAGGGTTTTCGGATATTCCACAAAAAGTTGAAGCGCGAAATTCAAGGGACAAAGCCTCTAGCACCGCATCAACCACACCCGCATCGAATAGTCCTCGATCAGAGATTACGAGTGGATTTCTGAGAGATTTTCTTGTGAGCCATTCATTTAGATGAATCAGGGATCCTTGACCGAAATGTACCGGAGGATAGCTTGGTATAAAGTCCACGGAACCCCTTTCCGACTTTCTTTCATTAGTGTTCTCAATACGATAATCATTATTCCATAATAGTTGAATGTTTGAAATTCAAAGGAAAAAAAATGCGCGTGAACCAGACCGGATTACTACACCATGATGTAGAGAAATCATTCCAGGGATTCACACTGTTTTCCCCTCTGTGGGTCAAAACAACTTTCCTTATAAACATGGAGGGAAAGATAGTGCATGAATGGGAACTACCTGGAACACCCGGTGGTTATGCCAGGCTGCTTGAGAACGGCAACCTCGCATATTCAGTTAATACGGGGCACGGAAATGGTCCTCCATTTCCTGGCGGCGCCCAGGGAGGACTGATGCGAGAGGTGGACTGGGAAGGTAACGTTGTTTCCGAATTTTTTGACCCCTGGCAGCACCACGATTTTCATAAATTACCGAATGGAAACTGGATCTATTCCGGTTGGTCTATCATGCCCCATGAAATCAGTTCACGTATCACCGGCGGCATCGACGGCACCGAAAGAGAAGAAGGGGTCTACAACGATTATATTCGTGAAGTTTCACCTGATGGTAAAACCATTTGGGAGTGGAATTCCCAAAACTTGGAAATAGAAAAGTACCCTGTCTTTCAGCTATACCCCAAACACGTTTACGCTTGGTGCAACACCGTGTTTCCACTCCCAAACGGAAATGTTTTAACAAGTTTGCGACACCTTAACACGATAGGAATCATTGACCGAGAAACAAAGAAATTTGTATGGGAGATGACAGATATTTCTTTTGGGGGGCAACACGACCCCCAGGTTTTACCCAATGGAAATGTGATAGTATTTGCTAACGGGGTTAATACACACGAAATGCATCCACACTCTCGTATCCTTGAAATTTCAACAGAAAACAATGAGATCGTCTGGGAATACAAAGACAACCCGAAAACCTACTTTTATTCACATTTTATAAGTGGCCAGGAAAGGCTCTCGAATGGGAATACGCTAATTAACGAAGGATCAAACGGCAGGCTGTTCGAAGTCACGCAATTTGGCGAAATCGTCTGGGAATATTTTAACCCGTACTACGGTACTGCTGCTGACGGGGACAATGTGAATTGGGTATTTCGAGCGTTGAGATACGAGGAAGATTCGCCCCAGATCCAAGGTAGAGTACAACTCTAGGACCCGGTTGAAAGGAAACAGGTTGAAATGTACGAATTCTTTCCGGAAAGTTGGTATATAGCGGGGTACTCTGCAGATTTTGATAAACTAACCCCGAAGCAGGTTTTTCTTCTTGACCAACCAATAGTTATCTTCAGGGTTCGTAGCGGTAATACCGTGGCCTTGAAGGACATTTGCCCCCATCGTTTTGCACCCCTCTCAAAGGGTAGAGTCAAAGGAAACAGCATTGAATGTCGATATCACGGCTTCCGTTTCGGTCCAACCGGTGAATGCACAGCGGTACCGGGTACAGACGAGATTCAAGAGGGTATCTGGACAAAACATTACCCAACGAAGGAAATGTGGGGTTTGGTGTTTGTATGGATGGGAGAAAAAAAACCAGCAGAGGATGTTCCACTGCCCCCGCTACATTATTTTGACGACCCCAATTGGGTCGGCTTGCATGGTATGCATCAAGTTGACGGCAACTACACCCTGCTGCGAGACAATCTGACTGACCTTACCCACGCAAAATTTCTGCACGGATCTACCCTCGCAACTGATGACGTAACAGATTTTCCAGTTGAGGTAGAAAAAACAGATGACGCAGTAATTATCAAAAGACGAATGGAAAATATTGAAAGATCTTCGCCGTTCATGCATATGCATGCAGATTTCAAAGGTAGGGTAACACACTGGCAAGAAGTAAATTTTCACCCTCCGTGTACCATAATAATAAAAGTGGGTGTCCATTCTGTTAAAAGGGACAACAATTACCAGAAAATTGAGTTCAGAATTTTAAATTCCCTGATCCCAACCGGGCCAACAACGACAAATTATTATTGGTCCGTCAAAAGAAACTTCAGGCTCAATGATGCGGATTTATCGCAGAAGGATTATGACGCAAATCTCGAAGCATTCATGGAGGACAAAGAGATTATTGAAGCCCAGCAAACAATGATCGATACAATGGACAAACGGGACACTCTGCCGGTGATAGGTCCCCATGACAGGGGTCTTCTGCAGGTCACGCGGTTAATGGAGAAGTGGCAGTAATTTTAGTAACAAGTGCAATTTAGTAACAGCGATAAAAATGAACAGACCAATATGCCCAAACGCACAGATATAGAAAGTATTCTGATTATCGGCGCTGGGCCGATCGTAATCGGTCAGGCGTGTGAGTTCGATTATTCCGGAACTCAGGCATGCAAGGCTCTCAAAGATGAGGGGTATCGGGTCATTCTGGTCAACTCCAACCCGGCAACAATAATGACTGATCCGGAACTCGCTGATGCCACCTATGTGGAACCGGTAACCCCTGAATTGATCGCTAAAATTATCGAAAAAGAAAGGCCAGATGCATTGCTGCCGACCATGGGCGGACAGACTGGCCTAAACACTGCGCTTTCACTTGCCAAGATGGGCATATTGGACACATTTGGTGTTGAACTCATAGGCGCCACACGAGAAGCAATCGATAAGGCGGAAAACCGGGAACTCTTTCAGGAGGCGATGTTGCGCATTGGCCTGGAAAGCCCGCGCGGTCGAATCGCACGGTCTCTGGAAGAAGCCCGTGAAATCGTCAACGAGACAGGCCTACCAGCCATCATACGTCCCTCCTTCACCCTAGGCGGTACTGGCGGCGGTGTCGCCTATAACCGAGAAGAATTTGAAGAAATCGTCCGTCGCGGGCTGGACGCGTCGCCAAGTTCAGAAGTGCTGGTCGAAGAGTCAATCATCGGTTGGAAGGAATATGAAATGGAGGTGGTCCGCGACTGGAAGGATAACTGCATTATCGTCTGCTCCATCGAGAACGTAGATCCAATGGGTGTACATACCGGCGATTCGATCACGGTCGCACCCGCGCTGACACTGACCGACAAGGAATTTCAGATTATGCGCAACGCTTCAATATCTGTACTGCGCGAAATTGGGGTCGATACCGGCGGATCAAATGTTCAGTTTGCCGTTAACCCGCGTGACGGACGGCTGGTTATAATTGAAATGAACCCTCGCGTGTCACGATCTTCCGCACTGGCCTCAAAGGCCACCGGCTTCCCCATTGCTAAGGTTGCCGCCAGGTTAGCCGTGGGCTACACCCTAGATGAGCTGGACAACGACATAACAGGTGTAACGCCCGCCTCTTTCGAACCGACAATTGACTATGTGGTAACCAAGGTACCGCGCTTCACATTTGAAAAATTTCCCGGGACGGATCCAGTACTCAGTACCCAGATGAAATCGGTTGGCGAAGCAATGTCGATCGGCCGTACCTTTCATGAATCATTGCAAAAAGCCATGCGGTCCATGGAAACCGACCGGACTGGACTGAACGAAGTGATGATTCCCGGGGCAATTTCTGAAGAAGAGGGAAGTGAGGGAGAAGTAGACGTAGCCGCTATTCTGGGTGCTCTGAATACGCCAGGGGTTGAACGCATTCTGACGGTTGCCCAGGCACTACGACACGGGATATCATTGGACGCAATCCATCAAGCGTCAGGATTTGACCCTTGGTTTATTGAGCGCCTTAGGGAAATCGTTGACGCCGAAGAGACCGTGAGGGAGGACGGCCTTCCTGATAGCGCTCAGGAGCTGCATAACCTGAAGGCGATGGGTTTCTCTGATGATCGCCTCGCTGAACTAACGAACACTTCCCGCGCAGATGTTGCGGCCCTGCGTAGCACGCTCGCGGTGCGACCGGTTTACAAACGTATTGACACCTGTGCGGCAGAATTCACCTCGGAAACCGCATATATGTATTCTACATACGAGCAGGGTAGCTTCGGGCCTGCGGAGTGTGAGGCCACGCCAACAGACCAGTGCAAGATAATAATACTCGGTGGCGGGCCCAATCGGATCGGTCAGGGAATCGAATTTGATTATTGTTGTGTCCATGCGGTCTACGCGTTGGAAGAAGCCGGTTACGAGACCATCATGATCAACTGTAACCCTGAAACTGTATCCACTGACTATGATACGTCTGACCGTCTTTATTTTGAACCACTGACTGCCGAAGACGTCATTGAAATAGTGCGCAAGGAGCAGGAAAATGGGGAAGTTCTTGGACTTATACTCCAGTACGGCGGTCAGACGCCGCTAAAACTGGCCTCGGACCTTGAAGCTTCAGGTGTGTCAATCCTTGGAACCTCTCCAGATGCAATCGACTTGGCCGAAGACCGCGAGAGGTTTCAAATACTGCTGACCGAACTAGACCTTCGTCAGCCAGCAAATGGCACCGCGAGATCAGCAGATGAGGCCATTCGAGTTGCGTCTGACATTGGGTACCCGGTAGTAATTCGGCCCTCCTACGTTCTAGGTGGTCGCGCCATGGAAATCGTCCACGACGAACCAGGGCTAACCCGCTACATCCAAAGTGCAGTCAAAGTTTCTGGCTCCACCCCAGTGTTGATAGATTTGTATCTGCGCGATGCTATCGAGGTGGACGTGGACGCTGTGCGCGATCAATACGACACAGTCCACATTGCAGGAATTATGGAGCATATAGAAGAAGCTGGCATACATTCTGGAGATTCCGCCTGCTCACTACCTCCCCATTCCCTCCCGAATACTATTCTCGACGAACTCCGTCGACAAACCGAATTGCTCGCCCGTGGGCTAAAGGTCGTAGGCCTGATGAACGTCCAATACGCGATCAAGGACGACACGGTCTATATTCTTGAAGTCAATCCGCGGGCGTCACGCACAGTACCATTCGTGGCAAAAGCAACAGGTGTGCCCGTAGCTAAAATCGCCGCCCGAACAATGGCTGGCGAAAGCCTGAAAGAACTTCTGGAATTATATCCCAAGAAAGATTTCATCGACCATGTTGCCGTCAAGGAAGCAGTTTTTCCATTTGCCCGGTTTCCGGGTGTAGATATCATTCTTGGACCAGAAATGAAATCTACGGGTGAGGTAATGGGCATAGATACGGACTTCGGGCGAGCTTTCGCCAAATCACAACTTGGCAGCGGAACCACGGTCCCACTGAAGGGAAAGGTATTCATCTCAGTGCGTGATCAGGACAAGGGAGCGATGGTTGAACTAGGTCGACGACTGAAGATGATGGGATTCGGCCTAGTCGGGACAGGCGGTACGGCGGATGCGCTCAACACTGCAGGGGTGGAGACTGAAATCGTCAAAAAAGTACATGAAGGCCGCCCCCATATTGTGGATTCAATGATATCGGGGGATGTCCAACTAGTACTTAACACCACTGAAGGTGCAAAGGCGATAGCGGACTCATACGAACTACGGCGGACAGCTCTTGTTCGAAAAATTCCATACTATAATACGGTAGCCGGAGCAAAAGCTGCCGTGGAAGCGATTTCAGCGATGCGTGCCGGTGGGCTTGAAGTTGCGCCACTCCAGTCCTATTTTAATACAACAATTTAGCAACAACCTGACTCAAACGTCGCGTAGGGCTTTTTGCCGTTTTACCGCGGGTAAGGGTTGTTTTGTGCAAAGGAAGCCGGACCATGGAAAAAGCTCCGATGACGCTGCAGGGTTTTGATGATCTGCAAACTGAACTAAAACGCCTCAAGACCACTGAGCGCCCAGAGGTCATTAAAGCAATCGCGGCAGCGCGGGAACACGGCGATCTCTCGGAAAATGCCGAATATCATGCGGCACGCGAACGCCAGGCCTTTATAGAAGGCCGGGTCGGCATTATTGAGGACCTTCTCAGCCGCGCTGAGGTAATTGATGTGACGGCGATCAAGGGCAAGGTCATTAAATTCGGCGCGATCATCACAATCATCGATGAAGACACCGAGGAAAAATCAACTTACCAGATTGTTGGTGAACACGAAGCCGACGTCAAATTGGGTAAACTGTCGGTCAACTCGCCCATGGCCCGCGCCATGATCGGCAAAACGGTGAGCGACTCGATCGAGGTAACCACCCCGGGGGGCACCAAATCATACGAAATCATGGCGGTAAAGTACAAGTAGAGCATCAAACACGTTCCAAAAATTCGGGTTGTTGAGACTAAATAATTTGTTACCAAACCTAGCCCAAGATATCCGCGTCCACATCAACAGGCACACCAAACGCGCGTTTGGATGTGCGGATCGCCAAAGCCGATTTGACGACGCTGACATTAGGTGCAGAGGTCAGGTTGGATGTGAGGAATTTCTGATAGGCATCCCAATCAATAGCAACAATCTTGAGAAAAAAATCGGTTTCGCCTGCCAGCATATGGCACTCACGAACCTCAGGCCATCCGGCGACACGCTCCTCAAATGAGACCAGGTCGACCTCTGCTTGGCTGTGCAGCCCAACGTGCGCAAAGACCGTTACACCGAAACCGAGCGATGCAGCGTCGACGTCAGCGTGATAGCCACGGATGCAACCAATATGCTCCAGCGCTCGCACCCGCCGCAAACAAGGTGGCGGCGAAATTCCCGCGTTCCGAGCTAAATCTACGTTCGTCATTCTTCCATTCTCCTGCAGGTCGCGCAAAATCTTAAGATCGATTTTGTCAAGCTTGAGTCTGGCCATATTAAAAAATTCCGCTAGATTTGGTTGCTAACAACTGTCGTGAATGTCAAAGGCGACATTATATTATAAGGAATGATAACAATATTTCAATTTAGTGCCTCTATTTTAACATTATGAGCGTCGCCGCAGCAGTCTCGGTTTGGGTCGTAACCGACGGAAAACCAGGAATGGAGAACCAATGTTTGGGTCTTGCAGAAGCTCTGAATGCTGTTCCAGTCGTAAAACGCATTTCTATAAGTTTTCCCTGGTCGGTTCTGCCCCCAAAGCTCTGGCCTACATCAATTGCTGTGACGGGAGTGGGCAGGGACCAACTGAGGCCACCGTGGCCAGACATATTAATCGCCACGGGCAGGCAGACTGTCGCGCCGGCACTCGCAATTAAACGGGCCAGCGCCGGAAGAACCTTTTGTGTTCAAATTCAAAACCCCACCGTTTGGCACGACCGTTTCGACCTGCTTGCTATCCCAGCTCATGACCAGGTTAAGGGCGACAATGTGTTTGTTACCACAGGGGCCCTTAACCGAGTAACGCGTGACAAGCTAGAGAGAGGCGGCATTAGAGCACGTCACTTGCTAAGTAACCTACCTCGGCCACTCGTTTCGGTTCTTGTTGGCGGATCTAACCGACAATACCGGATGACAAACAAATCAATCCAAAATCTTGGTAATCGCCTAGCCATTCTTTGTGAGGAATATGGTGCAGGCATAGCCGTGACCACATCCCGGCGAACCGGTCCAAAGAATGAAAAGACACTGCGCGCATTGCTGGCAAAACACCCCTGTTGGTTCTGGGACGGCACGGGAGAAAATCCATATTTTGGCCTACTTGAGCTTGCCGACGCGATCATTGTTACCGCAGATTCTGTATCGATGATTTCGGAGGCCTGCTCGACTGGTACACCGGTATACGTTGCCGATTTAGACCGCGGATCCGCAAAATTCAGGCGCTTTCATCAAAACCTCCGTAAAACCGGTATTACTCGACAATTTGAAGGCAGACTCGAAAGTTGGAAATATAATCCGCTCAATGACACGGTTGCCGTTGCCGCCGAAGTTTTGCGGAGATTCGGGTCAACGCATTCAGCACATTGAATCATTCATTGAAAACACCGCGCGCGCGCGATACATCTCAGTTGTGAATCAACATACTTCTGATACCTCGGCCCTCGAGACTGATACACTGGCCAACACGGTTTGCAACCACGATCCTTACGACTACGTGATTGTCCCAAGCTTCGTAAAAGCACGCGCCTTGCCAGAAATTCACAGATCCTACCCCAAGATAGAGAAACCAGGTAGCTTTCCAAATCAATCACTCGACTTTGGGCTGGCGTTCGCGTCCCTACTGCAGGAACTTCAGGGTCCCGCCATGCGCGCGGCCATCGAAAAGGTATTTGATATCGATCTCACAGCCTGCCCAAACACACTGACTGTACGTGGCCAATGCCAGATAAAAGATGGACGTATCCATCCAGATTCTAAGGAGAAGATAATTACCGTTCTGGTTTACATGAATCCGACTTGGGAAGAAAGCGGAGGCCGTCTGCGCGTGCTGAGGTCTGCAAACGATCTTGAAAATTACGCTGCCGAAGTTCCGCCTGCAGAGGGCACGCTGTTTGCCTTCCGGCGCTGCGATTATTCCTGGCACGGTCACAAGCCGTTCGTAGGACAACGCCGGGTACTGCAGCTTAATTGGGTCACCAACAACAGATTCGCCAGGCGCGAAAATGAACGCCACGCATTATCAGCTTTTTTCAAGCGTTTCCGTAAATAGGGTGGTGTGGATGGAAATTCTATTATCCCAATCCCATAGTGCGTTGCTGATAGCAACCTTTTATGAAAGCATACGTGCATGGCGCTGAACATCAATACCTTCAGTAGCCTTACCGGCGGTAGCAGTTACTACAAAGCAGTCAGCCACCCCGTGGCAGCAGACGCCGCGACAAATCTAATTAATGATCTGCACGCGGCCGACGGAGTAGCCATATACGATCCGCTCCATTACGTGGAAGAATTCGCCGCACTCTATTCGATGGAAGGTATCAACCTACGAGGCGTCTATGCTCAGGATATAAAGGCCGTGGGGCAGCCTGTTCTGGGGCAGCGTTTCAAACCTGTCACTGACCTTGCCGACGCCGACGCCGACATTGTCTTCATCGCCGCCTATGACGCAGAAAAAATGTTGCACCAAATTGGTCACCTGCTGCCGAGCGGTTGCCGCATCGCCAGCCTGGATGCACTTCGATTACCAAACGCATTTTTAACCAATGAAAAAACCTACCTCGACCCGATGAATTTTGCGACCAATTTTGTTTTTTTTCGCGATGGAGCCGATAATCACACGCGTCTGGTTACAACCAATTACTGGGCGCGATACGGTTCAAGTGATATCCGTCTTTGGCTGCGCCTGTTCGCTGAAGATGGCACGGTTATAGCGGAATGGACCAAACCCGTCCCGACAGCCGGTCAGACGATATTAATCGACAGTCGAGAGGTCCGCAAACAGTTTGACCTTAAAGATTTCACCGGGCAACTCTTCATACATGCTATCGGCGTTACCGGTCACGATGTGGTTAAATATGCTCTCGACGTGTACGGCGATTCCGGTAACGCCCTCTCATGCACGCACGATGCGAATGCTTGGCCCGCCGACCTGTATGCCGGTCTGCCCGCGCCGGCTGACGGTGAGGAGGTGGTTCTATGGATACAGAATTCCCATCCGAACACGATTCCGGCTGGTGCGATTAGTTTTAAACTTATGGGAAACGTTTCGGCCACCGCGGTAGAAACGGAAGTGGCACCATTTGCGACAATTCCTATTGCAGTCAGGAAAATCCTTCCAGAAGCGATCTGGCCCCAACAGGTAGAGATCTCAGCAGGAAAATACTTCGTTCGGCCACGTTACGAGGTGACCTCGGACTGTGGTGACCGACGGTTAGCCCATGTCAATGTTGAACGTACCGACTTAAAACCGGACCCGGGAATTCCTGAAATCGGCAACCTCATGGGCAAGGGATACATCCTCCCGGCACCAATTCTGCCCGTTGACATATGGAAAACTATCGCGCTGCCAACCCCGATGGCGACCTCCCAGGCCACCCTTCCGATCGCGCTGTTGACCATGGATCCAGATGGGCGGGAAATTGGCCACTTATCATTAGGAGTACTATTGCGAAACCATACACGTCATGTGGATCTTTCGGAAGAAATGGATATTGAAAAGCTTTTGAAAGGCCGCTTCGGGCACATGGAACTTGTTTATGACTTTTCAATTGGTGACGAAGCAGACGGATGGCTTCATTCCCTGTTTCGGTTTGAAAACCGCACGACCGGAAACACCGCTGAGACGAGCTTTGGTGCACATATTTTTAACACGATATTGACCTATGGCGACGAACCCCAATCCTATACCGGGCGAGCACCGGGGCTTAGCACACGACTATTCCTCAGGCTTGGCGACACGCCACTCGAAACGATCTGCCATCTGATTTATCCAGCTTCAACGCCTTGGCATGGTACCTCGAATACCGAAATTTGCCTGCACGATCCAGATGGTGCGTTGATCGCAAAGGAACAGCTTCAAATACCGTGTGGCGGATCCCGCTTCTTGCGATATTCGAATGTGTTTGAAATGGCAACACGACTGAAGGCGGGCAATGGCGCTTACATCATAATCAGCGATGCGTCTTGCCGGCTGTTTGGCTATCACGGGCTCATCCATGAGGATGGTGGTTTCAGCCTCGACCATATGTTTGGGTTTTAGACCCCTGTTCTGGTCGTTCGCATTGCCGTAAAACATCGTGCGTCATCAAGATAGGTCAATCATTAAAAATGACAGGAACGTGCCATGGGTCAATTTCATCACGCAAAGGTTCTTATCGTGGGTTCGGGCCCCGCGGGTTATACGGCAGCAGTCTATACGGCGCGAGCGTCGCTATCGCCAATGTTGGTTACGGGCCTTGAGATTGGCGGACAGATGAGCATTACCACGGACGTGGAAAATTATCCTGGTTTTGCCGACGTGATTCAAGGTCCCTGGCTAATGGAACAAATGCATGCGCAGGCGGAGCACGTAGGAACTCTGATGATCAATGATATGATTACCGCAATTGATTTCAGCGTGCGCCCGTTCCAGTGTAAGGGCGATTCAGGCGATACCTATTCTGCGGACACAGTAATCATTTCGACCGGTGCACAGGCACGGTGGCTGGGGCTTGAAAGCGAGCAGAAATACCAAGGGTTTGGTGTTTCCGCCTGTGCTACCTGCGACGGCTTTTTTTTTCGTGAAAAGGAGGTGGCTGTAATTGGCGGTGGAAATACGGCGGTGGAGGAAGCGCTGTATCTCACTAATCACGCAACTAAAGTCACGGTAATTCACCGCCGGAATGAACTGCGCGCCGAAAAAATTCTCCAATCTCGGCTTCGCAACCATGAACGGGTGCAGATCTGCTGGAATACGGTGGTTGAAGAGGTTTTAGGCGACGAAGACCCGCTCGGTGTAACGGGGCTTAGGCTCCGAAACATCAAATCAGACGCAATCTCCGACCTTGCCGTGGACGGCGTGTTTATTGCCATAGGACACGACCCGGCAACTGGCCTGTTCCGTGGTAAGATTGATATGGACGATGAAGGCTATATAACAACAGCGCCAGATTCCACACAGACCAGTATTCCGGGCGTGTTTGCCGCTGGCGACGTTCAGGACAAAACCTATCGACAAGCCGTAACCGCAGCAGGCACCGGCTGCATGGCTGCTCTTGAAACCGAAAAATTCCTCTCTGAGTTTGAGAGTGGTCCTGTTGCACCTGCAGAATAATATACACCGGAAACAACATTATGGACTGGGACAAACTCAGGGTTTTTCATGCTGTCGCCGAAGCAGAAAGTTTTACTCATGATGGCGAAATTTAGAATCTGTCGCAGTCCGCTGTCAAATTTCTTCGCTAGAACAAACCCTTAATGTACCTTTATTTCGTTGCCACGCGCGATGTCTTAAGCTGACGGACGCAGGCGAAACATTGTTTGCCACTTCTAGAGACATCTTTGCCAAGCTTGCTATCGCTGAATCTCTGGTCGCTGCATCCCGTGACGGGCCGCAAGAATCACTGCGAATCACAACCACTGTTGCGTTCGGTTCGGTCTGGATAACGGAACGCCTAAAAGAGTTTATTGAGCTCTACCCCGACATTCAGCCAACATTGATCGTAAGTGAAGACGAACTCGACTTAAGCATGGGCAAGGCGGACATAGCAATCCGTATGACGGCATCAACACAACCGGATCTGGTGCGACGATCACTAATGACCATGCATCACCGGGGTATTTAAAAAATCATGGCACACCACATAGCATCAATGATCTGGATGGTCATCGGATCATAGCTTACGATGATTCCTACCACCCGCCTTTTACTGACATTAATTGGTTGATGGCAGCGGGGCGCGAAGGCACAAATCCACGCGAGCCGGTACTTCGAGTAAACAATATTTATGCATGTTTCGCGCAGCGGCCAGCGGACTCAGCATTGCTTCATTACCGGACTATATGGGGCAGTTGGTAAGCGACTTAGTGCCCCTTATTCCAGAATTGGAAGGACCAAAATTCAGTGTAGATTTAGTCTACCCCGAAGAATTACGGCATACTCAACGAATTATTTTGTTTCGCGACTTTTTGCTCCGAAGCATGGGCATCAAACAAAAATGACACCTAATTTTCAAATGTTTGTATTTGTGCATGTTTTGCATAACATATTTACAATGTGGGCAATTCCCCAATAAGAACGCAAAGCCTATTAATACAATTACGTTGGATCATCCAACTAGGTGATCCAAATAGGCGGTATTTTTCGGCCAAGGGTTACAGTTTATGGACTCATGTCCAACAAGCTTGTCATCCTACGTCTCCCAGACGTGAAGCCTCCCTGTTAAACTTGCCCAGTGCATTTGCACTGGGCATTTTTCTCTAATGGGCCGACAAGCATTGGGATGTGATCGGGGTGAGGTGAAAGTCTGTCAACAAAACGCAGACGGCCACGGGCGCATCGGCTTCCAGTTAAACATAAAATTTGTGGGCAGATGGATTGGTGGCAACGTATTCAAGCGTTGAATCCCATGGTTTCCAATTCCTCTTGCCGAAGGGCTTTAGGTTCCGGTACACCGAACGGTGTCACAGATCTTTCAGCAGCAAGCGATTTTAACTCTCGCATCCAAAGCTTGCGAAGCAGGATCACCGCCGCATCCGAAGTGCCCAATCGTTCCCTCGAACGATCGACGATCTTTCCTTGTCCGCTGATCGCCACGCCATCTTGGATACGAATGATATCCGGGTGCCTTGCGACATCTTGCCAACTTTTTCGACCGGACAGAATGGCCTGAATTTCCTCATGGACTGGCGTGCCAGCGGGACGCTCAGGTCTCTTTGTGTGATATACCATGATGAGAAAGTGAAGATGACTCTCGTCATCGATCGGCACGTACCAGAAGAGCGCCTTGAACCAGAACTGTTTGTTGTCCCGCCGCGAGCGTAACGGGTGGGCGAGAAAGCACTGATTCGGCATGATGAAGTGAAGTCTATCAGTGCGCTCTCCACGCTCCAAGAAATGCGTGAGCCCGTACGGTGTTTCCCTCGCCCACATTTTGGTTGGAACGTACGGCCGCGCCGACGTGTTCACAAGGTGATCTCGATGAGAAAAATTCACATGGACGTCATCCATGATGTTTTCCGCACTCTGAAAATAGTTGCACGGGATCATTGCGACCGACGGGCAGACAGTCCAGCCTTCGCCGGCGCCTTCTTCCAAACCGGGCAGTGCGCGGAAACTGGGCGCATCGCCTTTGCCGAGATAAGCAAATATCAAGCCGTGAGCTTCGTGGGTGGAATAAGAAGCGAGTTTTGGCACTTTGGCGCAAAACGATTTCGGCTCGGCCGGTTGCTCGACACATCGTCCGGCCTCGTCAAAGCGCCAGCCATGATAACGGCAACGAATGGTTTCCCCTTCAATCCACCCCGTCGACAAACGGGTCAGTCGATGCGGGCACTCATTGGTGATAACATGGACCTTTCCACTTTCACCCCTGTAAAGTGCCAGCTCCTCACCGAGAATGCGAATCGGAACTATCGACTCCTTTGGTAGATTTTCGGAAAGGTAAATAGGTTGCCAATTCCGGCGAAGGTAGCGCCCGGCAAGCGTGCGCGGGCCTGTGTGAACGAAGTCGGCCTGTTCGACAACACGGTCAGGGTCGGTGTTCGCATCGACAGGCGTCGTCATTTTTCGCCTCTATTAATGTGTCCAAACTTCACGTTTTTTGTCGAGCTCCCAGTATTTTCTGACATACTACCTCCACTTTGCAGCTGGGTACACTCCAAGGGGGGGTGTTGGGCACATAGTGGAGCGCAGGGGCACGAGGCCACACGGTACCTAATATTGAGAGCATCCGAGCATAAAATTTCCCCGTTTACCGGGTCCGGAACTTTAAGTGCCGGGGTTTTTTACGCAGAACGTCCACGGGCGTTGGAATGTGATCGAAAATGGGCGAAACTCAATATCTGGCTGTTGCCTTGCCAAGAAAATCAAAATTAAAGGAAATTTAGCATGAAGAAGGTATACGGCTCTGCCGCCGAAGCGCTCGATGGAGTGTTATTCGATGGCATGACCATCGCTGCAGGAGGTTTTGGCCTTTGTGGCATACCCGAATTGTTAATAGCGGGAATCCGTGAGGCGGGGACAAAAGCACTCACCGTCGCTTCGAATAATGCGGGAGTCGATGATTTCGGCTTAGGTCTGCTGTTAGAAACCCGACAAATAAAAAAGATGATCTCGTCTTATGTGGGCGAAAATTCGGAGTTCATGCGTCAATACCTAGCAAATGAACTGTCCCTTGAATTTAATCCCCAAGGCACGCTAGCTGAAAGAATGCGGGCCGGGGGCGCTGGAATTGCTGGATTTTATACTAAAACCGGTGTTGGCACTGTGATCGCCGAGGGCAAGGAGGAGAAGGAATTTAACGACGAAACCTACATCCTCGAGCGCGGCTTCATTGCCGATCTTTCCATCGTCAAAGCTTGGCGTGCTGATGATCAGGGTAATTTGATATACCGCAAAACTGCGCAGAACTTTAACCCACCAGCAGCGACCTGCGGCAAAATTTGTATTGCCGAAGTGGAAGAAATTGTCTCCACCGGTGCTCTGGATCCGGATAGGATACATACTCCGGGCGTATATGTGCACAGGCTGATATTCGGTGAACACGAAAAGCGCATTGAACAGCGTACGATTCGAACAGCGTAGCAGAGGACGACAGAAATGTGGGATCGCAACAAAATGGCCGAGCGTGCTGCACAAGAGTTGGAAGATGGATGGTACGTAAATCTCGGTATTGGCATACCTACTTTAGTTAGCAACTACATTCCAAACGGCATAGACGTCACATTGCAGTCAGAGAACGGTATGCTCGGCATCGGCCCGTTTCCAACAGAGCAGGAGGTTGACGCCGACCTGATTAATGCCGGCAAACAGACCGTAACGGCCCTCGATCGCACTTCTTATTTCAGTAGCGATCAATCTTTTGCGATGATCAGAGGTGGAAAAATAGACATGGCGATTCTCGGTGCAATGGAGGTAGCAGAGAACGGTGATCTCGCCAACTGGATGATTCCGGGCAAACTAATTAAGGGTATGGGTGGCGCAATGGACCTCGTCGCCGGGGTTCGGCGCGTGATTGTCGTGATGGACCATACAAGCAAATCAGGTGACTCAAAACTTTTGAAAGAATGTACACTGCCCCTAACAGGCAAAGGGGTGGTAAATCGGATTATTACTAACCTCGGCGTGTTTGACGTTGTAGACGGTGGTCTCCGGATCGTCGAATTAGCGGATGGTGTAAGTGACCGAGAAATTCATACTGCTACCGAAGCTACAATCGTCTGATCCATTTCACATAAACAGCCTTTCGCCTCTCATATTTGCATACAGATGGGCAACCTGCTCGGCATATCCATTATAGATCTGCGTCGGAACGCGCTCGCCAGTACCCAACAACCTCTCCGTCGCCTGGCTCCAACGCGGGTGTGGGACCCCCGGGTTGACGTTCGCCCAGAAACCATATTCAGCACCTTGTATTTTCTCCCAAAAGCTCTTTGGTCGTTTTCGGCTAAAGGTAAAACGCACAATAGATTTGATTTGCTTAAATCCGTATTTCCACGGCACCAAGAGACGCAACGGTGCTCCGTTTTGATTTAACATAGGCTTGCCATAGGCGCCCGTGCCAATCATCGACATTTCATTGGCGGCCTCTTCAATGGTAATTCCTTCGCGATATGGCCATGGGTACCAGTGCTGACGCTGGCCCGGCGCAATCTTTTTATCGTTGAATGTTTCCATTACAATATACTTGGCACCAGATAACGGCCTGGCGTAGTCTAAAAGTGATCGCATCGAAAACCCCGTCCACGGCACAGCGATTGCCCAAGCCTCAACGCAGCGATGCCGATAAAGGCGTTCTTCCAAAGGCATGGTTTTGATCAGAGTTTCGACGTCGACTTTCATTTCCCGTTCGACCATCCCGTCAATAACAACCTGCCAGGGCCGCACCTGCAATTTTTGGGCCGCCTGCCAAATGTTTTTATGCGAACCAAACTCATAAAAATTATTGTACGTCGTAGTAATTTTTTCGGGTGTGATCTCTCGATCAAGCTTATACGCCCCGTTTCGTGCGGCGGGGTAAAGTTCCTGAAGCAAATCGTTATTGCTTCCTGCTGCTAGGGTGTTTGCAGGGGTAAAAGGATTGACCGCGGTCAGAATTGTCCCTGCCGCCAAAGTCTTACACAATTCGCGGCGGTTAAAAAATTTTGTTTCATCGGTTGCGACATTTTCTGGCAGCTCCCAGTTCTTTTTAGATTTTATTAGCATAACCTCGGCCTCCGAAGGAACACCTTCAGTGAACATGGAAATCCATGAGGAACAAAATATTTAAATACCATTGCACCACCGCAGACGCACTTGATATCGGCAAAAGCTAGATCCAACCCGTGTTGCCAAAGTAACCCGCGCCGAAAAAACAAATGAAAGGCTTGTTACAGGAAGAAGTCTTTGCATTAAAACATCATAGGGCGAACAAATTTCTTGATACTGCTGCGTATTATGTGCGGTTCGCCTCTTTAGACTCTGCACGCTGCGCTATGATTTGATCAGCAACGCGACCGGAAAGCTCTTGCAAATGGTCGAATTGGGCAGAGTAGGTTCCCACTCCCTGTGTTAATGACCGAAGTTCGATGATTAGATCGTGAATTTCGGTCTCCGGCATGTTGGCAAACAGTGAATCCCAGCCGGCCCAACCGGTCCTAGCCTCAAACCCGAGTATTTGCCCACGTCGGCCACTTACTAGCCCATGTACCTTGTTGGTGTATTCGGACGGGACGTCGATACCTACTTTTGCAATTGGCTCCAGCAACACCGGGGCACATTTTGGCATGCCTTCACTCATTGCGAGGCGGGCGGCCAATTTGAATGACATTTCATTACTATCAACCGCATGAAACTGGCCATCGGTAAGGGTCACTGAAAAATCAACCACGGGAAAGCCGAGTGGTCCTTCTGCAGCAAATTCTTTTACACCCGCCTCAACTGCGGGAATATATTGTTTTGGGACTGCGCCCCCAACGATCCGATTAGCGAATTTAATACCCGCACCGCGTGGGCGAGGTTCAATTTCGACGTGAACGTCACCGAACATTCCATGACCACCAGTTTGGCGCTTAAACCGCCCGTGCTGGGTGACAGTTTTCTTGATCGTTTCTTTGTAGGGAACATTGGGTCTAGCTGAACTAGTCGCAACGTTGTACTTATCCTTAAGTTTTTCAAGAGCAACCTGCAGATGTATATCGCCTTGTCCGGAAAGGACCAGTTGATGCGTATCGTCATTCTGACGAAATTCCAACGAAGGGTCCTCTTCTTGGAGTCGTTGTAATCCCGTCGAAAGCTTGACTTCATCGCTCCGATTTTCGGGAGTGATAGCGAGTGAATAAACAGGATTTAATGTTTCGGGCCACTTCGACCGATCCGGTTCGGCCCCGGATTCAGTAAGAACATCTCCAGTGCGCACCCCATCCATTCGGCCTAGACCAACAACATCGCCTGCTACGGCCTTGGTGATTTTTTCGACATTTGCACCCATAAGCCTGTGCAACCCGCCAATTCGTATGCCACCAAGAGTTTGTCCCTCCCTAATTTCCCCAGACCACACCCGGGCAAGAGAAACCTTTCCGCTATGCTGCGCATGATAGGTTTTGAACACCTGGGCCGTGGGTTCGGCGTCGAACGAGAAGCCAAGACTTTCAGCTCGAACGATGGGTTGCGGAGCCTCATGGCGAAGGGCTTTCAGCACCCGACGAATACCATGATTTTTTTCTGCCGACCCAAAATAGACAGGTACTAATTGGCCATTCTGCATAGCCTCAGCCGCTTTGACGTAAACTTCATCAACTTCAGGAAGCTCGTCTTCCAGCAGTTTCTCTAGAATCGTGTCATCGAAATCAGCAAGGATTTCAAGCATCTCACCGCGCGCAATTTCGACCTCGTCAGAGAGACCCTGCGGGAATTCAATCTCAGTGGATTCTGCGCCATCAACGTACTTGTAGGCCCGTCGACTAATTAAATCGATGTATCCCGAAACAGCCTCACCATCAGTAATTGGGTATTCACGCAACAGAAGTGGCTTTGAAGACACTGTGCGGATTGCGGCTACCACATCGGGGATTTGCGCTGTTAACGTATCAACCTTGTTAATAAAGATCATACGCGGTGTCTCGCGGCTTTCGAGCGCTTTAAATATAGGCGACAGTGTCGTAGCGCGATCGACGGTTGGCTCAACAACAAAAACCGCCATGTCAGCCACATTCATTGCATTCAGATACTCCTGCATGAGTTCTATCGAGCCGGTACAGTCTATGAGATTCCATTTTTCCCCCAGATAGTCGAGAGCGCCGGAAGAAATTTCGGTGCTCATCTGCCGCGAGCGTGCTTCGTTTGATGCATCTCCAACAGTATTGCCATCTTTGACTGTTCCCCTACGAGGTATAGCGCCCGCCGTAAATAACAGACTTTCCAAAAGGGTCGTTTTGCCCCCGAGGTAAGGCCCGACGAGGGCAGCACAGCGTGAACCGCTCATATATTCCTCCCATAAGCCGACGATCCTTTTGTTGATCTAACGGCGCCACTCGCGACACCTCTTTGATAGACCGTCGGACGGCTAGTGTTTCAGAACTCTATTGTGGCCTGCCAAAAGTGGTTTGTGCAAGGGTTAGAGCGCACATTGGGCACACGATCATTATAAATGTCATTAAAATAAGTCTTGCGGTGGCGGTTTTACTGACTCCCCGCAAAGGTAGAAAAGCTCCTAGGGTGTGCACGCGAAGGCAGCAACACCATTACGCCGATTGCTCCTTGTTTTTGGAACCATCTATATGATCAAGTCGATTGGAAGCGAGATGTATTGTTTTTAATTTGCACAAATGAAGCATTGAGGAACCAAACTTCAAGGCATAGGAGATAGGCCAATCTATCCTTGCTAAGTTAACGCACCGCAGGCCCGCTGGATGCGACGACAGGCCTCTTCCAAAAGGTCAAGAGATGCCGCATATGAGATCCGGAAATGGGGTTCCAACCCAAACGCCGCGCCTGGCACCACCGCCACACCCTCCCGCTCCAATAAGTAAGTGCAGAAGTCCGAATCGTTTTGAATTGTCACTCCAGCAGAAGTCGTTTTACCAATGACACCGGCGCACGACGGATACACGTAAAAAGCGCCTTCTGGCGTTAGACAGGTAATACCATCTGCCTCGTTGAGCATGCAAACGACCAAATCGCGACGTTCTCGGAAGAGCTCATTGTGGGGTGCAATAAAGTCCTGAGGCCCGTCCAGTGCTTCTATCGCAGCGGCCTGACTGATCGACGAAGTGTGAGTTGAAGATTGGGACTGAACCACGGTCATTGCTTTGATAAGTTCTGCAGGGCCAGCACCGTATCCAAGCCGCCACCCGGTCATGGCGTATGCCTTTGATACCCCGTTAAGGGTAATCGTGCGACTCATCAGTCTGTTTTCAACCTCCGCGGGAGTCGCAAATTCAAACCCGTCATAAACAATATGTTCGTACATGTCGTCGGTCATCACCCAAACATTCTCATGGCGCATCAAAACCCGTGTGAGTTCCACAAGCTCGGTGCGTGTGTACGCTGCTCCGGTTGGATTGCTTGGAGAGTTCAACAAAACCCACTTGGTTTTGGGCGTGATGGACGATTCCAGATCCGCCGGTGTGATCTTGAAGTTGTTCTTTTCCAACCCAACAACGTATACTGGCGTGCCCTCTGCAAGCAGCACCATATCGGGATAGGAAACCCAGTAGGGCGCGGGCACGACAACCTCGTCCCCTGGATTCAACGTAGCCATGAAAGCGTTATAAATGACCTGTTTGCCACCACAGCTTACGATCACCTGCTCCGGTGTGTATTCAAGGTCGTTATCACGCTTGAACTTATCGCAAATTGCTTGCCGCAGTTCCAATGTGCCTGGGATGGGTGTATATTTTGTCTGACCGTCGTCAATTGCCCTCTTTGCGGCAGCGGTAACATTTATCGGCGTGTCAAAGTCTGGTTCACCCGCACCAAGCCCAATTATATCTCGGCCGGCGCGTTTCAGTTCAGCGACTTGCCCCGTCAGAACGTTGGTGGGTGATGGTTTGATCCGGGACAGACGCTGCGCGATAATCGACATTAAGCTTTGAACCTTTCTTCAAGATAACTAGCGCAGAAAACTAAGCCTAGGGCTAGGAACAGGCAACCGGAGACCTCACAGCTCACAATATCTTATACAGAAGCAGCCTGTTCACCCGGTGTGCTGTCATAAGTTGTAGGGGATTCCAGTTTTTTGTTAACCTCACCCAACGAAAATAATATTACCATATTTTTTGCTTCCCACGAAAATCACATTCGGATGATTGGCGCCATTGTTTGGAATTTTGTACCTTGACCTCTTGACGTTCCCAACCTTTGATCTCAGACGAAATCCAATTCCTGCGCAAAGTCTTCCACATTCGGAATTATAATGCATAAACTGGAATTTACCGACCAGCCACGCCATATTAAGTAAGCATGAGCCAGCCCATCTCCGAACATTCCAGCCTGTCTAGGCCGGACGATCACATCCCGTTCAAGGTCATCTCCGACTTTATACCGTCAGGCGATCAGCCGCAGGCAATCGCGAGCTTACTCGAGGGTATCCGTAATAATGAACTGAATCAGGTTTTGCTCGGGGTCACGGGCTCTGGCAAAACCTTTACCATGGCACATGTAATCGAAAACATTGGTCGCCCAACCATCGTACTGGCCCCCAACAAGACACTCGCCGCGCAGCTGTATGGAGAAATGAAGACATTCTTTCCAAACAATGCTGTTGAATATTTTGTCTCTTATTACGATTACTACCAGCCCGAAGCCTATGTCCCACGCTCAGACACCTATATCGAAAAAGACGCATCCATCAATGAGCAGATCGACCGAATGCGCCACTCCGCTACCCGGGCGCTGCTTGAGCGACGTGATGTATTGATAGTCGCTAGTGTATCCTGCATCTACGGAATTGGCTCATTGGAATCATACCAGGCGATGACAATTTCGCTCAAGGTTGGCGAGGTTGTTCAGATTACGGATTTGCTTAGAAAACTCGTCGCACTGCAATACCGGCGGAACGATCAAAATTTTATTCGAGGAGCGTTCCGTGTGCGCGGAGATACTGTGGAAATCTTTCCCGCACATTACGAAGACCGTGCCTGGAGGCTTTCGTTCTTCGGCGATCAAATAGAAGAAGTGTGCGAGTTCGATCCCTTAACAGGACGACGGGCAGGAAAGATGGAAGGCATTACCATCTACGCCAACAGCCATTACGTAACACCCCGGCCCACTGTCCTTCAGGCAATTGATCAGATTAAAGAAGAACTGAAAGAAAGGCTGGCGTGGTTTGAGACCAACAACAAGCTTTTGGAGGCACAGCGCCTCGAGCAAAGGACCAATTTTGATCTTGAAATGCTGGAAACTACCGGACATTGCTCAGGTATCGAAAACTATTCGCGATACCTGACTGGTCGAGCCGCCGGAGAGCCGCCGCCGACCCTGTTCGAATACATCCCTGATGACGCGCTTCTGATTGTAGACGAGTGTCACGTAACCGTGCCGCAGATCGGCGGCATGTTTCGCGGTGACTTCAAACGCAAATCAACCTTATCGGAATTTGGTTTCCGGCTACCCTCTTGCGTCGACAACCGACCGTTAAAATTTGAAGAATGGAACGCTATGCGGCCACAAACCATATACGTTTCAGCGACCCCCGGCCCGTGGGAATTGGAACGGACCGGTGGTGTGTTTATCGAGCAAGTTATCCGCCCCACCGGACTCATCGATCCCGTCTGTCTGGTTAGACCTGTCGAAAACCAGGTCGACGATCTTCTATTTGAATGCCGTGAATGCGCTGCCAAGAGCCAACGTGTGCTCGTGACAACCTTAACAAAACGAATGGCCGAAGACCTGACCGAATACATGCAGGAAGCAGGAATAAAGGTACGTTACCTGCATTCAGACATAGATACACTGGAACGGATAGAAATCATTCGGGATCTGCGACTTGGGGCATTTGACGTACTGGTCGGAATCAACCTGCTTCGCGAGGGCTTGGATATCCCGGAATGCGCATTAATGGCCATTCTTGATGCGGACAAAGAAGGATTTCTTCGGTCCCGAACATCTTTAATTCAGACCATCGGCCGTGCCGCCCGTAATGTGGAAGGCCGAGTAATTTTATATGCCGACAAAATCACGGACTCTCTGGAATACGCTATCGATGAAACTAACCGGCGACGTGAAAAACAAAATAATTACAACATAGCGAATGGGATAACCCCGGAAAGTGTTCAAAAGGCCATCACGGACATCCTTGAAAGCGTCTATTCTCAAGATTCGTTCACCGTGGAAACCGAGGATGATGAACACGAGCATCTGGTAGGTCATAATCTACAAACCTATCTGAAAGACCTCGATCGGCGCATGCACAATGCCGCAGCAAATCTGGAGTTTGAAGAAGCTGCTGGGTTACGTGACGAAATTCGGCGGCTCGAGCACCTGGAACTAGGCGTACCTGCGGGTCCCCGCCGCCTGCAGGCGAGAATCGACGCCGCAAAACGCTCCGGACGAAACCGCAAGCCGGGAAGGAAAAATTCGCGATTTTGACAACGGAACGCAGCGCAAAATTTCGGTCAACATGTCTCACCACCGCGGGAGCTTTTCTTTGCGACGGGACATCCGTGGGAATGGCTGGTAACAATATTCTTTAGTCAGGTCCAATACTTGTTAGCCGGGGTCGGTGCGTGTTACCAAACAGGACAATTTGATCATTGACCCTAGCTAAAATCCGCGAATCCCGCCTGTAAAATGGAATTATTTTTGATACCCGGTTTTGTTCTTCTCCTGTTGGGGGGAGAGGCCTCTGTGCGAGGTTCCGTAGCCCTAGCGCAACGCCTTGGTGTCTCACCCTTTATCGTTGGTCTTACGATTGTAGGGTTTGGGACCTCCCTTCCTGAGATGTTTGTCAGCGTTGATGCCGTCCTTTCTGGCCACCCGGGACTGGCCGTTGGAAACGTGATCGGCAGTAATATAGCGAACCTACTTCTCATCCTCGGTGCGGCTTCTCTTCTCGCGCCGATTGCAGTCAATCCGTCTACGGTCCGGCTTGACACCTTCGCGATGGCATTAGCCACGCTGATTTTTATCGGTTTTGGGATAACCGGTGGCTTCACCGTATCACTTGGCATACTGTTGCTCGTGTTTCTAACAACCTATATCGGCTTCACCATATGGCATGGTGAAAAGAGCGATGGTCCTGCCGGGCTTCCGCATGAGGAAACAGTCGACCGGGACCGGAACTCGTCTCGAATAATCAGCATAGTCACCATCATTGCTTTTGGTCTTTGTGCAGTCGCCGTAGGTGCGGAATTTCTGGTTCTTGGCGCAACCGAATTAGCCATGGGACTAGGCGTCCCGGACGAGGTTATTGGACTTACGGTGATTGCAATCGGTACGTCGCTTCCGGAGCTGGCAACGGCAACTGTAGCTGCGTACAGGGGTCAATCCGAAATCTGCGTGGGTAATGTTCTGGGAAGCAATATTTTCAATCTATTTGGCATTACGGGTGTCGCTTCTTTACTGACGCCGACGCTGGGGTTTTCTGACAGAATCATAAACTTTGACCTCTTGGTGTTACTGGCAGCAACCATGATTTTGGTTTTTTTCTTTATCACGGGCCGGAGGATATTTCGCCTACCTGGCTTCGTGTTTCTCTGCATGTATTGCGCTTATGTGTTCGCACATTATACGGGTGTTGCCAGTGCCGTGTATTAAAATTAAAAAAACCGGCGGCTTGAATACGAAGCAGAGTTGGCGCATTTTCTGCTCATGGATACTTATCGGCATGCCCTCATCACCGGCGGCGGGCGCCGCATTGGCGCAGCGATTACGACCGGGCTCGCGCGCGATGGCTTTACGGTAGGAATTCATTACCATACTTCCTCCAAGGCGGCAGATACCCTGTGCGGGCAACTCCAAGATGAAGGGGCTAACGCCTACAAGCTCCAGGCCGATCTTACTGATTTTGGTGCAGTCGACTCACTTGTCGATCAGGCAATAAAAACCGGTGGTCCACTAACTTGTTTGATTAACAACGCGTCTGTGTTTGAACGCGACGATGCAAAATCAGTTTCCAGAAAAACTTGGGACATTCACATGGACGTGAATCTGTGGGCGCCAGTACGCCTTTCTCAGGCCTTTGCTTCTGCATTACACGATGACCAATCCGGCAACATCGTTAATATTGTTGACCAGCGTGTTGTCAGCGTGCCACCAGATTTTTTCTCTTATACGATCAGCAAAGGGGCTATGTGGACAATGACTCAAAGCCTCGCGCTTGCGATGGCGCCCCGGATCCGCGTCAATGCGATTGGACCGGGACCAACGCTACCAAGCCCCCGGCAAACCATAGAACAATTCCGGGAACAAGCATTGCGTATGCCTCTGGGTGCCGGCCCCACGCCAGAAGAAATTTCGGACGGAGTTCGCTATATCCTATCTGCGCACTCATTGACCGGTCAGTTGATCACTCTTGATGGTGGACAACATCTGGGCTGGGATTTTCCGGACCAAAATGCGCCGCGGATTGAATAATGAATAAAAATACAGCCAACAAACAACAATTAAAGACGGCTATCGAGCCATTGCCCCACCCCACCAAGGGCCAGTCTGCCCGGCTAACACGCCGAGTATTTATCAATGACCTTGTTTTGGATTGTCTGATCGGAGTGCATCGGCACGAAAGGGACGGGACTCAACGAGTTAGGATCAATCTAGAATTGACGGTCGTCGAAAGTTCGCTGCCTATCGACGACAGGCTTGAAAACGTTCTCTGCTACGAAGATCTAATTGAGAAGGTCCGCAAACTAGTTGCTATGGAACACGTAAGTCTTGTGGAAACACTTGCCCAGCGCCTCGCCAATCTGTGCCTTTTTACTTCCGAAGTCAAAAGAGTGAAAGTACGGGTAGAAAAACTTGATGTATTCGCGGATGCGGTTAGCGTCGGGGTAGAGATAGTTCGATGTAGTGACAGGCCCTCATAAGTTTGTGAACTTCTTTCCTGCGCTTGTGGATTTTAGTATTTACAGCCGGCTCCAGCAGTCATGCCCTACATATTTAAAGCCATTACCAATTCATTGCATAATGTTGGTTATTCGTAACATTAATTTAAGATTTCTCCATTTAGGCCAAATATTGAAATGTCCGTATCGCGTGTTACACCATTTTTCAGTCCGCTTTAAATGCGATTAAGTGCCCTTGTGGACAGGTTCATCCAAAGAACCCTGGATAAGCGGAGCACCAAATAAATGGGTGCGCACTACCGAAGGATAGAACACTTATTAATCGACACCAATTATGAGTATGATTAGTGATGTCTGGTTCGCACGAAAATACCGCGCCCCTGACGGGAGCTTTGCTAATCGCATCCCGACTCAGGGGCCTACCGCGCAGCCCTGGCGTCTACCGAATGACTGATGACCTAGGCCAATCCCTTTATGTCGGGAAAGCTAAAAATCTCCATCATCGAGTGGCGGCTTATTCCCGACCTGACGGACAATCCGAGCGGATCCGCCTGATGGTGTCTCAAACGGCCGAGCTTGAAATCATCACTACCCATACGGAGGTGGAAGCCCTACTGCTTGAGAGTAATATGATCAAGGAATTGAAGCCGCGGTACAACGTCATACTTCGGGATGACAAGTCTTTCCCCTACATACTTCTACGTACGGATACGAAGTGGGCACAATTAAATAAACACCGCGGTGTTCGCAATCGAAATGGAGAGTATTTTGGTCCGTTCGCTTCTGCTGGGTCTGTCAACCAAACGCTAAACACGCTGCAGAAGGTTTTTCCTCTCCGAAGCTGTTCGGATGGTGTTTTCACGGGACGAACCCGGCCCTGCCTGCAATATCAGATTAGGCGTTGCACCGCACCGTGTGTTGATTTTATCTCTAGCAAGGACTATGGAACGATCGTCGAACAGGCGCGGGCGTTTCTTGGCGGACGTTGTCGCGACGTGCAGCGGGCCCTTTCCAAACAAATGGAGGAGGCCAGCGGCGCAATGGATTACGAAACTGCCGCTATTTTTCGTGACCGCATTCGAGCGCTCACACAGATACAGGCTCATCAAGACATAAACGTGGGGTCAATCGCCGAAGCCGATATTATAGCCGCCTACCAAGAGGCTGGAATGACTTGTGTACAGGTGTTTTTTTACCGGGCAGGCCAAAATTACGGTAATCGTACCTATTTTCCAAATCATGCTAAAACTATTGCTGTCGAGGATGTAGTGGAAGCATTTGTCGGACAGTTCTACTCCGACAAGACCCCTCCTAGCCTCCTTCTATTAAGCCATGAGCTGCCAAACCAGAACCTAGTTCAAGAGGCTTTATCAATTCGGGCAAATAAAAAAGTAGAAGTTAAAAGGCCCCTGAAAGGGAGGCGACGAAAATTAATCGATAACGCCTCGCTTAATGCAGAGAATGCGCACAGCCGACGCCTCTCAGAAAACACTACACAGCGCAGGCTTCTTCAGGGAGTCGCCGAGTTATTCGATCTCGATGGGCCACCCAAGCGTATAGAGGCATATGACAACAGCCATATCTCCGGGACCAATGCCCTCGGGGTAATGATCGTTTCTGGTGTCAACGGGTTAGAGAGAAACGCTTACCGCAGGTTCAACATCAAAAATTCCGAGACAGCACCTGGAGACGATTATGCTATGATGCGTGAAGTGCTCCACCGGCGCTTTTCCCGGGCGTTGAGCGAGAATCCAGATCGTGCAACCGAAAGCTGGCCGGATTTAGTCCTCATTGACGGCGGACCCGGGCAACTGTCAGTGGCAATAGAAACCTTGGAAGAACTTGGTATACTGGATCAGCCTATTGCTTCGATTGCGAAGGGGACAGATCGCGACTCAGGGCGTGAGCGTTTCTATGTTCCCGGCCGTCCGCCCTTCACCCTTCCGATGCAGGATCCAATACTATTTTTTTTGCAACGGTTGCGCGATGAAGCACACAGGTTTGCCATCGGTAGTCATCGCAACCGGCGAACAAAAGATATCCGCCGTTCGGTGATTGATGAAATACCGGGGATAGGTGCCAAAAGAAAACGTGCGCTTCTTCATCATTTTGGTTCCAGCAAAAGCGTCTCCGGAGCCGGCCTCTCTGACCTGGAAACGGTTACAGGGATAAGCAAGAATATGGCACGCAGAATTTATGATCATTTCAACACGGAAGAGTAACATTTCCGTGGGGCACAATTTTCTGATAAAGCTGACGAGGCATGAAACTTACCCCACCGATTATCCTGACGCTCGCACGCGTCGGTGTCATTCCTGTTTTTGTGGCATTGTTTTTCCTAGAGACCGCAGAAGCACAGTGGTTTGCATGGGGTTTATTTACAATGGCCGCCGTCACTGATTTCCTAGATGGATACATTGCCCGTTTACACTGCCAGATTTCAGCCTTAGGTTCCTTTCTTGACCCGGTGGCAGACAAACTGCTGGTCACATCTGCACTTTTTATGATGGTTGGTTTTGGGCAGATTTCAGGCATGGTTATTATACCGGCGGTGATAATTCTGTGCCGGGAGATCCTGGTTACGGGTCTGCGAGAATACTTAGCAGGTATTTCTGTAGTCCTGCCCGTGAGTCGATTGGCAAAATGGAAAACGACAGTACAAATGATCGCCATTGGTTTGCTCATCCTAGGGGACGCAGCCCATCCGGCCGTGCCAGTAACACTGCCAGTGCGGGTTATTGGCGAGATAGGACTGTGGGGGGCAGCTATTATTACCCTAATCACCGCCTACGACTATCTACGAACAAGCCTTCAACATATGAATATATCTGATACAAACTAATTGGCATGGCGTCTTCTCGGCATATAGTAGGAATCACTGGATGGAGCGGAAGTGGAAAGACCGACTTGGTCATCAGGTTGATTCCCGTCCTTACGGCTCGTGGATATCAGGTAGCAACTTTTAAACATGCGCATCACAGCTTCGAGATCGATAAACCGGGAAAAGATTCCTACGAACACCGAAAAGCGGGAGCGGTAGAGGTTATCGTTTCTTCAGCCACGCGCTGGGCGTTGATCCATGATAACGGCCCAGAAGAAAAACCTGGACTTTATGAACTGTTGGCGCGGATGTCGCCAGTTGACATCGTCTTGGTCGAAGGTTTCAAAGACGAACCTCATGCCAAAATTGAAGTTTTTCGCCCTACCAACAAGTCTGAGCCCCTTTTTAATAACAACAGCACCATTGTTGCTATTGCCACCGACGTTAAATTGCCTAAATCGGATAGACCGGTCCTCGACCTTCAAGACACGGACGCGGTGGCAGATTTCATTTTGTCGAACCTAGAGATATGGGGTTCCATAGAGGAAATCGTTTAAATGGCCCAGCTGTCCGACGACTGTTTTGCGTTCGGTGGCGAGTTGATGCGATCCCGCGAAGCCCTACAAATGCTCAACGACCGCCTCAATGTTGTGGTAGGTGTGAAGAATATGCCACTGCGGAAGGCATTGGGACAGATACTTGCAGAGGATGTAATATCAGAAATTGAGGTTCCACCCCACGACAATGCTGCGGTAGACGGATATGCGGTTCGTTTTGCAGACCTGTCCCAGAAAGCCGATACAGAGTTATTAATCGCCGGGCGCCTGGCGGCTGGAGACAATCCGGTGGAAGCGCTACGAACTGGCCAAGCAATCCGGATTTTCACTGGGGCTTCTATGCCTTTAGAAGCAGACACAGTTTTAATGCAGGAAGATTGTCGAGTAAAAGACGATGTCTTAATCATCCCGCGTGGCGTAGCGAAGGGCGCAAATCGGCGCTTAGCAGGGGAAAATATTAAGGCCGGAATGCAGATTTTGCACTCCGGCTTACGCTTGAGGCCGCAGGATATTGGAATGGCAGCATCCGTTGGCAAAAACAGCTTGCCTGTATACGACCGTGTGCGGGTAGCACTGTTTTCAACCGGTGACGAAGTCCGTGACATTGGTCAAAAACTGCCGAACGGCTGCATATACGATGCCAATCGATATATGATCGCATCAGCGCTAGAGCGCTTAGGTTGTATCGTTGATGATCTCGGCATTCTACCGGATTCGCATGATGTAATAAAAGCCGCGCTTGCCAAGACCGTTGAGACACAAGACCTGATCATGACGTCGGGAGGTGTTTCGACTGGGGAGGAAGATCACGTGAGAAGCGCGGTGGAAGCGCTGGGTGAATTGCACTTTTGGCGTTTGGCAATCCGCCCCGGCAGACCGCTCGCTTTGGGGCAAATTGGCTCTGTCCCTTTTATTGGCCTACCTGGCAATCCGGTAGCCGTTCTAGTTACATTTATGCTTTTCGCCCGGCCCGCCATTCTGCGACTGGGAGGCTGCCGCAAAACCAAACCAGAATACTACCAAGTTCGTGCAGGTTTCGAACTTCGGAAAAAATCCGGTCGCCGGGAATGGTTGAGGGTCCATCTGGAACAAGATAATGAAGGTTTTCCGGTGGCGCGAAAATTTCCCCGCGACGGTGCTGGGATCTTGATGTCTATGGTGGAATCTGATGGACTAGTAGAATTACCAGAGGATTTGACGTTGCTTGAGGCAGACACCATGGTGAACTATCTGCCTTTTAACGAGATTGGGTAATGCAGATACTGTATTTTGGCTGGGTGAGGTCACGTATAGGATTTAGCAAGGAAGAATGCATGCCACCGCCGCATATCACCACGGTGGCAACACTAATCGAATGGCTAAAACAACGTGGTGGAGGGTACGCGCAGGCCTTTGAAGATGTCTCCAGTATTCGCGCTGCCGTCAATCAGGAAATTGCACCGCACGACGCCCGAATTTCAGCAGGGGATGAAATTGCGCTTTTTCCGCCGATGACGGGAGGTTAAGAGAGATGATCCGAGTACAGGAAGGCGATTTCGACATCGGTCTGGAAATAAACCGGCTTACTGAAGGTAATACCCGGATCGGCGGTGTTTCGAGCTTTGTGGGACTAGTGCGTGACTACACAGGTAACGAGAAACTGACCGCGATGACCCTAGAGCACTATCCGGGCATGACAGAAAAACAACTAGCAACTCTTGAGACTAAAGCCCGCGCACGCTGGAACCTCGAGGATTTGTTGATCGTTCACCGATACGGCACACTGGCGCCCGGCGACCGGATTGTCCTTGTAATTACCGCATCTTCGCACCGAGATGACTCGCTTGAGAGCTGCCGGTTTTTGATTGATTGGCTTAAAACCAACGCCCCTTTCTGGAAATTAGAAGACACGGCATCCGGCTCTGAATGGGTTTCCACCCGCGAATCTGACAACTCCGCAGTTGACCGTTGGGTAAGAGATGGAGTTAGCAAGTAGTGCCCGTATTCTAGGGTGTCCTGACGCCCCTTCTTTAACACGGACTCATTCTAAATTTCGCTGGTCAACCTACATTCTCTTGCATCTAAGGAACAAGCCGATTTAATCCAGCGGTATACCAAATCCTTTTACGAAAGCGGCTCAAGTTATCAGGCCGCAGCCCCCGCACCGCCTCCACGCACCAAATTATCATAGTCCTCAAGTAGCGCACGGGTAATGTTACCTACTTGGAAGTTATAGTCATCAATTTCACCCACAGGCGTCACTTCGGCGGCAGTTCCTGTCACAAAAACCTCGTCGGTTCTCGCTAACTCGTCGGGCATAATCGAACGCTCTATCACCTCAAGGCTGCGCTTTTTAGCAAGATCAATGACTGTTCGTCGGGTAATGCCATCCAGAAAACAATCAGGGGTAGGCGTGTGTATGGTGCCGTCCTGGATCAGAAAAATATTCGCGCCTGTACTTTCGGCAATCTTGCCACGCCAGTCGAGCATCAGCGCGTCGTCATAACCCTCTGCCTCGGCTTCGTGCTTGGACAGAGTGCAAATCATATAAAGGCCGGCCGCTTTAGCATGCACGGGCGCGGTCGCCGGGTCGGGCCGGCGCCACTTCGCGGTCTTAAGCTTAATTCCTCGAAGCCGCGCCTCAGGTGAGAAATACGAAGGCCACTCCCACACAGCAATTGCCACATTTATACGGGTGGACTGCGCCGATACGCCCATCATTTCACTTCCACGCCACGCGACGGGACGCACATATGCGTCCGCATAACCCTGAGTTGCGATTGTGACCCGGGTAGCTTGTTCCAATGCTTCTAGGGAATAGGGAATTTCAAACCCAAGCTCTCCAGCCGAATCAATCAGACGCTGGGTATGTTCACGGAGTTTGAAAACCTCACCATTATAGACGCGTTCACCCTCAAATACACAACTAGCATAATGAAGGCCGTGAGAGAGCACATGGAGCTTTGTATCCTCCCAAGGAACAAGCGAACCATTGTACCAAATATGGCCTTCTTGTTCGTCAAAACTGACCATTCTTTTTTTTCTCCAGCGCGAGGCCCGAACAACCAAATTTACAATAGAGGGTTGCGGTAGGTAACATTCGCAGGCATATATGTCAACATGACTGCCATAAATTCAAGGTCTAATTTGCTGCTTCTTCGCGAAGAAGAAATCCGCCAGGGTATAGAGTTGCTGTATTTTACCTACAGGGATTTTACTGCAGAACCTGATGTGATCCTCTCAAAATTTGGATTCGGTCGAGCACATCACCGGGTAATTTATTTCGTCGGACGCAATCCACGCATCAATGTTTCTGAACTTCTCAACATACTAAAAATAACCAAACAAAGCTTGTCGCGGGTTTTAGGCCAATTAGTGCGAGAGGGATTTATTGATCAACGTGAAGGCATTCGCGATCGCCGCCAGCGCTTACTAGAGTTGACAGCAAGCGGCATAGAACTGGAACGTCAACTGTCGGAAAGTCAATGTAAACGCCTCGCGGACGCTTATCGTAAGGCGGGACCTGAAGCGGTCCAAGGATATAGGGACGTCCTGATGGGTATGATCTCAACGGAAGACCGCGCACGTATCTTCGCGCATGGACGAGATAACCGCGACTGTGATTGATACAACAAATTCAATCTTTTCCCGCATTAAATAATAAAATTACCACGGTGCTGCCACAGAGCAAGTGAGTTAGGATGGTATTAACCCCGAATAGCATGATAACCTATACAGGCCTAGTCAACGCCAAAAGAGTTCACAGTGTGACCATGATCGATGGGGCCATATCCGCGCCCAAAGCCCGGTGCACGCTTAATCGCCGCGACGACATACGCCTGCGCACGCTGGACAGCTGCCGGCATCAACAGCCCCTGTGCCAAACCCGTGGCAATCGAAGAAGCGAGTGTGCAGCCAGTACCATGTGTATGACGGGTGTCTACGCGTGCTACTTCAAATAGATGAAATCCATCCCCGTCCAGAAGAACGTCACTAAGTGTATTTCCATGCAGATGTCCGCCCTTCACCAGCACCGCGTTGGGTCCAAATTCCATCAGTGCGTCCGCCGCAGATTTCATATCATCGACCGAGACGATTGATCTATCAAGAAGACTTTCCGCCTCTGGGATGTTAGGGGTGATGAGAAATGCGCGAGGTAGTAACTCGTCGCGAAGAGTGGAGACCGCTTCGCCGCACAACAGAGGTTTTCCACCCTTGGCCATCATTACGGGATCCACCACAATAGGAATACCGGGAGCGTGTTTATCGGTCTCCTCGCAAACGGCTTGTATTACCATAGCGTCTTGGAGCATTCCCGTTTTCAGTATGTCAGCGCCAATGTCGTGAAGAACCACCTGAATCTGTTGTCGGATAAACGGAATTTCAATTGTCGAAACACCAAAAACCCCTTCTGTGTTCTGTGCCGTCAATGCCGTTATCGCGGTTGAAGCAAAACCACCCAACGCCGTTACAGACTTAATGTCCGCCTGTATCCCGGCGCCTCCCCCAGAGTCAGAGCCCGCAATAATCAGTACGCGGCCTTTCATCTCTTATCTGTGCCCGACACTTGTGCAATTGCGGCTATGACCTCCTCCACAACATCATGTACAATCGCGTGATCTTCACCTTCGACCATTACACGTATAACGGGTTCGGTTCCGGACTTGCGGATCAATATTCGACCCGTGTTCCCTAGTCTCGTCTCGCAGGATTTAACCGTGTTGACCACAGCATGGTGTTCAAGTGGAGCAGAGTTACCATAACATACGCTTTCGATGATCTGGGGTAGCGGTTCGAAACGTCGCCCGACTTCGCTAAGCTTGCGTTCCGAGCGAACAATCACTGCCAACATTTCCAGTGCTACAATTAGCCCGTCACCGGTTGTGGCATAATCACTAAGAACAATGTGACCAGACTGCTCGCCGCCAACGTTAAACCCGGCCGCCCGCATGTGCTCGACCACATATCTGTCGCCAACCTGAGTGCGCTCCAATAATAGTCCGATCCCCTGCAGATAGCGCTCGAGGCCCAAGTTTGACATGACCGTTGCGACGATGCCACCGCCCTTGAGACGACCCGCCTTATGCCACGAGGCTGCAACAGTCGCCATAAGCTGATCACCATCCAGCAACGTTCCGGTTTCGTCGGCAATCACCACCCGATCGCCATCACCATCCAGCGCAATCCCGATATCGGCCCCATGTTCGACCACCATGTGACACATTGTTTGGGGTGCGGTGCTGCCGCAGGACAAATTGATGTTGAAGCCATCAGGAACAACGCCGATAGGGATAACTTCCGCCCCAAGCTCCCAAAGGGTTTTGGGTGCAACCTTGTAGGCAGCACCGTTTGCACAGTCGATTACGATCTTTAACCCGTCAAGGCGTAACTCCTTCGGAAAGGTGTTCTTTACAAATTCGATATAACGGCCCTCAGCGTCATCCAACCTCTCGGCACGGCCTAAATCGGAGGGCCCAGCTAGATCCGCCACCATATTGGTTTCGATCATACCTTCGATCATTTCTTCGGTTTCGTCAGACAGTTTGTAACCGTCAGGTCCAAATAGCTTCACTCCGTTATCTTGGAATGGATTATGCGACGCTGAAATCATAACACCAAGATCCGCCCGCAAGCTGCGCGTCAACATAGAAACGGCCGGGGTTGGCATCGGGCCAGCGAAAGTAACATCCATCCCCATCCCTATGAATCCCGCCGCGAGGGCTGGTTCTAGCATATAACCCGACAAACGAGTGTCCTTTCCAATAACAACGGTTTGTCGATGTTCGCCACGCATAAATACCTTTCCAGCCGCCATCCCTACACGCAAAGCTGTTTCAGCAGTCATTGGTTCTATGTTCGCCGTGCCGCGGATCCCATCCGTTCCAAAATACGTCCGCGCCATTACAAATCACCTCATTACGGGTTCTGGGAAATTACCGACAGGCATTTTTCCATAACCTGCGAACCAATAGATATTATACATTAAACTATGATCTCCCGTTGCCGGAATTAAAAGCGTTCCAGACGGCAATCGCCTGCCGAGCTTCAGCGACGTCGTGAACACGGTGTATCTGAACGCCGCGGGAGAGCGCAATCATTGTGGCTGCAATGGTACCAGACAGCCGTTTACATGGTTTATTGGCGCCCGCCAGCCGTCCAATGAAGCTTTTTCGTGAAACTCCGATGGCTACCGCGCAGCCAGTACCATGGAACATCGCCGCACGATCCAAAAGATCTATATTATGACCATCATTCTTGCCAAACCCGATGCCGGGATCCACGACAATACGATTCCTGGGTATTCCAACGCCCATGCAGACCTCTATCCGACGCATGAGCCAATCAAAAATTTCAACTGAGGCGAACTGATACGATGGCGCATGCTGCATTGTCTGGGGTCGCCCCTGCATATGCATCAGAATGACGGACACGTTAGATGATGCAACGACTTCCAAAGCGTCTGGGTCCCCTGTCAACGCCGTGACGTCGTTAATTATGGAGGCACCGGCCTCAATCGCTACCCGCATAACCGAGGCCCGGGACGTATCCACAGAAACCCGCAGGCCGGCGGCGACAGCGGCCTCTATAACCGGCAAAACGCGGCTGATCTCTTTACTCTCCGACAGAGATGTCGCGCCCGGGCGAGTTGATTCGCCACCGATATCGACAAAATCAACGCCTTCGGACGCGATATGGTGTGTATGGTCTATAGCTTCCTTGGCCTCTAAAAACCCACCACCCGAAAAACTATCGGGTGTAACATTTACGACCCCCATGACTATTGGTCGCTTGAGTCCCATTCCCGCGAATGGTAGCCGTTCACCGATCAGCATAGACAAATCTAAATTAACATCGTCAATCGGTGCCATTTGAGTCTCAAATCCTCCATTACTAACATTCTTGATTGTTTCAAGTTGCGAAAATCCCAACGCGCCCCCTGCAAGAGGGAGCGCAAGACCTTCAGAAATGGCTTTAAATGCAGTTACCCCGCTTAACAGACCTGTGGGGTTAAGACGTTGAATCATTGAAAATTAGGGTCTCGTGGAAACTTGGAGTTACCGAAACACGTTGCCATAAAGGGAAGTCCGGCCAGCCCTAATGTCAGGTACCCGGTTGCGGTTCGGGATTCATCGCGCCCGGATCCCCCCGGCTCTTCGATTTTTTTCCGGACGTAGGAACAGAGGTTTTAGGACCTGCGGACCCTGCTGGTGGATCGTCAGCAGAGGGCCGGTAAATTTCCTCACCCCGGAGCAGACATCCGACGTCATCTCCTGACAGGTTCTCATATTCGAGCAAAGCGTTTGCAATCGTTTCAAGGTCGGTCCGCCGATCCGACAATACGCGACGGGCCGCGGCTTCAGCCTCTTCGATCAGACGACGAACCTCGGAATCTATAAGTTCCGCGGTCTGGTCGGACATATTCTGACGCTGGGTTACTGAATGGCCGAGAAATATCTCTTCTTCGTTGTCCGAATACCGCAGTGGCCCCAGTTTGTCAGAGAATCCAAATTCAGTAACCATCCTCCGCGCCAGACCGGTAGCCTGTTGAATATCATTTCCAGCGCCAGTAGTAACGTTTTCCTCACCAAATATCATTTCTTCAGCAACCCGACCCCCAAACATCATAGCCAACTTGGAGGTAAGCTCTACTTTAGAATAGCCGTATTTATCACGTTCTGGCAGCGACATCGTTAAACCGAGCGCCCGGCCCCGCGGGATGATTGTAACCTTATGCAAAGGGTCGTGTTTGGGCATAGAAATCGCGACCAACGCGTGACCCGCCTCATGATACGCAGTCAGTTTTTTTTCTTCCTCCGTCATTACCATTGAACGGCGTTCAGCTCCCATCATCACCTTGTCTTTTGCGTCTTCAAACTCCGACATGGTAACCAAGTGCTTGTTTTTCCGCGCAGCTAGCAGCGCAGCTTCGTTCACCAGATTGGCAAGATCAGCTCCCGAGAATCCGGGCGTGCCGCGAGCAATAATCTTGGCATCGACATCGGGGGCCAACGGCACCTTTTTCATGTGAACCTTAAGGATCATTTCTCGACCGAGAACGTCCGGATTAGGAACCGTGACTTGGCGATCGAAGCGGCCTGGGCGCAATAACGCAGGATCGAGCACGTCGGGGCGATTGGTTGCAGCAATCAAAATTACGCCTTCGTTTGCCTCAAACCCATCCATTTCTACCAACAATTGGTTGAGAGTCTGTTCGCGTTCGTCGTTTCCGCCACCCAGACCAGCACCACGGTGGCGCCCGACCGCGTCAATCTCATCTACGAAGATTATGCACGGAGCATTTTTCTTGCCTTGTTCAAACATATCCCGCACGCGGCTTGCACCAACGCCCACGAACATTTCGACAAAATCGGAACCAGATATCGTGAAAAAAGGCACATTTGCTTCACCAGCAATTGCGCGGGCCAGAAGCGTCTTTCCGGTCCCCGGGGGACCAACTAGCAGAACCCCCTTTGGTATCTTCCCACCCAAACGTTGGAATTTTTGGGGATCGCGCAAAAATTCTACAACCTCTTCCAACTCTTGTTTAGCTTCTTCAATGCCCGCAACGTCTTCGAACGTTATCCTTCCAGCACGCTCCGTCAATAATCGCGCTTTGGATTTACCAAAGCCCATCGCCTTACCACCGCCTGATTGCATCTGCCTCATGAAGAAAATCCAGACGCCGATTAGAAGCAGCATTGGAAACCATGAGATCAATATGTTTAAAATAGATGGCGAACCATCATCCGCAGGCGCCGCGTTGATTATTACCCCTGTTTTATTGAGTTCTTTAATGAGATTGGGATCGTCAGGAGAATAGGTAGAAAACGCCCGTCCGTCTTTGCGCGTACCGGTAATTCTGCGGCCTGCGATAGTCACAGAGTCTATTTGTCCTACCTGTACATCCGCTAAAAATGTAGAATATGGTATTCCCGATTGATCGCTTCTTTCAGAAGGTTGCTGAAACAGGTTAAAAAGTGCCACCAATAGCAAGCCGATGATGACCCAAAGCGCAAGGTTTTTTCCAAAATTATTCACTGATCATTGTTCCTGAAATTTGTTCGCGACCGCCCCATTCCTAGGGCGAACACTAATCTAACAAACCGTTTGTTCATTAAATAATGTGTTGGCCCGGTTAAGCAACCCAAAACGGTGGTGATTCAAGAGGCGGCCGACGCCGGATGCCAACGCTACTCACAATATTTTCGATGGTTTCATCTATAGAATAAGACAGGTGAGGAACTTCAGCAATCATTTCTCCACCCCATACCGCAGGTAACGCGTAAAGAGCGGAAACCGGTATGTTACGATACCTATCAATCCTCTCCCTAACCGAAGGCGTTGTCACCAAAACCTGCCATCCCTGCTCGCCAAGCGCTCGGACCTCCATCATATTCTTTCGTGGCTGCACGTTTTTGCTGAATTCGAGCTCAAACCGCCCATCCCATATGGCGAACCCGCCCGGTGCAACACTAACTTTTGCCCGAATTGCCCGATGTTCTCTCTGAACTCGAATAACCTCTCCACGGGCTGAAATTTTGCAACCACCAAGCGTTCGGGTCAGGTCGGTGTCCCGTTCCAGTGCGTTTACAATTCGTTCCAGACGCTCGCGCCGCGGAAAATAGTCGCCGCCGCCGATTTTCTGAATTAATGCAGCGATGAGACGGGACGCAACTTCCGCATTGGCATCACGCCATTCCGTAGCGTCAATATCGGCATAACCCGCCGAATGTAAAACCACAATGCGACGGTAAAGATCACTGGTAGCTGTTTCGTTTTTTGTCCGAACCTCACCAAATAAACGGGCTGCAACCGCCACATCTGACAAAGAGACACCCAACTTCTGGAGTCTTTCTACTTGGTGCCTTATCACGGTTCGTGCGTAACGCCGATCAGCGTTCATGGGGTCTTCGATTGACGGCTGCGCTGCCTCGTCTAAGGTCGCATTGATACGCGAACGCGTTATCGTTAGAAGTGGGCGCACAATGCGAATGTCACCATGAAAAGCAACCAGTGGCATTGCCGCGAGGCCGTCCGGACCACTTCCCCGGCTCATTCTAAATAGAAAGGTCTCCACCTGATCATTTTGCGTGTGCCCTACACATAGATCACCGACCCCATTCTCCCGGCACCAATGTTCCATCAATCGGTAGCGGGCTTTGCGTGCTGCAGCCTGAAGGCCGGTCTCTGGCTTTTTACCGGTCCAACGCAAAATTTGGTGCTCGATACCAATTTTTTTACACCAATTGGCCACCTGTTCCGCCTCTTTTGCAGCGTCTGTTCGCAAGTCATGGTTAACTGTCAACGCTATTAATGACCGTCCGGTGGTTACGGTCCAGCCACGCAACAACAAAAGAAGGGCCGTGCTGTCAGGCCCACCCGAAACGGCAACCGCCACTCGGTCCCTACTACAGAACGGCGCGGCGGCTTCCATCAATTGATCGAATTCGTCTTTATTTAGGGCCGTGCAGGTTGAACATATTCCAGAAGAAATATTCAACGGCACCTAGCCCGACGCAATTCTCGGCCAAGACGCGCTTTCATGCGGACACTCGCTTCGGGGAATTTTTTCTGTAATTTCTGGAATGCCAAACAAGCTTCCTTGCGCTTTTCTTGGCGACCCAGTGACATGCCAAGCTTCAGAAGGCTATCAGGGGCTTTGTTTCCGTTAGGAAACTTCTCAAAGCCTTCTGCAAAGGCGAGACCCGCCTTTACATATTCTGTTCTCACATAAAAGATTTCAGCAAGCCAGTAGTGAGCATTGCTGGTCAGCTTGTTTTGTGGATACATTTCTATAAAGGCCTTTAATGCCGCATCGGCTTTTTTGTAGTCGCGCTCAGTCAGCAATAGTGACACCGCATAGTCGTATTGTGATCGGGGTGTGCCTGGTGGCAATACCGGTTTGGATACCTTGACCAAATTATTAGGCGGCATGACCGGCACATTTTCGCGCGCTCGAGGAGCAGACGAATCCGTTGAATCTACAGACGCATTGGGCATAGGGGGCTGTCGGATGGTATTGGGTGGTGTTGCCGATGATGCGTTCCTTAAAGCCCCATCAACCTCCGAGAGACGTTGATCAATTTCCGAGAGGCGTTGATCAATACCCGACACAAGCTTGTTGAATCGAACTTTGATTTTGTTGAGCCGAATTCGGATTTTTTTCAAATGATTTTCGGTGTCTTCCTCCCGCTCCGTCAATTGTGTGAGTCTTTTGTCTAACTGGTCGACCCGCGTCAAATTATCTGCGGAGCTGCGGGCCATCCGCACGGTCAATTGGGTGAGTTTGGCTTCTAACTGGGCGATCCGCGTCGAATTCCGTGCGGACTTGCGGGAAACGGTCGCCATGGCTTCCGCGGCGGCTGGTTTGCGAGGAACAGTCTTTGGCGGCAGACCTTTGTAGAAGCGATTTTGTAAGTCAGAAAGTTGACGCTGAAAACTTTTGAGCCATTTAGATGGCGGGGGACTTTTGAAGCGAAGTTCCAAATCAGAAAGTTCACGCTGAAAACGCTCGAGCCGATTAGACCGGTCTTGGCTATCAGTGTTTTGTGCCCAAGCCGGAAACGGCGAAGCATTCAAAGTCATAACACAGACTAACACACAGCAATACCGAAAGATGTTAGAACGAAAAATCATGATTCAAAGTCCGCAACCCCGGCTTGAATTAAGCCAACATTAAATAAGGATTCGCCTGACAAGAAACCTGTCAACCAGCGCCTTTTTCCAAAACCGTCACGCCGCGACGGTTCTGTTTCCAAGCCTCTTCATTCGACATTGGATTGTACGGCCGCTCCTTGCCGTATGAGATGGTCCTGACCCGGTTGGGGTCAATACCAAGTGCTACCATATAGTCACGAACCGAGTTTGCACGTCGCTCTCCAAGCGCAAGGTTGTACTCCCGGGTGCCACGTTCATCGGCGTGCCCTTCAATTGTGACCGAATATATTGAAAACCTTTCAAGCCAGGCGGCCTGATCTTCGATGATGGTGCGAGCCTCGGGCGACAGGTCGAACCTATCCAACCCAAAAAGTACTCGATCACCAGCACTGTCGACAAAGTCCTGGGTGCTTCCCGGGCCGAGAGCGGGAGCCGTCTGCGAGGTAACCGCACCAGTAACAGAGCGTCCGGTTTCTGCTGCGGGAGCCGAACGCGACGAAGTTCCGTCACTCGCAGTTCCGTCACTCGCAGTTCCGGCACTCGCAGTTCCGGCACTCGCAGTTCCATCACTCGCAGTTCCATCACGCGCTGTTCCGTCACTCGCAGTACGATCACTTGCAGTTAGGTCACTCACAGGTCGTTCACTCGTAGTTCGGTCACCTGTAGTGCGGTCACCTGTAGTTCGGTCACCTGTAGTTCGGTCACCTGTAGTTCGGTCACCTGTAGTTCGGTCACCTGTAGTTCGATCACCTGTAGTTCGGTCAACTGCAGTTCCGTCACCCGTCACGCTGGAATTGATTTCGGGAGCGGATTCGCATGCCGCAAGGCCCAAGCCAGCTAACATGCAAAAGACATATGAATAGCGCATTAGATTTTTCCCCAGTGCAAACATGGACAAAGCATGGAAAGTTGTGCCGTACAGAATCTTGAGTATCTCAGGGGCATTATAAAACCACAATATTTTTCAAGGACATATGGCTCAGCTTCCGTCAGTTTCAAACTAAAAGTGATTCGTCAGCAAGGTATTTTTACTTTCCCAGCGGAGACCAGGCAGGATCTGACGCTCCACACAGCAGTTCCTTCTTTGCCCTGCTGCAACTTTTAGTAGCAATCAGACGTTCGTTGTATCCGGTCAGGTCAATTGAAAACAGTCTATTCGTCCCGGGGTTTGATCCTACTCGTTTAGTATACATCAATACGCGGCCATTAGGGGCCCAAGTTGGACCTTCTACATGCCATGATCCTGTTAGGATGCGCTCGTGCGTGCCATCAGGCTGCATTACGCCTATAAAAAACTCTTTCTTATGTGCCTTCGTGAAAGCGATCAAGTCCCCGCGTGGAGACCATACGGGCGTCGAATACCGGCCTTTCCCACGGCTGATCCGGTGCACCCGGGTACCGTTTGCATTCATAACATAAAGGTGCTCTTTACCGCCGCGGTCTGAATTAAAAACGATCCTCCGGCCGTCAGGTGCGTAAGAGGGAGAAGTATCAATCGAAGGATTACGAGTCAGACGCCGCTTTCGCTGGGTTCGGAGATCCATGGTGTAGATATCCGTATTGCCATACTTGGCCAAACTCATGATGACACTGTTGCCGTCAGGCGAAAATCTTGGTGCGAAACTCATGCCCGGCCAATCGCCGATGACCGTCCGTTTTCCCGTATAGATGTTGTAAACATACACCCGCCATCTTTGGTTATATGCCAAATAGGTTATTTGCTGCTCAGTCGGCGAAAAACGTGGGGTTAGAACATACGTCCCTTTGTCGGTAAGAGGGCGGGGATTGGCACCGTCCTGATCCATTATTACCAGTTGCTTCGATTTCTTCCATTTACTGTTTTTGCTAGGTTTGCCTTCTGAAACGTAAACAATTCGCGTATCAAAATAACCGCTTTCGCCGGTCATACGTTTATAGATTTCGTCAGCTATGATATGCGCCACTCTTCGCCAGTTGCGGGGTGCGGTAAAGTAAGCAAGTCCTGTCATCTGGGTTTGCCCAAAAACGTCCCACAGGCGAAATTCTACACGCAGGCGTCCGTCCCTCTGCGCCTGCGTAACCCCCGTCACCAACGCATGAGCATTTATCTGTCGCCAATCGCCAAAACGCGGCCGCACCTTCAGTGCACCCACCTTCTGGATATACGCGTGGCGATCAATCGGAAAAAATCGGCCGGACCTCTCGAGGTCGGACGAGATTAGATCTGCCACATCTCGACCAAATTCGATTTCCTGAGCGGTTTTGCCAAAAAACACAGGAATAGCAATCGGCAGAGGCTTAGCGTTTCCGCGGGTAATGTCGACCTGGAGCTCGGCCCTCACTGAGAAAAAGTTACCGCAAAGAAGTACTAGCATTAAGGATAGAGCGAAAAGATACAAACTATGGTTAAGAGCGGCAGACAGGGGTTTCATTATCTGAGCATTTCCTTGGGATCAAATGTAAAACTGATGTTTTTCCACAGGACATAGTGATCGTACGGCAGTTTTAGGGGCATGCAAGCAGGATCGCGTAACGCTCGGAGTGCACTGTCAACAGCGGCACGATAAAACCCGTCGCGCGGTGATCCATCGCGTTTTCCTACGCGGGGTACTCCGCCTAGGGATCCGTCGGGATTAAACCGAATTTTGACCTTCACACGCATATTAGCCGCGTCTTTAGCACCGGACAGAATGTTATAACAGGGGGACAACTGGGACATGATTGCGGCAGCGAGGCTAGCCTCAATACGACGCTTTTCCAAAGGAGCATATTGAGGTTTGTCTGGCGTTTGTCTGGCGTTTCTGCTGCTCGGCCTGGACCTAGACCTCTCCTGCTTTTTCCTTTCTTTTTCAAGGTTTTTAAGCAGGGACTGAAACTTGTCTACTTTGGGTTTCGATTTGGATGGAGGTTTTCTTAGTGCCGCAACCTTGATGTTTTCCACCTTCGGTGTGACGTCTGGTTTGGCCTTGGGCTTTGGATCAGGTTTTACCCTGGGCTTTGCCATGGCCTTTGGATTGGGTTTTACCCTGGGCTTGGGCTTCGGATCAGGTTTGACCCTGGCCTTGGCCTTGGGCTTGGGCTTGGGCTTGGGCCTGGGCTTGGCCTTGGGCTTGGGCTTGGGCTTTGGATCAGGTTTTACCCTGGGCTTGGGCTTTAGCTTGGGCTTGGGCTTGGGCTTGGGCTTGGGCTTTAGCTTGGGCTTGGGCTTGGGCTTGGCCTTGGGCTTGGGCTTGGGCTTGGCCTTGGGCTTTAGCTTGGGCTTGGGTTTTAGCTTGGGCTTGGGTTTTAGCTTGGGCTTGGGTTTTAGCTTGGGCTTGGGCTTTAGCTTGGGCTTGGGCTTGGGCTTGGCCTTGGGCTTTAGCTTGGGCTTGGGCTTGGGCTTGGCCTTGGGCTTTAGCTTGGGCTTGGGTTTTAGCTTGGGCTTGGGCTTGGGCTTTAGCTTGGGCTTGGGCTTGGCCTTGGGCTTTAGCTTGGGCTCCGGTTTATTACGCGCTCGCTTCGGCGAGGGAGGAGACGTTTGTAACCGGGCTTTGTCATTAGTAATTGCTTCAGGGGTAATCACCTCAACAACAATCGGAATCACTTCTGGACGCTCCGACTGAAGAATACTGGGCAAACCAAGCAAGGCGAACACTATGACGCCAACATGCAGGAGGGCAGAGAAGGAAACGCCGCGGCGCATTCCTCATTTGTCCCCTGCATAATCGTCAAAACGGGGAGCCTCGGTGATAAGGGCTACTCGGGTAAACCCCGCGAGGTTCACCGCACCCATCACCTTCATTATCCGGCCATAGGCGATCGCCCTGTCACCCCGCACAAAGATGCGCGTATCTCTTTTGTTCTCGGTTATTGCTTTGAGTCGCGGGACAAGTTGTTTGAGAGTTAACTCTGTTTCCTGCAACAGTATTTGCCCGTTTGCAGTCACACTGATCTCCAGTGGTTCATCCTGACCAACCATCTGCGAGCCGTTAGTCTTTGGAAGGTCCACGGGCACACCGACTGTCAGTAGCGGTGCCGTAATCATAAAAACCACCAGAAGTACAAGCATCACGTCGACAAGCGGCGTCACATTAATTTCACTCATAGGAACGTAGCCGCCGCGCGCCCTCCTGTGCCCACGGCGTACGCCATTACCCGACATCATCGCCATGGATCAACCTTCATCATTATCGCTCTGGCGCGAGAGAATTGCCCCAAATTCGCCTGCAAATCCCTCCAAACGGCCTGCGTAACGATTTATATCGGTGGATAATTTGTTGTAAGCAATCACCGCCGGAATCGCCGCTACCAACCCAAGGGCAGTAGCGAACAGGGCTTCCGCTATACCCGGCGCAACGACGGCTAGGGACGTGTTTTTAGACATGGCGATAGCCGTGAAGCTATTCATGATGCCCCAGACTGTGCCAAACAGTCCGACGAAGGGCGCCGTCGACCCAACAGACGCTAAAAAAGTCATATAGCGTTCGAGTTGCTCTAGTTCGCGGTTTAAGGTGATTTGCATAACCCGGTCTATACGCTCTGCCACGCTCTGGTGGGACCCGTCACGATCGCGGCCGGTACGGGACATGGAACGCCGCCATTCGCGCATTGCGGCCGAAAAAATAGCAGCCATCGGATCGATAGGCCTTGCGCCTACCCGGTCGAATAGATCGTCCAGCGAACCCCCCGACCAGAAATTCTCTTCAAACCGGCCTGCCTGCACACGTAAACGCCTCATACGCACGACCTTCTCGAAAATGATTGCCCAACACCAGAATGAGGCAAATAGCAGGCCAATCATGACTGCTTGGACGATGAAATCGGCCTGCACAAACAGGCCCCAAATAGACAAATCGCCGGAAAAGGAGCCCGCTAACGTGTCGGACTGGACTGCTGTTTGTTCCATTTAGAATTCCGCTTGTAGCCTAGTGTTTTGTGATTCGACCAGAGACTTGGCCTAGTGCCAATCTAAGTATCAAAGGCAGCCGTCCCGGTCGGCCGTCGGCCTTTATGCATACCAGCCGGAGTTTAATATTAACCAATGTTTCATCCATCCTCTGCACCACCTGTTCGAGCCAAAAACTCGCGCCAGCAGCCTTCAGACACCTGGTACGGATCTCTAGGAGGTCATCTAACCGTGCGGGTTTAAGATATTCCACCTCACAACGACGGACCGCGAAGGCCAAGCCCTCGCTGACTAACAATGTCGCATGATCAATTCCGCAGCTCCGCAGCAATTCGGTGCGCGCGCGTTCGGCGAAGCGCAAATAATTGCTGTGATAGACCACACCGCCGGCGTCGGTATCCTCATAATAGACACGGGCCGGATATACATGTGCAACGCTTTTGTCAGCCATTTTCTGGCTCCGACGCCAATAGTTCGAGTTGCGAATTGTGGTTTTTGGGCGCAGAAACACCGAGATGATGGTATGCTTTAAGAGTCAGAATCCGGCCTCGAGGTGTCCGCTGAAGAAAGCCAGATTGCAGCAGGAAAGGCTCGATAACCTCCTCTATCGCGTCGCGTTGTTCCGACAAAGCGGCTGCTAGGGTGTCGACACCAACCGGCCCACCACCGTAGTGTTCTGCGATACACGTTAGATACCGTCGATCCATGGAATCGAGGCCAAGCTTATCAACCTCAAGTCGATCGAGAGATTCGTCTGCTACCTTTGCGTCAACCGCTGCGAGATCGGCGACTCCGGCAAAATCGCGCACCCGACGAAGCATCCGAACCGCCACCCGCGGTGTGCCGCGCGATCGCGCCGCGATTTCTGCAGCACCATCTTGCGTGACATTTACATTTAGAACCTTCGCGACCCGGCGTACAATAGTGACCAAGTCATTCACCTTATAGAATTCAAGGCGGAGCGGAATACCAAATCTTTCGCGGAGCGGTGTCGTCAAGAGGCCGGACCTTGTCGTCGCGCCAATAAGTGTAAACGGGGGAAGTTCAATCTGAACCGAACGTGCTGATGGACCTTCGCCGATGATCAAATCGAGCCTTCCGTCCTCCATTGCCGGATAGAGAATTTCCTCTACAGCCGGATTTAGTCGATGTATCTCATCTATAAACAATACATCCAATGGCTCCACGTTCGTCAGGATTGCAGCCAGATCACCCGCCTTGGCTATAATTGGACCGGAGGTAGTCCGCAAACCGACGCCAAGCTCGCGTGATACAATGCGTGCGAGCGTTGTTTTTCCAAGCCCGGGCGGTCCAAATAACAGAACGTGATCCATCGGTTCTGCCCGCCTGCGTGCTGCTTCAATAAAAATTCTAAGGTTGTCGCGAAGTCCTTGCTGACCAACAAAATCGTCTAGACGTTCTGGCCGGACCTGCGCCTCTCCCCTGTCATCTTCCGAAAAAGCTGGGGCGATGACACTATTATCTGTCATGTTGTCAGTTCCCTGAGCCCAGCCCGGATTAAGTCTTCAACAGCAGCAGCATCACCAATAACCCGAATTGCACCAGTCACTGCCCCGAAGGCATCACTTCGACGGTATCCTAGGTTCACCAATGCCGATACTGCGTCCTCGAGCGCACCACGCATCGTGCTATTGGCAGTGATCCCCACTTTCGCCGGGGTGAGTTTCTCTAGCCCACCTACTTTCTCTTTCAATTCCGTATTAATCCGGGCAGCTAACTTGGGCCCGATACCAGGAACTCGAGTAATCATTTCTTTATCCTGAGTGAGTATTGCATCGGATAGTTCGTCAGGTGCTAGAACCGACAAAATACCAAGCCCGACTCTGGCCCCAACACCCTGCACGGTAGTCAGCAACCGAAACCACTCGCGTTCGGCCGGATCCAAGAACCCATAAAGGTGAATGTGGTCTTCGCGGATGTGGGTTTCAATAATTAATGACACAACTTCCCCCTTTGCGGGAAGGCGCGAGAGTGACCGTGCCGAACAAAATACGAGATATCCTACGCCACCGACATCTATTACCACCCAGTCCTCGCTGACGGAATCGAGTATTCCGGACAGCTTGGCAATCATGGTAATACCCCCTCGCCGACAACTGCATCCACCCTCAAAGCAAACTGACGGTGGTGAGCGTGACAAATCGCGATAGCGAGAGCATCTGCAGCATCCGCCGTCTGTGGTTTTGCACCGGGAAGCAGGCCCTCTACCATCGCCTGTACTTGGCTCTTCGCCGCGTGACCAGTTCCTACCAACGATTTTTTTATCGAGTTTGCAGAATACTCTGCCACTGGCAAACCCGATCGTGCCGGCGCCAACATAACTACACCCCTTGCTTGGCCGAGTTTCAGTGTTGAGGATGGATTGCGGTTCACGAAGGTTTCCTCCACGGCCGCCTCTTTTGGGCCATACGCTACTATTATCTCGCAAAGCCCATCGAACAGGTTGGATAGCCGTCCCGCCAACGGTTGTGCACGATCTGGCACCACCGCTCCCGAGGCAACATGCAGCAGACGGTTACCGTCAATGTCTATGATACCCCAGCCGGTGCGGCGCAACCCCGGATCAAGCCCTAACAGTCTAACACTCATCCGAACTCTCTCAGCCCAACAACTTTTCTAAAACGCTTTCATCGATTTCAAAGTTCGATGATACGGACTGCACGTCGTCATTGTCTTCAAGCATGTCGAGCAGCTTGACCAGCGTTTCTGCTTCAACTTCGTCCAACACCACCGTGCTCTGAGGACGCCAGGTCAGCCCTGCAGAAACCGGATTTAAAGATTTAGCGTCCAAAGCGTCGCGCACGTCGTTAAAATCTTCAGGATCACAGAGCACTTCGTGCCCATCTTCGGAGGAAATTACATCCTGGGCACTGGCTTCTAGGGCCATTTCAAACATCTCATCGACGGATGCGACATCCAGTCGGTAAATGATTTGACCTACACGGTCAAACATGAAGTTTACGCTACCGGTCTCGCCAAGGTTACCGCCAAACTTCGAGAATGCGGCACGCACTTCGCTGGCAGTACGGTTACGATTATCGGTCAAAGCCTCGACGATTACAGCAACTCCGCCCGGACCATATCCTTCGTAACGAATTTCTTCATAATTATTGGAATCACCATCACCAGATCCGCGGGCAATTGCGCGTTCCAGTGTTTCTTTAGTCATATTTGCACCTTTCGCTGCCGAAATTGCGGCGCGGAGGCGAGGGTTGGCATCAGGGTCAGGGCCAGACTTGGCAGCGACGGTCAGTTCGCGGATAAGCTTGGTGAAGACTTTGGCGCGCTTAGCATCCTGCGCGCTCTTTCGGTACATTATGTTCTTGAATTTTGAATGGCCGGCCATAATCGCCCCGACTTACCCCTTAAACCGCTCCAACTTATACCATATCTTGTGTTAATGCGACACCGCACCCACAAGAATTCCCGACCCTGAGGGCTAATTAACGTGATTATTTGGTTAATGTGGCAGGAATGGGGCGAAGAACAAGATATGGTTAAAAACAACGGTCTTGGCAGATGGACTGGGCGACATCCGCATCGCGCTTTATTTGAACCCCCCAATGGTCATAACTAGCCAAAGATGTTTGATTTTATAATCAAAAAACCCAATGGTTTAGCCCTCCGCTGTGGTCGAAGCTTATAACGTAACTTTACGTCGAGCCGGAAATTCCGATCTTCGGTAGCCCAAACATCCGGCCGTGCACCTTTTCTCGGTAGTTTTTCAGAACCGAAACTCGCTAAACGCAAACCAAACGGATTGGTGCGCAAAAACAGCCGATCCGCCACCCGTTTCCGGCAGGACCTGTTTGCTCATATTATGGTGTTACCCTGACTAGATACCTAAAGAAGCGTCAATTAGGGTAGCTCTTCTCGAAGCCGTCCCCCATAACGGATCGGCTGAATGTTCGTCGCGAGACCGGTTCGATCGTCGGTATCAACCATCACCGCACACAAGGTAGCATCCCCTTGTGCGGCTTCCATCCTAGCAGTAGGCATTTTGCGGACGAACCGCTCGATCGAAATCTCCTTGCGAATACCGATAACCGAATCGTAATCACCGCACATACCAATATCTGTAATATATCCGGTACCACCTGGTAAAACTTGGGCGTCGGCGGTAGGGATGTGGGTATGGGTACCGGCAACAACTGTTACCCTCCCGTCAACGTAGTGTCCCATCGCCATTTTCTCACTTGAGGCCTCTCCATGAAAATCGAGGATGATGGCATCTGCATTTCCGCCGAGGCGCCAAGTATTCAGCATTCTCTCGATGGACGCAAACGGATCATCCAGCGGGTCCATAAACAGCCGCGCCATCAAATGTAGGATCACTACCCTGCGCCCGCGCTCGTCTTGAAATTCACCTACGCCCCCGCCGGGAGTTCCCTTGGGAAAGTTGTCGGGTCGCAGCAAGCGAGACTCTTTCGCAAAATGCGGAATTATATCCCGCTGATCCCAAACATGATTACCAGTTGTAATGGCATCCGCCCCGGCGCCAATTAACTCATCGCAAATCTTCGGGGTGATCCCAAACCCTCCCGCAGCATTTTCGCCATTAACAATGATAAAGTCGATATTATAGCGCTCGCGAAAGCTCCTAATACTATTGGTTACGACTTTACGGCCAGATCGGCCTACAACGTCTCCGCAGATTAGAATTCGCATTTGGACCGTAGTTCCCTATTTCGGCGGTGTAAGCTCTCGGCTTTCCGTTAGTACCACATCGAGACACTGATCGTGACAATTTACAGGAATCTTTGGCAACTCCTGTTCGTCATATGCCACGCCAACGGCGAGAATTTTATGTTCACGGCGGAGCGCCGCCAAAGTGCTATCATAGTAACCGGCACCATAACCGAGCCGGTTGCAACCCGCGTCAAAAGCTAGCAATGGTAGAATTATAACGTCGGGCGTAATAACTGGTGCTGAGGGAAGAGGTTCCTTAACTCCGAATCCTGCATCGACAAGCATATCGCCCGGCGCCCATCGACGAAATATCAGAGGATTTCCTGGTCCCGCCATAGTAGGCAAAACTGCACACACCCTTTTCATTCTCAACAAATCCATGAGCGGTCGAACATCAATTTCGTTCCGTATTGGCCAGTAGATTGCAACGATCGAATGGGGCAAATTTTCCTGTTGGGTCACACAAAAACGCTCCGCTAGTGTGTTCGCCGCAATTTCCGACTGCTTCCTGTCAACTCGGGCCCGACGCTTTGAAGCCTCGCGCCGAAGAGTAGCCTTGGCTTGAGCAAGATCTTCTGTCCCAAGCATCACACGGTATTTCCCCTTTAATGCAACGTGTTTAAGTAGCGGAGCCGCACCAGCCGGCAATCCATGCGATCCTCTGTGGCCTGTACGAGACAGGTGGGCACCACATACAGAGGCCTCGGCCCCTACAGAGGCGGTTCCCGAGAGATTTGTATTGGCCCCAGGGATGTTAGGCCTGTCGCACCGGACAGCCCCGCCAAATTAAAAGTAGTCTATTTCCCTGGTTGGTGGAAAGGGTCAGTAGTATTCTATTTCAAAATATCCTGCGTAACGGATTCGATCCGCTCGGCGACCTCATTGATTGCCTCAGCAAGTGCATTCTCGACGTGTTCCACAGTCGCAGCGTTAGCGGGCCCCACATTATGGTTTTGCAAAGCAGCGTGTGTCTCAGCGAGTTCGTCTGCCAAAAGTAACGACAACATTACGAGGAGCCTAGATTCTCCAACCTGTCCGACAGCGACCACTAGGCCCTTTAGCCGTTTATCAATATTTTCTGCAAGCTGAATCAGGTGATCCTCCTGACCGTCGTCGCAGATAATCTGGTAATCGCGATTATTAACTGTAACTTCAACCTGCGCCATTTTAATTCTTCAGTATTTCTTTGACGCGCAGGATCGCAGCATCCAACTTCTGGGCCACTGCAGCACTCTTAGTTTCGAGTTCGGCGGTGCGGGCCCTTGCAACTGCAAGCTCTTGAGATTCGGACACTGGTCCGCCTCTAGGCGTGGGCTTCCGCACTTGCGCAGCCTTTTCCAGCATGGACACTGCGCTCCTCAGACGCGCCTCAGCTTCACCCAATTTCGACACGAATCCCTCTAACCCACAGTTTTTCTGACCTTTTCCCAACATACGATGTTGATAAAAGAGACGTCAACCGCGATCACAAACCAAATGGGTCGATTGAACCCACAAGCTAGAGCAAGTAAAGTATTGACGAAAAAGCCCGGATTTCTGGGCTGCGTTGACATAGAACCAATTGAATTACACCCTCTTTTAGGGTATGAAATTTAACCGAACCTAAAAGGAAAGAGGCCATGCGCGTAAGCCAGAAAGTCAAACAAATCCTTGCCGGGTATGAAAGTGACAATCCCGGCACGAAAGGAAGTTTGGCTCGAATACTAATGCATGGAAGGCTGGGCGGAACCGGAAAGCTGGTTGTTTTACCGGTCGACCAAGGGTTCGAACATGGCCCGGCCAGAAGCTTTGCCCCCAACCCTGCGGGTTATGATCCCCACTATCATTTCAAACTTGCCGTGGATGCGGGTTTGTCCGCATATGCCGCGCCGCTCGGCATGATCGAGGCGGGAGCCGATAGTTTTGCAGGGGCGATACCAACCATACTAAAATGCAACTCCGCCAATTCTCTTGCGACCAGAAAGGACCAAGCCGTGACGGCGTCGGTAGCCGACGCCCTGCGACTTGGATGCGCCGCAATAGGTTTCACAATATACCCAGGTTCCGAAGAACAGTTTGAGCTCATTGAGGAAATTCGCGAACTCGCCGAAGAGGCAAAATCTGTGGGGCTTGCGGTTGTCATTTGGTCTTACCCTCGTGGAGGAATGTTAACAAAAGAAGGTGAGACGGCATTGGATATCTGCGCCTATGCAGCACATATGGCGGCGTTGCTAGGCGCGCATATTATTAAAGTCAAACCACCAGCAAACACCTTGTTTTTGGATGCCGCCAAAAATGTATACGAAACACAGGGTATTCCTGTCTCTTCGCTCGCCCATCGAATTGAGCACGTCGTAAAGTCCTGTTTCAATGGTAAGAGAATAGTCGTTTTTTCAGGGGGAGAGGCCAAAACTCTAGACGGTATCTATGCTGAGGTCGTCGCCATTCGGGATGGGGGTGGAAACGGTTCGATAATCGGGCGCAACACTTTTCAGCGGCCGAGGAAAGATGCGCTGGAGATGCTGGATCACATTATAAAAATTTATCAAAACAAAAAATAAACCGCGAGGAACCATACCATTTCCTCCAGTTCCTGCCAGCTATACCTTATCACGCCTCCGTCATTCGGCGAAGACGGGCCAAAAGCATTTATAGAACCACTCAAGGCGGCCCTCGGTGCTGGACCAGTAGCATGTGTTCAACTTCGTCTAAAAAAAATTACCGACAATGACTTACGCCGTACCTGTGATACGTTGCGGCCGATCGTTCAGGACCACGACGTCGCTTTCATTTTAAATGACCGCGCCGATCTAGCGGCAGAAACTGGTTGCGACGGTGTACATGTGGGCCAAGCGGATTTAACCTGCGCCGATGCTCGCGCGATCGTGGGTGACGGTGCTATCGTCGGGGTCACGTGTAAGTCATCGCGTGATCTTGCTTTCAAAGCGGGTGAAGCGGGTGCCGATTATGTGGCTTTTGGAGCATTCTTTGCATCCAAAACAAAGACTGAAACCAAACCGGCAAATATTGATATTCTAGCCTCGTGGCAACAAACGATGACGCTTCCCTGTGTCGCTATCGGTGGTATAACAATTGAGAACTGTGAAACCATTATCAAAGCAGGTGCGGATTTTTTAGCCGTATCGGGCGGGGTCTGGACCTATCCGGCGGGACCTGCAGAAGCGGTGAAGGCTTTCAACAAAAAAATGGCGCGCGGCGATTGAGATAACGGTGTTGTGCCAATCGCATTGTTGGGAAAGTTGACCTTGTGAGACAAAACATTTTCATGAAGCTTTCACGACAAAAGGTCCGACCAAATTGAACAAAATACATCCGGAAACACTTGGTAATCTAACTATGGAAAAGCATTCAACGCGTTAACTGAGCAGATGTGAAAAATTTTCTGCTCTCAAAGGTAAGAAAATGGAGTTCGGGGTTTTCGATCATGTTGACGCAAACGGGCTGCCGCTGCACGAATATTATGATGCGCGGCTGAAATTCGTGCGGCTGCTCGACGAACTCGGGTTTCGCGGATACCACGTAGCGGAACATCACTCGACACCCCTAGGCATGGCACCGTCTCCGACCGTTTACCTTTCCGCCGTGGCCTGCTGCACTACAAGGCTTCGCTTCGGGCCGTTGGTTTTCGCGCTACCCCTATACCATCCGTTCCGACTGGTCCAAGAAATCTGTATGGTTGATCAAATCAGCAAAGGGCGCCTCGAAATAGGATTTGGACGCGGGGCTTCGTCAATCGAGGCCGCTTATTTTGGCAACGATCACGCTGAAGCCGAACAGACGTATCGGGACAACCTAGAGCGCATTCTGGCGGCTTTATCAAACGGCATCTTCGATGGCCAAGATACGTTCAATAAGGCGAAGAATGTGCCGCTTTTGGTGGAGCCTTACCAAAAACCACACCCGCCGCTTTGGTATGGTGTTCATTCCACTGAAAGTGCCGCCCGGGCCGCAAATTTGGGAAGCAATATCGTTAGCCTTGATACCGCGGAAGAAACAGGAATATTTGCCGAACGGTTTCGCTCCGAGTGGATGGCACTCCATGGCTCACTGGACAAGATGCCGTTAATCGGGCTCGGGATGTTCGTTTATGTGGATGAAGACGAAACTCGGGCGCTTGAAGCGGCAAAACGCGCGTACGCCGTCTGGCATGACAGCTTCAATTGGCTTTTCCGACAACACAATATGGCTATTCCGAAACACCAGAGGCCATCCGAATTTGAAGGAATGGCCGCACAAGGGCGTGCCGTCGCCGGAACGCCAAAGCAAGTATCCAAATTTTTGGCCGAACGCATGCAACGAGCCGATGCCACCTACTTAGTTGGCCAGTTCGCATTTGGCGATTTAACGCTGGAGGAAACTATACGGTCCGTGAGACTATTCGGCAATCAAGTGATGCCGCAACTGCGATAACATTCAGTCATTTCCAACGGGGGCCCACAAAACATCAATTATCCGCTCCGCGCCAGTGGCAAGCATTACCAGACGATCAAAGCCCATCGCCAGCCCAGCACATTCCGGTATTCCACTTTTCAACGCCGCAAGAAATCCCTCATCTACAGGATAAATGGGGCGCCCCTGCGCCTCACGCTGCGCTACCATCGTGCCAAACCGAGCGCGCTGTTCGGCTGCATCGGTTAATTCACTATAACCGTTTGCAATTTCAAGTCCGCAAATAAAGACCTCAAACCGTTCCGCCACCCGAGGATCTGCCGACGAAATTCGTGCGAGTGCGGCCATCGACGCTGGATATGAATGAAGGACTGTCGGCACTTCACACCCAAGCACCGGCTCCACCCTTTCAAGAAAAATTCGGAAAAATATATCTTCCCAGGTATCGGTATCATGTGTCCTAAGGCCAATTCCCTCAGCAGACACCCTTAGCATCTCGGTATTAGGGTTGATAGGATCGGAGGTAGTTTCCAATAAATCTATCCCGGCAAACCGTTTGAAACCCTCTTGCACCGAAATAAATTCCCAGGCTTTATCTAAATTGCAAACCTGCCCCCCATAACTCACGGTAGGTCCGCATAAATAGCCTACTAAACTGATAGCTTCCTCGGCGAGGCGCCGCCAATCCGCGCCCACGGTGTACCACTCAAGCATAGTAAACTCCGGATGATGCTTTGAGGACCATTCGCAATCACGGAAAACCCGGGCGAGCTGAAAAATTTTATTCATCCCTGCGGCAAGAAGCTTTTTCATCGCTAATTCGGGTGAAGTATGCAGGTAAAACGGTTGTCGATGGCCGAGCGTGTTGCCAATAGTCGTTTCAAATGCTGTCAGATGGGGCTCCATTCCCGGTGAAAGTTGTAGTGACGGGGTTTCCACCTCGACATACCCACAATCATCGAAAAACTTCCGCAGTTTCTTGACCATATCAACACGTTTAACCAAAAATTCCACGCGTTCTTCGAACCGGTCGGGGCGCCACCATGGCTCGAAATGTGATTCCGTTTGTGGGGTTTTGTTCTGCGACATAGAGGCGATAATGCCGGACATGCCTAAAGACGTCACCTTAATAGATACTCCGACAGGCACCGTCCGCACTGGGCGCCAGCTTGCATTGGCACGGTTAATACCAAATAATTTAGAGGGGCCGATCGACGAGGTGAGCAAAAAATATAGTGTTGCAATCCCGGAGGGTCTCATTGCGCTGATTGACCACGAGAATCCGGAAGATCCTATTGCCCGGCAGTTCGTTCCAGATGTCGAAGAGTTGGTAGTAAGCGAAGACGAGCTGGCAGACCCAATCGGCGACAATGCTTTTTCACCGATGCGGGGACTGGTACACCGCTACCCCGACCGGGTGCTACTCCTTCCCACACTCTCTTGCCCGGTATATTGCCGATACTGCTTCCGCCGCGACCAAGTTGGGCGAGCCGAGGACGCACCGGATAGAGAAGAACTTGAATTAGCTATCACCTATATTGCAAACAATGCCGCCATTCGAGAGGTGATCCTCACCGGCGGCGACCCGCTTTCTCTGTCGAATAACCGCCTGAGATCATTGCTTAATCGCCTCGCCTCCATACCGCACATAGACAATTTACGAATACACACACGGTTTCCAATAGCAGTGCCAGAAAGGATTACCGACGCCCTGATAACAGCATTACAAACTGACATACCGGTCTGGATGGTGCTTCACTGCAATCACGCTCGGGAACTGAGCGAAGACGTAACCTCCGCCTGCAACAAACTAAGCCTGAGCGGCATCCCGCTCTTATCTCAAAGCGTGTTACTCAAGGGCGTTAACGATGATGTCGAAACTTTGACAGAACTATTCCGCGCGCTCGTTCGACTAAAGGTTAAACCATATTACCTACATCACCCCGATCGAGCGCGCGGAACTGCAAGATTCCGTGTGGGCCTGGCAGAGGGTCGGGCACTGATCGAAACATTGCGCGGGCGAATTTCTGGATTGTGCCAGCCGACCTACGTGGTAGATATCCCCAGTGGACATGGAAAATACCCCGCCCAACACGCTTCCAAACTTCCGGATGAGAATGGGTGGTTGTTGGGCGGATGGAACGGGAATTTCCATAAATATTGGGACTAAAGTTTTACAAGTATCCACCATCACAATTGCCTAGTTCTAGCCAAGCTGATAGGTTCCGCAGCCCCTGATAAAATAACATTAACCCATGGAACTTTGGGATGAAAATTCAGGCAAATACCATCCGGCCAGGCAACGTCATTGAACATGACGGGAAGCAGTGGAACGTGCTCAAAACTGAAATGCTTCTGCCGGGGAAGGGTAATGCGTTCATTCAAGTTGAGATGCGTGATGTCAAGTCTGGTAACAAAACAAACGAACGTTTTCGCACCTCGGAGACCGTCGAAAAACTGATGGTGGAGGAGAAAAATGCCACTTATCTATTTTCCGATGGGGACCGGTTCACATTTATGGATAGCGAAAGCTATGAACAGTTCGAGATTTTCCGCGATGCAATTGGCAGTCCGGTGGTGTTCCTGCAAGATGGGATGGTCGTAACTGCCGAACTGATCGATGGAACCATCAGTGGTGTAAAGCTCCCCCAACACGTCACTATGGGCGTTACTGAGGCGGACCCCGTCGTCAAAGGCCAGACGGCTTCTTCATCTTATAAGCCGGCTGTCATCGAAAACGGCACCCGCGTTATGGTGCCGCCCCACATTGAGGCTGGGACGCGGATCGTCGTCAATACAGAAGACGCTTCCTATGTCGAGCGCGCCAAGGACTGATCTCAAACCGGGCACTAACCCGCGGGACATGTAGAAAGGCCAATTTCACTATGTCGTTGCCCACTCCGCTTATAAATGTGATGGATGCCGCTGCACGCAAGGCTTCACGAAAGCTGGTACGTGATTTTGGCGAAATTGAAGAACTTCAGGTATCACGCAAAGGTACGGTCCGGTTTGTAAATGCAGCGAACGTGAGAACCGCCGAAATTCTTCACGAAGAGCTCTCAAGAGCCCGTCCGGACTATGGGTTTATAAGCGAGGAAGGTGATAGTCATGAGGGACAAAACTCGAACGAGCGTTGGATCATTGATCCAATTAACGGGAGTTTGAATTTTCTTCATGGCATTCCCTATTTTGCAATCTCAATTGGGGTCGAGCGTGACGGGGAGTTGATTGCCGGAGTAGTCTACGAACCAATTCGAGACGAATTGTTCTGGGCAGAAAAGAATGAAGGCGCGTTCGTCAATAGGCGGCGGATCAGGGTTTCGGGCAGAAAAACTCTTGCAGAAGCCGTGTTGGCAACCGAAACCTCGATCAGGGATGCCACTGGGAGGAAAATCTTGATCGAAATGATAGATGCCGCACTGGAGAAAACGTCGGGCATCCGATGGTTAGGATCGCCAGCGCTAAATCTCGCTTATGTAGCTGCAGGCCGTCATGAAGGATTTTGGGAAACCGGTCTTTCCCCCTGGGATGTTGCCGGCGGCATAGTTATTGTCCGTGAGGCAGGTGGAATGGTCAGTGAGATCGACGGCCGCGGTAATATGCTCTATGGGAAGTCTATCATGGCGACAAACCAAGAGCTTTACGATCCAATACGCAGATTACTGATGGGTTCCATAGAAGCTAAAAGCCCTGTACCAAAGAAGAATCGGACGATTGCAACAAGCTGAAAGTATTACCAAGGTGGTTGTCGGCAATACACGGCTAAGTTATGTTCCGACCAGTGGGTCGGCAGATTTCTGAGGCCTGCCTCGCGTTCATAGGCTCGGGTTTAAAAAATGATTCCCAGACTTGCAGGCCATGCGCCGAATGCCTCCGGAACGATCGCGCTGGTCACCTTTGTCCTTACTGCAGTTTGTTCTCCAAGTACCGCGCATACGCAGACGGTAACGATCGGCCACAGGAGTGCCGCGTCAGTGTCCGTCAATCTAAGTGTATTGGATCAGTTGCGTCAAAAACCAAATACACCCATTCATCTTCAATTTTCGCTAAAACGCTCGTTGATCCCAAATACACCAGTACCTCGCATTAAACGGGCCATGCCGCGAATTAAAGCAAAAAAAGCTTCAACGCCTGCGTTTAACCACACTCCGGAGCCCCAACCTCCAGCGAAAATGCCATCACGTTCGTCGTCCGCCCTACAAACCCTGAAAGCACCAACCTTACCCAAAAGGGTGCCACCTCCAATACAATCACCCACACATGCTGCTTTCTCCGACCGAGCGGTCAAAGCCTCAACACAACCCCGCTCAAGACTTGACGAAAACCATAAATCAATCCCCAAAACAATTTCTCTTGGACAGAGGTTCCGGTTCGGGTTCCGCGCTGATAGTGCAATTATGAGCACTACCAATAGTGCGAAGCTCGACAGTATTGCACATTTTATGAAACGCAAGTCCTCGTTGCGACTGAAGGTTCTCGCTTATGCTAGAGGCAGCCATGCGCGACGACTATCACTATCAAGGGCCCTGACCGTTAGATCTCACCTAATAAATAAAGGTGTGCACGGAACCCTAATTGATGTACGGGCCCTCGGAACCGAGTCCCAGGGCGGACCGCCTGACCGGGTAGACGTGATCATCACATCGCAATGATCAACGTGTCCTTCCTTTGCATGAACGTCACGTGCTGACGGAGTAAGGCAGCCCATGACGCATCCCCGACGTTATTTAATTCGAATGTTAATTTTTCTTGCTGTAGTCGCCGCTGTTGCAGGTGCACTTTACACCGGAATGCGGGGTGCGTTTATGGCAAATCCCGCACTTAACGGCCTGATACTAGGTGTGCTTTTTCTTGGGATTATTTATATTTTTCGCACTGTTTTGGTAATGACCCGAGAGGTCGCATGGCTGGAGCATTTCCGGGCCGGACAACCCGCTATTTCAAACATACCTCAACCCCGTATGCTAGCTCCGATGGCATCCATGTTGGGAGATCGGACAGACCGGTTTAGTCTTTCAGCAATATCTATGCGATCACTGCTTGACGGTATTGGTGCTCGCCTCGACGAATCTCGCGATATTTCCCGCTATATGATTGGCCTTCTAATTTTTCTAGGCCTTCTCGGTACCTTCTGGGGATTATTACAAACTATCGAAGCGGTGAGTGGGGTTATCTCAGGACTCTCGGTTGGAACCAGGGAACTTGGACCGGTGTTCGACGATTTAAAATCAGGTCTGCAAGCACCCCTTTCAGGCATGGGTACAGCGTTTTCGTCATCTCTGTTCGGGCTAGCAGGTTCCCTTGTTCTTGGATTTCTCGAATTGCAAGCGGGCCAAGCCCAGAACCGCTTCTACAACGATCTCGAAGATTGGCTTTCGGGTCAAACCAGGCTCGCCACCGGCGCACTGTCCGTGGAAGGGGATCAGTCAGTTCCCGCTTATGTGCAGGCTTTGCTGGAACAAACAGCTGACAGCCTTGAAAATCTTCAACGAACCATGCAGCGTGGCGAAGAATCGCGGATTGAGGCTAACTCTAGTATCACGGATTTAGTTGTTCGGCTCGGCACACTGACCGACCAAATGAAAGCCGAACAAAACCTGATGGTAAAACTCGCCCAAAGCCAGTTGGAGCTAAAACCCATTTTTTCGCGTATAGAAGACGGGTTGAATAGACAGGGTTTTGCCGGCCCTGACACCGGTATCAACACACATGTCCGTAATATCGAGGCTCATCTCGCTCGATTGCTGGAGGATAGCTCTCAGGGCCGCGAAGAATTAATTCAGGAAATCCGATCCGAGATTCGTGTCCTTGCACGAACGCTTGCGGCAATCGCCGAACAGGCCGGACGGTAAAGAGCCAAGACCCGTTTATGCCAAGCGCACTCCGACGACAGCGGAATACATTAGATATATGGCCGGGTTTCGTCGATGCCTTATCGGCGCTCTTAATTATTATTATTTTTTTACTCTTGGTGTTTACCCTAGCTCAATTTTTTTTGAGTGAGGTTTTATCGGGGCGTGACCGGGCACTCGAGCAATTAAATCGGCAGATCGCAGAATTGGCGAATACTCTCTCTCTTGAGCGCACGACCAATTTAAATTTGCGGGAACAAGTATCGGCTCTTGCTGCGGGTCTTCAGGCCTCCAACATCGCCCGCAAACGACTTTCAAGTCAGTTAGCGGAACTGCTTCCCCAGAAAGACGCCTTGGAATCAATGCTGGAAGATACAACTCGCAAACGCAACTCTCTCCAGAATAAACTTGTTGACGCCGTTACACTATCGAAAAAGCATGCTGACGAGCTTGAACAGGCGCTGAAAACAATCGACGCAGACAAGGAAAAGATCAAAGCACAATTGGGCGAAATTGCTCAACTAAATCGGGACATACATGTCCTAAGAGGGGTGCGTGCTTCACTTGAGAAGAAGACAACCAAACTAGCCACTAAACTGACTGCCAGAGACGAAGCGCTTGCGGCATTGCGCGATCGATCCAAGGAGCTTCAGGACAAACTTTCGAGTTCAGCTGAACGCACCGCCCTTGCGCAAAAAGAAATTAAGAATAAGGAATTGTCAATTCGTGAACTTGGCGTTCAAGCTCGGCGCATCGGAGATGACCTCACTGAGGAGCAGCAAGCAAACGCTGCAGCCCGCAAGCAAATACAACTCCTAAATCAACAACTTGCCGCTATCCGTCAAAAATTAGTGCTTTTAAATACTGCACTGGAAGCCTCCCAAACAAAATCCAAAGCCCAAAACATTAAGATTGTAAGCCTGGGGAAGCGTTTAAACGAAGCACTAGCGAGTAAGGTAGCAGAGCTCGCAATGTACCGATCAGAGTTCTTTGGGCGGCTTCGTAAAGCACTTGGAAAACGGCACGAAGTTCGAATTGTCGGTGATCGCTTCGTGTTCCAGTCAGAGGTTCTGTTCTCCTCGGGGTCGGCTGAACTCAATGTTGGCGGCCGCAATCGAATTACGCGGCTGGCACAAACCCTAAACGAAATCAGCAATCGCATACCGGGAAACCTGAACTGGGTTCTGCGGGTTGATGGCCATACCGATCGTATACCAATTCAGACGGTTAAATTCCCATCAAACTGGGAGCTTTCAGCGGCCCGGGCTATTTCCGTTGTAAGAGAGTTGGTCGCCGACGGCATACCCGCCAACAGGCTGGTTGCGGCCGGCTTCGGCGAATTCCAACCCCTTGATCCACGCGATGACGAAATCGCGCATCGCCGCAACCGCCGGATCGAATTCAAACTCACACAGCGTTGACCATCGTTATTACAAAAAACAAACCAGTATTGAACTGGCATTCGGTTGCTATTTTTGACAACCTTCTTTATAAACCGCGCTCTGCGATGAGGAAATTACGATGAAGAATGATATTCATCCGGACTATCACGAAATTGAGGTCGTGATGACCGATGGGTCTAGTTATAAAACGCGTTCTACTTGGGGAAAGCCAGGGGATACAATGAAGCTGGATATCGATTCAAAATCGCACCCAGCATGGACCGGAGGCTCCCAGCGTCTGGTGGACAGTGGCGGTCAAGTCGCAAAGTTTAAAAACCGGTTTAAGGATCTTGGCATTAGTTAGGCCACAAACCAAATTTATGTAGACAAATCCCTTAAATCAAAAATTAAGCTTCAAAAAACAACCCTTCTTTTTGATTTTTCAATCCATATAGTGTGCGGATCGTTACACCAAGCCGTGGTTAATTCTTAAAGAGCGCATTGACGTTAGCACGGTGAGACTCCTTTTTGGCTATCTCACCACGTACCCGTTCAATTTCTTCCTCCATCTCAGAAATATATTCGCACAATTCCTCAATTGACAGAGGATCAAGATCTCGTTTTTTTTTGGGCACGTTTTGGGGAAGATCATCGTTATTATTCATCGTCGAGCCTCTAAGCCCAAATAATGTTAAACAGACTTGCCAGTGTGCCGCCGAGAAGATAGACCTGCAACCCTAGTTTCCTGCAATTTCGGGTATTAAACCGATGTCATTCGACATTCCAAAAACAATGACAGCAATCACGATCACCGAGTTTGGTGGGCCTGAGGTTCTGAAACCCACCACCCATCCGGTACCGTCAGCGGGTTATGGTGAATTGTTAGTGAAAACCGCTGCTGCGGGCGTGAACTATCCAGATACCATGCAGAGACAAGGAAGTTATCCGCCGCCGCCTGGAACAACGGACATACCCGGATTAGAACTTGCAGGAATTGTGGTTGCAGCCGGCGAGGGGACTACAAAGTTTAGTGTTGGCGATCGGGTGTGCGCGCTGGTTTCCGGCGGCGCCTACGCCGAGTATTGCGTCGTGCCGGAACCTCAGACGCTTTCTTTGCCAGCCGGATACGACATGGTTCGGGCAGCAGCAATTCCTGAAAATTTTTTCACAGTCTGGACCAATCTCTTCGACGGTGCTCACTTGGCGGCCGGTGACACTATCTTGATTCATGGGGGTTCTGGGGGTATCGGGACCGCCGCCATCCAGGTCGCAAAGGAATTTGGCGCCACCGTTTATACGACAGCTCGGACCATGGAAAAATGTCGATTCTGCGAAGAACTCGGTGCAACCCGTGCAATAAACTACGTCGAAGAAGATTTTGTAGAAGTTGTAAAGAGTGCTACAAACGGGATCGGCTGTTCAGTAGTGCTCGACATTGTTGGCGGCAGCTATTTTAACCGGAACCTAGAGGCCCTCGCACCGGAGGGCAGAATGGTGCAGGTAGCCGTGCAGAACGGTGCCAAAGTAGAGCTTTTCATCCCGACCATTATGTCCAAAAGAATACGAATTACAGGATCTACGTTAAGGCCTCGCACAATTGAGCAAAAGAGCGTTATTGCAAATGCCGTCGGTGAGAAACTCTGGCCCTTGTTCGAGAAAGGGAATATTAAGCCAGTAATATACAAAACTTTTCCTTTGAAAAATGCCGTGAATGCCCACACATTGATGGCCACAAGCAACCACCTCGGGAAAATTATATTGATGTTAGAGCCCGTAGATGGACAGTAGTAACCTACAAACACAAATGAGCAGCAAGAAAGCGCGTCAACATGCCTAGCAAAGTATCTGAAAACCTCACGCCGCTTATGCCCAAGGCTACAGCCGTATGGCTGATTGAGAATACCGGCCTGACCTTTCGTCAAATAGGGGCCTTCTGCGGACTGCACGAACTTGAAGTGCAGAGTATAGCTGACGACGAAGTAGCGATTGGCCTGGTGGGCTACGATCCCGTCGTCAACGGTCAACTGACAAAGGAAGAGTTAAACCGCTGTGAGGCCGACGCCGCGGAAAGACTTCAGATGGCGAAAACAGACGTACCCCGCCCGGCGACCAGAACGAAGGGGCCTAAATACACTCCGGTAGCGAGACGGGGAGACAAACCAGATGCAATAGCTTGGCTGGTGAAGAATTTTCCAAATTTAGGAGACGCCCAAATTTCGCGACTCATCGGTACCACCAAACCAACGATCAACGCTATTCGTGACAGGTCACATTGGAACATGGCAAATATCGCAGCACGCGACCCCATCGGCCTTGGCTTGTGTAATCGGCAGGACCTAGACAAAGAAGTGTTGAGGGCAGGTTATTCTTTAACTAGGGGTGGACCACCTGCGGAGGAAATGACGCAGACCCCGGATGTCCCAGCATTCAAGCTATAGACAACGCTATCCTGATAACTTGCTAACAGTTTCTATGATCATATGGAGATACAGCAAAAAATACCGGCGTATTTTGATTTAACATAGGTACCGCCTTCTAGGCATGGGTCCCAATTCGCGCCAGTTCATCTTTTATCTGAAGCTTTCGTTTTTTTATGTTTGAAACTGCGATGGGATCATGTTGAAGCTTGAATTTCTCTTTTTCGAGAGCGGTTTCGAGTTCCGCGTGTTTGGCTTTAAGAACTTTAATCTGATCACCATCGTTCATATTAGGACCCATCCAAAGGTTAAGGCGTGGAGTACAAGCAAATTTTAGCCTGAAAATTTCCATACTGTAAATCAACAAATTTCTTAGCCTGCAAAAAATTTCCCAAATACGACTTTTTAAAAACTAACTGAAACCAATGCAGAAACGTTAGCGGCCTGTTTTGGAAATACTGCGCTTAAAATGTGAGCTACATTTACACGGTCTGTGTTCGAGATAAAACCCAAGGTACCGAAATAAGTTTCTAGGTTGGACACGGCGTCTATGAGAAGGATGTCATCAGGTCGCGCATCATCAACCTCAAGATCAAGCGAGACGGAAAGCATCAGCTGTTCGATATGCTCGCAATCTATTTCTGTTTGCTGTACCCGGCGCCGCAGCTGTTCAACGAGGTCTTGGTGGCCACTGCCGAAGTCTTCCTTCATCCGCGTGCGCACCCCCCGAAGAGCCCGAACGACTTCCTGATGCCAGTCCTCTACCGGTTCCCTCAACGATGCCAGTTGGTCAGGGGTAATTACGCCCCGACGTGATGCTGCTACCCACAGGCAGTATAGCAGAACATTTACGTCCAGCGCGAGGGCAGACTGCAACTCGATACACGCCGTGCCAACACCTTCCGACATATAGACTTCAAGCGAAAAGTCCCAGAACGGGTGGTGGGGAAATTCAACCAATCAATCCTCCGTTCAAAACCACGGTGTTTTCTCCGATAACGCTATAAAAAAACAACGATTCTTAGTGTTGGAAACCTAACAGTGTGGTTGGAGTTCTGCTATCCTATAATCCCCGACGAACCAATTGCGATGGGATGCATGAGCGAAAAGGAAGCCCTTCGGCAGAAGCTGGCAGGACTGGAACTTGAGCATCGCGATTTAGACGACGTCATCGCAAGGCTAACTGAGCGCGCACCTTACGACCAGCTGCAGCTTCAACGCCTGAAGAAACGAAAACTAATTCTGAAAGATCAGATATCCCGCATCGAAGCGCAAGTTCACCCTGATATAATAGCCTGAAAATTCCTGTGGATGGAAACAACGTGTCGAAAAATAAAACCGCTTGTATCCCGGACATGGTTTGCCGCACCGAACGTTTGAGATAAAAGAACTAGGAGCTTATAAATTTTCGACACTACTATCTGATTGTGGCACAAAACACTTTGAAGCATTGGCGGTTTTGTTAGTTTCGCGATGTCTGTACGCCGACCGATAGTATTTGGTGCCGCCACTCCGTAAAATTTGGACTGGCGGCATAGTTCTTTTGGAAAGGGAAATATCATGGTAGGCCCAAAACCCAACAAGCACCGAAAAGCACCAGCTAAAAACCTTCAGGTGGGTATAATAATGGGCAGCAAATCGGACTGGCCGACCATGAAACATGCTGCCGACATTTTGAAAACCATGGGCGTACCGCACGAAACTAAAGTCGTGTCGGCCCACCGGACACCGGACCGACTGGTTGAGTACGCCAGAAGCGCTAAAAGTCGTGGCCTAAAGGTAATCATCGCAGGTGCCGGCGGAGCGGCGCACCTTCCGGGCATGGTAGCCGCGATGACGCCTTTGCCAGTCTTGGGTGTCCCGGTAGAAAGCAAGTCTCTTAGCGGGATGGACAGCCTTCTATCAATCGTGCAAATGCCGGGAGGTATTCCAGTGGGCACCCTGGCAATCGGAATTTCTGGCGCAAAGAACTCGGGTTTGATGGCAACTGCCGTTATTGCCCTTTCAGACGGAGTGGTTGCAAAGCGCTTGGAAAAATGGCGAGCGAAGCAAACGACTGATGTACCATTCACTCCGACAGGGCAGTGATATGACCACACCGCTTCCTCCGGGGTCTTTAATAGGCATCCTAGGGGGTGGCCAACTTGGACGTATGACGGTTTTGGCAGCGGCCCAAATGGGCTACCGGTGTCATGTCTTCAGTCCAAACTTTTACGAACCTGCGAAGGAGGTGGCTTGTGCCCAGACAACGGCATCGTATGACGATGAGGAGGCCGTGCGAGCGTTCGCTCGGACCGTAGACGTTGTCACGTTTGAATTTGAGAACATCCCTGATGACACCCTGTCCACAATCGCCAATTTGTCGCCTGTGCGCCCAAACGTGGAGGCGCTGTATACCTCTCAAGACCGAGCACTCGAAAAAAAATTTCTGAATGACCAAGGTATTGCCACCGTGGCTTGGCAAGCCGTAACCAACGAGTTCGAACTGGAAAATGCAGCGACCGAGATTGGTTTGCCGGCCATTCTGAAGACCGCCCGTTTCGGGTATGATGGCAAGGGTCAGTCGAAAGTAGTAACTAGGGAAATGCTTCGTGCTGCTTGGTCCGAGTTGGGTAAAACGGCTTGTGTACTGGAGGTATTCTGTCCGTTTGAAAGGGAAATTTCTGTTAGTTTAGCGCGAGGCCATGATGGCCAAACCGAGAGCTATGTGCCTGTTGATAACGTGCATCGTGAGCACATTCTCCATACAACCACTGCTCCGTCGAGCCTGCGTCTAGAAACCGCCGACAGAGCAATTGTTATCGCGCAGAAGATTGCCAACTCACTAGACCTTGTCGGATTAATTACTGTAGAAATGTTTGTATTGGACGATGGTACGGTCCTTGTAAACGAAATCGCACCACGTCCTCACAATTCTGGGCATTGGACGATCGATGCATGCACGGTCAGCCAGTTCGAACAGCTGGTCCGCGCAGTCGTAGGCTTACCATTGGGAAGTACCGTCCGACACTCGAATGCACTAATGACCAACCTGATTGGCCGCGATGCAGATGCCTGGCTTGAATTATCAGCTGAGACGAATGCCTGCTTACACCTATACGGGAAATCTGAGAAACGACCTGGACGAAAAATGGGTCATGTCACCCGGTTGTCTCCTTTAAACGGTCTCCCGTAACGCTTTTCAACGGCGGCACGCAAAACACGCACCGGACGAACTGTGTTTTCATGAAGTTTGTTCACTCGCTGTCGGACACTGTGTATCTGCATTACGTCATCAATCCGACGCTCAAGAAACGCAGATGTTTCTTCACAGTCTGTACTGCTATCTTCAACCCAGAATAAAATTGTCGACCCAAGCACCGCCGCTAATAAACCGCGTTTGGTATAGAACGAAAAATCCGCAGAGTGATCCCCGATCCCGTGCCATATGTCGTCGACCGTATGATATAAAAGTCGTAAACCCAAAACGGTATTTGGCGGAACAGTGAACCATGAAAGACAACGACGTGTCGCTTCTTTATGTGGATCAAGAATTCGGAGGCGCGCCTCAACCGAGTATATTATCCGTTGACTTACCCTTTCCGTAGAGAAATTGGAGTCCTCCATAACATCACTCATGCGTCTATCTGCCCAGTGCGAAAAATACTTAACCGCATCTCGCACGCCGCTAGGAAAACAACTGATAACCGTAGCAGGCGCCATGCCAATTTGGTGGCCGCCCAATTGCAGAGCCGCATCTGACCAGCCCTCTATCGGCACGTAGGAAAGTATCGACTCTATGAGCCGGTCACGGGAATCTGACGTAAACTCGCTCACTCGCCAAGGTCCTTTTCATCGCTCGCCGCACCCGAGGCAAATTCCATAAAGTCTCTAAGTTCTTCGTTAAAACTCAAGAGTGACAGGTCTTTCATCCGCATTGGAAAAAGAATGCCGTCCAGATGATCTATTTCGTGTTGGACCACACGCGCGTGGAAGTTGGTTGCTTCGCGCTCCACCTGTTCTCCTGTCGGAAGGTAGCCACGATAAACAATATGGGTATGGCGCGGCACTGCGCCCGTTATGCCTGGGATTGACAAACATCCTTCCCAACCCACAGCAGTTTCCTCACCTACCGGATCAAATTCCGGATTGATTAACGCGGTCAACGGCGAAAAATCAGTTTCATTAGTCAATTCGTTATTACGTTCCTGCGGTGCCTTAAAAATTATTACTCGTTGTCCCTCATAGACTTGGGGAGCAGCAAGACCCACCCCTGATGCGTCCTCCATGGTCACAACCATATCTTCCAGCAATCGGCCAACTTTCCGCGAAGTTGGATCGATAATTACTTCTGCGGTCTGAAGCAGGACCGGATGCCCCATCCGGGCAATTTTGAGGAGTGTCATGTATTTTCACAATCCTTACGTTTAGAAGCTAATAATGGACCAGTTTATCCATTTCAGGAACAATGGTGTTAAGTACTTTAAAATCAAGGGGTGTTTATGGTATAAGCACGTCGATGGACCGGTGGAGACGCCGGTTTTGGCTGTCTACGGCGATAACCAGAACCCTAATGGAGAAATTTTAACCGTGGAAGTAACCGTAAGAGACAACGATGTTGACCAGGCGCTGCGCGCCCTCAAAAAGAAAATGCAGCGTGAAGGAATTTTTCGTGAGATGAAAATGCGCCGGTCTTATGAAAAGCCGTCGGAACGCCGCGCTCGCGAAAAAGCGGAGGCGATCAGACGCGCCCGCAAGTTGGAACGCAAACGCCTAGAACGCGAAGGTTTCTAGGTGTTGCAGACCGCTATTCAAAGGGCCACTCAAATCAACCCTCATATCGAAATTATGTATTAAATATAGGTCTGTCGTAGGCATCATAATTTTTTTTAACCCCATCAGATCCCTATGACAGACACCAAATCTCATCAGATGGAGTTCTGGAACACTGGCCGCGGTAGCGCTTGGGCGCGTTACGCCGACGGAATCGATTTCATTCTCTCTGATGTTACAGCCGCAATCTTTGATGCCATCCCGCTCGGCGTGGGTGGCCATGTCATTGATTTGGGTTGCGGCAACGGTGGTACTGCGTTGGCGATAGCCGATCGCGTCGGCCCGACCGGAAGCGTTACCGCCATAGACATCTCCAGACCAATGATTGAAAGAGGGCAACAGCGGGCAGAAGCAACAAACCTGTCAAATATTACCTTCGTTGTTGGGGACGCCACGATTGCCCCACTCCCGTTAGGTTTATTTGACGCCCTGATTTCGCGTCTGGGATGCATGTTTTTCGATAAACCGGTTGACGCGTTCCAGCGTATGAGGTCAGCCATGAAACAGGGTGGTCGCTTTTCCCTAGGCGTCTGGCGCCGCCCTCGAGAGAATTTATGGGCTATGGAGCCTGTATCGGCGGCCCGCCAATACCTACAAATGGCTCCCCGTCCTGGTCCAAACGATCCTGGCGCATTTTCCTTTGCCGACCCCGACCGCGTTCGTCGTATTATGTCTGATGCGGGCTGGACGGACGCCGTATTCGCGCCTGTGAACTTTCAACTGCCAATGGGGCGAACCGACGAAGAAGCTCTAACTTTTATTACAGAACTGGGACCATTATCCGCGCCGTTGTATTCCGCAACCGCCCAAAATCGATCCGCAGCAATAACTGCAATCGAGAATGTGCTCGAGGCCAACAGGAGCGAAGATGGTGTCATAAGGCTTGCGGCTGCTTGCTGGATCATTACTGCACGGAGGGACTGAGCGGAGTTATTACGACTGGAATGTTGTGAACAAATCTGGATAAAGCATCCCGGGTTTCTGACAGAGGTATATTACTGTCGGCCATTTCATTAACGACGATCCTGTCAATTTCGATGCCTTTTTGGATCAGCGATTCGTATGCTGTAAGAGCGTGGCTAAGACTTCCAAGGTAACTGCCGACCACAAGAATCGTTGGCACGCTCAAAGCGGCTATCAGGTCACGGATAGTCCTATTCCCATCAATAGGGACCATAGTCCCGCCAACTCCTTCAATTAACACTACGTCGGCTCCAGAAGAATTGATAATGCGGCGGCAATACGCGATCACATCATCGACAGGTACCGAACGACCCTCCCTCGCCGCCGCCATGTCAGGCGACAGGGGCGCGGCATAGCGCCAAGGAGAGACATGATCAACATTTCGGCTATTTACATCCCGCCCGGTCGCCGCCAGCAAACGCCCCGCATCCGAACCACTAACAGAATCTTTTTCAAAACCGCTGATAATCGGCTTGAGGACCTCTATAGTTAGTCCCTGAAAGAGCCACTCACTTATGAGCAACTCACATAAATGCGTCTTGCCACGCCCGGTGCCACAGGAAGTAACAAAATAAGCCGACATATCAGACCTCGGCGGCCTGAGGTTTTGCTGCGCTCGTAGAGACCAGGCAACCTACTGCATCTGCAAGTGCCATCACCTGGTCCGCAGTGTGCTCCGCTGTAAAGGTGAAACGCAAACGCGAGGTCCCGACGGGAACCGTGGGCGGGCGAATTGGGGTTACCAGAAACCCGGCATTCTCCAGTGCCGCAGACACATCGAGTGCTTCTACGCCGCCCCCGACAATTAAAGGAACGATAGGGCTTTGAGGCTGCTTCAACCCGATTTTTGCACAAAAGTCCTGAGCCAATTGGAGTGGCCTTTCTACACGCGCTCTATCTTTTTCGATGATGCTAATGGCCGCTATCGCACCCGCCAAAACGGCGGGAGGTAACCCGGTCGTATAAATCAGACTTCGAGCGCGGTTTTTCATCAGGTCTGTCACCGCCGTAGAGGCACATAGAAAGGCACCGTAACCACCAGCCGCCTTGGAAAGAGTACCCATTTCTAGAGGAATATTGGGAATTGGATCAAATTCAAATTTGCTGCCGCCACCGCGACCGAGGACGCCAAAGCCGTGAGCATCATCAACCATTAACCATGCATCGTGTTCACCACAAACCTCCGCAATTCGATCCAATGGTGCCCGGTCACCATCCATGCTGAAAATGCCTTCCGTCACGACCAGGCACCGTTGCATGGAAACACGGCGTGACTTGAGAATTTGGTAGAGATTATCTGAATCGTTATGCTGGAATATCTCTACATTTGCCTTGCTTGCCCGAGCACCCATATGCATAGAAGCGTGGCCAAGCTCATCTATTACGATCAGATCCCCGGGACCTGTAAGCGTCGGCAGAATCCCAACATTTGCCAGGTAACCACTACCGAACACACAGGCGGATTCGGTACCTTTGAATGCTGCCAGTTTTGCTTCGAGTTCTGAATATAATTCGTGGTTCCCAGTAATTAGCCGCGACGCGCCAGCCCCCGTACCGTATTTGCTGATAGCATTGACGGCCGCGCGCTTAACCGCTGGATGGTGGGTCAAACCGAGGTAGTCGTTACAGCAGAACGAAATCAGCGCACGCCCGTTCCTTTGTATATGCACCGCGTCGGTGCGGTGGCTATCAATAACAGCGCGTTGCAAACCCCGCTCAGCGAGATAGCTGAGTTTTTCTATAGCGAACTGGTCAAGCGATTCGACGGCCATAGGGTTAGTATACCGTTGATGCCGATTCTAACCGACAATATCAGACACGACTGGAATCGTGAGGAAGTTCGCAGCCTCATCGCGGAACCACTAAACGATCTCTTGTATGCAGCGCAAACGCTCCATCGCCGGCACTTCAACGCTAACGAAGTACAGGTCTCGACGTTATTAAGTATAAAGACGGGAGGCTGTCCGGAAGATTGCGCCTATTGTTCACAAAGTACGCACCACGATACTGACGTCGGCGCAAACAAACTGATGTCGGTTAAAGTCGTCAAAGCCGCAGCACTTCGGGCAAAGGATTCCGGAGCCACCCGGTTCTGTATGGGAGCAGCATGGCGCGGCCCAAAAGAACGGGACTTGGACGCCGTGTGCGAAATGATTTCCGAGGTAAATTCTTTGGGACTGGAGAGTTGTGTAACGCTGGGTCTTCTGACAGATGGCCAAGCAGAGCAGCTTAAGGCCGCCGGCCTCGATTATTACAACCATAACATTGATACCTCGAGAGAATTTTACAGCAAAGTCATTTCAACTCGGGATTTCGACGATCGGCTTGACACCCTTGCCCGCGTGCGTGAAGCCGGAATTAACGTATGCTGCGGCGGAATTGTGGGAATGGGCGAAACTCGGGACGATCGTGCAGACATGCTTCAGGTACTCGCAGATTTGCCTCAACATCCAGAGAGTGTACCTATCAACATGCTGGTTCCGGTGCCGGGTACGCCGCTTGCTAACATTGAACCACTCGACACACTCGAACTTGTGCGCACTATTGCTGCAGCCCGCATAACAATGCCGAACTCTGTCGTTCGACTATCCGCCGGGCGCCTCGAAATGGACCTATCGATCCAAGCACTCTGTTTCTTTGCCGGTGCCAATTCAATCTTCTATGGAGATAGATTGCTAACCACTGGCAATCCGGCACAACATACAGACCGAGCGCTGTTCGAAAAACTTGGTATGCAGCCAATGCCGGCTGCCCTGCCTGACATTGTCGAATAAAAAAGCAATGGGGCCCCCTGTCCCAAACCTATGGCTTCCGTATACGCAGATGAAAACCTCGGCTGCGCCCCTGCGCGCCGTGCGAACTGAGGGGAGTTGGATAACACTCGAGGATGGGCGACAACTCGTAGATGCTGTCTCTTCCTGGTGGACAGCATGCCACGGGTACAACCATCCCCACATTCTATCGGCAATGGAAAAACAGCTGAGAGACATGCCCCACGTGATGTTTGGGGGGCTAGTGCACTACCCGGCAGAAGAGCTGGCAGATCGGCTAATCAACATGCTACCGGGGGCCCTGGAGAGGGTTTTTTTTGCAGATTCCGGTTCAGTCGCAATTGAGGTAGCCCTAAAAATAGCAGTACAATATTGGCTCAACCAAGGTCAAATGGGACGAACGCGGTTTCTGAGCTTCCGGGACGGATATCATGGCGATACGCTCGGAGCCATGTCCGTTACTGATCCGGACGAAGGCATGCATGCCCTATTCAGGGGATATCTGCCTGAACAGATATCAGCGCCTCTGCCCCGCAACGATGCAAGCGCCTGCCAATTCCATCAACTTCTGGAAAAACATAAACATCAGATAGCGGCAGTAATCGTCGAGCCTCTCGTCCAGTGTGCAGGAGGAATGAAAATGCACAACTCGGACGTCTTGAAAATCGTTGCCGATGCGGCACGAAAAGCCGGCGTCCTCTTTATCTGCGATGAAATCGCTGTCAATTTTGGCAGGACCGGGACGATGTTTGCTTATTCCGAGGGAAACGTTAAACCGGATATTGTCTGCCTCGGAAAAGCACTCACTGGGGGTACAGTCAATCTGGCGGCAACAGTCACAACGGCCGGCGTGTTTGATGCCTTTCTCTCCGACAACGCGGACAAGGCACTAATGCACGGTCCGACGTATATGGCCAGCCCGCTCGCCTGCACTGCAGCCAACGCCTCATTAGATCTGTTTGCAAACGAACCTCGGTTGGATCAGGTTGCAAAGATTGGAGTCCAGTTAGAGAAAGACCTTAGACCGCTCACCGATGTTCCCGGTGTTCTGGACGTGAGGGTCAAGGGTGCAATAGGCGCGGTAGAGGTGGAACACCTACACGACCTTGCGTGGCTTATGGAACAGTTCGTGAAAGCCGGCATCTGGTTGCGCCCGTTCGGTAACGTAATCTACACAATGCCACCATTCACGGTAACAACTGAGGAAGTCTCGGCGATCACTGCATCAATCCAGGATATCCTTCCGCGCTGGGCGGAGCGAGCACCCTAACTTGAGGGATCAGGCAGCCGGTGTGTAAATACCTTCGCCCCGTAGGTTTTTTCGATATGGCGCCCAAAACGGAATTTCAGCTCCGGCCCATCCATTGGAGGAATTTCTTTTCTCGCATCGTCCGGGGTCAGCGGGTCAAGATCCAAAACGACAAAACTGTGGCCCTCACGGTTACCCCGGAAAGCAGCATCAAAACCATCTTCCAAATCGCGCAGCGTCGTGAATGACCAGCATTGTTCAAGACCCATTGATTTTGCCATTGCGACGTAATCGTTCATCGGTTTGTTTGGGAGGTCAATATCAAAGGTGGCACCATATACCCGGTTGGAAACCAAAATATGCGTAAGGTTGGGTAGGTTGAGATCGCGTTCCACCATAAGCATAGCCGGATTCATCGCAAATGCCCCATCTCCCATGAAGGCCCAGACGTTTGCCTGCGGCAAACCGTACGCTATCCCGGAGGCAAAGAGCGTTGACAGAGACATGGATGCGTCGAGGTAGAAAACCCGATCTAGATCGTGGGTGATATCCCACCACATCTGCGACGAATTACCGGCAGATGTAACAACCAATTCCTCTTCCCACTGATCAACGAGAAATTGGAACGCATCACGAAATGGTATCGCCATGATCAGGCATCCCCGCGCAGCACATCGCGTGTCATTAGAGCCACCGTAGGACGGCTCAGATTGCGAGAGTGGTCGTAGGCCTGCTTGATCAACGGTATATTTTCACGGGTATCAATAAGTACGTTGGTCAGATTGATTGCATCCAGAGATTTCAAGAAATATAGCCCATTGGAAATATGATGCTTGTGCCCGTCACCGGGCGCACCCCTCAAAGTGGCCACTATCATAACAGGCACTTCGTAGGTGTAGTTGATCTTGGTAATAGCGTATATCAGGGTCATTAAACCCGACGCACCCATCAACGCCATCGAACCTGTCCCGGAAAAGAACGCGCCGGAACACAGACCGATAGCGGATTCTTCGCGGTTTACCGGCACATGGCGAAACCTTGTGTCGTTATCAAATTCGCGAATTACCTCAGAGATCCAGTTATCGGGAAGGCTGGCTACAAGTTCAATGCCACAGTCCGCTACCTGTTCGACAACCAGCTTGGCGATTTCCTTTTTTCCACTCAAAGCACTATCTCCCAGCAATTGCCATCAGGTCAATTCAAACCCTTCGTAACCATTCGCGACAACCGAATTACATTTTTCCACATACGGCGGCCAGCCGCCTATATAGGGCGCGAAAACCCGTGCTTTTCCCTCAACGTTAGATCCAACATACCAGGAATCGCACTTGGAGCGTAATGAGAGATCCGCAGCACGATTTACCTCTGTTACCCATTCCTCCTCTGCTTCCAGTCGTGCGTCAATACGGGTATAGCCGTGTTCCCGCATATATTGCAGACAATCCGCTATCCAATCACCATGCTGTTCAGCTCCCGTCACCATTGTCGCCAGCACGGACGGGCTTCCGGCACTGACCATATTGAACATATTCGGAAATCCAGAGATTGTAAGGCCGAGGTATGTGCGTGGGCCATCCGCCCATTTGTTCTGGATGGTCTCTCCATTAACCCCGGTGATTTTGATCCGGGTAACGCTCCCAGTCATAGCGTCAAAGCCTGTAGCATAAATGATGGCATCAAGGTCGTATTCGTTACCCTCAGCGCTCAGACCGCTAGCGGTCAGACAACCGATGCCGCTCTTGCTGACATCCACAAGCGTTACGTTATCGCGATTATAAGTTTCATAATAACCGGTACCTGCGCACAGCCGTTTGCAGCCAAAAAATTCCTTGGGCGTTAAAAGATCAGCAACCGCTGGGTCTTCAATCACTTCATCAATACGGGAGCGCCAGTAAATGGCCACCTCCCTGTTTGCCTGCTCATCAAGCAGGATGTCGTTAAATGCTCCGAGAAACGGTAAACCCCCAATTTCCCACTGATTGTCCAGTCGTGCCCGTCGTTCTGCAGGTGGCAAATCGAAAAGGGATTGATCATAACGCGGAAACAAGAAGGCCGTATTACCGGAATAGGCTTTTGCACGAAAACCCCTGTAGTCAGCTTTGATGGCCGAGACCTCTTCATCACCCAGCTCCCGGTTTTGCGCCGGCACAACAAAATTTGGTGTCCTCTGGAAAACATAAAGATGCCGCGCCTCTCTGGCGATTAGAGGTATTGACTGGATGGCGGATGATCCCGTGCCAATAATCCCAACCCGCTTACCACTAAAATCTATGCCCTGCTCGGGCCAAAGGCTGGTCTGGTAAACCTCACCATCGAAAAGGGCCTCCCCGGCAAACGATGGCCGGACCGGTGCGGACAGACAACCGACTCCCATAATGAAATAGCGGGTGCGGACAGTTTCACCGCTGTCGGTTTCAATAACCCATTCACTCGTTTCACCTTCGAAGGTGGCCGCCACAACACGGGTTTCGAAGGTGATATGCCGGGTCAAATCAAAACGTGAGGCCATGTGCTCTATATACGCCAGCATCTCCGGTTGGGAAGCATAACGGTCTTTCCAGCACCATTCCTGCTGTAGTTCCTCGGAAAACTGATAGGAATACTGCATACTTTCAATATCGCAACGCGCGCCGGGATATCGGTTCCAGTACCAAGTACCACCCACACCCGGTGCAGCGTCAAACACGCGGACGCGAAAACCTGTTTCGCACAACCGATGCAACATATATAGCCCCGTGAATCCGGCGCCGACGACTATGGCATCGACGTCCGAGGAGGTGCCACGTTGCAAGTTGAAGGTCATGTTTAATCCGTTCTCAGGTCCCTAACCGGTCTGTCCCGCAGATAACAGCATGTATTTACTCATTTGAACGCAAAACGGAACACCAATTTTGTGATAGGTTTCACCGTCTGGTTTCCGACAGCACAGAATTAGGTCAAAAGTGCCAGGTTGGCATAGGGTTTAAATGACATAAGGGATGCTAGCTGAGGGCACGGTCACTACCCTCGGCATCAACTAGGACAGCCGCGAACCGGCAGGGTTGGGTGCTGCGATTGATCCAGTTATGCCGGGTGCCACGTTGTACCAATACATCGCCCGCACCAAGTTGCACGGTTTCCGTATCAAGTTCCATCCCCAATTCGCCCGAGATCACGATTACGTAATCAACCGTTTCGGTAAAATGGGAATCAGCTGTGACCCCAGGCTGGAGCTCTATCACACGAATCAACGTGCCATTTGCGGGTGGGGGTCTGCCTGTTTCCCGGGCACCGGCGTCATCCGTTCCATCATAAGAGGCGGGTGCCGCGTCGGTAATCCAGACAAGTCGCGATTCATGACCAGGCCGTCGTGATGTAATATTCGATGCAATATCATCAATTAACACACAGGATTTTCCGTCTGAATTGTGCCCGGTAATCACTCTTCTAACGTCCATTTTTTACTCCCGAATAATTACTGCTGAGCCTATGGTGCTAATCTTAAACGATCAACCGGCCGCATTATAGAATTCTCGGTCAACAACACGGCGAGTAGGTTCCGCGACTGAAAGACGTTTTAAAATCTGCTGTTGAAAAACGCACACAACGATTGTGCAAAGAAAGGAAGCGTAACAGTGGCATACGCAAATGTCCCGATAGAGATGGCCAATGATCTGCCAATTGTCACACTTAACGAACCAAATCATCTTAACCCCACGACATATCAGATGAGTGAGACGCCCCGCGAGTGCTTTAAAAATACCAAAGGAGAAAGCACTGTCCCTGCAATTTTAATTAACAGGGCGGGCGGTGAAGCGCTCTACACTGGGGCCAACATTCTGAAACGGAAGGTTCGAACGCTTGATTCGAAAATGGGAGCTTCCACCAACCATAACTTTAACAAAGAGCGCCCGTCTGCACGGGTCATAAGACACGCATGCACCCATCTTTGATCTCTTCTGAGGATATGGAACGATATATTGCGGCCGGTCACTGGTCCCGTGATACGCTTGTCGATTGCTATCGTTCATATGCAGTGGAATTTCCAAACCGGATAGCGATTCGTGACAGTAGCACATCCTATACATGGTCAGAACTCGACGTTGTCACTAACAGATTTGCTATTTACCTGGTCACCCTAGGACTGAAAAGAGATTCAACAGCGCTTGTTCAAACGGCATCGACATGCCGGGAAATAATCATCAGGGTAGCCTTCAAGAAGGCCGGAATAATTGGCGCCTTTGTGCCCGTGCAATGGCGTCGCCGCGAACTCGATTACGTTTTCAACCAGATCAATCCCAGTCTGGTTGTAATGGTGGAAGCTACGTTAACCCCAGAAGATTCGAAGTGGCTCGACAATGTCGTCGCACGCGCTCCCGATGAAATACATCAAATTAACCTCTCAGATATGCCGTCAATGGATCATATTTGCAATATAGACCAGCGCCAGTCACCCTGCACGCTAGAGGAATTAACGACCATCCAGAACCGTCAATTCACCGATGGAGAAGTTTCTCTGATCACTGTTTCAAGTGGCACCAGTGGGCTCGCAAAACTTTGTGAATGGCCAGAAGGTGCCCAATTATGCGCTAGTCGAGCTCAGCAGGAAAAAATGCAAATCAAAGAAGATGATATCGTCGGCGTCTTCGCGCCCATGTCAGGTGCCGCCGGATTAGTGGTGTGGCTGGTTTCGGCCACAACGCCCTGCACGTATGTGTTCCCGGAAACATACAATCCTGCAGAGTTACTCAGTCTTGTTGAAGAATTAAAAATTTCTGTTGGAACGACGGTCCCGGTAATTCTTGCCCGTTTTGTCCAACAGGATCTCTCATTATATCAACTTGGTTCACTGCGTGTCCTTCGGGTTGGAACCGCAGCCACAGACCTGGCAGTCGCCCGGTCTTTCGAGGAACACACCAATTGTAACGTTCTTTTAGCCGCGGGAAGCATGGAGGTGCCGGGTTTTGCACATGCGCATGTGAACGAGCCAAAGTATTTGCGCTTCAATGGCTCAATTGGGCTGCCCCTCCGCGGTGCTGATCTCAGAATAGAAGATGAACATGGGCGTTTGTTGGAACCAGGCTCATATGGGGAGTTAAAGGTTTCCGCACCCTACGCATCCTCAGGTTATTGGAATGACCGTGAAGGGAACGCATCTGCATGGTCGGGTCGATGGTACGTTACCGGCGATCTTGGAATTCTTGACGGGGATGGTCGATTGACCTTAGTGGGGCGCAAAAAAGAAACGATTAACCGTAGCGGAATGAAAATTTTACCCACGGAGGTTGAACAGGAAATTTGTAATCATCCTAACGTTCTGGAGTGCGCTGTAATTGCAGCAACAGATCCTCAATATGGCGAAGTCCCTTGGGCATTCGTTCAGATGCGACCTGGCCGGGCACTGAATAACCACGCTATTGTCGCAATGTTGAGAAACACGGGCCTCGCCGAGTACAAAATACCGGTGCGTTTCGTGCAACTTTCCGAATTACCGCGCGTAAACGACAATAAGATAGACAAAATTTCTTTAAAAGAAATGGCGGCGCGTTAATTAAGAATCTAGTCGGGCCTCACAATACCGGTCTTCTTCAGCACTTTGGCCTGACTTTTCTTGAGTGCATTAATATCGAAATCGCCGATCAGATTATGAAAAAGCCCGTGCCAGTTAATTTCTGCCCTGAGGTGTAGAAACACCGACCCGAGGCCGATGGCTGCTCGATCCATCAGAAGGAACTCACGTGGCGGTGTGACCCCCCCCAAGCGACGCAACTCATTATGTACCTTGGAAGCTACCTTGGCACCGTAAACGGATCCATCGGTTTCCTGTATGTGCCGCACGCGATCGTCCAGCAGTGGTCCGTAAACAAATTGCGCCCATATGTTGAGTGTATCAATCAATTCCGTGGATAGGTCGGTAAAACCCCAAGTCTCGTAGGCGTGCACGGCTAGATCCAGATCGTCTTCCTGTCGGGCCCGATATAGATCAATCACCCCTTGGACAAAATAAGGTTCGAATATCCGGATACAACCGAAATCCAACAAGTTTATCGTGGCATCCTCACTGACGGAATAATTTCCGAGGTGCGGGTCTCCATGGATCGTACCGTAATAGTAAAAAGGAACATACCAGGTACGGAACATGTTCGTCGCCACCTGGTTTCGTGCCTCAAGGCCGGCGTCTGCCCAGTCAAGTAAGGGAGCCCCATCAAGCCATGTCATTGTTAGGAGTCGGTCGGTAGACAGCTCCGAAACCGGCTGAGGAACACGGACTCCTTCTTCATCCTCAAGCATTTCCCGGTATAGCAGAAGGTGCCGGCGTTCAAGTCCATAATCGAGCTCTTCACGAAGCCGGTCCGAATTTTCGCGGTACATGTCCCCGGGATCCACCGCCTTGTCATAGCGGTGGTAGAGGGAGAATATAAAACGAAGCTGCCTTAAGTCTGCTTCCACCACTGATTTCATGTCTGGATATTGGAGTTTACAAGCGAGAGTGCGCCCGTCTGGATGCACTGCTTTGTGAACCTGACCAAGAGACGCCGCCGCGGCAGCATCTTTTTCAAAGTATTCAAACCGATCCTGCCAATCAGAACCCAACTCGCTCAACATACGACGTCGGACGAATAGCCAACCCATGGCAGGCGCATTGGACTGCAGCTCCGCAAGCTCCGTAATATATTCTTCTGGCAGCATGTCGGGCACGGTAGACATAATCTGTGCCACCTTCATGAGGGGCCCTTTTAATCCTCCGAGAGCTCTTTTCAGTTCTTCCGCATGCTTTTCCTTGTCGAGGTCAAGGCCCAGATATCGTTGGCCTGCCACGCGGGCAGCCAGTCCACCGACCGCGCGACCGACCCTTGCATAACGGGCGGCGCGCGCGCCAAACGTGTTATCCTCACTAAAACCCGTCACTCCATTGCTTCCAGTTCATCTATCAGTCCCCTCACAATACCCAGGCCCTTTTGCCAGAACGAAGGATCGGACGCATCCAGCTCAAATGGTGCAAGAAGTTCCTTGTGACGACGTGTTCCACCAGCACGCAACATGTTGAGATATTTGTCCTCAAAGCCCGCCGTTTCCTGTTCGTATACCGCATATAGGGAATTCACGAGGCAGTCGCCGAATGCATATGCGTAGACGTAGAACGGCGAATGAATGAAGTGGGGTATATAGGTCCAGTACCAGCGGTAATTCTCGTCGAACCGGATAGCGGGACCAAGACTTTCACTCTGTACATCAATCCAAATTTCGCAGATATCTTCAGCGGTCAGTTCACCAGTTCGTCGCGCTGTATGCACCTTAAGCTCAAAACTAAAGAACGCTATTTGGCGTACCACGGTGTTGATTATATCCTCTACTTTGCCCGCCAGCATTGCTTTTCTCTTTAACGGGTCCGTTTCGGTCCCTAGCATCTTGCGGAAGGTGAGCATTTCCCCGAAAACCGAGGCCGTCTCGGCAAGCGTCAGCGGAGTGTCAGCCATCAGCGCTCCCTGCGGCGCAGCAAGCACCTGATGGCAGCCGTGCCCGAGCTCGTGTGCTAGTGTCATTACATCTCGTGTCTTGCCCTGATAGTTCAGCAGCAGATAGGGATGTGCTGACGGTACGGTCGGATGCGCAAACGCCCCTGACGTTTTGCCCGCGCGCACCGGCGCATCAATCCAGTTATTTTGAAAGAATTGTTTGCCAATATCGGCAAGCTTTGGTGAAAAATCCCGATATGCCGTAAGAACAGTAGTGGCCGCCACATCCCAAGGAATCACTGTATCGCCTGCTTCAGGCAGTGGGGCATTTCGGTCCCAGTGATCAAGCTGCTCCCTACCAAACCATCTGGCCTTCATCGCATAATAACGATGTGAGATTGCACCATAGGAGTCGCGGACCGCCCTGGCCAAGGCATCCACCACGTCATCTTCCACCTGATTTGAAAGGTTGCGAGAAGATTCAGGGCGGCTAAAACGACGCCAACGATCCTCAATCTCCTTATCTTTGGCGAGGGTGTTGGTGATGAGCGAGAAGGTACGGGCGTGTGCACTCAGTTCCTGTCCGAGCACCTCTGCACCGGACCGGCGTATTTGTTCGTGAGAATTTGACAACATGTTCGTCACCTCCTCCGAAGTGAGTTTTTTTCCCTCATGTTCAAACCGCATGTCTGCCATTGTCTCGTCAAAAAGCCGGCTCCACGCAGCGCGACCTGCCACCTGCTTATCGTGCAGCAGGCGTTCGGTCTCCTCATCTAGCTGGTGCGGGCGAAACGAACGAACATCATCAAGCCACGACGAATACCTAAAAACCCCGGGGTTTCTCAGCTGGTCCGCTAGGCGCGTATCCTCAATTTCATTCAGTTCCAAGGTGAAGAACAAAGTGTGTGCCGATATGTCATTCACCCGCTCCTGCACCGTCTGATAGAAACGCCCTATCTTGGGATCTGACACGTTTCCTGCATAGACGAGTTGTGCGTAGGACATAACGCGCCCTATTAAATCTTGCAGTAACTCATATGCGGCAATCACAACACCAAGAGAGGCACCATCAAGATCCGCCAGCCTTCCCTTATAAGAACGTGCAAACGCTTTTGCATCAGCTTCGGCAGTCGTAAGGTCCTTATCCAGGTCAGTACTTCCCGGATCCGCATAAAGATCACCAAGGTCCCATTCAGGCAACGGCCCCAACCCAGAATTGTCCAGATGATCGACGGCAGTTTCTGTCATCTATGGCTCCTTTCCACTACCCACGATATAAGTTGTTGAACGCGTTACGCCAACAGGTGACATAATGGATTATGATAACTGCGTCAGCCTACCCGCCATGTTCTTCGATAACACCGAAGAAATTGGTGACCGTCCGTTTCTTTGGGCAAAATATGAAGGAAAATGGCAAAGCACTAGTGGTGCAGAGGCGCGAAACAAGGCGGCTTCACTGGCAGCCGGGCTTGCCTCCCTTGGGGTCACAAAAGGGGCTCGGATCGTACTGGTGTCGGAAAGCCGACCCGAATGGATGGTCGCGGACATTGCAATCATGACGGCAGGTGCTATTGCAGTTCCGGCCTACACAACCAACCGGGTCAGTGACCATCTTCACATTCTGAAAGACAGTGGGGCTACGGGTGCCATTGTTTCGGGACCCAGTCTTGCGAAGAACCTAATGCCGGCTGCGGAGGAGGCCGGGCTCAAATTCGTAATTGCGATAGACCAAATCGACGACCAGTCCACAGTGCCGGTCTATCTCTGGGATAGCCTGGTCGCTGCCAACTGCGCAGAAACACCCAATTTTTCGGCAATTTCACGGACCGATACATCCTGCCTCATATACACATCAGGAACGGGCGGCGTTCCCAAAGGTGTGATGCTTAGTCATGGCGCGATTATTTCCAATTGCCATGGCGCCCATCATTTGCTCCAAACCCTTGGTCTCGGCGACGAAGTGTTTCTCTCTTTTCTGCCACTTTCCCATTCTTATGAACATACCGGCGGATTGATGTTCCCGCTATCCATCAAGGCACAGATCTATTATGCGGAGGGTGTCGACAAGCTCGCTGCCAATATGGAGGAAACGCACCCCACCATCATGACCGCGGTCCCACGATTATACGAAACCATGCACAGCCGGATCCTGCGGGGTGTTCAGCAGAAGGGCGGGCTGTCAGAAAAACTTTTTATGAAAGCGGTGTCAATCGGACGCAAGAAATACGAGGGGCGTCGCCTAAACTTCGGTGAAACCCTGATGGACCCTCTGCTAAACAAAGTGGTGCGCGAAAAGGTGGCCGAACGATTCGGCGGAAGATTAAAGGCGATGGTTTCAGGCGGTGCACCACTAAATTATGAAATAGGTACATTCTTCAAGGCACTGGACGTCGAGCTTCTTCAGGGTTACGGACAAACGGAATCCGCGCCGATTATAAGCTGCAACCTTCCTGCCAAAAACAAAATGGATTCAGTTGGTCCCCCGCTCGTAGGCGTAGACGTCAAGATTGGCACCGATGGCGAAATTCTTGTAAAGGGTGAACTTGTCATGCAGGGGTACTGGAATATGCCCGAGGCAACCGCCGAAGCCGTGCGAGACGGATGGCTACATACTGGCGATATAGGGACGATTGACGAAGACGGGTTTTTAATAATCACCGATCGGAAAAAAGACATAATCGTCAATTCAGGTGGCGACAATTTATCGCCGCAACGAATTGAGGGTTTCCTGACCTTGCAACCCGAAATCGCACAAGCAATGGTTTACGGTGATAAAAAACCCAATCTTGTCGGCCTGATCGTACCCGATCAGGGCTTCGTTTCAGACTGGAAAAGATCGAACGCCAACTCAGCTGATATAAGAGAACTGATAGAAGACGAAGAGTTCCGAAAAGCAATCGCTGCAGCCATAGACCGAGTTAACAACGAGCTATCCGTAATAGAACGGATCCGAAATTTTAGGCTCGTCACGGAGGAGTTCACTGTCGAAAACGAAATGATGACGCCATCGCTCAAGATCCGCCGTCACATTATTCGTAAAAATTTCCATGATGCGCTTGAAGCACTGTATCCACGTTCAGGGTCGGCCCTCAACCAAAAATAATAAAAAGAAGAGGGGTTTTTTTGGAGTACAATTTGTTAAACTCAATTACTAAAAAAGCGGCAAAACCGTTGGCTTTCTGCGGATGGAATGGCCTTTTTTTCTACCGAGGAGCTCTTTGATGAACATCGATTTCAGATTTTGCTACCCGTTGGCGATTGTCTCTCTGCTTGGGATGCTATCGGCATGTACTCAACCAACAGGCCTGGTCAACGTTGCAATGTCTCCGGCAGAAGACCGATCATTTGACAGGCTGCGCGCGGACACGACCATTGCTCTGCAAATAAATAAGGTACTGCTTGGCGAAGCATATCGGGATCTGTATGCGGAAATCTCGACCGATGTATATGAAGGAATCGTATTGCTCACCGGAACAGTGAAATATTCGCAAAACAAAGAGCGTGCCACCAACCTGATGCGGGGAATCAAACATGTCAGGCGGACAATCAACGATCTGCAGGTAACTGCCAATTATGGCGTTGCGGCTGCTGTTAACGATTTATTGATCGAAACGCACCTCAAGGTAAGGCTTCTGAATACCAAGGGAATCCGCTCTATCAACTACCGCTGGCGCTCCGTGAACGGCACCGTATACCTTATAGGTGCAGCCCGGTCTCAGGCAGAGATGGAAACGGTTCTCTCGGTTATCCGAACGACAAACCGTGTCGGAAAGGTGATCAACCATGCATGGATTCGACTGCCGAAAAGCTAATGAGGTTGGGATTTCTTTCATTTGCGACCTCTCCCAGTTGAAATCGCAAATCCTCGTATTAGATTCCTGTTCAAAACAAGAGTCATAGGAGACCCAAAATGGCAAACAAGGAAAAGGCGTTAATTGTCGGTGCCGGCCGAGGTCTGAGCGCATCGCTCACCCGGCTATTTGTGTCGGAAGACATGGATGTCGCAATCGCGGCACGAAACACGGACAAGCTTTCGAGCCTTTGTGACGAAACAGGTGCGCGCGCCTACACTTGTGACGCCTCAAATATTGCACAGGTGGAATCCTTGTTTGCAGCGGTTAAAGAAGACATGGGGGAACCGGAAATCGTTGTCTACAATGCGAGTAACCGTGCTCGCGGACCGATCCAGGACCTTGATCCCGCAGCGGTCCAGATGGCCATCGCAATCAGCTGTTTCGGTGGCTTTTTAGTAGCCCAAGGGGCCGCGAAACAAATGATCCCACGCGGCAGCGGCACAATTCTTCTCACGGGTGCTTCAGCCAGTGTAAAGGGCTATCCAAATTCTTCGTCATTCGCAATGGGCAAGTTTGGGCTTCGGGGTTTAGCCCAGTCCCTCGCCCGCGAACTACAACCACGAAACATACACGTTGCGCATTTTGTAATTGACGGCGGCATTCAACAGGGGGCGGAAGACCCCCGGGCGGCGGAGCGTGGTGAGGACGCAATGCTATTACCCGATGAAATAGCTAAGGATTATTTACACGTCCATCGTCAGCACAGATCATCCTGGACTTGGGAAATTGAACTTAGGCCCTGGGTTGAGAAGTTTTAAGCCCCCAATTAAAGCGGTTTGTTGTTAATGGTCGCGGACTACTCCGCGGCAAGCGGCTGTCCCAGCATCCCCAGTGCGGAAAGATAGGTATCTAGGAGGTACTCTTCCTCCTGACGATCACTGTCTTCCATCTTGCGCAGACGGATAACCTTTCGCATCGTCTTTGGGTCGAAGCCAGTACTCCTAGCTTCCGCGTAGACTTCTTTGATATCGGCCATCAGTACCGACTTTTCTTCTTCAAGGCGTTCAATTCGTTCGACGAACGAACGTAACCTGTCTTGTGCGATCTGACCTCCGCCTTCGGTCATATCTGCCACTCCTTTGTGTCCCATGAAAGAGGGTGGACTTTATAAGCGACCAGTCGAATCGGAAAGAATGCCGTGGTAAATCTCCACCAAATTTACCTCAAGTCCGGGGTATGTTTTGTTCGCAGTATTTTTACCGTGGCTCAATGACCCCGGTTAGACTCGTTAAATTTATTTTTCTGCTCGGGCGTTGCTTCGGTTTGATACTTATCGCGCCATTCGCCAAATGGCATGCCGTAAATGATTTCCCGGGCGGCGTCCTTATCCATATCGATTTCCCTGCCATTCGCCGCTTCCTGATACCACCTGCTTAGACAGTTGCGGCAGAAACCTGAAAGGTTCATAAGGTCGATATTCTGAACGTCAGTACGTTCACGCAGATGGTTGACGAGGCTGCGAAATGCAGCTGCCTCCAGTTCGGTACGTGTCTGATTATCCATTAGACTACCCTCCGTTGTGACCTGAACTATGATATAGGACCAATCATCCCGACTTGCAAAACCCATTGGATACAAAGGTGCGAGCGGATATAAGTTTTACATGCCTGACCACTCCGAATCCGGCAACGCAACACCTGACCGGCGCAACCGAAATGCGCCGATACAAAACGGTCTGTTCAACGGCCTATCAGGGTGTTGCTCACGGGATGGGTGTCCGATAATCGGTTGTATAAATATTAGGGATTGCTTGATGATTGGTGACATCGCGCCGGCCCGACATGAAATAATAAATCAATGAATATGGTGGAACCGATAGAGTTTCTGCGCAGTTTGTTCGACGTGGCCGTAGCAGCGGTCGATCCAGCTATTAACCTACCACGGTATCTTCCAAGCCCACCCAAGGGCCGAACACTCCTCCTCGCTGCGGGAAAAGCGGCCGCCTCTATGGCAGCCGCGACGGAAAAACACTGGCCCGGAGAGATCACTGGTCTTGCGGTTACGCGTTACGGGCATGGTTGTCACTGTGATAAAATAGAGGTGGTGGAGGCAGGCCACCCATTACCCGATCGGGCGGGGCTTTTCGCGGCAAACCGGTTTCTCAGCCTGGCATCAGACCTTTCCGCGGATGATCTCCTCCTTTTCCTTGTCTCCGGGGGCTCTTCGGCTCTTCTGGTTCACCCAGCAAATGGTCTGACACTAAAACAAAAACGGGCAATCAACGTTGATCTACTCAATTCTGGTGCGCCGATTGAAGAAATGAACTGTGTTCGAAAACATCTGTCCCAAATCAAGGGGGGTCGGCTCGCTGCCGCTGCCCATCCCGCCCGGACGGTTACGCTAGCCGTTTCCGATGTGCCGGATGATGACCCGGCAGTGATCGGCTCCGGTCCGACGGTCGGTGACCCGACAAGCTGTGGCGACGCACTTGCCATCGCCCAACGCCGAAACATCTGTCTACCTGCTACAGTGCGTCGCGCCCTGGATAACTGTGAATGGGAATCCATTGCACCGAACTCCGCCCTGCTCAAACAAACGTCGTATCACCTGATAGCTCGCCCCGCCAATGCTCTAAAAGCTGCCGCAGACTCCGCGATGAAAGTTGGTATTAAGCCGACTTTATTAGGCGACAATCTAAAAGGTGAAGCGCGAGATCTCGCGGGTGACCACGCCTGGAAAGCGTTACAAGAAAGTTCCGGAGTTTTGATATCAGGTGGAGAGACAACCGTTACAATATCGAAATATTCGGGCCGTGGTGGACGTAATTGCGAATATTTACTTGCCTTAGCTCTTGAACTCCAGGGTGCGCCAGGGATATACGCGATAGCCTGCGATACCGACGGCCTAGACGGGACCGAAGATGCTGCAGGGGCAATTATTGGGCCTGATACACTTCTCCGCGCAAACACGGCCGGCCTGGACGCGTCAGGAATGCTTCGGGATCACAACAGCTACACCTTTTTCGCCAAACTCGGCGACTTGGTACTCACTGGTCCAACGCGCACGAATGTTAATGATTTTCGAGCAATTCTGATCTCTGGTAGCGATCCTGGGCGAGCTGTTCTATAACGCCCCCTATGAAACGTAACCGGCGCGCCAAAATTGTCGCGACTCTTGGTCCCGCAGCCGATGGATTTGAGAAAATTACAAAGCTGTTTGAGGCCGGTGCGGATGTGTTTCGGCTCAACTTTAGCCACGGTGCTCACTCGGAACACAAGGCGCGAGTGGATGCAATTCGGGCTATTGAACAAAAACACAACCGGCCAATTGCAATCCTAGCCGATCTGCAAGGACCAAAGCTGCGTATTGGTGAAATGACTGCGGGTAGCGCAACACTGGACAAAGGTAACCCGTTTCGCCTGGATCTGAGTAATGAACCTGGCGATATGGCCCGCGCACCCCTTCCTCACCCTGAAATATTCTCCGCGCTTCGCGAAAACACGCAAATCCTGCTTGATGACGGAAAAATAAGGCTTCGTGTAACCGTTGTAGGCAAAGGATTCGCGGATACAGAGGTTATTTCTGGTGGGCAGCTGACGGACCGCAAAGGAGTGAACGTTCCCGGCGCTGTCCTCCCGCTTGCCGCAATGACCGACAAGGACCGTGCCGACCTCCTGTTCGCCCTTGGACTGGGTGTGGACTGGGTAGCATTGTCATTCGTCCAGCGACCAGAGGATGTAGCGGAAGTACGAAAGATTGTCGGGAGCCGTGCGGCGATCATGTCAAAGCTGGAAAAACCTGCCGCGATTGCGCGACTGGATGAAATCATTACTCTTTCAGATGCGGTCATGGTGGCGCGCGGAGACCTTGGCGTTGAGCTTCCGCCGGAAGATGTGCCCGGACTTCAGAAACAGATCATTCGCGAGTGCCGGGAAGCAGGCAAGCCGGTGGTGATCGCAACCCAGATGCTGGAATCGATGATCAGCGCACCCGCGCCGACCCGCGCGGAGGCGTCGGACGTCGCCACTGCGGTTTATGATGGTGCAGATGCCGTGATGCTATCTGCCGAAACGGCTGCAGGAGATTTTCCAGTCGAAGCGGTGAGCATCATGGATCGGATTATAGCCCGAACCGAACGCGACGAATCATACAGTTCTATCATTGAGACCGCGCACCCCAATCCAGAAAACACCGCGCCTGATGCAATTACGGCGGCGGCCCGTCAGGTAGCTGAAACCATCGGCGCCGCAGCCATTGTAACCTACACCACTTCAGGCTCTACCACGCTGCGGGCTGCACGTGAGCGTCCTGTGGTGCCAATCCTCTGCCTCACCGAGAGCAAAAACACCGCCCGCCGTCTGGTTCTCGCATGGGGTGTTCACGGGGTTGTTACCCAAGACGTACATAATTTTTCCGATATGGTCGATAAAGCTTGCCAGATAGCACGTGAACAGGCCCTTGCACGAAAAGGCGAGCGCCTGGTTGTTACCGCGGGGGTACCATTTGGAACACCTGGAGCCACCAACGTCCTTCGGATTGCCTGGGTGGGCGATTAACGGGACGCCGGCCCGGAGTTAATACCACGCAAGATTGCCCAGTTCCGGGGCAAACATTCCCATACAAATGTCAAATCCCCTTCCCTTTCACCTTTGCTCGTAACTCACGGATATGGGTTTCCGCGCCAGGAAGATGGGGGTGGATGCGGATCGCCGCCTCAAATGCCTTCAGTGCTTCGCGCTCCCGAGCAAGGGTCAGGTTGATCAGTCCAAGGCCCGAGAGTGAGCCAAAGTGGCGAGGCTCCAACTCCAGTGTCTTCCCGATGTCGTTAATGGATAAATCCAAACGACCAAGAAGGTAGTTTGCGGTTGCCCGTTTGTTCCATGCTTCGGCGAATTCGGGCTGTTTCCGTATGGCTTTTCCATAAGCAGTGATCGCAGCCTCGTGGTTACACATGTTCATTGCCTGAAGTCCGCGGAGCATATGGGCATCAACTTCGCCATTACCGGACTGCAACCAGATTTGCCAAATTGACAGTTCGATGGGTTCCGCCTCCTCGGCGGAGGTGGCGGCCTCAAGATGTTCAAACAGCTGAGGCAATCGGGGATCGTTGTGGCTAGCCTGCATCGGAACCGAGAAACTAAGGGTCGCGGCAGTCGCCAGCCAATGCATGAAACTTTTCATTTATGTGCCAATCCCGTAGGGGCCGGTCCCCCCGTCGCCCAGTCAAGCAGTTCAACCGTATGGGCAACCGGGGCATCAATCACGCCCCGCAACTGTACCAGACAGCCGATATTGCCGGTTGCTACAATATCTGGTGAAGTCTTCGCGATATTTTCTGCCTTCCGATCACGCAGTTGCACCGCGATGTCCGGGTGTGTCACATTGTATGTTCCCGCTGAGCCGCAACACAAATGTGATTCCAACGGTTCTGTTACAACAAAACCTGCCGCAGTCAGCAGCTTGACTGGAACCGCGTTGATCTTCTGCCCATGCTGAAGAGAACATGCGCTGTGATATGTGAGTTTCAGTTCTTGACCTCCGACAAATGGCATCTCTCCCAGCTCTTCGAGAAACTCGGTTATATCGCAGGCAAGTGCGCTGATCTCCTTAGCCATATCAGCAAATTCCGTCTCGGTCCGCAGCATGAACCCGTAGTCTTTGACAGTGGTTCCGCAACCAGATGCATTGATTACAATGGCGTCCACACCATCACCATCAATTTCCGCTTTCCACGCGCGGATGTTCTGCCGCGCAGCCGTGAGGGCTGGCGATTCTTTGCCGAGATGGTGAGCTAATGCTCCGCAGCAGGCGGATCCGTCGGCAATGACAACCTCACAACCCAACCTTGTCAAAAGCCTAATGGTGGCATCGTTTATGGCCGGCGCCAGAACCTGCTGGACACACCCCCCCATCAGTAAAACCCTTTTGCGTCGCCCACCCTCGGCATTCCATATGATCCGGCCCCTCTGGAGCGGGTCCGAAGGGGGCTCTGTCGGTGCTAACGCCAGCATCGCGCGCAGTTCGCGAGGAAGAAATGGGGACAAAATTTTGCCAACCTTGGCGAGACGCAGTGCTGCCCGAAACCGTCGTGGGTCCGGCAGTACCGCGACCAGCATTGTCCTTAGCAAGCGATCCAGGAGCGGCCGCCGATAGGTTTTTTCGATATGAATCCGCGCGTGATCAACCAGATGCTTGTAATTCACTCCAGAAGGGCAAGTCGTCATGCAGGAAAGACAGGACAAACAGCGATCAACGTGTTTCACGACCAGGTCAGACGCCGGTCGGTCGTTCTCCAGCACGTCTTTTATCAAATAAATCCGACCCCTCGGACTATCCAGCTCATCGCCAAGCAGCGCATAGGTGGGGCAGGTCGATAAACAAAATCCACAGTGTACACAGCTACGCAGGACCCTTTCCGATTCATAAACAGTCGGATCTGCAAGCTGGGCGAGCGTAAAACTAGTCTGCACCCTCAGATATCCTTATACATTCTACCAGGGTTCAGGATGCCCTTTGGATCAAAAGCCTGCTTTAGATTGCGTGTTAACCGTGCAACAGGTGTGGGTTCAGGCTGAAAAACCGGCTGACTCAATCTCATTGCCTCTGTGGCGCGGACAAGGGTCGCGTGCCCACCTGTTATCCCCACTATCTTCCGGATAAAGTCAGACCCAGCAGCAACCATTCCCCGGACATGTAACCAGATCAGTCCGCCACCCCAATCAAGAACTGCGTCCGCATCAAGTTCTCCGCAAAATTTCTCTAGCAAATCTGGTGCCGTCGCAGGAGGCACCGAAATTTTCCATATAGCATCTTCCTTTTGAAACTCCCCAAAAAGGCGAACATCGCAAATCTCTTTCCAGAGCTTCACAGAGTTATGGGTGTGCAGTTCTTCAATTGTGCCAAAACCTGCCATTTCCTCACGCAACGCTTTGGTTCTTGCCTCTGTAGAGATGCCAATGCCTTCAATTCTAACCGCGGCAATACTGGTCCCAGCGCCGGATACATAATCCGTTCTGGAACGGGGTGTTACATTTGAGGGAACCCAGGCGGCGCCGGATACATCATGGGGGCTTGAAAGCGCCACGGTGAGAGCAGACACAGCTGACGCTGCGTTTTTACAACCTACAAGAATTGTCCTTGTTTTTTCTGGCGCGGGTAAAACCTTGAGTGTCACCTCAGTCATGATACCTAACGTACCCCATGACCCGGCCATCAGTTTGCAAAGATCATAACCGGTAACGTTCTTGACCACGCGTCCCCCGGACTTGAATGCCTCCCCACGACCGGATATCGCTTCAACACCGAGGAAATGATCCCGCGCAGCACCTACCTTGATGCGGCGTGGCCCCGCGAGGTTTCCTCCAATGATACCGCCGATTGTCGCCTGATTAGACCGGGCGCCCAGAAGCGGGCCAAGGTCCGGTGGCTCAAACGCCAGCATCTGGCTGTGCTGTTCAAGCTCGTGGTTGATTTGTGCCAACGTTGTACCCGCCCCAACCCGCAGGACCAGCTCCTCTGGCTCATAAAGTAAAACTCCAACCAAGCCTGCGGTACTGAGCCTAGATTTTGTTACCATTGGCCGTCCAATCTGCGAACGTGAGCCATTTCCAACAATTTCCAGAGCGGAGTCTGACGCCACCGCCTCAACTACGATGGCACTGGTTTCATCACTATCCTGTGGTGTGAATTGCGCTTTCATTTAGTCATTAGAAACGAGGCAGATCAGGAAAGCGGGTCTGACCCTCATGGATGTGCACCCGCCCGAGTTCAGCGCACCGACGAAGTGTCGGAAAGACCTTGCCAGGATTAAGCCGCTGGGTCGGGTCGAATGCGCATTTGACGCGCTGTTGGTGGTCAAGATCGATTTCGGTAAACACTTCGGTCATGAGGTCACGTTTTTCTACGCCTACGCCGTGTTCTCCAGTTAACGCACCGCCAACCTCAACACAAATTTTTAAAATATCAGCGCCAAACTTTTCGGCATTTTCGAGCTCACCGGGTTTATTCGCATCATATAAAATAAGGGGATGAAGATTACCGTCACCCGCGTGAAATACGTTTGCTACACGCAACCCATATCTGGACGCCAGCAGTTTCATTCGTGCCAATACCTCAGACAGACGGTGGCGCGGGATTGTCCCATCCATGCAGTAATAATCAGGCGATATACGGCCAACAGCGGGGAAAGCAGCCTTTCGGCCTGCCCAGAACATATCGCGTTCGGCCTCTGAATTGCTAATCCGGGTTGAATGGGCATCGTTCTCCTGCGCGATCCGTTCGACGCGGTGTATTAGCTCGTCGACCTCAACGTCCGGGCCATCAAGTTCGACTATCAACAATGCCGCGACGTCAGTTGGATATCCGACCTCTACGAACGCTTCTGCCGCCTCGATCGCCGGCCGATCCATCATTTCCATTCCACTGGGGATAATGCCTTCTCCGATTATTGCGGCAACACAATCGCATGCCGCCTCGCTCGATTGAAAGCCAACCAGAAGCGCCCGAGCCATTGCTGGGCTGCGCAGGATACGGACTGTAACCTCTGTTATTACACCCAGCAGCCCTTCAGATCCGGTTACAATTCCAAGCAGATCATAACCACCTGAATCAAGGTGCTTGCCGCCCAAACGAACCACCTCACCATCCATCAGTACTATTTCGATACCCAGCAGATTGCTACCAGTTAGCCCATACTTCAGACAATGTACGCCGCCAGAATTTTCTGCGACGTTACCGCCGATCGTGCAGGCGATCTGACTGGATGGGTCCGGGGCATAATAAAATCCGTCAGCCTGTACGGCCTGGGTGATGGCCAGGTTTGTTACCCCGGGCTGTGCTGTAACCGAACGATTGTAGTAATCAACATCCAAAAGACGGTTGAATTTTCCGAGACCAAGGGTGATCCCGTCTTCGAGAGGTAACGCGCCACCAGACAACGACGTACCAGCCCCACGGGGAACAACCTTGATACCCTGAAAACGGCAGTATTGCAGGATCTGAGATACTTGTTCCGTGGTTTCCGGCAAAACGACAATCATTGGTAGCTGTCGGTAGGCTGTTAAACCATCGCATTCGTAGGCTCGGAGGCCTTCTTCCTCTGCAATCACGCTCTCATCAGAGACAATTTTCCGCAGAGCGGACACGATGCCCGGACGCTTTGAGAGTACATTTTGATCGGGATCAGGCATTCGCATGCTGATGGCTCCGGAAATCTTGCCGCTTCAGTCTAGCGAACCAGCCCCAAAACGAAAACCGCGCCAAATGGGCACGGTCTCTGGCACAAACAGGTTTTCTCGCTCACCCTTGGCGTGCCTTAAACCGCGGGTTCCGCTTGTTGATTACGTATGTGCGTCCACGCCGGCGAACAACCACGCAGAACCGGTCACGTTTCTTGGCCGATTTAAGAGAATTAACGACTTTCATTAACCTGTTCCTTCAACCAATCGGACACACGACACCCGGTTGGCGGCGGACCATAATGTCACGGAAAGATGGTGTCAACGCCGGTTCAATTCGATCTTTCCGCAAACTGTTTAACGTAAGTAGCTATTCACTGACGTATCGGAAAGCAAAGGTATCTTTATTGGGTATAACAAAGCCGGCCGTAGGGTTGGGAAAATGTGAGGGCAGAATGGTGACCTGCGTGTCGGCATAATTTTCGAGAAACGCCCACCGTGTATCATGGGCCGCAGCCATATCGGCACAAGCAATCGTGCTCCAGTCCGGGATGTGGCACTGGATCATGTGGTGCATCATGTCCCCGCACAACACTGCTCTATCGCCCGCGGATTGTACATTCAGTCCAACCATACCCGGCGTATGGCCGGGCAACGGTAACAGGGTAAGTCCCTCGTCGATCTGGTGATCCATATCGACAATAATCTCCTGCTTGGCCTCCAAAATCGGGGTTACACTATCCTCTATGTAGTCGCCGGTCCTCAGCATCCGGTTCTGTTCTGACTGCTCCAGCCAATATTCGAGTTCCGCGCGCGCGAAGATATACTTGGCGTTTGGAAATGTGGGAACCCAGCGTCCATCCTCCAACTTCGTGTTCCAGCCCACATGATCAACGTGCATGTGCGTGCAAAGAACAAAGTCGATTTCTTCCGGAACAACCCCTGTTGCGCGAAAATTATCCATCCATGGAAATACGGCATCATTGAACATTTTGCGATTGCGGGGTTTGTGATTGCCGACGCAGCTATCGACAAGGATTGTGTGCCGAGGGGTTCGAATGAGAAACGCCTGAATGCTGATTACCACATTGCCCGATGCGGGATCAAAATGGCGAGGCACAAGCCAGTCCAAATGCAGTTGAATTAGCGCATCATCCCAGTCGGGGAAAAATGTTGCCGCATGTAGCATGGGCATTTCCATTTCAACAACGCGGGTGACAGTAATATCACCAAATGCAAATTCAAACATGTCGCCCCACAAGTTTACCAGATGTCTATGTGTGGGGAATTATGCGTGGCCTCGCACACCCTGTCATCTCCGGAATGTTGGTAAACGACACGGCCGTGACCTTGCCAGACAGTTTGAGAAAAGAACAAAACTCGTGTTCCTACTAATCTGGTCGAGGCTGCGGAAAAACCGAGAGAATGCTACCCTGGAGTTTTCTATAAAATTCAACGAACTTTGCACTGAAAGAAACATCCGATTCCCGAGACCCTGAGAAAATAGGGACGATGCCACCGCACACCTGCCAGCGCATTTTCAGGCAGGCGCGGTGGAACACAGGCACTAGACTATTTTTCGTTTCTAACCGGGTTAGATAGAACACCGATGTTTTCGATCTCTATTTCGCACTTGTCGCCTTTTTTGAGATAGATGGGAGGTTTTCGGACAAACCCCACACCCGCCGGTGTGCCCGTCAGAATAATGTCGCCTGGTTCAAGAGTAATCGCTTTGGCAATTTCATAAACCAGGGTTTTGGTATCAAATATCATTTCTCGTGTATTCGAGTTTTGCAACACTTTACCGTTCAGACGGCACTGTATGTTCAGACCCTTGGCGCCGGCGGGAAGTTCATCCGCAGTGACAAAATCTGGTCCAATTGAACCCGTCCGATCAAAATTCTTTCCAATTGTCCATTGAGATGCCTTCATCTGATAGTCGCGGATCGATCCTTCATTTGCGACAGAGTATCCGGCAACATAATCGAGCGCTTCTGATTTTTTTATACTGCGCGCACGTTTCCCAATCACCGCGACAAGTTCAGCCTCGTAATCGTAGTGCCTAGACGCTTTGGGTCGGATCAGTGCCTGGTTGTGGGCAACAAAAGATGTTGCAAACCGGGTGAATACAACAGGATAGGTTGGACTTTTAAAACCACCTTCCGCAGCATGGTCTTTATAGTTCAAGCCAATGCAGAAAATCTTTCCCGCGTTTTGAACAGGCGTGAGGTAGCTGACCCGTCCCTTTACAATGGCCCGTGACGACGCATTCTTTGCTGCGCGACCAGCGCGCTGCAGTGCGCCCTTACCCTGTGTGATCAGTTCCTTGAGATCGGTGGGAATTTTTTTGTCGGCTATCGACAGGTCCACCAGTCCGGCATCCGTCCTCACACCTAATTTGTCGTTCCCGTCTTTCCTGAATGAAACAAAACGCATTATTGTCTCCCTATTCGCTACCTGTTTTAAACTATTTTTCCCTCCCGGCTGGGCTGGCACTGCATTATATGGCGCAGCGAAACTAACCCATCACAAAAAGGGTTCAAGATATTTTCTACTGCAGAGCATACCCCTGCTCATAGTGCAGATAAATTCCATCGAAATAGAACCAACGCATACGAGCACTTTCCCACGCATAGTGAATGGCTGCTTCTTTCATCTCCGGTGTCGTGCAGTGACGATCCAGAACCTCAAAACCGCGGTCACTGTGGTCTATGTCAACTTCCGAGTGTAACCAGAAATGCTTTATCGCTTCCTCATCATACTTGTAATTGTTGCGCAGCGAAGGAAGTACTCTGCTGTATAGCCTCGGCGACTGGGACTCGGTTCCGATTCGCAATGCCGCGATACCACAGTACCAGGGAGCCATTCTGGCGACGTTGTTTAGCCACGCAGCCCATGATCGTGTGGTAGGAAGGCCCTCACCCTTTTTTACCGCATTGATATCTGCCCCATTTGCCTCCGCAAACTGAAGGACAATTTCCATGTGTGGTTCATCCGGATCTTCCTCTTCATGAAAATTGGCAAGTTCCAGCTCTATCACATCAGGGGGCGCTTTCGAGCAGATCTGAAACGTTGCCTCAGCCAGCATGTTCGAAATCCAGTGAAAATGCTCCACTGCCCAGCCCATACAGGCTTTACGACCCAGTTCCCCGGCGGCAAGCTTGTCCCACATGGGATGGTCCGCACAGTGACGCTCGTCAATCGCGGCTTCCAGCGCCAGGCGCAGCTCGGACTTGCTCATTTGTTCATTTCCTTTTCTCGGTGTCTCAGAGGTTGGTGAATTTTGGGAGGACCTCACGCCCAAACAGTTCCATGGATGCACGGGCATTGTCGACGCTCGTCATTTTGGTATTGACCTGCAAAGAAGCTATATCAAACCCACCTACCTGATTATGGTAATCTGAAATCATATCACAACACTCTTCAGGACTGCCCACAAACGCCGCACTTTTCTCTCGCTGGGTATGCACGTCCTCTTTGGACAGTACGTCGACCAGTTTATCATAACCTGGATAATCCTTGGTGCTAGCACCATCTGTCCAACCAGAGGCGGCGTCGGCCAGCGTCTGAAAATAGGCCTTCACGTCGGGGCCAGCCTCCTCAATTGCCTGTTGCGTCGTTGGCGCACAGTACACCATGAAAGCCAACATTGAGCGCCCACGCCCCGGATTGCCTGCTGACTGCCAGGCATCATGATAAATGCCAAGCAGCTCCCCCAGGGCCGCGCCACCGATCGGATTTGCCATACACATGTAACCATTGCGCCCGGCAAATTCGAAAGTCTCGGGATTGGTTGTTGCCGCAATCCAAATTGGTGGCCTCGGCTGCTGCGCCGGACGCGGAAGCGATGTCACATTGGAAAAGCTATGAAACTCGCCGGACATCGTGACGTTTTCCTCGGTCAGAAGCGCTTCGAGCTGGGCAATGCCTTCCTCGTAGCGGGCGCGGCTTGTATCGAGATCAACACCAAAACGTTTAAACTCATGCGGCAGAAAAGCGCGAGCTATTCCCAGATCGAGTCGGCCGCCTGAAATAGAATCCAGCATCGCGGCTTCGCCTGCAAGCTTCAGCGGATTATTGAATGCGGGAAGTACCGCCCCCGTGACCAATCGTGCATTTCTGGTGCGCTGTGAAGCTGCGGAAAGAAACACCATTGGGTTAGGACTGTAGCCCCCATAAGGATGGAAATAGTGCTCGACGGTCCGCACATGTGTGTACCCCAGCGGATCACACAAATCGACGAGGCTCAGTGCTTCATACCAGTAATCGCGCCCAGACTTCTCTTCCGGCCCAACGTTTGGGAAAAAGCTTATCCCGAATTCCATATTAGATCCCTGTCTGTTCCCACGATGTTACCCTAAAATGCCTTGTTCGAAAGAGCGGTTTTGCAGACTGTCTGCGCGATCTCTATCGTGAACAACCAAAACTTCAAAAGAGGTTTTTACGAACATGAAACAAAGCACGGATCGCATACTTACAACCCACGTAGGTAGTTTACCACGCCCCCACCGTCTTGCCGAGATTCTGATATCACAACTTGATGGCGATACCCATAAAGGAGAATCACTGGCGACGCTGACATGTGAAGCAGTGGTATCGATCGTGAAGGACCAGATCGATACCGGCATCGACGTGGTAAGTGACGGCGAAATGGGTAAGCCGTCCTATACCTTCTATGTCAAGGAACGGTTGGCCGGTATCGGAAATCGGGGCGACAGAATGGGGCCCGGCCCCGGTAGTCCGGTTAATCGCGATGAGCTGGAGCATCCGGAAGTTCTGGAGCGTCGGAGAAAGCCCGGCGACACTTTCAACACCGGCGCCGCCCTACCCGCATGCATCGGCCCAGTTTCTTATGAAAACCGCGATGCGTCTGATCGCGATATTAAGAATTTTGTAACGGCACTCTCTCCGTTTCCAGCAACAGAGGGCTTTCTTAACGCCGCTTCACCGGGCGTGCTGACCAAATTCGTACCGGACTTGTATTACAAGGACGAAGACGCCTACATGGAGGCTCTCGGGGAGGCGATGCGGGTCGAATATGAGGCAATTCACGCCGCCGGATTTTTACTTCAGATAGACTGCCCCGATCTCGCATCAGCGCGGCATAATCAGTACCAGGATCTGTCAGACAGGGAGTTTCTCCGAATTGCGGAGCGAAATATTGAAGTACTGAACCACGCCACCGCCAATATACCGCCGGAAGCCATGCGGATGCATATCTGCTGGGGCAATTATGAGGGCCCACACACACACGATGTGCCTTTGGCGACGATGTTCGACACCTGCATGTTGGCACGGCCAGCGGGGTTTCTTTTTGAAGGAGCCAACCCCCGGCACGCACATGAATGGGAAGATATCGAGAACAAGAGGATACCGGAAGACAAGGTACTGATCCCCGGTGTAATTGATTCAACAACAAATTTCGTTGAACATCCCAAGCTTGTCGCTCAACGTATTTGCCAATATGCGAATATTGTTGGTCGGGAACGGGTCATTGCAGGTGCTGACTGCGGTTTCGCCACAATCGTCCAGCGCAACAACCGGGTTGTTAACTCGGTGGTCTGGGAAAAGTTCCGGGCGCTCGCACAAGGTGCTGCCATCGCCACCGATCGTCTCTGGCACTAATGAACAGTTCCGTCTAATGCATTATAGTCTGAAATGGAACACCCATTACTGCACACGGGCGCAATGACCAACAAATCTCCTCCTGCCGAAGTCGCCGACCCTCGTAAAGGGCAAGCCCCCTATGCCGATCTGTGGGCCCGCCCGGGATTTCTTATCCGCCGGCTACACCAGATACACGTCGCGGTGTTTATGGACGAGTTTGGCGATTGCGACGTAACACCCGTACAGTACGCTGTGCTGAGCGTCCTCTATAGTGGCGAGGCTCTCGATCAGGTGTCCGTCGCTGCTGAGGTGGGCATCGACCGAAACAATGCTGCGGACGTTTTACGTCGGCTGGAAAGACGTGGTTTTGTGCAACGAATTTCCAGTGAGGCCGACAGGAGGGCAAAGCTGACCCGCATCAGTGCACTCGGTCGTAACTTTGTCGAAAACGCGCATAGCGCAATGGAGCGGGCACAGGAGCGCTTCACCGGGGGCCTGAAAGACCGCGACCGGGCGCGTTTATTGGACTTGCTTCAGAAATTGATGCTGGAAAACAACGAGACCGGGCGCGCCGCGCTGAAGAAGCGGAAAAAAACCTAACCAGCATTAGAGCAGGTGCGAAGACCCGCCTTTTGGACCTCTCAACAGCTCCTATTCGGCGGCGACCTTCGGTGTATCCTGTTCAATCGTTGTCATGTTGTTCCGCTGGGTGACGAACTTTTCAGGGTCTTCATAAATCCCCTCAGGTATCGCGAAATACCCCTCGTGATAGTTATTTTCTGTGGTTGATCCCATGGAAATTGAATCAAACGGACACACATCCAGACAAAGTTCGCAACCGATGCATTTATCTGTATGTACATTGATCTTGCCTGCTGGATCTTGCGACAACGCCTCATAGAAACACATCTGGATGCAAACATTGCAGGTTGGATTCTGGCACGTCTGATTATCGACTTTGGCGTAAATGCGGTCTTTGGCGAACTGATCGGAATAATCAGTCGCCGCCCGGTCGCTTGCAATACCATACATTGCCGCAACATCTGCATAGCCGTGGGCATCCATAAACCGCTCCAGGCCACGGATGATGTTTGGAAGCCATTTCATTCCCTTGATCATCAGGACCGACCCGACTTCAACGATGTTCGCGCCGGTCATTATAAACTCAACGACGTCTCGGTGATCAAATACACCATTCGATCCAGCGATTGGAATCCCGACCTGCTTGTAAATGTTGTGGATATAGCGGAGCGAAAGCGGCTTTGTCCATGTGCCGCCTATGCCTGCGGTACCGCCAAGACGGGGTTCGGCATTATCAATATCGACCGCGAAGCCGGTATAACGGTTGGTGGCTGTCACCGCCGCAGCGCCCGCCTCCTGTACCGCCCGCGCCACCTCTACTGGTTGCGACTGGTCCGGTGTCAACTTGATTACCACAGGAATATCAACCACCTCACACACGGCCCGGGTAACCTCAAAGGCTACTTCTGGCACCTGACCTATCATGGAGCCCCCATGTACGCCCGGCATCAGTGCAGGGTGCGGACAACCGAAGTTGAGTTCAACCATCGGCAGGCCACAATCCTCGATTGTGCGGCAAATATCCTTCCAGCCATCTACCTCCTTTGCACCCGCACTACCGATCAGATGTGCGTCATGTTCTCGCGCGTAAGCACCTACTTCCTTGAGATAGGGAATCCATTCCTTGTAAAAAGTGCTGGAATATCCGGACCGGCTGTAAAACTTGAAATCACGCGGCACCTTCCCCTTAATAATATCGCCACGGGCGTTCATTATGCTGTACTTCGAGTTCATGGTAAGAACCGCCATGTCCTCGATATCGGTCAGAGTCTTGATTATTGCGCCCGACGCCCCGTAGTCGAAGGCCTGCTTCATTAAATCGGGACTATTCGTCGTCTCGAGAGACGCAATAACCACTGGATTCTTGAACGGGACCCCGCAGAAATTGACTTTCATATCGGCCATAATCTGTCCTCCTGAAATGTCGGGCGTGCGCATCCATCCCAAAAACATGCGTATTTTGAACTGTTTGTTAAACGATTACTAGACATTTATGTAGTATACTACCTTTTTTAAATTCACATCGACATTCGAAGAATACGTGTTGCATCCAAGTCGACTGACCTGCCATCCGGTCCCAGAACGACGCCATAAATTTCCCGCATTGGGGATTCGGATATGATCCCATCTCGCCAGTCTCGCAACACGAGTTCGGGCTCGCGTTCAAGTGGCGATCCATATCCGCCCCCGCCAGGTGACTGGGTGACAAAACGAACCTCTTCAGTCTCCCTTAAACCAAATTTAGGCGCTTCCTCCACGTCTCCATCCCCAAACCTCAGATGCATCTTGCCAGGCGCACCCGCACGCCCACCATTGATCCCGTAACCCGTTTCATAGTTCAGGCCCTCACCACGAAACGAGTGAGTCGCCGGTGTCAATATATCCACTTCGTAGTTGCAACCAGAGCCGCCGCGAAACTTTCCCGGACCCGCCGCATCAGTTCGAAATTCCTGGCGATGGAACTGGACTGGGTAAAGCTGTTCGTAAACTTCGACGTTGGGCATTGTCAGCCCGCCGAGCGTGCAGACATGACCAATCTGGTTAAACCCGTCCCGCCCTTCAACCGCACCGGAACCGGCTGCCGCAGCGCCGTGATAGAATACGTAAGGCTGCCCATTTTCTTCCCGTCCAACTGAAATACCGAACACGTTTTTGGCCCAGCCGGCACACCCGCGCTCCGGCTGGGCCTGAGCAAGGGCTTTCCAAACAGCGTGTATAATCTCATGTGCGAAAAACACTGTGCACATCGTCGTAGCTGCGCCCTCGTTGGCGTTAACAATGGTGCCTTCCGGGGCAATGACATCAACACAACGGAAGGCACCCTCATTATGGGGTAAAGCCGGGTCCAGGAACGAGGCAAGGGCGGTAAAAATCGCAGAATACGTGTTTCCCAGAGACGAGTTTTTAAATCCACGTATCTGTGGATCAGTCCCTGTAAAGTCCACGCTCATGTTTTCACCGTCGATGGCCAGTTTTACACGCACGGTCACATCGCGTATTTCGAAACAGTCGTTATCGGACCTGTCTTCCGCCTCATAAACTCCGTCAGGGAGCTTAGAGATTTCAGCACGTACCGACCGGTCTGCGTGGTCCAAAACACCCGTAAAATAACCTTTGGCGTCATCGATTCCCAGCTCTTCCACAAGTGCCGCTACCCGTTCCATGCCGATCCGGGTGGACCCCAGCATCGCACGCAAATCACCATCAAGCAGATGAGGGGTTCGGGTATTGAGCATCAAGAGTTTCCAGAGATCTTCGCGCAGTTTTCCTGCTTCAACCAGTTTTAAAACGGGCAGGCGCACGCCTTCCTGCCATGCCTCAGTTGCAGTCGGGTTGTAGGCCCCAGCCGCTCCACCTCCGATATCCGACTGATGGGCCCGATTACAGGTCAGACCAACCATCTGTCCCGCGACGAAAATTGGTCGCGCTATTACCCAGTCAGGAAGATGATTGCCGCCAGCAGCCCACGGATCATTAAGAAGATAGACATCCCCCTCAGCCAGTTCATCGCCAAAATCCCTTAAAATAGCACGGACGCCGAAACCACCACTGCCAGTGTGAATAGGTATCCCGTCAGCCTGGCTAACCACCTCACCGGTCGGACCCGCGATAAAACATGAAAAATCATGTGCCTGGCTGAATATCGGACTTCGCGCAGTACGCACCATCACCCATCCCATCTGGTGTGAAATATGGTCCAGCCGATTCTGGGTAAGTGCAAGTATTACGGGATCTAGTGTCTGATTCATTTGTTCAACTACTTGGCTCGAAACTAATCATGTAGTTATTCAATGCATCAACCATCACCCTGTCATTTGGCCCCACAAGAACCGTTGTCGTGGCCTCTTCGATTACTGCGGGCCCTACAAAACTTTGACCGTATTGAAGATCAGTACCGCGAAAGACCGACGTATCGAGAAAACAGCCTGCTGATTCCGCGTAGACTGGACGAGTTTCGAATGGCCTCGCCACAGTGTCCACGGATTTGAAGGTCGGATCCTGAAGTGCGGGGAGTTTTCCTATGCCCACCACTCGGAGTTTGGCGACATTTATGCGGCTTTCCGGATTGGTGTGGCCGAACTGCCGATCGTATTCGGCTTCAAACGTATTGCGGATTTCAGCCGGCTTCGCGTGGGGAGAAAGTGTAACGCGAACATCCCACTGCTGGCCTTCGTAATGCAGATCGAGTTCGTAACCAAACTCCGTATCTTTTCTCTGGAAACCCTCGTCCTCCAGAGCTCGGAGGGCCTGTGCCTCCAGCTGTCTGTAACCGTCACCGATAACGTCGCCCACGTTATCGTCGAGTTCACGCATGACGACATGCACAAAATCGCGGCGCACGTCGGCATGTTGCATACCGATAGCACAGAACGCACCGGCCTGCCGGGGAATATATACCGCACGCGCACCCAATCTGCGCCCAACACTCGCACCGTGCATCGGTCCCGCACCACCACATGCTATCAACGTAAAGCGGCCCGGATTGTACCCACGCTGGATACTGATCCGTTCAACGGCATGCAGTAAATTCTGCTCGACAATCCGGATAACCCCGGCAGCGGCCTCGGTCCTGGAGATGCCTGTAGGTTTTGCAATTTCTGTATCTATGGCATTTTCCGCTGCCGCGAGATCAAGTGACACCGAGCCCCCGGCATAGGAGCCGGGTCGCATACGACCCAGAACCAAATGGGCGTCGGTCACAGTCGGCCGGGCCCCGCCTAAACCGTAAGCTGCGGGCCCGGGATTGGCTCCCGCCCCTTCCGGACCAGCATACATCAACCCAGCGCCGTCAATCCCGGCGACCGTGCCACCGCCAGCACCAACCGTATGAATGTCAACGGATGGTGTGACTAAATCGTAATCGTTCACTGACAGCGAGTCCGTTATGGCAACTCTTCCTTCGTGCATCAGCATTACGTCACAGCTGGTACCACCTATCTCCATGCTGACGAGGTTGTTCTCCCCAATCCCTGCAGCCAGATGTTGCATGGCTCCGACCCCTGCAGAGGGGCCGGACAAGAGGAGGTTTACCGGCTGGCGGATCAGTTGATCGAGTGATGCCGCACCGCCGTTGCTTTGAAGCATGAGTAACTTCGTCTTCAGGCCCATCTGTTTCAGCTTTTCATTAAGAGCCCCCAAATAGGATGCGACCCGCGGCATCACGTACGCATTAACCGCGGTGGTGGAACTACGCTCGTATTCTCCCATAATTGGCACAATGTCGGATGATACAGATATCCATTTACATATGTTTTCTTCAGACACTACCTCGGCAACCGCCTGCTCGTGGACCGAATTGATAAAACTGTTGAGAAGGCAGATAGCCACAGACTCAACCCCCTCCTCGGCAAATGACCTGCAGGCCGCACGCACATCATCCAGGTTGACGGGTTTTGACTCATGACCGTGAGCATCTATCCGTCCCCGAACCGGCCGGCGCAAATAACGCGGCACCAAAACGGGTGGGTAAGGTGTGCGGTGATCCCAGGGATCTTTGCGCAATCCCCTACGTGCCTCCAGACTGTCCCTGAAGCCCTCGGTAGTAAGTAGACCGACCGTAGCCCCCTTACCTTCTAAGAGCGTGTTTGTCGCAACTGTTGAGCCATGGAGAAAAAACTGGCAGTCGCCCAGAAATTGCGAGATTGGCTGGCCGAGGGCGGCACACGCAGATTTTAGGGCGGCAATCGCACCCTCGCCCGGATCGGAGGGAACCGACGGAACTTTGAACACATCTGTACGACCTTCGCTGTCAGCGATCACCAGATCTGTAAAAGTGCCGCCGACGTCGACTCCTACTCGCCATGGCGGTGACTGTATACTGATTTTCATCTTGTACCCTGAGAGGTCTTTTTATCTGTTTAGCCTGTTTCTTTCAAAAAAAGGGGCTCATTCCATAAAATCTATCGTTTCAGTTAAAGTGGAAAACAACTACTCGCCTATTAGATATTCATCCCGACAGGGCGCGTCACTCAAAAGCTACCCCGCTTGCAGTTTCTGTTCCTCACCGTACATCCTTCGGATTAGACGGCGCATAGCGAGAAGACCCTCATCAGCTGGGATCGTTCCCCGGGGGTGTACATCTTGATCGAGTACATTCGAATTGAGATCGATAGAGCACTGTTGGGCCTCATATACGTCAAGATCTTCCTTAAGCACACCGTTCATCTGCTCATGAAAAAGATCACGTAAGTGAACTGGAACCATGTCCTTGTGGCCGGCAACGGTCCAGAATTGATGTGTTGTTGTCTCGGTCTCCGGAGTCATCGCGTGATAGACAACAAAACCCCACCGACCCTGGTCGTTGTTCCGCGTCTCCCGATCTGCACCGATGCCGGCATCGACCGCCCCGTTGTTAATATTGATGTACGCAGGTGGAATAAACTGACTCATTTGCCATCTATCGATCTTGCCTTCAAACCCTCCATATTCGCGAAAGGCCAGTGCAGGGTGAATATTCTCCATCCAGCGTGTAGTGCGAACGGTATTCCCTTCCGTCTCGGTTACGAGGTCGGCATTTTCAGCTACATCACGATTCCCGGTGGTCGTTCCATGTACGTAAGTAAGGTGAGACAAGTCTAGTAGATTATCCAGCACCAGCCGGTAACCTGCACGAACATGGGTTTGGCCTTGCGCCCGTATCCAGCTGTCGTCCTGATTATGTTCAGCAAAATCAGGGACCAAAGTTTCATCCGCTAGCGCTGGGTTGCCAGGCCAGTAAAATACCCAACCCTGACGTTCGGCTACCGGAAAACTGCGAACGTAAGCCCATTCAGGAGGCTCATGCGATCCCGGTAGATGGGTGCATGCGCCACGACAGTCGAAGACCAGACCATGGTATCCGCATTCAATCTCATCTCCGATGAGACGGCCCTCGGAAAGTGGAAGATTACGATGGGGGCACCGGTTTTCCAGCGCGACCGGTATGCCATCTTCCGTGCGGAACAGCACGATATTATCGTTCAACAGAATACGACCAAGAAGTTCACGCCCCACGTCCTTGGACCAAGCCGCAACGTACCAGCAATTTTTCAAAAACATTGACCGTCCCTTCTCAAACGCTGCCAAGCGAAGCAATACGACACGCGTCTGTCAAAGACTTCGGGTACATTATGCCGCACTGCGCCGGAGTGTTTGAAATGGTGCACTCAGGCAAAAGGCGTTTTTCAATACGCAGTATACTCCTCTATTTAAAAATACGCGTCAAAGCCAAAATAAGGGTGGCGGATCGTGTCTCGTACAAATATCAAACACAGTGTTGACAACAAATCCGATGGGGTGCCCCGTTTATCGGATGCGGGTAATTACGTTTGATAGGGCCAAGCAATAATAGCATCCGGATCGGAAGTCGCGTTAAATGGGAAAAATTTAAGAGGGTGATTTGATGGAATATATGGGGCAACCGTTAAAACGTCGAGAGGATTTTCGGTTCGTCCGTGGAAAAGGCCGGTATGTGGATGATATAAAGCTGGCAGGAATGGTCTGGTGCGCGTTCGTGCGCTCACCTCACGCCCATGCCAGAATAACCGGCGTCGATACGCTCTCAGCCGGCAGGTTGCCCGGTGTGCTTAAGATTCTTACACATGAAGACTGGCTAAACGCTGGCCTGGGTGAACTAAAGGTGGTTCACCCAATGGCATTTGGGGATGGTCGTCCGATGAACGAAGCCCCCCGTCCCGCGTTTGCATCAGACAAGGTACGGCATGTGGGGGACGTCGTTGCCGCTGTAATTGCCGAAACCCGCGCCCAGGCGGAAGACGCTGTCGAAACTGTAAATGTAAGTTACGATGTTCTGCCGGCGGTGACCAACATCAGTAGGGCGCTGGACGGCAACGCGCCAATTATCCACGAGCAGTTTGGCAACAATACGGTTTTTGAAATCGAAAAAGGCGACCTGGCCGCTACCGAAGCCGCCATGACAGCAGCTGACCACGTGGTAGAAATGACACTACCATCGAACCGGGTGGCCGGGAGCCCGATGGAACCCCGTTCCTATTTGTGCGATTTCAACCCGGATAATGACCAGTATACGTTCTACGCCACCTGCCAGACACCCCACTATCTTAGGCGCTGGCTGGCCGTCCACACACTGTTTGTGCCGGAACATAAAATTCGTGTTATTGCGCCAGACGTAGGTGGCGGGTTTGGGCTCAAAGTACACTATTCAGTGGAGGCACCGACGGTAGCCTGGGCGGCGGGGTTTCTGGGTCGGCCAGTAAAATGGACCGCAACCCGTTCCGAAAGCCTTTTGTCGGATTCCCAAGCTCGAGATCACCACACAGTGGCAAAAATGGGGTTTTCAAAAGACGGTGAAATACTTGCACTTCAGGTCGATACCATAGCCGCGCTGGGTGGGTATCTATCAAATTTTGCGCCGAGTATTCCCGGCAACTCCTATCCGCAGACCTTGACCGGGCTTTACCGAACACCGATAGCCCACCTTCGTGTTCGTGGCGCATACACCAATACCTTGCCCATCGATGCCTACCGTGGATCAGGCAGGCCAGAGGCTACATGGGTCAATGAGCGCCTGACAGAGCAGGGCGCTCGGGAGTTGGGCGTCGACGTAACCGAAATCCGACACCGAAACCTTATCGGCCCGGAAGAATTTCCTTTTCCAACCCCGGGTGGGAGAACATATGATTCTGGTAACCCGCCCTTGCTTTTCGAGAAACTTCTTCAGCTTGCGAATTATGAATCACTGCGCGCAGAACAGGCAAAACTCAGAACTCAAGGCTCCCTCATGGGCATTGGAATATCCTGCTTCCTCGACAAGTCCGGCACTGGTAACAGTGCCAATCTTGGGTCCCGCGGTGCTATGCACGGCGGGTACGAAAGTGCCATCGTCCGGGTCCATTCAGATGGAAAGGTAACCCTTTTCTCCGGCAGCCATAGTCACGGGCAGGGCCACGACATAACCTTTTCGCAAATTGCTGCAGACAGGCTGGGCATCGATATTGATGATATTGTACTTATCGAGGGTGACACCGACATGGTCCCTTTTGGAAATGGAACCTGGGGATCACGTTCGCTGACTGTTGGCGGATCAGCTATCATGATTGCTGCAGATAAAGTAGCGGCACGCGCGCGTCGAATTGCCGCTCACATGCTGGAATGCGCAGACGAGGATCTGGACTACAACGGCAAGACTTGGCGGGTGCGTGGCACGGACCGGGTCGTGACCTTCCGTGAAGTTGCAGATAACGCCTATCAGGGTGCCATGTTGCCTACCAACAATGACGGCACCGTAACGCCGGGACTGGAGGAAACGGTTTTTTGGGAACCCCTCGATACGAATGACCCCCAGGCAATGCATTTGGCAGTCGTTGTTGTTGATCCTGATACGGGAAAGGTGACGCTGTCCAACTATTTCACTTCTGATGATTGCGGAGTGATCATTAACCCAATGATTGTAGAGGGTCAGGTACATGGAGGCCTCGGTCAGGGAATTGGACAGGCGCTGATGGAAAATGTGGTGTACGACCATGGTGGCACCGGTCAGCTGTTGTCTGGATCGTTTGTGGACTATTGCATGCCGCGTGCTGATGACTTGCCGTCATTCAAACTGACTTTCATCGAAACCCCGGCGCCGTCAAACCCACTTGGTGTTAAGGGGGGAAGTGAAAGCGGCACCATTGGTGCGCCTGCGGCTATTGGAAATGCCGTGGTCGACGCCTTATGGCATCTGGGCGTCCGCCATGTCCCGCTTCCGATTACGTCACAGAACGTCTGGCAGGCAATGAAACATGCAAAGCAGAAAGGTATCAGCTTATGAAGAGAAAATCTGTTGGGGCAAATCCAGTATCAGTTGCACAACCACTGAAACCACACTATTCGAACAGCATCAGAACCGAGAGTGGGCCGTTACTTTTCGTTTCGGGACAGGTTGCACTGGATGCAGACGGCGAACTGATCGGCAAGGGCGATTTGCGCGCGCAAGCGACACAGGTACTGGAAAACATAAAGGCAATTATCCAGGCGAATGGTGGGACAATGACGGATGTAGCCCAGGTCACCGTATACGTTCGGGATATCGAGGCTTTTAATTCGATATCAGACATTCGCGAAAGTTACTTTCCGACCGATGGCCCGGCCTCAGCAATTGTAGAGGTCTCCGCATTAGCTTGGCCCGAATTTTTAATCGAGATCGCGGCGGTCGTCGTTCTTCCCTCCTAGAAAACGCAAGGCCGACCAGTTTTAGCGATATAACCGGCCGTGTGGAGGTCATGAACCACCTGTCGAAATTGTTCACCAGCCGCAGGACGCTCCCAAGCTTCGAGCCAGTTTTGCTCAACGAACGAATGTATTGCAGGTAAACCATTTGCTGCCTCTATTAATATACCCAACATTGAAGCGCGTTGTTCCTCCCGTTCCTTCGTGAGGTCGTCAACACAGCAGGCAACGTTCGCCTCGGCGGCACGGCCCGTTTCAGGCCCCGCACCCAGCCCGAAATCAGGCAAATGGCGACGAGACGGCGGTGTAATCAGCCAGTGCGCAATCTCGTGGATCAAAACGCTAGCCTCACTTTGCACCCGCACTGCCCGGCCATCCCAACTGAATCCGTCTTCGGGTGGACCGTTTATTACAGGAATACCCAATTTGTTCGCGAGACCCACAGCGGCACCGCGATGCGCGGAGGTATCCACCTCCCCACCAACACCCTTGCTGGTAGCAGAAATTCGCGCAAAGGCCCTTGCACCGATGCTTTTCGGCTCAAGGTATCCGCGAAAGGTCTGAAGCACCTTAGTTAATATATTCGGATTTATGGGTGTCAGGTTCATAATGGCGAAACGTAAAACCTTTAACGGTAATTTTTGACGTGCACACATTAAAACGGGGTTTTCACAAACTCGGGTGAGCAGCTTAAACGAGAACATGCAGGAGGTCCCCATCTAATCTTATACGCCCCTTTAGGTGACATTACTGAGTACCGTTCAAAATTGATCAAAACATAAACTCAGTTCTGAGCTCAATTATTAAATAAGTTTAATACAGGAAACCTTGCCGTTGGCGGCGTGTTCGCCCTAAATAGAGAATGATCAACTAAGGACCCCACTACCCGATGCGCGTTCTGGTAATTGAGGATGACACTGATGTCGCCCGATATATAGTCAAGGCGTTAAAAGAGGCCGGGCACATCCATGTGGGCGCGGATAACGGCACAGACGGGCTTTTTCTGGCTGCTACGGAAGAGTTTGACGTCATGATAGTGGACAGGATGCTACCTGGTCCCGACGGACTGACAATCATCCGTACACTGCGGGCCTCGGACACCAATACACCCACCCTGATTTTGAGCGCTTTGGGCGATGTGGACGACCGCGTCAAGGGGTTAAGAGCAGGCGCCGACGACTATCTGACAAAGCCTTTCTCTCCTGCCGAATTACTTGCGCGTCTGGAGGCGCTGGTTCGACGTTCGAAACACAGTGAAGCTGTTGCTGAGACAATTCTGACGGTGGGTGATCTGGAATTGAATCTTCTGACACGTTCGGTGCAGCGGGGTACACAAACGATTGTGCTGCAGCCGCGGGAATTCCGACTACTGGAATTTTTAATGCGAAATGAAGGAAACGTTGTGACTCGGACTATGTTGCTGGAAAATGTCTGGGACTATCATTTTGACCCGCAGACCAATGTAATCGACGTTCATATCAGCCGCCTACGTCAGAAAATTGACAGAAATTTTTCAACACCTCTAATACATACGGTCCGCGGAGCCGGTTATGTGCTTCGGGCATTGCCGGTATGAGGCTCCCTCGTCTTCTAAATAGCGCTACATTCCGGCTTGCGCTCATCTACATGCTGCTTTTTGGTGGATCGGTGGGTATTTTGCTGGCCTTCCTCTACTGGGCAACAGCAGGCGTGTTATCTGACCAGGTTGACGAAACGATCAAGGCGGACATCAAGGGCCTTGCCGAACAATATGAGCGCAGGGGCACCACAGGAGTAGCAGCTATTATTTCAGAGCGGGTGCGCCGCGATCCAGGTGGGAGGACGGTATATCTTTTAGCCGATGCAATGCTTCGTCCGGTAGTGGGCAATCTCAGCGGATGGCCCAAGGTATCACCAAGAAGGGATGGATGGATCATATTCGAACTTCTTGACCGCGAAACAACCGACGGCTCGACGCACCTAGCACGTGCAAGGCACTTCGTTCTCAGTGGTGGGTCAAACTTGCTTGTTGGCCGCGAAGTCCGGGAACTTGAACGAACCAGACAGATGATCATCAATGCGATGATCTGGGGTACGGTAATTACACTTGCCCTTGCATTTGCCGGCGGCCTCGCGATGAGCCGAAGCACGGCACGCAAAATTGAAACTATAAATCAGACCAGCAGAGACATAATGGATGGAAATCTGGACCGCCGGATTCCCAATAACGGCAGCAATGACGAGTTCGACCATCTTGCCGGAAACCTCAATGCCATGCTTGATCGCAATCAGGCGCTAATGGAGGGCTTGAGACACGTATCTGACAATATTGCGCACGATCTTCGTACACCGCTGACCCGCCTGCGGGGCAACCTGGAAGATATCGATGGAACAGGTTTATCCGGAGACGAAAGAAAGCAGAAAATAGAAACTGCCATATTAGAAGCCGACGGACTGCTCTCTGTTTTTAACGCGCTTCTCAGGATCTCACAAATAGAAGCCGGAGGACGCCAGGAGAATTTTGCGCCTGTCAATCTTGCAAAAGTCGCAAGCGATGTCGTCGAGTTATACGAACCCCTCGCTGAGGAAAAAGAGATAGTTTTCACCGGAAGCTATGGTCCCGGCGACGACGTCATCGGTGACCGGGACCTGCTTTTCCAGGCAATCGCCAATCTCGCCGACAACGCAATCAAATTTACCCCTAATAGGGGGAAGGTCGTCATAAAAACCTTGGGTAATTCCGTCACTGTCACTGATACAGGAATCGGTATACCGGAAGATGCCCGAGATGATGTCTTCCGCCGCTTCTACCAATTAGAAACAAGCAGGAATCCAGCAGGTAGTGGTCTGGGACTCAGCCTGGTGGAAGCCGTGGCAATCCTGCACAAGGGTAATATCCGTTTGGAAGACAACCATCCCGGACTGAAAGCCATACTGAGCATCACATGAATTGCATGGGAGAGAAAATGCCGGAGGAGACCGCAAGACATTGATCCAGGACACCCGCATCCGATACCTAAACGACCAACCACACCGTGACGCCATTTATGTCCTTTACTGGATGCAGGAAGCGCAACGTCCGCGCAACAACGCGGCTTTGAAAATGGCGATCGACGAAGCAGACCGTTATAAGCTCCCAGTGGTGGTCTGTGACCGGAGCTACATGCCTTCCCAGATTGGCGGACGGATGTCGCTTGCCGATAAGACCGACTGTCGAGTCATTCAGGTTGAAACCGAGACGGTTATCCCGGTCGAAGTAACCACAGAAAAACTGGAATATGGCGTGCGAACAATCAGACCCAAACTTCACCGGGTATGGGACGAATATCTCGTTGCGTTGAAAGAAGATGATCCAAAGATTGATGCGACAACATTGAAAACGGAAATGTGCTAATTCACAGGTGTAAATCCAAAAAACCCAGGGTCCAAACACCCTGACCCCGGATCAGGCACTAGAATAATGAGCGTAAGGACTGGTTTTCTCTGACCAATTTTGTGAGACTGGTGTGGATTGCAATGTCCCAGAACATTAGTCATCAGACTTTCGCGTATGACTTGTCTGAACGCACTGTTACCCTACTCTAGAGTATAGACTAATAATGGTTATGCGCGTCTTCGGTTCAGGAACAAATTAATGAAACTTGGCTTTTTCACCATGCCCGTCCATCGATTGGACCGGAGTTACACGAAAGTACTGCAGGAAGACCGCGAAGCGATCATTCTGGCAGATAAACTTGGATATACGGAAGCATATGTTGGGGAACACGTGACGGACGCGGCGGAAAGTATTACCAATTCAATGCTCTTTCAGGCCAGTCTTATTTCTGAAACAAATCAGATAAAGCTCGGAACGGGTACGTCCAACCTGTCACATACGCATCCTGTCCTCATTGCCGCGCAGGCTGCCATGATGGATCACCTTCTCAAAGGGCGCTTTCTTTTTGGAATAAGCCCCGGGGCCTTAGAATCTGATGCCGAGGCACTGGGCATCCGCGGCTTTGACCGTAATGAGATGTTTGCGGAATCCATTGGACATATTCTAGATATCTGGAAGGGCGAACCACCCTATGACCTGGAAGGCAAACACTGGAACATTTCCACTCGCGAAACCCTCTTTCCGGAAATAGGCCTTGGCCCAATCGCCAAACCCTATCAGAAACCTCACCCACCAATTTTGGGAACAGTAGTGGCACCTTTTTCCAAAGGGGTAATAGAAATGGGGAAAAGGGGTTTTCTACCTATTTCCGCCAATTTTCTTCTCGACAAATGGGTCAAGACCCATTGGGCCAACTACTCGCAGGGATGTGAGGAAGGTGGTCGAATAGCCGATACCAACGACTGGCGGGTCGCTCGATCAGTTTTTGTTCATGAGGATCATCGAACAGCCCTTAATTACGGAAAATTTGATGAACGCAGTCCCTACCGGTTCTATTACAGCCAACTTTTAACAAAGTTGAAGAAAGCCGGGCGTCATGAGGTCTTCAAGCCAGAGCGTGACTTCCCAGATGAACAATTAACCCTGGATTACATTCTCGACAGGCTCGTAATTTGCGGCGACACAAATAGCGTGACCGAACAGATACTCGAATTTCGGGAAATTACGGGCGATTTTGGTACACTGCTGTACGCAGGCAAAGACTGGGAAGATAAAAAACTCGGAATACACTCGATGGAACTGATGGCAGAAAAAGTCATGCCTGCAGTAAACAACTCCATCGGCCAATCTGAAGCTGCCGAATAATTTTGTGGGATTTTTAGGGTATGACCATCGCGGATAATACCCCCCTCTCGCTTGTCCATGTTCTCTCGAATCGCATTGACCGCGCCTTTTATGGCGAGATCGAAACCAGATTTGGAATTACCCTGGCAGAGTGGCGTGTAATGTTGACGTTAACATCGGAGCCCGGGATCTCCGCAACAGAAATAACCGATCGCTGGGCTATGGAAAAGATGGCGGTCAATCGCGCTGTTCAGCACCTGATTGATCAGAAACTCGTCGTGCGTGCCCGTAACGCGAACGACGGACGAAGATACAAGTTGAACCTGACTGACAAGGGCCAGGAGCTCTATGAAAAAATAGCGCCTTCCGCAAACAGGCGTTATGGAGAACTGATGTCTGTGATTGATAAACGTGAGAGTGAAACACTGATTGCCGCCCTCCGGAAAATCATCGAGCGGGCTGAAGAACTGAACTGACGTTCGCAAGACAAGCTTGTTATAATAACCTCATATGATATTAAATGGGAAAGGGGGGAAGGCTCATGGATGCGCCTGAATACAGTGGCATAATTTACGTTGTTGAAGATGGTGTTGCCAAAATCATCTTCAACCTGCCCAAGTATGGCAATGCACTGGACCTGAACGGCGTAAAGGAAACACTAGATGCACTTTTTCACGCGGAAGCCGACGACAATGTAGGAGCCGTTCTTTTCACGGGCGCCGGCAAGTCCTTTTGTGCTGGCTTCAATCTGAAAGAAATCCCCGATATCGGGCAGGGACAGGAAGGCATCAGCACCCATTTTCGCGAACTGGCCATGTGGTGGCACCAAGTCTTTCACATGATTATTCGAATTAAAAAACCTGTATTTTCTGCTGTAAACGGTGTCGCAGCCGGTTCCGGCCTCGGCATCACATTGTGTTCTGACATGGCCGTCTGTACGGAAGATGCTAGGTTTCTGTGCGCTTGGCATTCCATTGGCCTCGCCAACGACGCGACGACAAGCTATTCGCTGGTTAAGATTGTCGGGTTCAGGCGTGCCATGGAACTCATGTACACCAACCGGATGTTGGGTGCTGACGAAGCGCTTGAATGGCAGATTGTCAATCGTGTCTATTCGAAGGCCGACTTCAAGGCGAACGCATCCGCCATTGCACGAGACCTGGCAGCCGGCCCCACCCACCTGCAGGGCATGGCAAAGGAAGGCTTTCACATGGGTTGGAGAAGATCGATCGAAGAAGCGACGGAGTTTGAAATCCAAAACGTACGGGAATCAGTCATGCATCCCTATTTCAAGCAGGCCCTGGAAAGGTTTCTGTCGAGAACATCCCGGAGCAATCAGGATATTGTGCGTTTACCACAAGGATGACTATTCATGCTGGGAATATTTTCGAGACGCAACCGACCACTTCACATGGGACGGTTTCAAATGGAGAAAATCAGGCGCGTTGAAAAACCCACGACGCTAATTACGGAAAACATAAAACGTCTCCCGAAACGTGCGGGGTTTTTTTTCCGTGCGTTTTTTGGTGATCTCGGGCCCAAAGCAGGCAAGGAAATACGCAGTTTTATTACCAAAAACCCTCTAAATGCAGCCATGGGTCACGTGCACTGGACACAGGTGCCAATCCACAAAGGTGAACCATACGCCGACCCTGCAGAATTACCCAACGATCCAAAGAAGATCGCCGAGCACATAAAGGCGCTCTGCTATTTTCTCGATTCAGACATCGTGGGCATTTGCGAATGTCCTGATTGGGCATGGTACAGCGAGGATCTGGATGGAAACCCAATTAAACCAAAACACAAATATGCCGTCGTGGTCGTTAACGATCAACGTTGGGAAACGATGGATTCGTCTTCGGGGGACGATTGGATTTCCGGGGCACAAAGCTATCGGGCCTACCTTAAAGGCTCCACAACAGCCGTCGTTGTAGCGGACTATATCCGAAGGCTTGGGTACGAAGCACAGGCACATTCAAATGCAGACGGCGACGTCATGCAAATTCCACTGATGTTGCTGGCGGGCCTCGGTGAAATGAGCCGAATCGGCGAACTGGTATTAAATCCATTTATTGGACCCCGGCACAAAACCGCTGTCATAACTACAAATCTGCCGATGGCGACCGACAAACCGATAGATTTCGGGCTTCAGGATTTTTGCTCGAAATGCCAGAAATGCGCTCGTGAATGTCCAGCTCAGGCTATCCCGTTCGGCGACAAGGTCCTCTATAACGGATACGAAATCTGGAAGCCCGATGTAGAAAAATGTACCAAGTACAGAGTAACCAACGCCAAGGGTTCGTCCTGCGGACGTTGTATGAAGATGTGCCCCTGGAACAAGGAGGGGCTGCTGCAACATCGCCTCGCAATGTGGGCGGCGATCCGATTACCTTGGTCGCGGCGCATGCTGATTTGGCTTGACGACAAAATGGGCTACGGGATGCGGGGTGCCGTCAACCGCTGGTGGCTCGATCTAAGCACTGAAAAGAAAAACGGCCGCGCGTTTCAACGAGAGAACGCCAATGCCCGAGATCTGTCGCTTGACCGCGACACCTCCATGGGGAACGACAAGATCGCGACCTATCCGGTCGATACTCTGCCCCGCGCCGATCAGAAAAGACCAGTGCCAGTCGATCGAAGATCCGGGCTAAAAGATACCAAGGCCGCGGAAGAAAAGCTTCGCCAAGCGTTGAAAGATCGCGAGGACGCGGAACTAGCGAGAACAGGGGATTGAGCCCTTCAGTTCAATTAACCCCGCAGACAAATGTGAACATCTTCACAGCCATTGTCCCTTCGGGCCTTATTGGTTCCGGGGTCAGCTTGACACCGACATGGCCGCCGGCAGGCATGGGGCTGACCCGGTCGGCTCCTGGATTCGGGCAGGTCAGGCTATCCGTGGTCCCACTTTTTTACAATAATCATTTTGAATATCGCTCGCGCTCGAACCTTTGGGCTATCTCATGACCAGCCCACCATCGACATACAGGGTCTGGCCGGTCATGAACCCACTCCAAGGAGACGCGAGAAATAACACCGGGCCAGTCACGTCGTCCGGTTTCGCGAGCCGTCCCAGTGGCGTCGCCACTGTGATCAGATCCTTGACGTCTTCGCTGGTATCCTGGCTGGAATCGGTAGGATAGACCAGTCCGGGAGCAACACAGTTCACCCGAATTCCAAAGGGTCCTAGTTCTGCTGCCAGTGTGCGACTAAATCCAATCAGCGCCGCCTTGGCGGTAGTGTAGTCGTGATAAGGGACAGTCGGAAGCGCAACTAGGTCAGTAGCTATATTTACGATCGCCCCGCCACTGCGCTTCCTCATTACCGGCAGGACCGCCCTGCAAAGCCCATGCGTCGATTTCAGCGCGCCGTCTATCTGGGCTTGATAATCAGTCCAATCAAGTTCCCAAAACATTTTTCGGTCTTCCGGATCAAATTTGTAAGGCCGAAAAGCGTTGTTCACCAGAACGTCAATCCTACCGAAAGTTTCCAACACCGCTTCAGTCAGGGCGTCAATCGCACCAACATCAGTGACGTCTGCCTGAAACCCAGCCGCCTCGCCACCGGCCGCCTCGCAACCGGCAACCGTTGCGGCAGCGGCATCCGCGTTCTGTAAATAATTGACTGCAACAGCGGCTCCTTCCGCAGCGAAGTGCTGCGCAATAGCGGCACCAATGCCGCGGCTGGCACCCGTGACAAGCACAACTTTATCTTTAAAATCCATATGTCCGGCTCAGTCTGTGTAGGAAGTAAATTCGTCGGCAGCATTTGACGCCGACTGCTCAATTTCGGTGATGGTCACGAGATCCAGTAGATTAAACCGGCCATCATGGTGCCAACCGGCCTCAGGAGCCGCCATGTTGCCCAACGCACTTATCCGGGTCACTCCCGCCTCCCCAAGAGAGGCTGCAAGAAGGTGCAGTTCTTCAGGCGACGCCGCGATACCCGCAGTCTGAAGAACAGAGTTATACGGCGCAATATATGACGTTACCTCGTGAAGGTTGTCCAAGGCTACAACCCTTATCGTCCGGTTAAGACCCGAGGGCGCGAGATCGGTACCTTGATCGTAATAGGCTATGCTCCAGAGCCCCGCGGTATCCCCAAGGACCTCGCCATGGGAACTTGAAATTGCTTTTAACTCTTCGGTTTGGGTCCATTTAGCCACTTTGGCCGCTTCAGCAATTGACAAAGTTCTCCGGGGATACCGTTTCTCAAGACAGGTGAGTTCGTGAGCAAGATAGTCCGCGAATTCTCTTGGCGAAATCCGGCCACCCCGTTCCACAAAGAAAAGATGCGGGGAATAACACCCTTGCTGATCATACTCCGCTACATCACGTGCCGCCCTATGAGCCGTTGGTTGGGCCTTGCGGGTATCAAGCGCCGCACGAGATATGAGGCCGAAGCTTATCTTGTGACCATATCCCAGAAATCTAGTAGTTATGGGCAACCGGTCTCGAATTTGTTTTAGAGATTCCGCGCCGCCATAAGCAAGAACGACATCGGCTTGTCTAAATAAAACCTGTTCCCGATCGGTATCGCCGCCCTTCCACCACACAACGGCCAGACAGTCGGCGATTTCGGGCGCCACCTCCGCTAACGCGTGAGCGAACCAACCCGCAAATAGCGGCTCTACGCTCGACACCTTCCCTATATTGCCAGCTTTAACCAGTAGGCCACCGACCAGACTCCAGAGTGGCAGACCAGGAACGTTCCCGGCCCAGACATGGGCGAGAAGGTCCGGTCCGAATGCACGTCCAAAGCCGCCTTTTATCAGTGGTTGGAATGCATCAAGTATTTGCACATTAGTGAAATCCTCAGCAAGAAATTTCGTTAATTCAGGTTTACGAAAGGTTTTCAAAAACCGTGTAAGACCTAATCTAACCATTTCAGCATCATAACCGGTTACAACCGGTAGCAACTTCTCTGCTTTCATGCGAAAGACGTTCTGTCGATCAAGTAGCCGAGAAACGGTTCGATCTATTATGTCAACGATCTCCATGACCGGGCGGTTTTTGAGATGTTCGCGACATGCCAACTGTACCCTTGTAGACAAATCAGTCATTTGTCTATCGGTCAAAACAGGCACCAATACCTCGAGAGACGATCCATCAGGTCCGCAATTAAGAATTTTCCATTCAATTTCATCTTCTGAAATTCCCGGCAAATACCCAGCATGTTCAGCCACCACTTCAAATCCGGGTGGCGTTGAGGAATTCTTCGACAGCCATTGAACATCCCCTGGCCTCGACGCCGTCAGTTCGCCCAAGAAATACAAATCCGTCGTCCGTCGCGATACCGGCGTCTTCAGTTAGAATAGTCGAAACGATATTGAAGTGTGCTAGATCGCAGTGCGCCAAAATCCCTACCTCGCCCCAAGGCATATCCTCACCGGTGAGCGGATCTATCGCCCGGGTACGTATCCAATGCGGTCCTCTTTTGACGGAAGGGCAGACATCGTTGCCCCAGTCATAAAACTGGGTGCTCAGTTCGGTCATGCCATACATGTTGATACAAAGGCGGCGCGGGACACCTAGCGAGAACGACAACGACCCATAAAACTCGTCGGGTTCAATATTACGGGACAACCCCTTGAAACCACCCGTATCAAACAGGCGGCTCCCTGCGGGTAACGCGAAAGAAATGTTTCGTCGGGCCATCTCATCCAATACCGGCACAAAGCTATAGCTTGCACCAAGAAGCGCAAACGGCACACCAGTTGTCTGAGCACGCTCAAACTCCTCGAAAAGCATGTCAAAGTTTATCCCATTTCTTTCATCCATCAGATACTGACTGGAAGAACTTCCAAAGTGCTCAAATGCCAACGCAAGATAGTGGGATAGGGAAGAATTAGGCATAACGTCTTCACTAGGGTACAGAATCCCCATATTGATCTTTTGCAGGCCCTGCATGACCCACTTTTCAAATGTCTTGAGCATCGACGCGTCATAGACCGAAAGAGTTGAATGAAAGCTCTTGCCGCGGATTTCATCCTGTGTGGTGCCGCTTGTCATAAAAACCCGCGAGGCGTCTTCGGGTGGACAACAGCTCAAAGTCAGTTCCTTAAAAGCATCTATGGGAACCGCAGGAATTTCTTTCCACAATTTGACCGTCCTTGGCGTTCGACCGCGTTTCAGGGCAAATCGGCGAAACGGTTCATTCAATTCAAACTGAAATTTGAAAAGATCGAGCGCCAGCCGGTTGAAAGCATCCTCGGTAGCCCCGTCTGCAGCAATAAAGTTGAGGACCTTCTGGACAATCTGATCGTGCTTCATCCGCACTTCCCTTCGGAACAGATGTACAATCGGGTCAAAACATCCGGTTTTTTTGAACTTTTAAAATTCATAGCCTTCCCTTTCCCTACGCCGGCATAACCCGGATCAGGTGCTAAGGGTCGTCACGTTGGCTTCCACTCCGGCGGCCTGGCAACATCTCAGCTTCCTAACGAAGCTCCCCTGGGACCAATGACATGATTATGTCGAGATCCGACCATGTATTCAATAGCGTCGAAGGTACTGGTTTTCTGCAGGCGTTGGTGAATTGCCCATCGCCCAAGATTTTCATAGTCTGCCGTTGCATGGGAGAAGGATACAAATGGGCGAAATGGAGACCTTCGACTACATAATTGTTGGTGCAGGTTCCGCTGGCTGTACACTCGCAGGACGGCTAACGGAGAACACCGAAACTAGTGTGCTTCTGCTAGAAGCTGGCGGTTGGGACAAAGATCCATGGATACACATACCGCTTGGATGGGGTCGTCTCCTGCAAAAGCGTTTGCATGACTGGATGTATTTTGCGGAACCTTCACAATCCATGGACGGTCGAAGAATCGAATGCGCTCGTGGCAAGGTAATAGGCGGGTCTTCGTCAATTAACGCCATGGCTTACTATCATGGCCACCCCGCCGACTACGACCGGTGGGCATCTTTCGGTCTGCCAGATTGGTCCTTCAACCGCATCCTACCGTACTTCCGGAGGTCGGAAGACTGGCAGGGAGGAGAAGATGATTACAGGGGAGCGGGCGGCCCGCTAACCACCTGCTGGGCAACCTTTGCAGATCCAATCTGCGAGGCTTTTCTGGCCGCGGGAAAAGAGGCCCAGCATCCCTATACCAGCGACTATAATGGCAAAAACCCCGAGGGGTTTGCGCGGATGCAGGCGACGCTTCGAAGCGGGCGTCGATGGAGCGCGGCCGCCGCGTATCTTCACCCTGCCCTGAAGCGTCCTAACCTGAAGGTAAAAACAGGCGCCCTTGTCCAGCGGATAGATCTGGCCGGCAAAAGAGCAATCGGGGTCTCTTATTCGCAAGGAAAACAGAACTTCGCCGTGAGGGCAGAACGTGAGGTTCTGCTCTCAGGCGGAGCCATAAATTCACCCCATCTTCTCATGCTTTCCGGTATAGGTGACCCGGATCATCTTCGCGAACACGGTATCGTGACCGTTGCGCCATTGCCCGGCGTTGGACAAAACCTTAGGGATCATACATCGACCGCGATGGTGTTCCACCGTAAATCCGGTGGAACGTTCCATAAAAACATGAGGATTGACCGTGTAGTATTTGCACTGCTCAAAGCCTATCTCGGAAAAGGAGGGTTCGCCGCGGATCTCCCGTTCGGAATTACTGCGTTTCTCAAATCTGCTCCCGAGAAGTTGATCCCTGATGTTCAACTTCTTTTCTGGATGGGTGCGACAACTACGGCCCAGCCCTATCTGGTACCGTTCAAAAAGGCATTTGCGGATTCCTTTTCGGTACGTGTGATGCCCATGCACCCGGTTAGCCGCGGATATATCGCGCTCGCCTCAAAAAACCCGGAAGAGCCGGTCAAAATTCATCAGAACTTTCTGGGTACTGATGACGAATGGGAGGTGATGCGGCGCGGACTCCGGATGATCCGGGAACTCGTAACATCAGGACCACTTGAGAATTTTGCCGGCGCGGAAATCTCGCCAGGAGCAGACGTGCAATCGGATGAGGCTCTCGACGCCCACGTTCGCAGTACGATGACAACAGTACACCACCCGGTAGGCACCTGCAGAATGGGTGCCGATAACGACGACGGCGCGGCCGTAAACGGGCAACTGCAGGTTCGCGGCATCGAAGGTCTCCGTGTGGTTGATGCTTCCGTCATGCCGGACCTGATATCGGGTGCGACAAATGCTTCGGTAATCATGATTGCAGAAAAGGCTGCTGACATGATCCGCGGACGAAATCCGCTCCCCGCTGCAATTGACATCTAAAGCCCCGTGGCCCGAAACACCACAATCATCCGGAGTATAAATTTCAGTTCAGATCAATGTAGGGTTTCGGGTTTTCGAGGTGGTGTTACATTTGAGTTCAGAACGAGTCCCGAGGTCTGTCGTGATATCAAATGCAATGCTATTCTTGGCTTGATTACCGACACCGTATAATGGGAATTATGAAATGAGTAATGCCAAAAGTTTCGATTATATAATTGTTGGAGCAGGGTCAGCCGGGTGCACGCTCGCCAACCGTTTGACGGAAGATCCAGACGTTAGTGTTCTTGTTATCGAGGCTGGTGGCAGTGAAAGAAACCCATTGATTACGATCCCGTTAGGATGGGGAAAAATCCTGTTCGACCGCTTATTCGACTGGGGCTATTTTACTGAACCGGAAACCGAATTCGACAACCGTAAGGTTGAATGCGCCCGCGGAAAGGTAATTGGCGGATCTTCTTCAATCAACGCCATGGCTTACGTTCGATGCCACCGCGAAGACTATGACCGCTGGGCACGTAACGGCTGCATCGGATGGTCCTATGCCGATATTCTGCCTTACTTCATCAGGGGTGAAGACTGGGAGAAAGGAGACCAGCCGTTGCGGGGCACGGGTGGGCCACTTACGACTATTGAAAACAAGTATCCGGATCCTTTGCACGAAGCGTGGCTGGAGGCCGGTGAAGCTGTCGGCTATCCCCGAACTTCCGATTATAACGGTGAGCAGAACGAGGGTTTGGGAACATTGCAGTCAACCATCCGCGATGGCCGCCGGTGCAGTGCGGCGGTTGCGTACCTGCGCCCAGCCATGCAGCGACCCAACCTGACAGTCATTACCAAGACACTGGTACACCGCGTGGTGCTCGAGGGCACTCGTGCTGTGGGCGTCGAATATTCGTCAGGCGGTGGCGCGATGACCATAGTTCATGCGGACCGCGAAGTTATTATATCCGGCGGCGTAATCAACTCGCCACAGTTGCTGATGCTATCCGGTCTCGGGAATGGTGATCATTTGAAAGAACATGGTATTGACGCGGTGATTGACCTTAAAGGTGTCGGTCAAAACCTGCAGGATCATCTCTCGGTGGGAGTTGAATACGAACGCATAGGCGACGGGCCCTTTGTTGGCACGCTCCGTTACGATCGGCTAGTTCTGTCGATGGCACGAGCTTATTTCTTTGGTACGGGTTTCGCAACGGAAATGCCTGGGCCGCTTACCGGATATATCACTTCCAGGAAAGGATTAGCGCAGCCGGACATGCAGTTGCTGGCCCGCTTCATTCCTCCGGAATCACAACCCTGGTTTCCCGGATTCCGACCCAAACCTAAAGACGCCTTTATGGTCCGCCCCGTAGTATTGCATCCCAAAAGCCGCGGCGAGCTGAAACTGACCTCAAACAGTCCGGCAGACCCCGCACTCATTTATCAGAATTTCCTTTCGGAACCTGCAGACTGGGAAACCCTGCGAGATGGCATAGAGATTGTTAAAAACATCGCCTCACAGAAGCCACTTGATAAATTCCGCGGTCCAGAAATACAACCCAGAGACGAGCCTGTGAACGACTTTATCAAGCGGACGGCCTGGACAGTCCATCACCCACTCGGCACCTGTAAAATGGGGTCCGACGCCGATAGCATGGCAGTGGTTGATACCGAAATGCGGGTCCGCGGTGCAGAAAATCTGCGTGTTATCGACGCATCGATATTCCCCGATATGCTGGGTGGAAATATCAACGCGCCAACAATCGCCTTTGCTGACCGGACCGCTGATTTGATGATGGGTATAGATCCTCTTTCTCCGATTGAGGTCACAACCACAACCTAGGTGAGGCCAAACCCAAATGAAATCAGGCCGTCCCTATACAACCACTGACGTATTACGTCATGCATATGGCTGAGAAAAATTGTGGGTCAGTATCACACCATCAGGAGGCAAATTTGGGCACGAGCATTAATGTCGAAAGAGTGGATCACGCGGGCATTCGTGTGAAAGATCCAGCACGGGCGTTAAAATTTTACAGAATGCTAGGTTTCGAGGTTATGACGGAAGTCGAATTCGATCCCGTTATCATTATTCGCAATTCACAAAACGTAGAAATTAATCTGGTTGTCAACGCCGCAGGAGAACATGACGGAAGTAATATTTTGATGGATGTGGACACCAAGTACGCGGGCATTACCCATCTGGCGTTAAGGGTATCATCCATCGTTGACACGATATCGGTCTTAAAAGAGAACGACGTTCCGATTACCCAGGGGCCAGTGATGTTTGGCCGTGACGGACACGTTTCCGTCTTTGTCCGCGACCCCGACCGAAATGTAATTGAACTGCGCGCTCATGCCGAACATCTCGATGAGATTGAAGGAGTCAATCAATACGAAAATATTAACTGATGATCATCGCACGCAGATAGAAGGTTCTGGCCAAGCCCAATCGTGCACCTACAGCCACCACTGGATGACGTATTCATAGGGGCCCTCGCGATTAACCAGGTCAACCCTCTGCAACGCGATCTTGTAGCTATCTCCCGATTTCCTTAATAAATGCCGGTATTTGCCAGTGAAATTGCGGACCTCATACCGAAAATACTCTGCACAGTGAAACCTTGAACGCACGACAACGTCGCCGTCCGAACTCTGGCTTTCGACTAGGACGTTTGAAACTACATGGCAAAGGCGATTATGTGGTGCTTGGCTATGTGCCCGGGGATGCGTATTTCGCGCGATACGCATCGACATCAGATCAGAATTTTCCCAAAATATGTTGGGTTGACCATCGCCCTCTGTCTGTTCTTCCTCCGCGGGCATCCAGTACAAACCGTCCGGAGTAAAAAGGTCAAGCCATGCGTCCCATTGTTTTTCATCCAGAATTTCAGCTTGACGGTAAATAAAGCGTTCAATGGCGAATTGGGTCTCAACATCTACATCGGCAACGACATTGGTATCAGCTGCGGCGAAGATCGCGGTTGGATCTGGCATGATTACGCGTCCTCAACAGAGGTCATATAGTCCCGCCAGGCGTGCATCATGTGACGCAAAGGCATTTCACTCATGCTTTCCGGTGCGGAATAGGTGATCCCATCGCGTTCCTCATCCTGTCCAGCATTGCGGTGAAAACTAACCCACTCACTTGCAGACGATTCAAGCCCATGCTGGCATTTCCACCAGTTAAAAAGATCGTCGGCGTTGACCAACGTAGACGGAGAATTGACGAGATAATAGTAGGCTAGGGATCGGCGATATATAGCTTCGGGCGCGTCTTTCAGCCGAAAATGCCATATTTCTGTGAGCGTCCGGTCCGGCCCTAGCGGTCGAATGGACCTAAGTTGCTGCAGTGGTGGCTGGACCGACACACATGGATAGACCAGCATGTGGTGTATATTAATACCGAGAATTTCCTCTGCCCGCCCCTTGCCATACGCTTCATACATCCGCCCCACGTACTCGTTGGTATCGGGGTCATCAGGACGCAATCCCATATAACCCTCAAGACTGCTGTGTCCATTCCGATATCCAACCGTACCGAACTTTGTCCAGCCGTCATGCCCAAGACGGGCAAAATCTGATAGAAAACTAAGCTCAAGAGGTACGTCTCTACCGTCATCACGGATTTTATGTTCTATTTTCTGGGCCGCCTTCCCGGTGGATTCGTGCGTGACACCCGGATGCGATGAATCGAGCTGGTTTTCCAGAAAAATCTTCCAGTTGGACTGCTGTATCATACGAAAACAGCTACCTACCACCTCCGTTTCTTTCCCGGGTGCGCGGTCTATTAATTGGTCGAAAGACGCAGCAGATTCGCCGAGATGATCAACCAGATCAGGACCTTCGGCAACTAGGTTGGCAAACCAGAAACCTCGGTAATTATCCGACTGTGCCGGCCGGGACATATGAAATTCTGGATTGTCAAAGTCCAGATTTGTCCGGTCATACCCTTCTTTGGCTGGCATGCTCTCAAGCGCGCCATCCAGATTAAATGTCCAGGCGTGATAGGAACAGGAGAAGTGTTTTCCCGTGTTTCCCTTTCTTGCAGTGCAGAGTTGGGCACCGCGGTGGGGACAGCGATTGTAGAGGATCTGGATATCACCTTTTTCGTCACGAACCATAACCACAGGCTGCCGCCCGACTTGGGCAAGATAATAGTCGCCAGGGTTTTTGACCTGACTCTCGTGACCAATGTAAATCCATGTGCGCTCAAATATCCGCTCCATTTCAAGGTCGAATATTTCAGGGTCGGTATAGGCCTTGCGATGCGCACGGTCTGGCTCAACCAGTCCAGCCAACTGTTTGGTGGTCCAGCTCATCGTCATCCCTCCGCTTGTCTGTTAGGCGGCCCAGCCAATGCCGACCCTTTCAGTAGGCTCTCATCATAGCCAAACCAACACTAGCATAAAATCGCATTAACTATCCATATTGAGCATAATCTTACGCATTTCCTAGTGTTTCGGACGGTAGTTCGCCAAACCTTTCGCGATAGACCCGTGCAAAGTTGCTAAGATGGGTGAAACCGCATTGCAGCGCAATATCAGTGACCGACACAACCCCCACCGCCTGCCGGCTGAGAAGCAATCGAGCACGATCTAGCCGTACATTGCGCAAATAGGTCATCGGCGAAAACCCATAATATTTCTGAAAACCAGCATGAAGCGACCGTTTGCTCATCCCGCTCGCAGTTACCAATTCTGCCAGCGTGATCATTTGCTCGGCATGGTTGTGAATATATTCTGCCGCGTAGCGCACATGCCGTGGCCGGACGATCGGACCGGGATTAGATAAAAGATGCATATGGTTGTTCGGCAACGCCTTAAGCATCATATCGAGAACGATCTGTTTCGCGCCAGCGGCGTCCGGGCCCGCGAATATTGATCCTCCCCGCTCAAGGTCTAGCCGAAGCAACTCGATCATACGGCTCAACGTGTTGGCAGGCCCGGTTACAGGCTGTGGTCGCGCGTCGAACAGCAAGGGGGCCTGAACCGGCACACCAGTCAGCCGCTCCAGCGCCATCTCCATGTCGGTTTGATGAATGCGGATCATTAGTTGACGCCCATCGGTATGCCAAATTTTGGTATGGGACGTATTCGCATTGATCATATAAATTTCACCCGCCCGAAACGGTATGGTGGCGTTTTTGCTTCCAACCGACATATCTCCCGCAAGATTGATCTCGCATAGATAAATATTGGTCATTTCAGGAGCGTGGATTATCGCCTCACCCCCTCCAAACATGGAATAGGCCATCTCATGAAAGGTCAGGGTTCCCAGCGAAACTGTGCGAAAGTTGGCGGTTACCGAACGCTTCTGGGCAGATTTGTGTTCGAGTGTATGGGCAGTGATATTCTGCCCCACCATTTCCCGAATTTCTCGCGTATCGCTAGACACAAAGTAAGGCGTCCAGTGGCCCTGAGAGGTAGAACCAGGGTCGGGGCTGGAACAGGGGGTGGCGGTAGAAGTCATAATACAGGTAATCTTGAGCCGAAACGCCTGCCAAATCAAATTTTCGATGATTATATGAACAAAACGGTTACTCTGACAGACAGTATCATTGGTACTCTCGCAAGACGTGGCATCAAACGTATGTTTGGCGTGCCGGGCGGAGGGTCCAGCCTGAACCTGATTGATTCCGCAGCAAGGCACGGAATAGAGTTTGTTCTTTGTCGAACCGAAACGGCTGCAGCCATTATGGCCGCCGTCACTGGAGAACTGACCGGTGTGCCAGGCATAGTGCTTTCGGGAATTGGCCCCGGTGCTGCGAGTGTCGTCAACGGAATCGCCTACGCATCCCTGGAGCGGGCTCCGGTAATTTTGTTCACCGACACCCCTCACCAATCTGCTACCGCTCCACCACATCAGATTTTCAACCAAAGGGCGTTGTTCAATCCAATTTCAAAAGATCAAATCCATCTAGAACCTGAAAGCGGTGCTAGAGATTTCGAAAGATTGATCAACCTTGCAGCGGCTGAACCACCGGGGCCAGTGCATATAGATCTGTCGGCGGAGGACGCAGCGGCCGAAGTCTCCTTAACCACTGTTGCCAAATTGCCGCATACCGAAAGCGTTGACACAGAAGCACTGACTTTAGCCGCTAGACTTCTCCAAGGCGCTCATATGCCCATCCTAATTGTGGGTCATCAATGCCGCACTGCGGATCGGGCAGCCTCTACAAACTTATTGGTCGATGGCCTCGGCGCTCCCGTAATGACAACCTATAAGGCCAAGGGTGTTGTTCCGGAAAGCGATCCCCGATATGTCGGTCACTTCACCGGCGCAAAACTCGAACACACGGTCCTCGCCGAATCCGATCTGATCGTGTTTTGTGGCGTTGATCCTGTCGAGATAATACCTGGAAAATGGACACACACTGCGCCAGTAGTGGTTTTGTCGGAGACAGGCGGACTGGCCTGGCCCTTCGACGCTGAAGCTGAGGTGGCCGGTTCAGTCAAAAAAAGCGCCTCCATACTTGCTGGTAATATAACCGAGAGCCACTGGACTGGCGATGCTATCGCCAGACACCGGGCCCGCATACGGCAGACGCTGGCGAATAATGCAACGGCTCGTCGATCCCCGGATGAAATCGTCGATGCAGTCTCGGCCGCAGCACCGGACAACGCACGCCTGACCGTAGATGCGGGTGCCCATATGTTTTCTGTGATGGCTCGCTGGCCAGCGAATTTACCCTACGACGTGTTGAAATCCAACGGTCTGTCCAGTATGGGCTTTGCCGTGCCCGCAGCACTGGCGAGCTGGCTGGAGGAGCCAGACCGGGCCACCATAGCCCTAACCGGAGACGGAGGTATGATGATGTGCCTCGCGGAGCTTTCGACTGCTGCAAGGCTCGGCGCGAACCTCACGGTAGTCGTGATGAATGACGCTGCCCTCTCATTGATTGATATCAAGCAACAACGCCAGCAACGTCCGCCCCTCGGTGTTCGCTACCCTAAGGCTGATTTTGCTGCTGCGGCGCGCGGCATGGGCTGTCACGCCTGGACTGTCGGAGCACAGGATCCACTCGAGTTTGCCATCGACGAGGCCTTTGAAACTTCGGGACCCACCCTCGTGGACGTTAGTGTGGACCCTTCCGGGTACCGTGATCAGCTGATTGCACTGCGGGGCTAGGGAGCGGATAAATGATTTCTTTCATTCTGCGCCAACTGTTCTTGGTTCACCTCGCGAAAGAATCCCGGAGCCCAACCGTTCGGTTAAATACAGGTGTGTCTTTCGTGCCGTCAGGATCAGCACAGAAATAGCCAAGCCGTTCAAATTGGACCACCTCCCCCACTGTCATTAAGGAGAGTGCTGGTTCGAGCTTGCAGCTAGAGAGTACTTCAAGTGATTCCTGGTTCAAAACAGAAAGAAAATCATCCCCCGTGTTAGGGTCTTCAACGTTAAACAATGGGTTGTAGAGGCGTACTTCCGCATCAACGGCATGTGGCACCGACACCCAGTGCAGTGTGCCCTTTACTTTTCGCCCATCGGGCGCACTCCCGCCACGGGTTTCCGGATCGTAGGTACAGTGAAGTTCCTTAATTTCCCCGGTACCGTCTTTGATCACATCGGTGCAGGTCACGAAATAGGCCGAACGCAAACGCACTTCCCGACCCGGTCCGAGGCGAAAGAATTTTTTCGGCGGTTCTTCCATGAAATCGGTGCGCTCGATGTAAATTTCGCGACTGAATGGAACACTCCGGGTCCCGGCGGTTTCGTCGCGCGGATTGTTAACAGCAACAAGCTCTTCGATTTTCCCTTCAGGATAATTAATGATAACGATCTTTAACGGTCGCAAAACCGCCATTCGACGCAACGCAGTTTCGTTCAGTGGATCACGGATGCAATGTTCAAACATCGCGGCCTGAACCACACCCTCGTTTTTTGAAATCGATAGCCTGCCTATAAAATCCCGAATGGCCACCGGGGGCACTCCCCGGCGGCGCAAACCTGAAAGTGTTGGCATGCGCGGATCATCCCAACCAGCAACATGCCCGCCCGACACCAGTTCTGTGAGGCGACGCTTTGATAGTACGGTATGCGTCATGCTGAGGCGCGAAAACTCAAACTGGCGCGGGCGTCCGGGCACCGGAAGATTCTCGATTAACCAGTTGTAAAGCGGCCGATGATCCTCAAATTCCAGTGTACACAAAGAGTGGGTGACGCCTTCGATAGCATCCGTCTGCCCATGCGCAAAATCGTAGGTCGGATAGATACACCATTCATCCGCCGTTCGCGTGTGTGGGGCACATATAATCCGGTATATAACCGGATCGCGGAGATTTATATTTCCAGATGCCATGTCGATCTTGGCACGTAAAACCCTTGTACCGTCGTCAAAATCACCTGCGCGCATGCGACGGAACAGTTCGAGATTTTCGTCAACGCCCCGAGCCCGATAGGGGCTGTCACGTCCGGGTTCGGTGAGCGTACCCCGGTATTCCCGTATTTCCTCGGCGTCCAGGTCGTCGACGTAGGCTTTGCCGCCCTCGATGAGGTGTTCTGCCCATTCATACAATTTTTCAAAATTGTCCGAAGCGTATTTTACCCTGTCCGCGCATTCGAAGCCGAGCCATGAAACGTCTTCCCGGATCGCGTCAATAAACCCCTGGTTTTCTTTTGCGGGATTGGTATCGTCGAACCGCAGGTTACATCGACCATTAAATTCGTTGGCTACGCCAAAATTCAGACAAATGGATTTTGCATGACCAATATGAAGATAGCCGTTGGGTTCGGGTGGAAAACGTGTGACGAGCCCAGAAACCTCTCCATCACCTAAATCCTCTCGAATTTGATCCCGGATGAAGTCATGGACCTCGTCCATTTCCTGATTGTCGGTCTTTACATCTTTCATGTCTGACCAGCGTATAGCATGTCAGGGAAATGTTCTTAAGCAGGAAACACGTTTCAGGTTAGTTTGAGTAAAAATTCCCGCACAAGGGCAGCGGTTTCCCTTGGCTTTTCAATAAACGGAATATGTCCGCCGTCGGCAACCTCGGCATATGATGAGTTTGGGATGGCATCAGAAATTTTTCGACTGAACGATGCCGGAATGAAATAGTCGTTATCCCCGGCAATTACCAGGGTGGGACAGGATATGCCAGTAATAAGATCGGTATAAAGAGGCTCATCCTCCTGTCCCGGCTGCCGTCTGCCCCAATCCAAAACGGCATCCAGAAAAGCCATGTAAAGTTCTGGGGAGTTTTTTCGGATATTAACCTGGTTCGCCTGCATGGCAGCGTAACCCTCATCGGTATCCATAAACTCGCGGGTCATAGTCGAAAGCCCCATAAAATCGGCGAGCTCTTCCCCCATCCCCAGCTTTGCGACCAGCTTTTTCCGCAGTGAGAAATTTGTCTCCATCGCTCGATCGAGTTCGGAGAACCCCCCAATCACGATCAGCGCACGTATCAGGTCAGGGTGGCGCAACGCCATAGCCTGCGCGGTAGAACCGCCGAGCGATGAACCAAGAACGTCAATCTTCTCGTAACCAATCTCTTTTGCCAGCGCGGCAAAATCATCCGCCCAGAGTTCCGCCGAATAGAGCACCTTCGCGGGACTGTCTTTACGTGATTCGCCAATGCCACGGGGATCAACCAGTATGACGGTTGCGACATCCTGAAGAAGTGGAGCAGCAAGACGATAGTAATGATGATCCATGCCCAGACCGGGCAACAGTAACAGCGGCGCGCCGCCGCCGTGTGCCTCGTACCAGATTTCCGTGCCATTAACCGTTGCTAGCGCCATTTCAGATGCTCCCGCAATCATTTAACTCAAACCAAATTATAGCATCGCACTTGATCCATCCTGCAACACCGAATGAACACCCGTTCCTTGTAAGGACTGATTGAGTTAGTTTCGCAAAATGCAGGGGATTTCTAAGTGCTGAAAACAGGCCCGGCCGCCGGGATATTCTGGATGTGCATGGCGACCCTGATCAGTTCAATATCGGGCGGCATGGTGCGCGAACTTGCAGGCCAAATACCGACAATGGAGCTGGTATTTTTCCGCAATGTCATTGCCTTGATGGTCCTGTTCCCAATCGTTCGCCGTCAGGGGATACGGCTACCGGACCTTAATCAGGCAAAGCTATACGCCGTTCGGGTTGTTCTGACATATGGCGCAATGGTTATGCTCTTCTATGCGCTCGCCCGGATGCCTATAGCAGATGTATACGCACTGCAATACACTACCCCCCTGTTCACTATGGTCCTCGCGGTCCTGATCCTGAAGCAGTATGCGGACAGGCACAGTTGGGCAGCCTGCATAGTAGGTTTTATTGGCACATTGATTGTAATGCGGCCGGGAATTATCGAGATTACCCTTGCTACCGTGGCTGCGCTTACAATGGCATTGCTTTACGCGGGCACCAATACGACGATCAAGCTGCTGGCCCGAAAGGACAATCCTGAAGTCATCACTTTGTGGACCAACGTGATGATGTTGCCCCTTGCGCTGTTTCCTGCATTGATTTTCTGGGTGACCCCGACGTTCGAGCAGTGGCCCCTGGTGATCGGAATTGGCATTGTGAGTAGCATTGGCGGTTATTGCTTTACGAGATCGGTGTCGGCCGCGGACGCGCGCATTGTTCAGCCGTTTCAGTTTTCACGAATGATTTTTGCGACCGCAATTGGCTGGATCATGTTTTCCGAACTTCCGGACGTCTGGACTTGGGTGGGCGCCGCCGTGATCTTCGGCGCATCCTACTATAGGGTTTACCGGGAAGGTCTAGCGCGAAGGGCCAAAGCGGGACAGAAAACAGGATGAGCATGACCGTTCCCGACCAACCGCAGGTTTCCTATCGGAGCGTACTGACAATGCTTCGGGACAATTCGCAAAAAACTCCAGATCAGATTTGCCTGATTTCGATCCAGCAAAACAAGTCGTTGACCTGGCGCCAGTTGTACATTCTGACCAACAAACTGTCAGCCTGGCTACACGAACAGAACATCAGCGCTAACGACCGGATCCTTGTTTTAACGAACAACTCACTCGAAAACCTTGTTTTATATTATGGCATACAACGCCATGGTGCGACATTTTGCACCGTTAATGTAGATATCAACACAAACCATATGAGGGAAATTCTGAAACGGCTTGGCCCGAGTATTGTGTTTTGGGCTGACGAACTTAATTTTGAAAATATCCGAAGCGAGGTCCCATGCAGATGGATCCCGTTTGGGCCAGCAGATCCGGATGGGATATCTTCCGCAGACGGCGGTGTTTTCGAGGAACTCAACACCCGCGATGGCCTGACGGAGCCCAGTGAAGTTTCGGCCGAGACGGATGATGCCGTCATATGCTTTACCTCGGGTACCACCGATCAGCCCAAAGGTGTAATACACAGCTTTGGAAACTACAACTTTATCGGTGCACAGACTGCCTTTCTCTGGGGCCTAAAACAGACTGACAGAGTGCTGGAATACCGGTCCTTTGCTTGGTCTTCGTCCCACCAGATTGTCTTGCAACCACTGCTTGTTGGGGGCGGGTGCGTGGCCTTCACGCCGAAGTTTTCTTTTAGTGAAATGTTTAACTGGATCCGGGATTATAGAATCACAAAGGCGATCGGCATACCGGCCGTAATCAACATGTTGCTGGACCACACAGCGGGCGAACATACATCCTCTCTAAAAACGCTGGAATTCATGAGTTGCAGCACCGCTCCACTTATGGATGAACAGCATAGAAAATTTGAAAAATTATACGACATTAAGCTCATACAGCATTACGGAATGAGCGAAGGTGGGACCGTGGCAGGTAACCATCATCTGAACCGGCGCATCGGCAGTGTAGGCAAGCCCGGTATTGGGCAGAATCTCGCTATTGTTGACGATAACGGAAATCCAGTCACGCAGGGAGGAGAAGGCGAAATTGAAATTGGGGGACCCCAGAATGCTACAGCGTATCTTGGCCAGAACGGTAGCGTGGAACCTGTGCGAGGCAATCGGCTGAAAACTGGGGATCTGGGCATTCTTGATGAAGATGGTTACCTGAGAATTACAGGCCGCTCTAAAGATCTGATAATCCGGGGCGGCGTCAATGTCGCCCCTCTGGAAATTGACAATGTCGTAATTGAACACCCGGAGGTGCTGGAGGTCTGCACGGTTGGGGTGCCGGATGCGATATACGGCGAGGCAATTGTCTGCTACGTAGTCCCGCTCACCGGAAAAACGCCGACGGCGGCAGATATCCGGTTACATTGTGCAAACACATTGCCGGAGTTCAAGCGGCCCGCGCACATTGTGGTAACGGATGCGATTGCAAGAAACCAACGAGGTAAGGTTGACCGCAATGCGATGAAAAACGTCTGGTTGGAGACGCTGGAAGGGCAGTCACTATGACCTTGTCAACCGTTATCCGGAACGGCCATGTTATCGATGGCAGTGGCTCACCCGGTATAGAAACTGATATCGCCATCACCGAGGGCCGCATTGTGGAAATTGGACGTGATATTTCCTCCAGCGGTGCAGAAACCATTGACGCATCAGGTAAAGTACTCGCGCCGGGTTTCATCGACATTAAAACTCACTCGGACTGGACCCTCCCCCTAATGCCCCAGGCGGAGAGTAAAATACGCCAGGGTGTAACGACGGAGGTTATTGGTCACTGTGGGTATTCATGCGCTCCCGCGCTACCCGACAAAGTGGATGCGTTGACAGACTACCTCAGTCCGAGCGCACCATGGCTGACGTTCCGCGCTACAAATTTTGCCAACTATCTGGATCAGTACCCGGCGTTATCCGTCAACACCATACATCTGGTGGGACACAACACACTCCGACTAATGGCGATGGGTATGGAAAACAGAGCACCTACGGTGACGGAACTAGATCAAATGCGCATGCTGCTGATCGAGGCACTCGACGCGGGTGCCCTCGGTATGTCGTCCGGTTTGTTTACGGCACCCGGGTCGTACTCAGACGTTGACGAAATGGTTGCCCTCGGCAGAACACTGGTGGACGCGGGTGGGCGTTATTTCACCCACTTGCGGGACGAAGGCAACGAGGTATTTTGTTCTGTTCAGGAAGCCATGGAATTTGCTCAACAGGTCGGGGTTCATGTTCAGATTGTGCACATGAAACTTTCAGGAACAGATAACTGGGGCGGGGCAAAAAAATTAATTGACCTGCTGGCAGAAGCTCGCCGAACTGGCGTTCCCATAGACTGCGATATTTATCCCTATACCGCTGCGAGCAATCCGTTGAAGAACTTATTTCCACCCTGGCTCCAGGAGGGCGGCGTGGAGGCTATGATAACCCGGCTGCGAGACAAAAATACACGGGTCAGGCTTCGCAAAGAAGTCGGTAAAGACGGTCTTAACAATTTTGGCCGCATCCCGAGCTGGGATGCCGTTCGTATCTCAATTTCACCCGATTTACCCCAATATGCCGGAAGAACCATTGGAGATATCGCCGCAGAACGCAACAGTGATGCATTCGATACTGCACTTGACTATATCGTGGACGACCGTGGTCAGACCCGGGTACTGGTAGGGTCAATTTCCGAAGACGATGTTACTGATTTTGTGCGGTCTCCCGACATAATGATCGGCTCAGACGGTAATTCTGTCGCCCCTTTCGGGGTTACTGGTCAGGGCCGGCCGCATCCAAGGTTCTACGGAACCTTTCCTCGTGTTCTTGGACAATATTCGCGCGAGCAGGGGATTTTACCTCTACACGAGGCTGTTTGGAAAATGACCGGCGCCTCAGCAAAAGCACTTGGGTTGAGAAACAGGGGATTGGTCCGTGAAGGATACGCGGCTGACATCACAATATTTGACCCAGACACGGTGGGTGAACTTGCGACCTACGAAAACCCGCATAAGTTTGCGACCGGCATCGTACAGGTTATTGTTAACGGCAAAACAGTGTTTCGCGATGGTGAGCACACGGGGACACTGGCCGGCCGGATCCTCCGGCGCCAAACCGATTTTCTTATTTAACCTCGGTCGCTTTCACCAGCTGATCCCGGCAAATCTTAGTCGCCGGCAGATCAGGAATACCATCCTTCCCAACAATGACCCCGTAAACCTTTTCTGCTTTGACTTGAGAAATATATCCCGCCTCAACATCGGCCCCGACTTCGTCCACAGCTCGTTCAAGCGGGCTGCCGAATCCGCCGCCGCCGCCGGTTTTAAGCCTGAAAGAATCACCAGGCTTCATTGTGGTCATGCCCTTCAGAATTTCTCGAAAGTCACCCTCAACGGGTTCAATCACCGCAATTGCGGTTTTTCCATCTGAACCACCATTTAACCCCCACGGAGGACATTTTGTTCGGTCAATCTGTACACTTACACCAGTATCTGCCAGCACCCGAATAACCTTTTCGGTCCCCAGCCCACCTCGCTGTGCGCCATCACCGCCAGAGTCCTGACGCAATCCGATGGATTCAACAACAAATGGGCAGATTGTCTCCTGCACTTCGACCGGTACGTCAAGCGTGTCGCCATGAGCCATGGTCTTGTATGGTCCCGCACCATCAAGGCTTGAGGTTGCGCCCCATCCACCATGCCCGGTGTCTAGCTGCTGGTACAACTCCCCTGTCTTGGGATCCTTCCCATAGAAACAGTGGGCGGAAAATGATGCGTGGTGTCCACCCGCAGCAACCGAGGGTTCCGCGGCGCCCACCGCACGGATGATGGTGTCTATTACCGTTGGCAACGTCGCACTATACAAACCCATTGGAGCGGTCGGCCCGGCACTCAGGAATGTGCCGTCTGGAATAATTATATTCAGTGCCCGAAAGCAACCCTCGTTTGCCGGTTCGTCTGGTGCGGTTAAAATTTTAAATGCGATACGTGCAGCGGGGTATGCACCGCCGAATGACCCTGAATTCAGGGGTCCTTTCAAGACGCCGCCCAAATTCGAAAAATCGATTGTCATGGAGGAACCTTCAATACGCACCTCTACCGAAACTGATACCGGCTCCCAATCATCAACCTCGTCACCATCCAGAAAGGCGCTCGCACGCCAGACACCGTCCGGAAGTTTCCGAACCGCCTCACGGGCAACCGCTTCCGACTGGTCCCAGATCGCTATTATCGCCGCCCGCATTTCTGCCACACCGTAACGGTTAACCAGTGCCGCAAACTTGTCTTTTCCAGTCAGGGTCCCGGCGAGCTGGGCATCCAGATCTCCAAAGACCATTACGGGAAACCGCGTATTGTATTTTATTACCCGGTAAAGTTCCTCGTTGCGGACCCCGCGCTGCCAAAGTTTTACAGTCCGGTACTGTATACCCTCCTGAAATATCTCGGTTGTATCGGGGGCCCAGCACGAGCCCACCGTGTTTCCACCCACATCAACCCAATGGACAAGAACACACATGAAACCGAAAAGATCTTCTTTATTTGGACCCACAAATACCGGAGTGTACATGACAACATTATTTAAATGCTGCCCCAGTGTGCCTGAGTGATTTGAAATTATTATATCGCCTTCAAATATCTGATCCGCACCATAGATCTCCAGTCCATCGCGCACTGCGTTACCTAGTGCATTCGCCACAAAGATGGGTATGGACCCGGAACCCTGGGCAACCAGCCGGCCTTCAGGATCAACCAGTCCGGTCGCGAAATCCTTGTATTCGTATACCAGTGGACTGAAAGCGGTCCTGGTTATGTTTGCGTCGATTTCATTTGGGATTGCTACGAGGCTGTGGCGAATTATCTCCAGTTGAATTGGGTCTAGGCTTACCTCAGATGGCATATCCATTTTTATTCTCCTACCGCAATTTTGATTTCACCAAACCTACCAACAGACAGGCGATCTCGGGGCTCGATAACGGTAGTCGCACCGTATTCCTCGATCACCGCTGGGCCGGATACTTCAAAGCCGATCGGTAGAAATTCTCGTCTGTATACCTGAGCCTTAACCCAGCCACCGGCGCGGGAAAAATATACCCTGCGACCATCCGGATGACTTTCGCCACTTTTTTTTATGCGGGGCAACCTTTTTAAATCCGGTTTTCGCGTAATGGCATAAGCACTTACATGGATCCCGACAATCTCGACAGGAGCTTCTGAATCCGAGTGACCAAACCGGCCCTTGTAAAATTCTTCGAATTCGTTTCGCAACTGCGCAAGATCTGCCATTGAGCCTGTAATCGGAACTGTAAAAGTATGTTTTTGTCCCCGATATCGCATCTTAATGCTTCGGGTCACAGTTGTGCGTGCCCCCTGAACCTCTTTTTTTAAGGTTTTCACTCCACTTTCTTCCGCTTGGGTGAATGCGCTTTCGAGCTGTTCGATCGCTCCTTCTTCGAGGCCAATTATCATCGTCCGCACTACGTCAAGGCGCGCGTCTGCAAGCAACATCCCAAGAGCCGAAAAATTCCCGGGTTCTGGTGGAATGATTACCCGCGAAATATTTAGCTCCCGCGCCAGTGCTGAACCGAAAATAGGCCCACTACCACCAAATACAAAAAGTGCGAACTCTTTGGGGTCGTCGCCACGTTCGACCGTAATCTGGCGGATGGCACCCGTCATTTTAACTGTAGAAAGTGACAATATTCCCTCTGCTGTCTCTTCGACGGGTCTGTCTTCCATGCCAAGTCCTTTGGAAACGGAAGAGGCGATAGCACCCCGGGCACTGTCAAGGTTCAGAGGCAGACCACCTCCAAGGAAAACATCCGGCGCTATACGACCGAGTACCAGATTTGCGTCCGTAACGGTTGGTTCCGTGCCTCCCCTGCCAAAGGCTACCGGGCCAGGATCGGAGCCAGCGCTTCGTGGGCCTACATTCAGGCGCCCACTATTGTCTATCCACGCGATGGAGCCGCCTCCAGCACCGACCTCAACGATATCAACAACCGAACTCCTGATCGGAAATCCCGTGTCATATCCTCCAACAAAATAGGGTGTGCGCAGACTGAATGCTCCATCTCTGATTATCGAGCACTTGGCGGTGGTTCCACCCATATCGAATGCAATAATATTAGGAATATCGAGGGCCTCTCCATATGCCCCAGCCCCGATACACCCACCTACCGGACCAGATTCAATTAACGAAATAGGCTCCCGTAAACTCCGCTCCACAGAAAGGACACCGCCGTTAGAGCCCATCATATAAAGGGTTTTATGAAAGCCGCTGTCCGCAAGCTTGTCACGAAGACGCGTCGTGTACAAAGACATATCGGGTCCAACAATGGCATTGGCAGCAGCGGTGCAGCAACGCTCGTACTCATACCATTCGCGTGTCAACTCAGTGCCTGCCGTAACGTAGACACCTGGCAGGTTTTTGCGCAAAAGCTCGGCTACCACAGCCTCATGACCATCATCAATATAGCTGTTTATCAGCGAAATCGCGACAGCCTGAACGCCAGTTTCTTTGAGGACAGTGGCCAGTTGCTCAATTTCCCGACGCTCCGGTTTTTTCAATATCTCCCCGCTGCCATGGATGCGCTCACCGACCTCAAACCTCAGTGGCCGGGGAATAAGTGGCGGGTCACGCCGAAAATTCATCTGGAAAGGGTTTGTTCGGTTGCCTCGTGCCAACTCTAGAGTATCGCGAAATCCCTTGGTCGTCACCAACGCCACCTCGGCACCCTTACGCTGCAAAAGGGTATTGATAACGAGCGTCGTACCATGAGTTATTAAATCGGTATCTCCCAGGTCAATATCGGCTTCAGCAACGCATGCCATGACCCCGTCAACCAAGTCATCATAGGTGGTCAGTGCCTTTGCGTAAGCAACTGTGCTCTTTTCGAGATCGTATGCCGCTATATCCGTAAATGTTCCTCCTGTATCGACAGCAATAATCAGTGACATGAAAAAACATTCCACTTCTGGTTCACGCGCGCCGTCGTTAAATCAAAGAAAAAGACCTCAACCATTATAGCCTTTCCCCGTTTCTTCGAGATGGGCATCACGGTTTTTATACAGTTCATCGTCGGAATACCCCATGGTTTCTGGACGTCCGCATCCCAACATTACCTGAAACCAGACTGGTTCAAGGCTGTTATTGTCATACCCATGAATGACACCAGGTGGGCAGGTAATACAATCCCAGGGACCCAGCCGGGTGGTAATCCGTGACCCGTCATCGTCTTCGACAAACGCATCGAGACGGCCTTTGAGAACAAAGAAGGTCTCTTCCACCTCGTGGGTATGGGGCGCATTCCCTTGTCCGGGTTCCACATACATGATGCTCAGAGTATGGGCTCTCGCTGGGATTACGGTCATATCGTCATGTTTGCCGGATCCACCTGCGCCGATGAACCGGTGCTGCGCCCTTCTATAACCTTCTATCTTCGCGTCCTCAAACGCCTCCCAGTCGGCCTCGCGTTCTGCAAAACGCGCAACAAATTGAGAAACAATTTCTTCCTTCGTTATACCTTCCAACTCTAACGGCCTCGCATGTCTCGCTACATTCATTCTATGTTCTCCCAAGTTGGGTCTGGAGATAACGGGCACTCCATCCGTGTACAGCAACCTATTTGACCGCTGGCTTATTCCATGACCCAATATTTCTACTGGAATCTGACCGAAAGGAACAATAATAGTGAAACTAGCTAATTTCCTCTATCTGATACCGGGCGGGTTGCCATAGGCGAAGCAAATCTTCAGTCAAAATTCGCTGGATGCACATGTTCTGGCGGGAGGGAAAAGATAGGGGCGTATTTCGAGATAAGTGAACCTACGAACGTCTGAGCTCACAACTAATCGTATATCGATTCACATATAGCCGGTTAACCTACTGGACTCAGTAACCGCATCGTGAATCTTCGTTAATTACGCACAACTCAATCCGAAAATGAATGAGAGGGACGCCAGGAGAATGCCTTTTGTTCCAATCGGGCAAAAACCGCATGTTCGAGGATAAGCATTAAAACAACAAATAAAATGATCCAGGCAAGTACCTGCTCCATACTAAATTGCTCAAACCAGAAGAAAAACATGTAACCGATACCGTATTTAAGTCCGAACGTTTCTGCCAATGCCACCACCTTCCATGTCATACCAAAGGCAAAACGAAATGCAGAAAAGATGTAGGGTAGAAGCTGTGGGATATACACTTTACGAATAAGCAGTCGTTTATTTTCCCGGAACGTTCTTGCCATATCAATAAGAGATTTATCCATCGCTTTTGCGCCCGCAAACATGTTTACGGCGACGAACGGTGTCACAACACCAATAACAGCGACTAGGCTACCCACCTCCGTGAACCCAAACCACAAAACGGCGAGAAAAACCATCAAAATGGTGGGCATTGTAAGCATTAGTGGAAGAAGCGCCATGAACGCGTACTCAACATTTCTTTTGAGGCCCATTGTCAATCCAATGGCTATCCCCAATAACATGGCGATTGAAAAGGTAACGAGGGTGCGTCCCAGTGTAATACCAACGTGAAAAAACGCTGATTTCCCCTCAGGACCGGGCACCAGAAAATTGTTGTAAATTGTTTCGGCAATCAGAGCTGGGGCAGGCAAGACCTCAACGTCATCCGCGAGCCCGGACCCAATCCACCAAATCAGTACAAGTACGATGATGGACCCAAGCCTTATCCCTACCGCTCTAGCCCGTGAGCCCATTTATTCTTGTGCTTCCAAAGTAGCAAAAAATTCCCGAACCAACTCTTTCTCTAAATCAAATATCTGAGGATCTTCCGGCTTCCTAGGCCTGGGCACCTCCACCGCAATCTGCTTGAAAATTTTAGCGGGTTTTGTACTCATCATGTAAATCTTATCTGAGAGGAAGACGGCCTCACCAAGATCATGCGTGATAAAAAGAATTGTTGGCTTGGCTTTCATGAGGATTTCCATCAACTCAAATCGCATGGTACGCGCTGTAATCTCATCGAGATGACTGAACGGTTCATCCATTAAAAGAACATCGGGTTCAATCGCAAGCGCCCGTGCAATCGCAACCCGCTGCTGCATCCCGCCAGATAGATTGAGTGGGTAGTTTTCCTCTTGTCCACCGAGGCCCACCATTTCCAAATATTTTGTGACACGCCCATGCCACTGATCGCGGGGAATTTCCTGGGCTTCAAGCGCAAATTCCAGATTGCCCCGGACTGTCAGCCAGTTAAGAAGACGGGCATTCTGAAAGACATAACCAATCCGCGGTGTTGTGCTCACTCCTTCCCTCGGAATGACTTCGACCGAGCCCCCGTCACTTGGATCATGCGATTCAATGCCCGCTATTATATTTAACAGTGTTGATTTGCCGCAGCCCGACGGCCCCACGATGCTAGCAAAGGTGCCTTCATCAACATTGATGCTAATTGAATCCAATACCACAAATTCATCTTCACCACCGGGCGTAGTGAATTTCTTAGTAAGGTTATTTACTGCAACGACTGTAGAGGCCGCGACATTCAGTGTATCAGGTGGCAATTTGATGTCTCCAAGCAAACGTGCGTCTTTCCCACAGGCGGAACACAAGTAAATCTACAAGTGTCATGACGATCATAAAACTGACACCCCAAGCCAGCATCATGTCAACCTGCGTCTCTTCAAACCAATACATGAGTTTTTGTCCAATTCCGCTTCCGACGCCAAACGCCTCCCCGACCAAAACAATTTTCCATGTTAAAGAAACACAAATTCTCAAAGCGGAGAAGATAAACGGCATAATTTGGGGGATTAAAACCTTGCGTATCATTAAAGACCGTTTTGCCCCATATACCCGTCCCATATTAACAAGGTCTTTTTCGAGAGCCTTGGTCCCCTCCCAAACATTCATTGCCACAAAGGGGAAAACAATCAAAATCACGGTAAGAAGCGGAGCCCATTCGGAAAGCCCAAACCATAAAACGGACAAAAATGCCCAACAAACAGCGGGAAATGTCAGCAGGACCATAATCCAACTATCAAAAAATGCTTCTATGTCGCGTCTAAGCCCCATGAGGAGACCAATTGCAGTACCAAGTATCATACACACGACGCAGCCTTCAAAGATTCTCAAGAGGGTTCTGAAAACCACGAGAAGGGCGCCCGGCTCGGCGTAAACCTCGAACATGCGCTCAACAAGGAGGATCGGACCGGGCAAAAACATCGGCAACAAAAATAGTGACACTAGCTTCCATAAAACTAGTGCCACTACGATCGTCATTGCTCCAATTAAGAAGCTTTTTTCCCTGAACAAATTCACTGTTTCTACTTGCTATGACCTAACACTGTGCTATTTGAGAATAAGCCCTGTCTTTTCTTTCGCAGGAATTTTTGTCAGTACACCGACCCGCCGGGCCATTTCTAAAAATGCCCACTGGTTATCGCGTGTTTCAGTATCCCACTTCGCAAGAAAGATGCGTTCTCCAACCAGCCATTTCTTGTATACCTCAGCTTGGGCTTTGGATTTGACGCCAGCCAATTTACCGTATTTTTTTACAGCGACGTCTAGATTTTTGGGAATCCGCAACCATTTCCAAGATTCCGTCAGAGCAGCAACCATGCCCTTGGCGCGGTCCGGATCTTCATCAACCCATTTACGCCACGCAACGGTTGGGGCAGACCATACAATTGGCTGACCGGTTTTCTTCTTCCAATAATCGTTTGGCGCGAAAATTGAACGAAATTTATCTGGTTGAGCAGCCGCCGCTATTGTCAAAGAGCTGATGTTGAACATGGAGTCAATTTGTCCTCTTTCCAGCATCTTCAGTAATGCCGGTGGAGACGCCTGCACAAAGTCGGTGTCCTTCAGCACGTCCATCCCATAGCCATCTATAATCGCGGCTCTTGTTGCCTTGAACGCCCCTGCTCCCGTAGACCAGCTAGCAAATTTTTTACCTTTCAGGTCTGTGATCGTTTTGAACGGAGAATTCTTTTGCACGAAAACTTCCTGCATAACAGTAAGCCCGCCCCCAATAATCACCAAATCAAGACCCTTGTTTATTCGCGCAATTGCAGCCGTTCCTGCGTAATTCGTAATTGGGACCTGTCCAGCAGGTAAACCCGCCATATGCCCTTTAAACGGCCTGACATCAATCTCAAGATCGATTCCATGCTTCGCGAATATACCCGCGTCCCTGCCGCCAAATGTATATAAAATTAATATGCTGTTCCGAGCCGCCGTCATCTTGACTTTTTTAAGATCCTTCGCCAGGGCGGTTCCGGTGAAACACCCTGAAAGAAACAGACTCAAAAACGCCCATTTAGCAAATTTTCCCATACTAAAAATCCTCCCTTGGCAAATTAGAATGCAACGCTCTTTTTCTAAACCACCCTATGCTAGAAAAGACAGTGGATATCATCAACCTAAATCGCCACAGTAATCAGGATTTAATTTCGGAAGGGCTAAGTATGCACCCCTGAACCCGCAATATCTTTTGTACATCGGAAGCGGTCCACTCGCCGGCGGCGGAGAGCGCAGCCGCAACTCCCGCTGCCTGTCCTGTAGCGAATGCGGTCCCCATTACTCTAATAGCCGCACTTGCCTTTCGATCCCCATCCGCAAGCCGCCCGCCACAAACGAGGTTGGGTGTGTCAATACTCTGAAGACACGAAAGCGGTATTTCATAGGTCGCTCGGCCGGGTGGATAGTCGAAGCTACTCTCAAATGAATCACGGTCGTGCCATTCAGCCCCCCACGTACCCAGCGCAATACAATCGTTAAATTTTTTTCGCTGTCCCACGTCATGCCAAGTTAATTGGCTGAGGCACTTTAGATGTCGAGACTCTCGGGTGCCAAACTCCGGACCAGTGGTGACGAGGTAAGCTGCCTCACAACCGGGGATTTTTTTTATCTCGTCAAGATATTTCCAAGCCTGCTGTCTCCCTCGCCGTTCAGCCCCAGACATTGAGAAATTATCTAGAGGATTATAATCCTCAGACGCGAGGTAACAAACGAGATCTCCGGAAATCGGCAGCCGCGCAATAACGCTGCGATCTTTCGTCACGGTCGATCGCATCTCACCCATAGCCGCAATTACACCGACAACATCTTCCACTGTCACGGACGCGTCACGCGCGATACCTCCGAACCGGGTAGATAACGTCCCCAGATTGACATGCATTCCGTTACCATACCGCGTCGCCGCGCCGGCTCGAGCAGCGAGATCACCCTCACCAGTACAATCAACGAAAGCCTTGGCCTTAATTTTATGCAGACCCGAATGGGTTGCAACGGTCACACTAAGGATCTTTCCGTCTTCTCTTTCCGCCTCAGCAAGGAACGCCCCGTGCATTACCGTGACACCTGCCTCCGCAACCAATTCATCAAGAACAATCTTTACCGCTTCGGGTTCGAAGACGACGAATACACCCCGATGTCGGATGGGCCCTGTGATAGCCCCCCGTGCTTCAAGGCGCTCGGACACCTCTTTCGCAATGCCGCCGACAGCAATTTTGGGTTGGCTATCAAGTGTGTAGAGCCCACAATAGGTGACGACGGAACGCATTGTCGATGCGCCTCCAAGACAACTAAAACGTTCAACCAGGAGCGTATCAGCCCCCGTCCGTGCTGCAGCAGCTGCTGCTGCCACGCCACTGCTGCCACCTCCGGCAACAACTACATCAAATTGATCTGTTCTCGATGGCAAAACTATTCTCCGCCTTTGACTTCCACCAAGATCACACCGACTTGGATGAAGTTGGAAAACGGTGTCGAATGCGACAGCCTACAATGTCATTTCCCTAGATAAAATCATGGTAAAAAAGGCTTGTCCTGGGGAGGGTTGAGGTTTGTGTGACGGATGGCATCTGGCACCTACCGCGGATAAACTCGTGCTTAAGCGTTTCCATATCTTCGGTTTTGAATCATCTCAAAACCTTTTACGAGCTCAGAAATGCCAAAATCTAATGAATGAATGGGACTGAATGCAGTCGCCTCTAACTTGGCGTTTGAAACGATATAATTCCTTTGATCAGGATCGCTTGCCAATTCGTTTTCCATAAAAACAAACCCGGGTACACATTTTTCTATTCGTTCGCAGAGTTCCCTTTTTGACACATTGGCATCCGAAAGGCCGACGTTATATATCTCCCCGCGCATCGAATTAAAATTCTCGAGGCCGTGTAGGAACACACGGCTCACATCCCGTACATGGATGTAGTTACGTTTAAAGTGGCCTTCGAAAAGTATGACGGCTTTATCATTTACAGCTCTGTACGTAAAATCATTTACCAACAAATCAATGCGCATTCGGGGGGACATTCCAAATACGGTCGCCAGCCTGAATGAGATCGAATTTGTTCTTTGCATTAGCGCCTTTTCCACCTCTACTTTCTCGATGGCATAGGAAGAGATGGGGTTTAGTGGCGAATCTTCGGTGCAGTAATTATTTTCGTCTCCACTACCGTAGGCACTATTGGTAGTCGGCATGAGAACCCACTGGTCCTCAGAAATCAAATCTAACATTAGCATTACCGCGTCATTATTGGTCGTTTTGGCGGCGACTGGGTCTTTATCGCAAAGAGGTGCCCCGACCAAGGCGGCTAGCGGTATAATCGCGTCAACACCGCTGATCAGTGGCGTCATAACCTCTTTTAATCTCACATCCCCGCGGATCACATTGAAATTATGATTATGGCAATAGTGATTGAGCGTCGCCTCACCGAACATGAAATTATCCACTACAGTTACATTATGGCCCGCCTCAAGTAGATACCCGATCATCGTCGACCCAAGATATCCTGCACCACCTGTGACAAGAAGTTTCATGAAAACTCACTCCTGAAAGATATGATGTTCGACATAACCACACAGAATATGGGCAAATACTATGTGCAGTTCCTGAATTGTCGCAGTATCCTGCCCGGGCGCTATTACGCAGTAATCAGATAGCGTTACCGCTTTACCGCCATCCCTGCCAGTGAACAACACCGAAGGGATATCAAGGGCCTTACAGGTTTCAAGGCCTCGCAAAATGTTTTTGGAGTTTCCAGAAGTGCTGATGGCCAGAGCTACATCTTTAGGCGTAGCCTTTCCACGCAGCTGGCGGGCAAAAACTTCATCGTAACCGTAGTCATTACCGATTGCCGTTATAATGGAACTGTCGACGGTTAAAGCCTCAGCTGGAAGGGGCTCACGATCACGTGCGAGTTTGCTAACAAATTCCGCAGCAAGGTGTTGAGCATCTGCCGCTGATCCCCCATTTCCAAATATATACATTCGACCCCCGGCCCGATAACGTTCAAGAACCATTTCGGCGGCTGCGCAAAAAACATCTTGAGCATTCTGATTATCCAAAAAAGCCCGTTTGGCATCTATCGAACGCTCAAAATTTGCTCTCATAAATGTTTTAATTTTTACCAAAATATTCTCCATAGAGAACGGAAAGCTTGTGATAATCTTGCGGCAAGCCAATATCAATAAACTCGGATGAGAATGTGATACCGCCTATCTCGATCCCATCCTCGAGTAGCGACGGCAACACCAAGTCCTCGAACGAAAACGAAGGTTGAGGCAGCTTTAGGCCCTTAAAGACGTCAGGGTCTAATATGTAAACGCCTCCATTTGCAACCATACCAATGTCTGCTTTACCGTTCCCGAGTGACTTCACATGGTGTTTTTCATCACACTCAACCCTACCAAAGCGTCCGCGCTCAAACGCGTGCATTAAGGCTATTGTTATCTTGCAACCTGTCTTCGCATGAAACTGTCTTAGTTTGGATAGTCGCACCCTGAAGAATGTATCCCCATTCAACACGAGAAAGGGATTGTCGGATTTTATAAAACGTGAAGCACGCAGGATCGCTCCACCGGTTCCCAACGGTTTTTCTTCTTCGGCATATGTAATCGGGATACCACCGAACAGTGTACCAAAATAGTCACGAATCATTGTCCTTTTGTATCCAGTTGAAAGAATAAAATGATCAACGCCCTGTGATATGAAATATTTCAATAAATGATGCAGAAATGGCCGCCCGTTGATTTCAGCCATCGGCTTGGGTCGGTCACTCACCGCTTCCCTCAACCGGGTTCCTTTTCCACCGGCTAGAACATAGGCCTCCATCAGCGTGCAGAAACGGCCTGATTAACAAAGCTGACAATTTCCGACACTTCCGATTCGATGAGGTCGGGATAATTGCCAATATACATCCCGTAATAATGTATATGATCGGTGACTGGATAGTCCTTCCAGGCATCGTCCGGAAGCAGATGCCTCAGATATGGCTGACGGACCTGATTGCCACCACCCGCACTTCCTCGTCTAAATTCAACCCCATTCTCTGCAAGTAAACACATCAACCTTGCCATCAATTCCGGATCTTTTTCTCTAAGAACTAGATTGAAGGCGTAGTTTGATGATCCTGTTGTATAAAAATCTGTCTGATAGACCTCCCCGTCAAGCAGGGATAGGAACACTTCCTGGTTACGAGTACGTATTGCATTGTTTTCGTCAAGACGGCGCAACTGTGACTTACCCAAAATTCCGCCAATTTCATTATTGCGCACATTATAACCGGGTACCGCGAAGATGAATTGTGGGTTCAATTCCGTAAATTTTTGTTCATAATATTGTTTAGTACTCTTCAAGGCTGCCTCACGCACCATCCCGTGAGATCGCAGCATACGGAGTGTCTCATAGGTTTTCTCGTCGTTGGTGCAAATCATCCCACCTTCAATGGTGGACATGTGATGGGCATAATAAAATGAGAAATTCGACATCAGACCAAATGTACCGACGCGCCTGGATTTATGTGTTGCACCATGCGATTCGCAAACATCCTCGATCAAATGGATATCTTTATCTTTTAGAAAATTAAGCAACTGATCGGTAAGGCCGTTAAAACCCTGAGTGTGTGTCAAAAAAATACCACGGGTATTGTCCGTAACCTTCCCTATAACCTGACCAGTGTCCATTGCCAGAGTTCTGGGATTGATATCTGCAAATACCGGCGTGAATCCGGTCTGTATAACTGATGCAATGTCCGATACCCATGTCAGAGGTGGAACAATAATTTCGCCACCCTCGGGATACATCAGCTTAAGAACCGTCATCGACAAAAGATTCGCCGCAGAGCCGGAATTAACAAAAACCGAATATTTTGAGCCAAGCCATTTATTCCATTCGTCCTCAAACTCGCGGCAATGGGGACCATTCGTGAGTATCGGATCATCCTGCTGCAGGTGCCTTATGACCGCATCCAGGTCAGCACGTGAAACATTATTCCTCATTAATGGATATTTAATCACCCGGGGACCCACCATTATCGACTGTAACTTTTGAGTACTCTCTTGAGAACGGTTTCCAGGCCAATTCCTACTTTTTCATGAATGGATTGCCGATCACCCAGCTCAAAGCTATATCCAGGCCGCACCCCAACTCCATCAAATTGACCGTCATAGCCACTGGATTTGAGGTGTGTGTTAATTAGGACATCCATACCGCCTCGACCTTCAAATCCTTCTTCGAAGCTAAAAACATGACGATATTGCAAGACCAAATCACGGAATTTTGCCAGATTAAGAGACGTTAGGTTAAACAGATCAACCACCGCCAACTGTTTACCGTCGCCACCCGCTTGGGCCGCCACCTCGAGAGCCGTATGCGTCATAAAGCCCGTGGCAAAAATTAGGCCATCTTTACCCTCCTTCAAAACCTCAAAGCCGTCATCTGTGGCATCTGGCGAAACCTTCGCGCGCAACGGCGGCAGTACCTGTGCATCAAGGCGCAGATATTTCGGCCCAGCCTGCTCAAGACACCTTTCAATCAGACTGCCCGCGAGGATGTGATCCGAAGGAGAATAAAGCTGAAAGTTCGGCAGGCTGCGGATAAGGCTAATATCCTCGTAACATTGGTGGGTCGGACCTGACACAACATAGCTGTAGCCGGCACCTACACCAATTAGATTAACGTTTATTTCTCGCACCTCTGACAACAGCGCAAGATTGACACGCAGTTGTTCAAAACAACGCATTGTTAAAAATGGCGCAATAGCATAGGCAAAAACCCGAAACCCTTCGAGCGATAACCCCGCCGAAATGTTTATAAGATTTTGCTCAGCAACCCCAACATTCAAAAATCGATTGGGAAATTGGTTACGAATATGGTCAAGGACCGGAGAACCATAATCGGCACTAACAAAATAAATATCGTCTTCAGTCTTCATACGCTGCAGAATCTGTTCCAGCAGGGCGTCCCTCATGGCCCTCGGATTAGTCATCACCAAATTCCAGTATCTGGTCGAGAGTTTCAGGCTTTGGATTTAATACGTGGGACATGGGTTCATTCTCAAGATTTGGAACGCCCCTGCCCTTGAGTGTTTTTAAAATCAAGGCTTTTGGTTTTCCGGGTCGGGCTGTTTTCATTGCGCCCAAGGTTCGACAAACCAACTCAACATCATGGCCATTAATTGCGGTGGTTTCCCATCCGAACGACGCAAGGCGCTTGCCAAGGTCGCCATGCGACACAATGTCTGCGGTGAAGCCTAGCATGGCTATTGAATTGTCATCGACGATCAGCGTCAGGTTGTCCAGGCTATGGTGGCTAGCAAACATGATTGCCTCCCAGCACGCACCCTCATGCATCTCACCGTCGCCACAAAGAACGAAAACATTTCGGTCTAGATTGAGGCTTTTCTGAGCAATCGCAATCCCACTCGCCACCCCTAGTCCATGGCCGAGAGAGCCATTCACTGTTTCATATCCGGGGATAATCGGATCGGGAATACCGCCAAGAATTCCATCTTCCTGACATACTCTGTCGAGTTCTTCACGTGAAAAGAAACCAAGATCTGCAAGTATTGGATACATACAGATAGAGCCGTGTCCTTTTGAAATAATCAGGCGATCTCGTTCCGAATGCAGTGGATCATTAGGAAAGAACTTCAAAATTCCACCGTAAAAAAGGGAGACCAAAGCTTCAATTGGGGACAGTGAGGACGCCAGCCGTGTTTCTGGAAAATTGCGATGAATACGGACGGTCTCGCGCCATACCCATTCAACCCGCGCTTCTAGATTATTAGGATTCATTGTCATTTGAGAACGATTGGTTGGCATACCACTCATAGGTTTTGGTTATACCTTCGTCAAATGTCATTTTATTTCGCCATCCGAGCGCTTTGATTTTCCGACTGTCCAGAAGTTTCTGCATTACCCCGTCCGGCTTATCCTTTTGCCAAGTGACTGAACCCTGAAAACCCACCGTTCTGGCAATTTTATCCGCCAGTTCCGCTATTGAACAATCTGCTCCCGAGCCAATATTAATTGGGCTATCGACCGTCGAATAATTATTTTCCAAAAGGAAGATAACCGCATCAGCCACATCTTCAGAAAAAATGAATTCACGCCTTGGTTTACCACTTCCCCATAGGTTTACGGTGTTATGGCTCTCCGTCTTACCGCGGTGAAATTTAGCAATGAGGGCTGAGAGCACATGCCCACTGTTGGGGTCAAAGTTATCGCCCGGGCCATAGGCACTGTTTGGAATCACGCACAGAAATTTGTCGTAAGAGTATTGCTGATTGTATGCAAACCCCAGTTGCAAGGTAGCAATTTTGGAAACTGCATAAGAAAGACTGGTCGGTTCCATCGGGCCGGTCGATAAGTATTCCTCGCGCATGGGCTGCGGACACTCTTTGGGGTACATACACGATGAACCAAATAAAACAGCTGTGCTGCAAGCGCCGTTATGGACCGCCTCTGCGATATTCAAGCTAATTCTGAGGTTCTGATTAAGAAAATCAATTGGCTTTTGTTTGTTTTCCAGAATACCGCCAACCTTGCCCGCCGCGAGAATAACCGTTTCTGGTTCGTGGGTTCTGAAATACTTTTGCACGTTTTCTCTGTTCGTAAGGTCAAGTTCTACTCGCGAAGGGCTGAGCACATTTTCGAATCCACGCGAATGGAGCTGTTTGACGCACGCGCGGCCTATGAGACCATTTCCGCCAGCAACAAGGATTTTTTGATCATTACGCACATTCAAAATCCGTCTGGCTGATAAACGCAAATTGCACTGCCTTCCGATTCAAACCGAAATGCTACATATAGAAAGTCAGACAATGCTTCTTTAATCGCAGTCTGCTTATCAGGCGCGGCAAAAAGTGCAAGAAAACCGCCTCCGCCAGCACCCAGTATTTTTCCACCAACGGCACCGTTGCTAATGCCTGTGGCGTATATCGTGTCGATCAAATCGTTGCTAACCCCGTCGACAAGATGGCGTTTTATTTGCCAGCTTTCATGGAGCAAGCGTCCAAAGTCCAACATATCGGCTCGTGGATTAACCAGAATTTTGATGCCCTCATCAACCATGGCTCCCATTTCGTTAAAATCATTAGCATTTCTATTTAAATTCTCTATTTTCTTGACCTCGAGATCAGGTGCAAACCGGGTGATACCGGTAAAGAAAAGCATCAGATGGTCATTTAATAAATTCTTCCGGTCCTGTGCAATTATGACGGGAGATACACTGAATGAACCGTCTTGATTAAACACGATCGTGTTCAGCCCACCGTATGCCGTAGCAACCTGATCCTGCGACCCCACGGCTTCTTTAATAACATGTTGTTCAACTTCCATAGCATCCATGGCCAGCTGTTTTCTGCTTATCATTTTACCTTCGAGTGCGTTGACGGCATGCAGTAATCCGACTGTAAACGCCGAGCTTGACCCCAAACCAGATCTCGAGGGCAAGTCACCATCGTGATGGATTTCGAGCCCCGTTTTAATGTTGGAGAAATTCAGGACACCCCTCACCGCCGGATGTCTAATTTCATCAACCGACTGGGCATTTTCGATCTCGGAATAAACAACTCGATATTTATGTTCAAAAAATGGAGGGAGATAACGGCATGTAATGTAACAATATTTATCAATAGTAGAAGACAACACGGATCCCCCATTATTTAGATAATAATTAGGAAAATCAGTTCCGCCTCCAAAAAAAGAAATTCTGAATGGTGTCTTGGTAATAATCATTAAATTTATATGTTAGTTTCCTAGAATTTTTCTTTTTAGTGGGACTTTTGCCATGTTTTCTACATTTGCCCGTTGTTGAATTCCAAATCTCTGTTCTACCAGTTTCAGGTATTTTGGGTTAGTGAAATATGTGTTCCAGGCCCGATCTCTAAAACTCAACACATCCCGGGAACTCAGGTATTTAGTGCGTAGCGGCTCACATTCATAGGAAAGGAAAGCAAAGCCCTCATAGCTGGAGGGAAGATCCCAGCCTTCTCTCAATGCCCTGTTGTACATCGGACTGCCCGGCAGAGCCTGACATGGGTACATGTTTGCCATTTCGGAATTCAACTCCATGGCGAGGTTCAGCGTTTCCTGCATAGTCTCAAGATTGTCCTCCGGAAATCCGAATATATAGTTGCTGATAATATTGATATCGGCGTTGGAAATGGTTTTGCAAACCTCGCGAATGTTTATTTCCTGAAATGAGCCCTTTGAGACTTCCTGTCGAACATGCTGATTCCCGGCCTCTACCCCGAGAGCGAGCCAGTTGACACCAGCTTTTTTAAAAGTTTCCAATACAGCCGGACGGACGCTATCAACCCGCGAATACGTCCACATATTGAAACCGAACTCTTCCTGAATACAGTTTTCTAAAATGGGCGTGTAGTACTTCCGATTGAGGAAAAACATTTCGTCACTGATCCGCAAGGTGACCACACCTAAGTCAGCAAGCTTTTTCATCTCTCTTTTGACCCAGTCAGGGGACCAGAAGCGCATGCCACGGGAATGGGACGCATCTACCCCACCACCATTATCCACGCGGTTTACAATGTTGATCATGCAAAACTCACAAGCAAACTGACACCCAAGCGAAGTATAGATCGCTGCAAATGGGGTTCGCTTGTTATGGTCAAAATCCGCATGCCAGAAATGGGCCCTGTAAAGATCAAGGGGGCGCTCTTTGTATGGCAGCAAGTCCCACGCGTAACCAGGCATGTCAACATCCATCCTGGACTGGGGTACAACCTGCTCCGCCTCGTTTATCTTCGGTTCACCGCCAACCTTGTGTCCAATCCCCTTTATTGTTTCAAGATCATTGGACAAATTAGACGACAATAAATTCCATAGCGCGTAGACACCTTCGTTAAGCAAAACCAAATCGACACAGTCATATGACAGAACTTCCATCGGAAGGGCCTGCGTATGGGACCCACAAAAGCAGATAGGGGCAAAAATATCTTCCTGCTTGATCGCTTGTGCCAGTTGAACAGCACCAATCATGCCTGTTGTACCGGAGTTTGGATTTTGCCCGTAAATCACGAATACAATCAGTTTGGGTGCCCAGTTCTTTATTTTTTTTACGGATTTTGCCAACGATAACCGCTCTGCATCGCAATCAAGTATGGCGGGGCTAAAGCCGCGCGCCCTGCACGACTCCGCCAAAAGCAGAGACCAGGTCGGCGGTTCTATAGCAGAGTATTCTTTTGCCAGCCCCTGATAGGCTGCACTCGATGAATCAGGGTTAACAAACAGGACGTCTAACATTTCAAACCTTTGGACAGCGGGTAGTTGGGAAAACTATTTTGTAAAATTGAAGGTTGGGTTTTATTTCAACACATGAATCTCTGGATTTTTGCTATAAAGCACCGCCGCCGCCCTCCTTGCCTGCAAATACAAAAAATACTTTACGCGATACCCGATAGGTAAATATTTAGACGTCAAATAATCGACGCTCGATGCGGGACGCAACGCCGCGATGTACCCGTCAGAAAATCCGTCACACTTCTTACCCCCTAAAACAATCCGAGACAATTGTAATGCGTGATTTTCCCGCAAATGCAGTAGTTGAATGAACTTCCGATCGTCTCCGAATCTGGCCCGCTCCCGATATGTCTGATCTGGTTGCTCTTTGGTCACCCGATAGTGAAGGTGTCTGAACCGAACTTCATCGAGAAAACAGGAGCGACATTCGGACAGATATTCAAGTGAGATAAAAATTTCCTGAAGATGTGAATCGATAAATGCGCCTTTGTAATCGGGTATGATTGGATGAAGTATTTTCGCCAATCGTCTACTGAAAAAGGGAAAGACCGGAACTTTTTCATTTTTGTACATATCGTTTGGGGAACCCAAGTAAATTCGATCAGGATAGCTCATATGAACCCCTCTAAATGCCTCATCCCAACCGTAGGTTTCCACGACGCTATCATCATTCGCCAAAAAAATTATATCTCCGTTGGAGATATCAATGGCTTTCTGCGAGGCTATACCCATTCCCTCCCTGGGGCCGCGCAGTATCTTGAGATTATCAAACCCAAAACTTAACCCGTCGTAGGAATCGTCATCATTATCGATGAATAGGACAATCTCTACTAATTCCGGCTCTGCACAGGCATCTTTCAAACTATCAAGAAACCTTAAAAGGAGATCTTTCCGCTTTCTGGTGGGCAGAATTACGGAGACTGTGGGTTTGGCGAGCTTGATCAATTTTGAAATTCCGAATTGAACAAATTAACGTTATGAAATTTTCACTTTGACTTCAACACCTGCTGATGCGGTATCCTTCCCGCTTTAAAATGAGATGTTGAATTTATTGAACGAAAGAAATCAGTTTGCGAAATTGGGTTTTTTAAAATGTTTATTAGAAACAGTTTCAAAAAAACACTTAACCTGTCCCGTCAGTTTTGCTCTGCACAACCAATTGTGCTCTGTCCGAGATGTATTTTAGGGTGGATTAACAGCTACCACGGCCAAAGGATTAACTTCTGCGGATTGTCGCAAAAATTTGTCTCGGGTTGTCGTGAATATTCGTGTGCACTCTTCCATAACGGACTATGGGTCTCGCAACTGATAAATGCAAAGTTTAGGGGATAGTTTTAAGTAGCAGAGGTTTTACACTCTAAATGTTGTCTTGACCGAAACGACCGACATTACGTAAAAAACATGAATAATTATGTATTTTTGGACCACCCTAGCGCCATCTCCATCAATCGAAATCTCGGTTGTTCGCGGCGAAGATTCAGGACAATGTAATTCGTGTCGGAGCGGTACACACCGCATCCGCCCATCCAAAATTACCCGCGCTTCGCATCTGGAACGTGTAATGAACGGACGACCATAATGGGATCGGTTAGGATCGGGATTGATATTGGAGGGACCTTTACGGACATCGTGGTCCTAGAGGAAAATTCCGGTGCGTTAACCATCGCCAAAGTAAGCAGTAGCCGCGAAAACCCCGCGGCCGCCCTCCTGGATGCAATCGATCGTGGGCTCGAACGTGCAAGTGTCAATCCAACCGATGTCAGCCTAGTAGTTCACGGAACGACGATCGTTACAAATGCAATCCTCGAGAACAAGCTTCCAAAGACATCGCTTCTTACTACGGAGGGATTTATAGACATTCTCGAAATCGGACGGCATTTCCGACCAGACATGTACGACCTGCAACAGAACAAACCTGAGCCCCTGGTCCCGCGAAACAGACGGTTCGGTGTTAAAGAGAGAACAGACGCGAAAGGCAACGTTCTTCTCAAGGCTATCCCAGCGGATCTGATGAGTTCGCTTCGGGAGATCGAAAGGAACGGATCCCAAGCTGTAGCCATCTGCTTTCTAAATGCTTTCGCCAACTCCGAGAATGAAGAGACGATTGAGGCCCTCGTGGCACAACACCTGCCAAACCTCAGCATATCATCCTCATTTCAAGTCTGCCGCGAAATTCGCGAATATGAGCGCACTAGCACCGTTGTTTTGAACGCAGCGGCGAAACCCCTGATAGAAGACTATCTTGGCCAGATCGGGCCACGAGTTCGACGACGCCTGCCAAGCGCCAGTATCCTGCTGATGCAGTCCAGCGGAGGCTCGTTGACAATCGATGCAGCCTGCTCCTATCCGGCTCGGATGATTACCTCTGGTCCAGCTGGCGGGGCACTTGCTGTCCAACGTCTCAGCAAACAGGTCCGAGGCCAAACTCTCCTGGGGTTCGACATGGGCGGTACCAGCACAGACATATCATTAATTGATAAAGGAAATCTTCAAATGACGATGGAGGGCAGTATTTGTCAACTGCCTGTCCTCCTGCCCATGATAGAGATCAACACTATTGGCGCAGGCGCAGGCAGTATTGCCTGGCTGGACACAGCCAAGGGGCTTCACGTGGGGCCACAAAGTGCCGGAGCCGAGCCGGGACCCGTCGCCTACGACAAGGGCGGTACCGAGCCAACAGTGACCGATGCCAATTTCATTCTCGGTCGTCTCGATGCTGACCGTTTTGCTGACGCAGGTCTATTACTAAACCTGAGTGCCGCGCGCCGCGTTCTCGAGAAAAGGATTGCTGCTCCCCTTGGGATGTCAGTGGAACAAGCTGCTGCGGGAATCCTTCGCATTGCCAATGCAAATATGGAACGCGCATTGCGGTTAAGTTCTGCAGAAAAAGGGTATGACCCTCGGGAAATTTCGCTAGTCGCTTTTGGTGGTGCGGGTCCAATGCACGCGGCCGCGCTAGCGCGGGAAACTGGAATTGGCACTGTTGTTGTTCCGGCCCATCCGGGGGTTTTCTCCAGCCTGGGACTAGTGCTGTCAGACATTCGCCACGACTTCGCCCAGACCCGCGTCCTTCGGGTTTCGGCAATTGCCCCAGATGAAATCAGTGTGATATTCCACGACCTAGAACAAAAGGCGACGGCGGCGCTGGAAGCTGACGGCGTCCCGGATGATCACCGCGCGTTCCATCGCAGTGCCGATCTCCGTTACCTAGGTCAAGCTTTTGAAGTAAATGTCCCGGTACCTGATGGGCCGATCAGCGTTGAAACCATCTCCCAGACGCTTGACCTTTTTACCGAACGGCATCTCCAACTTTTTGCCCATAAAAACCCCGGTCGGGATATCGAGTTTGTTAGCTTCCGGCTGGCTGCGATTGGCGTAATGAATACACCGCCAGTAACTCTAGATAAGACAACCCGCGCAGGATCGACACCAAAAGAGTACCGTCCGGTTTATTTTGATGAGTCAAAGGATTTTTTGAAAACCGCAATTTATGACCGGTCCGTGCTGACGCCTGGAAGCAAGTTCGAAGGGCCAGCAATCATTGAGCAAATTGATTCCACGACCGTGGTTCACCCCGGACAATCCGTCCAAACCGATCAGTTTGGCAATCTTCTTATTTCGACGAGAACAAATTAATGCGGGTGGACGCAATTACCTTCGGCGTGGTGAACAAGGCGTTGATTGGCGTTGCTGAACAGATGGCCGCAACGATAGAACGAACATCCTATTCGACGGTCATTCGTGAGATGCTGGATTATTCTACCGCGGTGTTCGACGGCGGCGGCCGCATCATTGCCCAATCCTGCCGAATTCCCATCCATCTGAATTCCATGTCGCGTTCTTTGCGAACAACGCTAGATGATGTAATCCCGATCGCGGATTGGCATCCAGGCGACATCGTGGTCACCAATGATCCATATCTTGGTGGACAACATCTACCGGATATCCAGACGTTCAAGCCGGTGTTTTTAGATGACGATTTGGTCGCAATCTGTGGCACGCTGGGACACCATTTAGACGTCGGTGGGATGCGTCCCGGAAGCTATGCTGGTGACGCAGTTGAGATATACCAAGAAGGCCTCCGAATTCCACCAATCAAACTGTTTGAAAATGGGCAATTAAACGAAAGAATTTTCGCGCTAATTGCCGCTAATATTCGACAGCCAGAACTGACAACCGGCGATTTACGTGCTCAGACCGCGGCACTTGAGATTGGAGAGCGGGGGATAATTGACCTTATTGAACGTTACGGCGTGGGAACGTTGAAGGATTGTATGCGTGATGCCCTAGATATTTCGGAGACGAGGCTCCGAGAGAAGATTCGTGCCCTACCGGATGGAAGCTACCGGGGTGAGTACCAAGTTGATGATGATGGCATCGTCGATGAAAAGATAAATATCGTAACGACGCTAACGGTCGATGGAGATTCGGTTCACGTTGATTTTACCGGCACCGACATTCAGCGCCGGGCGCCAATTAACGCAACAATATCGTCATGCGAATCCGCAACGTATTTTACCATTCTTTCAATTCTGGATGCGAGCATACCGCCGAATTTTGGTGTCTATAAGCCGATAACAATTGTGGCTCCCGAAGGTACGGTAGTTAATGCACTTCCTCCCGCTCCCGTTGTTGGCCGCAATGCAATTACCCATACAATCGTCAACGCCTTAATGATTGCTCTATCCAAAATTGTTCCCGACCGGATAACCGCAGCGTATTACGGTATGTCAAATGTCTATATCCTGTCTGGCGAAGGAAGCGGTGAGGTTCCGGGTTGGATCCTTTTTGACATCGAGGTCGGAGGGGGTGGTGCCCGGCATGACAAAGATGGGCTCGATTGTTACTCCCAAGGTATCCATAATTTACGAAATACACCCATTGAGATGATCGAACTAACCTATCCTCTGCTTTTCACTCGGTATGAGTTTTTGCCGGACAGTGGCGGGGCGGGACGACACCGTGGCGGTCTGGGAGTACGGCGCGATATAAAGTTTCTCGATAATGCGGGTGCATTGGAAACACAGTTTGACAAGTTCAAGGTTGCCCCTTTTGGATTGTTTGGCGGAAAACCAGGGGCAACGGGTGAACTTGTACTCAACCCTGATAGCCCAAACGCCCGGAACCTGAAATCTAAAACCATGGGGCAGAAGCTTGAACAGGAAGACGTAATCAGTATCCGGACACAGGGTGGCGGTGGTTATGGTCCCGTCAAAGAACGAGACACTGCCGCGATCCGCCGTGATGTCGTGGAAGGAAAGGTGACCGGGGACGCGGCACGCTCCGAATACGGCTGGGAAGGAGAGAAGAATTGAAAATCATCCGTGCCGAGGTCCTCGTGGTAAAACTTCCCAGGAGTTCATCCTACACCTGGCGCTCGCTTCAGGTGCCCATCGGCGAAATGACCCTTCTTCGGCTGGAGACGGATACGGGACTTGTAGGCTTGGGTGAAGCACCTGCGATTATGAGTTGGGGCGGTGAGCATGGGCGGTATTTCGGCGAAGATTCCGAGACTATCTCCTACGTCATGCGGCGATATTTCTGGCCCGTTCTTCTCAATTCCGATCCGCTCGATTCAACGCCATTGCTGAGCCGCCTGAATGCCGAGGTGCGGGGCCATGTCTACGCGAAAGCCATGTTGGAATGCGCGCTCCTCGACATCGTCGGAAAAGCGCTCGGCGTGCCCGTGTATCAATTATTAGGCGGCGCGAGCAGACGCTCAATCCCTGTTTGTCATTCGGTCGGAATCACCTCGCCAGAGGATGCAGCCAACATTGCCCTTCGCGCGATCAACGAAGGTATCCAGCATTTACAGGTCAAGGTTCCCGGCGAGCCCGCCGACGATTTGAAAATTATGAGTTCAATCCGCCAGGCGATCGGAGACGATCCGAAAATCTATCCTGATGTCAACCGTGGATATGGGGATGCGAAGACTGCGATCGCCAGTACCAACGCGATGAAGGAAGAGGCAGACATCGCCGGAATTGAACAACCTGTAGAAGGGCGTGATTTAATGGCTCGGGTCACCGACGCAATCGACATACCAGTGATAATTGATGAAGGATGCTGGTCACCGTATGATGCCTATGAGGTAGCGCGGGACCGGTTGGCTGACATAATCTCAATATATTTTACCAAAGCGGGCGGTCTTCAACGGGCAGTGCAAATCGGTGTAATTGCCAACGCTGCTGGCCTGCCAGTGAACGTGAATGGCTCGCTTGAAGGCGGAGTCGGAAACGCCGCGAACCTGCATCTATGCGCCGCTTTGGAGGGAACTGTCCTCCCCGCCGTAATTCCGGTTACCACGCTAGAAGGCCGCGAGCAAAACAAGTTCGGAGGCGTATTCTATAACGATGACGTCATCACCGAACCGTTTTTCTACGGCGACGGCATGCTAGACGTCCCTGACGGTCCGGGGCTTGGCGTCGAACTAAATCCCGAAAAACTCGAAAAATATTTGATCAATAAAGTCGAGATGAACCAAAGCACATAAAAGTTAGTGCGGTGTTCGGAGGCATAGGAATCACATGTCTCCAGTTATATTCGACGGGAACAGGGGAATAAATAATGAACGCAAAGTTTGGAATCAGCTGTGGTGGAGATTTCTGGAACGACGATGAAATCCAAGCCGTCGAGAAATACGGATATGATTCGTTCTGGACCGGTGAGCATATCGTTTATCATCGGCCAATCATGGATGCAGTCACGGTGCTTACTCGAGCCGCAGCAATTACTTCGCGGATCAAGATAGGACCCGCCACACTCATTCTTCCACTACGCCATCCCACAATCATCGCCAAGGAGTTCGGGAGTTTGGATGTCATGTCCGGTGGGCGGGTCCTGCTCACGGTCGGAGTTGGTGGAGACTATCCACGTGAGTTCGCAGCATGCGGTATTCCGATGAAGGAGCGCGGTCAGCGGACCCAGGAAGCCATCGAGATCATGAAAAAATACTGGGCCGGTGGCCGGTTTGATTATGACGGCAAGATTTTCAAACTGAATGATGTGGACATGCTGCCCGAGCCGGTCACGCCGGGGGGACCGCCGATCTGGGTATCCGGCCGACAGACTGCGCCGATGCGCCGAGCAGCAACCATAGGAGATGGGTGGCATCCCTACATGTACACCCCCGTCCGCTGCCGCGAATCTTTTAATAAAGTAAAACAGTTCGCCGACGAGGCCGGGCGTGAACTACCCGAAGATTTCATATTCGCCTGTTTTATCTATGTCAGCCTGGATGACGAAGAACAATTTGCGCGGGACCGGGCCGTCGCAGAAATGACTTACCGCTACGAACAGGATTTTTCTGTATTGGTGGACAAATACTGCGCATACGGGCCACCTAATAAGGTAATCGACGATCTGTCTGAATTCATAGCGGCCGGAGCAAATTATCTAATTCTAGCCCCCATAATGCCGCCAAACGCCCGCGATGAACACATGGAACGTCTTGCCAGAGAGGTTGTCCCTCATCTTGGAAAAGTCCCGGCCGGCCGGGTAATTTGACGTGATGAGTCGTGTTCAAACACTGAGTGAACGCCTATGCCGGGTCGCGGACGCCCACCCCGACAGACATTGTGTCAGCGACAGACCCTATGGCCGGTTTACCTACGGTCAAATCGCCGAACAGATAGAACGTGTCGCATTCGGGCTCACCCAACGCGGTATTGGTAAGGGTGATATGGTCATTGCTCAGCTCCCGAATTGGGTCCCGTTTCTGGTTTTTCATCTCGCGCTTACCCGCATCGGTGCCATCACCGCCCTAATCCCGATTACCTTCCGGGAGCACGAGGTGAGAAACGCAGTTAAGCTAACTTGTGCAAAGGCGATTATCGTCCCTGCAACGTTTGCGGGACATGATTACAAAGCCATGGCGAGTTCAGTAGGAAACTCGCTAAACGTGCCTCTTGAAATTATTCTCGTCTATGGAGGTGAGGGCCAATCCTCGCAATCGGAGCTCAGCTATGAGAACCTTCTGGCAAGCCGACCCGGCGCAATTGCGGGCATTCCAGTCGGCTTGAATGACCTGACCGCGATCTGCTTCACATCCGGAACGACGGGCGCCTTGAAGGCTGCCATGTTTGACACCCAGATTTTGCACGCGACAAACCAGGGTCTCCAATCCCGTTATGGCCTGAACGCCGACGACCGTATACTTGGTTGCTCGCCAGTAGGGCACGCCGTCGGTTTCACGCATACCCTGCGAATGACAATTACGATCGGCGGCAGTATTGCGCTTCTGGATAGATGGGACGCCGAAGACGCCCTGCGGACAGCACAAGCCGAGGGCAGTGCATTCATGGCCGGTGCGACACCTTTTCTTATGGATATTGTCTATCATCCTGCACTGAAACAGCATAACCGGTTGCGATCGGTCCGATTGTTTCTTTGCGGTGGCGCTACGATTCCTCGCCAGTTGATGAAAGATGCCCGGAAAGCTCTTCCCGGGACCTTCACTTCACCTTTGTGGGGTATGACCGAATGTGGCGGAGTCACAACCTGTCCATTTGATGCCCCTTCCGAAAAACTTTTCACATCGGATGGAGTTCCCTGCGACGGCATGGAGGCGCGCGTGGTTGACGCAGCGGGTCGTCCCCTAGCATTGGGCCAAGAAGGGGAACTCCAGGTCAGAGGTAAGATGATTACTCACGGTTATTTCGGAGAACCAGAGTTGACCAGGGAAGTTTATCTCCCGGATGGCTTCTTCCGGACCGGCGATCAGGCACGCATTGACAATGACGGCTACGTTAGGATTACTGGTCGCATCAAGGATCTCATTGTCCGGGGGGGCGTCAATATTGCGCCAGCTGAAATCGAGCAGATCCTGTTCACACATCCTGCGATTACCAATGCAGCCGTGGTAGGCATGCCGGATCCGCGTCTGGGAGAACGGGTCTGCGCCTTTGTGACAACCACCGGGCCGGATTTGCCGGATCTGGAGGACATTACGGATTGGATGAACAGGAACGGCATTTCTAAACAGAAGTGGCCCGAACGATTAGAGATTGTCAAAAATCTTCCGATGACGTCATCGAAAAAAATTCAGAAATTCCGGCTCCGCCAGATGATAACACAAACGCTTGAAGCCAGACCTGCAGACACAGACCCATAGCTCCGCTGATTACACAAAATCCGAAGGCTGCGCTTAAGGGATGAGGTCCGCTGACTTACCGGCGACCAGGACATAAACGGGGCCGAAGCATTATTGCGGTATCGATTCCACCGGTCGAGTCAGTCGGCATGGTAACAAGTAGCAACGTCCGACCCGTGCCGCATCCGCTTCGTTAACACCTTCTTCCGGAAGCCTCGGATAAAGGTGTTCCATATGTGGTTTTAGCTTGCCGGTGAAATAGCTGCTGTTGGTGGAAAAAGTTTCTCCGCAAGATATTCGTATCAAAGATAAAAGAAAAATTTGTATTGGCCCCGCCAGTGAAACCCCTGAATTACCCAGTGGCCGACCTGCCCCGCATTGTGTAATTATTCAGAGAAGATGTATCGAGAGCCGGGAAAACAGGGCTTCGTCGCCATGCGATCATCTTCCGATGTTTCTGGCTCTTAAATATTTTATAAGTCACATTTTGCCTCATTCTTGTCCAATTCTCGCCGTAATGGATCAATAGCGTTAAATACTTCACTGGTGGGGCATCTCCTCAGATGAGAAAAATCATAAAGTGGGTTTTATTTGGAGGTTGTATCAGCGCTAGCCTGAATTTTATTTATATTCTTGGCTTGGGCGTTGGCTATTCCACCGAAATCACTGGTCGACTCGTTCACGGGGCATGGGAAGGGGGCCTCTTCGGTTTAATTCTCAGTCTCATCTATCTTCTGTGTCTCCGCATATGGAGAACCAGGGCATATGGGAGAATGCCAATTTCCAGCATTCAGAAACATTGTTCTATTGATCCCGAAACAGTTGGCTGATAGCAGTTGAAAAGTGTATCCGTGGCGGCTTTGGTCCAATTCGGCGTGGACCGAACGATGCAGTTTCCCTGATTAAGAAAACAATTCATTGCTCCAAGGCTTGAAGCCAGGCATTCCCGCCCGAAGCAGAATTGACCGGCAAAGCCGCTGGAAGATAAACGGTTTAACAAAACGCAGGGAATGCGGGGTGCGGCGCGATGCTCATCTGAGAATACTTTTATTTACTGCACCTTTTTCATACACTTGATTAGATACACTCCCTGCCGAACTGCCCAGCTGATCTGGATGAACTGTACGATACAGGAAGAGACGACACCTCCTACGTGCAGGCCCGATTCAAATGTTTGGTAGGTGGAGGAAAAGCAGAAAAACAGCTCCAGCCTTACGAGATCAGTAACTGCTCACCGATAAGCTTTGGGTTTAGTGCCTATGTATTATTTAATCTTTTCTCCGTTCTTGAACGTTCCTGTGACCATGTCCCAGACAGTCCCATCCCTATTAAACCCAACCGAAGGACCTTCTCTAAGCCCGCCCCTTATGGTTCCTGTAGATGCTAACACTCCGTTGCGGTGGTAGCTGACCCAAAGACCATCTCTCTCCCCGTTCTTGTAGGTTCCTTTCATAAATAATTGCCCATTTTGATAATATCGCTCAAATGAACCATTCATCGCTTGATCTTTGTAGGTTGTTTTCATCCACAATTGTCCGTTTGAATGGTAGGCAACGTAGGGACCATGCTCAAACCCACCTTTGTATGAGACTTTTTCCCTTAATTCTCCTCTGGACCAATACCGAACCCAAGGACCTTCTTTTCTACCGTTCATGATTGTTCCAAACCATTCTCCGGTAACTCCCCCCGTGAACGGAACATCTTTAAACTTCTTGTAGTACAGACCCTGCGTGACAACCAGGTCATCCATCGTGACCTCCCCACCCATTGAATTTGATGGCAACAGGATGGTCAGTAGGAGGATGGGTGCGAGCAACCGTTTCATGACAGAAGTCTAGGACGGATCATCTGGGATAGGTAGATGGAAAAGGAAAATGGATCGAGTGTCTATTCAACACCCTTTGTATTACCGCGGACACATTAAGGGACAAAATATTAATTTTTTAATCCTTCTGCGACATTCCACTTCAACCACCCTTTCGGAATATCGGTTTGTAATTTTAAAAACATTTTCAAACCAATATTTGGTTGGGCGTTCCAAGTATTTTTCTACCCGTTTTTATCGGAGATGCGCGACTCTTTTTCTTTTCTTTTTTTGGCTCGCGATTCCTGACCAAATTCATCTGCGGATCGAGCATTTTGAAACTTGTCGTCCTTGAAGAAGCCTTCCTTTATGCGGCCATCTGCCCAGGTATAGGTGCCCTGTCCGTGAAATTTGCCATTCCTGAACTTACCAGCGTATTGGTCGCCATCGGCCCAGTTATAGGTGCCCTGTCCATTCCTTTTGTCATCCTTCCATTCACCAAGGTATTTGTCGCCATTGGCTCGGGTATAGGTACCGTGCCCGTGGTATTTGCCGTTGCTGAATTCACCAACGTATTTGTGGCCATTGATTCGGGTATAGGTACCCTGTCCATGGTATTTGCCGTTGCTGAATTCACCAACGTATTTGTGGCCGTCGGGAGTGGTCCATGTGCCCTGTCCGTGGTATTTTCCATTCCTGTATTCACCCACATATTTATGGCCATTGGCAGAGGTACCGGTGCCCTGACCGTTCCTTTTGTTCTCCGTCCATTCACCAAGGTATTTGTCGCCATCGGCCCAGGTATAGGTTCCAAAACAGTTATTGTAGTACCTGTTCTGATCGGTGGGGCAAGGTGGCATAGCAAAACTCACCTCCACACTTCCAAGAAGCAGGGCGATCGTTAGGCAAAGGGCAGTAACAAACCTTTTCATAATCAAATCCTGCCACACTTGAGGATGCCTGTGAATTGCATATCGGGTTAGGCTCCAGACCATATCTAGGATGCCCAAAGACGGGTCTGTGTGAATCTCATGGGGGTATTGGACTGTATCCCGAACATACCTCTCAGAGATGGCTCTCCAGAGTCCCTGTAGGCCTACTGTGAGTCACTGGAAAAAGTCATCGGTAATAATATGGTGTGGACGGGTGTATGTTCATTATGGGCCATTGGCTGGTCATCTGAAACCAACAGAAAGGGGAGTGTGTATGGAACTGGCTTTGAAATGTGTTACTGAAAAATACGCGACCTTTACAGGCAGGGCACGACGCCAGGAATTCTGGATGTTCGTGCTGGCCTATATAATTGTGTACCTCCTAGCAATAGTAATAGATATGGCTGCCGGTCTCTACGTAGTTACGGGGATCCTGGGTTTGGCTTTGTTAATTCCCACTATAGCGGTAACGGTTAGAAGGCTGCACGACATCAACAGGACCGGCTGGTGGATATTAATATACTTCGTACCACTCATTGGAGCGATCGTGATGCTGGTGTTCTGTTGTCTGAAGGGAACAGCAGGGGAAAACAGGTTTGGAGAAGATCCCGTATCCACCGAAGGTTGAAAACATCCCTCAACCTTTTCCAGCGTTGGCCGCTTCTTCAGGACACCCGACCTGGCAAACTTTCTTTTCTTTTTATGTCTAGGCTACGGCATCTTTTTTGCGAACAAATATTTTTGTAATTGCTGGATGTCCTGTTCGTCTTATTTTCGCCTGATAGCTTCCCCTGTGCAGACCAATCGCTGCCATGATGACCTTCAGTGGAGCCAAAATCGAGCCGCACGATGTGGTATCATTGTTTTGGTGAACATTCCATGGGAAGAAGGCACCTTTAAGTACCTGACCTTCCACGGAGAAAGAAATGGTGGGCACGACTGGGATTGAACCAGTGACCCCTACGATGTCAACGTAGTGCTCTCCCGCTGAGCTACGCGCCCTACCCCCGCATGGGCGGTGCCTTTTATCTTTTCCGCGCGCGGATGGCAAGCCACTAAAAAAAAGCCCTTTGCAGCGCGCAGAAAAGCAACCAGTCTGTCCAGTGATAGATGACAATCGACTTCAATTCGGCTAGGTTTTTGTATGCTCATAACGCCCGTCGATGCCGCGCTGCAATCAGAAAACCTTCCATTTGACATCCGCGCTCCGAAAATCCAGACCGTACCGCTTGTCTTCGCATCACCCCACAGTGGGCGGAACTACCCGGCGGATTTTGTCCAGGAAGCATGTCTTGACCCGGTCGAGTTGCGACGATCCGAAGACAGTTTCGTCGATGAACTGTTTGGCGCCGCTCCGGATTTCGGAGCTCCATTAATCAGAGCCCTATTTCCCCGGGCTTTTATTGATGCGAACCGGGAGCCGTTTGAACTTGACCCTAAAATGTTTTTTGACACGCTACCCCCATATGCAAACACGGAATCCAACAGGGTTCTGGCCGGTCTTGGAACTATCGCTCGAGTGGTATCCTACGGAAATGAAATTTACCGCCGGAAACTATCCTTCGCTGAGGCCGCACAGCGCATCGAGACCTTTTATCACCCCTATCATGCAGCACTAGGGACCTTAATTGATCACACCCGAGAGAGATTTGGTTATTGCATCGTTGTTGACTGCCATTCAATGCCGTCAATTGGTGGCCCACTTGACACTGACACGGGACACGGACGCGCCGATTTTGTTTTGGGTGATCGCTTTGGGAGCAGCTGCGCGACCTACATCACAGAAATAATAGAGCGAACCCTAACCGGGTTTGGCTATGCCGTCACACGAAACAAACCGTTTGCAGGTGGATTTACCACCGAGAATTATGGCCACCCGCGTGACGGAGTCCATGCCGTCCAAATTGAAATAAACCGAGCTCTTTATATGGATGAGATACGTATCCAACGGGGCCAAGAATTCGGACGGATTGCAGCACAGGTGAGTGACCTTATTGCCGCCCTCGCAAATATGGGTACGCAGGCCCTGGCCGCGGAATAAACACAGACCCACCAACCTTGGGACAGTCGAAAATCTGACAAAACACCTATGCTGCGATGCAACATCTCAAATAACATGATTTGTGCACTTCTCAAATCGCTGATTTAAAAAAAGGCCGCCCAAATCGGGGCGACCTGAGTTTGATAGGGAGGAAATGTCCAAAAATAAAAAACACCCGGTCGCTTGGACAAACAAACTGTGTTGCCGGTCACTATATGAACCCTCAGACTTTAATCACGTAATCAGCGAACCCGAAAAGTGTCAACAACCAAGCGAAGCGAGGGGCGAGTAAATCGTCCGAAACCATAACAACCAAATTCAGA
>JAYZQT010000007.1:0-181612 GCA_036136335.1 Pseudomonadota bacterium
TGCCTGTGGGGTGTCGTGGGCATCCCGACCATCCTGGGTGGGCCGCGCACCGCATCCACCACAAAAAATATCATTATAGCTCAAACCACGACCGGTTTCCGGGTCCATTCCTACAAACGCTACATGGCTTATCTGGGCATGGCTCGGGGCAATCATTTTACCTGGTAGCATTTTTCCAAGTGCAATCAATACCGCTTCCTGTACCTTGAGTGACACATTGGTCCGCGCGGCCGTTGCCGCCGGCCGGATCGGATCAACGATCGAACCCTTTCGGGTCTTGATGTCGACAACGCCGAAAATACCCTGGTTAGGGGTAACATTCTTGTCCAAGGCTATCATAAATCCATACTGTACCGCCGCGAGTGTCGTCGCCAGTGGACAGTTAATGTTACCTCTCACCTGATCAGCGCACCCGGTAAGATCGACGGTCACTGTTCTACCTTTCTTGATGACCCTTACCCGAATTGGTATAGATTCATCGGTGATCCCGTCGTCATCTACAACGTCTTCACCAAAGAAGGTGCCGTCCGGCAATCCGTCAAGACCCCGTTTGAGCCGTTCCTCAGTTTCGTTGATCAGCATATCAGCTGTGCGCTCTATCGTATTTTGCCCAAACCGATCAACAACCTCCAGATAACGCCGAATGCCAGTAAGGCAACTGGCGGCCTGAGCGCGGATGTCACCGAGGGTTTTATGCGGAACCCGGATGTTGTTTTCGATCATCGCAAAAAGATCGCGGTTTTCTTTCCCTTCAACATACAGTCGAACAAATGGGAAACAGAGACCCTCCGCAAAAATTTCAGTGAGACCACCAGCGACCCCTCCCGGGGAGGCCCCGCCCAGATCAGAATGATGTGCAACCGATCCCACATACCCGACCAGGTTCTCAGTTATGAAAACTGGAGCAATCATCATCACGTCCATAATGTGCTGCCCCCCCCTAAAGGGATCATTGGCAATTAACACATCACCGCGCCTGAGTGGCTGAAGTGCCAGATGTTTCATTGCCTCGGACATTGTAAGGGTCGAGCCGGCCAACAGCATTGGGGCATGTTTGGACTGGACAATAACGCGACCGTCCCGGTCAAATAGCGCGCAGGACAAATCCTGAACTTCCTTTATCACGGTTGATCGCGCAGTCCGCATAAGTGTCGACGCCATGTCCTCAGCAACAAGTTCAAGCGCGTACCGTATTACCTGGGCCTGGACCCTATCACGCATCAGAACATTCGATTTATTGGACAGACGATTGTCGGACATTATCGGTTCCATCTCTTCCCTACCCTATTTATACACCATGTCATCCAATTCTGAAGATCGTTTTGAACGCTGCCACACATCCAGGTTCAGATGCTGGTCAACGTTCGCAACCCAACCTGGCGGTATCAGAGCCGAAGAACCTTCACCATTTACAACGGCTGGCCCAGCAATCTCATTTCCGGATATCAGGGCTTGACGAGCCCACACTGTTGCCGACAGGAACTTCCGTGAACCGGTAAAGTATATGTCTCTTGTGTCTTCGGAGGCGGGTTCTGAACCTGATTCAAATGCTAGTGGCGCAGGAAATTCGACCTCCGGACCGCGAACCGAAACACGCAGCTGAACGATTTCAACTGTCTCGTCGTCGGAACGATACGCATAGCGGCGCTCGTGCTGTAAATGAAATTCGTCAACCAGGCAGCTGACGGTGTCGTCGGGGATTTCACCTTCCCATATAACGCCTGTTTCAACAGGCAGGTCGTAAGATTGACCGGAATAACGCATGTGGGCATGCCAGTGGGTGACCAGGTCGTCCGAGGCTATGTCAGATTGGGCTATGATCTCCCTTGTCTTTTCATTGAGGCCCCCGATGATTTCAGCCAAATCTCCGGCTGCCAGATCGTCAGTATTTTTCATAACCATCGCGGCGCTGTCCCAACGAAAAGGACATAACATCAGTCCCACGGCGGAGAAATTTCCCGCAAGATAGGGGATGATAACCCGCCGTATTCCCATTGCCTCGGCTAGCTCCACGCCATGAGTAGGACCAGCTCCCCCATATACCAATAGCGGCAGCGTACGGATATCCAACCCCTGTTCCAGCGTATGGGCAGAAATCGCCTTTACCATGCGGGCCTGGATGATCTCCAATACACCCGCGGCCGCTGACCCAATATCCGTGACCAAGTGCGCGCAGATCTCGGTTTCAAAAGCAGTTTCAGCGGGCCCTCTGTCCAATATCAGTCCACCCCCATCCACAACATTTTCGCTCAGTCTATTCAATATCAGATCAGCATCAGTGATCGTTGGTCTTGTGCCACCACGGCCATAACACGCCGGCCCCGGCACTGAACCAGCAGATTTGTGGTCAACCTGCACAAACCCAAGTTTGTCGACAAAAGCGAGTGAGCCGCCGCCAGCGGCCACGGCTGAAACATCAATCATTGGAATCCTGAGCGGGTACCCGGCAATCTCTCCCTCGAATTTCTGCACAGGGTGACCGCCTTCTACCACACCAATATCGAGACTGGTGCCACCCATGTCGATTGTTATCGAGTCTTCAATGCCGACGGTACGGGCAAGGTTCGCAGATGCCAACACCCCGGCCGCCGGGCCCGAATTAACCATGTTCACAGGTCTGGACGCAGCAAGCCCGCAATCAGTCATTCCACCAGATGCCGTCATTATACGAATTGATGAAATTCCTGCGTCGGTCATCCTCTCTTCGAGGTTTGTAAGGTACGGCGACATGACCGGTTTCAGCCCAGCGTCAATGACGACGGTGCTGGTTCGTTCAAATTCACGAATTTCAGGGGAAACGTCAGAGGAAACCGATACAAACACGCCGGGCAGTTCTTCTGCAACTATTGTCGATATACGCCTCTCGTGAACGGGGTTTATGAATGAAAACAGGCAGCTCACAGCAATGCTGTCTATAGCATACGAGCGCAACGACCCAAGACTGGACCGCAGAGCAGATTCGTCCAAAGGCAAGACAATCTCGCCCTTCGATCCAATCCTTTCTTCCACCTCAAGCCGTAATGCCCGTGGAATCATTGGTTCGGGTGTATCGATATTAAAATCGTATATTCCCGCCTCCGGCCGTTGTATCCGCCCAATATCGATAACGTCACGAAATCCTTTCGTAGTGAGCAGTGCCCCCTTCGTTAACCTGTGTTCAATAACCGCATTAGTTGCAAGCGTCGTTGCATGCCGCAATGAGGCTGTGTTTTCCGTCTGTTTGCCGAACCGCGATATACCAATCATCATCGACGCCACAGGATCCGAATAGTCCGTAGGGACCTTGGCTGCCTCCAGAACTCCGGTCCGGAGGTTTAGTCTGACGATATCAGTGAAAGTTCCCCCAACATCAATCCCAATACTGTATATTTTCTCGGTCATGACCTGTTTTACGGCCGTGAGCACCAACCGCCAAGTATTTAAACCTATATTGACCCGTTCGATCTGGACAGCGAAGCTGGCCTCACACCAACACGGAGACGCAATCCGATGACCGAAGCTTACATCCCATATGGAGGATATTGGTCCACGCCGTTCGCCAAGTGGCAGGGAACACTAAGCCATCTCAATAGTGTAGAACTGGCAGCACACGTAGCAAAGGAAGAACTCGGCCGACGGAATATTGATCCCGTCGATTTTGACACGGCCGTTCTCGGAATAACCGTCCCGCAGCACAAATCATTCTATGGAACCCCGTGGATGACGGCAATGATGGGCGCGGACAAGGTGACCGGACCTACAGTTACACAGGCATGCGCGACTTCAGCACGCTGTCTTCAGAACACCAGTAATGAAATCGGAATTACCGCAGATTCGGCACTTGTGGTGACCGCCGACCGGACGTCAAATGGTCCAAACGTTTATTATCCCAATCCGATTGCCCCGGGTGGAACTGGTACCAGCGAGAACTGGGTCCTCGACAATTTCGGCTATGACCCCTATGCGAAGGTGGCAATGGTAGAGACGGCGGAAAATGTCGCACACAAATGGCAAATCACGACTGGGGAACAGCACGACGTTGTCGCTCATCGATATGAGCAGTATTGCGATTCAACCGCTAACGGACATGAATTTCAGAAACGATACATGAGATTGCCATTTGATGTGCCAGACCAACGTTTCCAAACAACAACCGTCCAAATGACGGGCGATGAAGGCATTTTCGCGACCACCCGTGAAGGTTTAAACAAACTTAAACCGGTCATAAAGGGTGGCAGCGTTACATACGGCAGCCAAACCCATCCGGCTGACGGCAACACATCCATGATCGTCACCACAAAAGAAAAAGCTGCGGCCATGTCTACCAACCCTAAACTGACGATCCGCTTGGCCGGCTTTGGGCAGGCACGAACGGACAAGGCCTATATGCCCCTTGCCCCGGTCCCGGCCTCGCGTCGGGCGCTTGATAACGCCGGGATTTCACTGGACGATGTAACGGCGGTAAAAACCCACAACCCGTTTGCGGTCAACGATATCGTATTTTGTCGGGAAACCGGCTTCGACATTGCCAAGATGAATAACTATGGATGTTCGCTTATTTGGGGTCATCCCCAGGGCCCTACAGGCCTGCGCGCGATTTGTGAACTGATAGAGGAACTTGTGATACGGGGAGGCGGGTACGGACTGTTCAATGGCTGCGCGGCAGGAGACAGCTCGATGGCAGCGGTGATAGAAGTGAAAGACGCAGGATGAAGGCCGGTTTCGGTGCTTCCTGCAGTGTCAGGGCTCGGAACCTTATAGGCCCCAGTTTAACAGCTAAAATGAACGGTTTCTATAAATACTGGGTGTTAGCCGACAGCACACCCTCGAGCATTGCCGCATTCAGACAGCGGACCGCAACCCCGACAAGGGACCCGGTCCAAACGGATGTGGGTATGGGTTCCAACTAATGAAAGCGCTTATTCTCAATGGTCCGGGAGAACCATTCTCACTCGAAACGGTTCCTGATCCGATACCGGGTTATGGGGAAGCTGTCGCGAGGATTATCGCCTGCGGCGCTGGCCTTACCATCCAGCATGTGAAGGCAGGCCGCGTAAAGGTCAACTACCCCCGGATAATTGGTCACGAAATTACAGGTGTCATAGAGGCCATTGGCGAGGGCGTCACCCAGATTGCGGTAGGCGACCCTGTGACAAGCTATTTTTATCTGACCTGCGGTTATTGCAAATGGTGTCGTACTCACCGGGAAACCATGTGCAACAATTTTGGTGGTTATATAGGCCGAGCATGCGATGGTGGGTACGCAGAACTAATGAAGCTGCCAGCCAAGAACTTCATTAAATTACCCAAAACGCTCAATTGGCTTGATCACCCAGCGGAAGTTGGTGTGATTACCGATGCAATTGCAACGCCTGTCAAGGTCATTCGCCATGCGGATGTAAAGGCGGGAGAGACCGTCGCGGTTTTCGGCGCGGGGGGTGGTCTTGGTATTCACATGCTGATGCTTGCCAAGTGGGCCCATGCGAAAGTCATCGCCGTCGATATTGCCTCTAACAAGTTCGACGCTTGCCGGAACGCGGGTGCCGACCAATGCGTTAACCCGCTTGACGGGAATACTCTGGAAGCACTGCTCGACTTTTCGGATGGGGGTCTCGACGTCGCAATCGATTTTGTGTCTTCCAGGGAAACCCTGGAAACTGCCGTCCAGTGCCTTGGCCGCGGAGGCCGCATGGTAACGCTCGGCGGTTCGGGACAAAACTTCACCGTCCATTCACACGCGATGCTTGAAAAAGAACTCGTCCTGATGGGTAGCCGTTACGCCACCCGGCAGGAAGTATTTGACGCGCTCGAATTATGTGGTCGCGGGGAAGTATGGCCGCTGGTGACGGAAACCTCCGGATTGGCGGGAGCGGATAAATTACATGAACGTATCGAACAAGGTCTCGTAACTGGACGGGCAGCAATTTTCATCGATGGAATCTGACGATAGTGACTGAACCGAATGACCTCCCTCGGGTTCATGACACTGTGGTTCATATGCTCGCGGCAGCAGCCAAAGAAAATCCGAATGCCATCGCCCTCAGCTATGAGGGTGGCGATCTTACCTATCGGAATTATGCCCATAGCGTCGGGGTGTTGGCTCAACGATTAGGTAAATTGGGCGCGCGTGGTGAACGTATCATTCTGTTTATGGGAAATTCCGCCGATATGGCAATTGCAATGTTTGCTGTTCACGCCGCTGGCGCACAAGCCGTTCCTGTCAACCCAATCTATACTGCGCGGGAACTGGATTACATCGTCAGCGATGCATTACCTGTCGCCACTATCCATGATGCAGCGGCAACTGACTTGATCGTATCACTGGCAAATACCGGCAAAACAATTTCCAGTGTCGGTACTGGCTTCATAATAACTGATAAAGAAAACCATATTCCGCTCCAAAACATTCTTCCGAGGCCAGATGATCTGGCCACTCTACAGTATACCGGCGGAACAACCGGCTACCCCAAAGGGGTCAACATTACCCACCGGCAGATGTCGGTTAACATTTCTCAGCGCGAAGCGATCCTGCCGACCAGGTACGACGCGGAAACTGTAGCCTGCGTTATGCCACTATTTCACGTATTCGCGGTGTCGATGTGTCTTCATCTTACCGCCTATTGCGGGGGGCGACTGGTCATTCTTCCGCGCTATCACCCAAAAACCCTTACCCGCAGCTTGGAAACCGAAAAAATCACTATTTTGCCCGCAGGGCCTACGATATTCGCGGGACTTCTCAACTATGACGGTTTTGCATCAACAAATCTCGACTGCCTGGTTTGGTGCTATTCCGGCTCTGCGCCGTTGCCCGAAGAAACACTGCGTAGATGGGAAAATACCACCGGCTGTTTTATACTTGAAGGATATGGGCAAACCGAAGCTGGGCCCATCCTGACCTACAACCCTGCTCATGGGGAAAAAAAACCTGGTTCGGTCGGCATTCCATTGCATAAAACTGAGGTCCAGATTGTGGATCTGATCGCTGGAACAAAAATACAACCTGCCGGAAAGACCGGAGAAATCCGTGCACGAGGCCCACAAACCATGGCAGGTTACCGAAACCTTGCCGAGGAAACCGAACAGACACTGCGTGATGGTTGGCTTTATACCGGCGATATCGGGGCATTCGACAGCGAAGGCTATCTGTACATCCGAGACCGCAAGACGGACATGGTAATTGTGGGCGGATATAATGTCTTTCCGCGCGAGATTGATGAGATCCTCTACACCCATCCCGCCGTCATGGAAGCCGCAAGCATCGGTATTCCCGACCCATATTACGGGGAAATCATCAAAGCTTGGGTAACGTTGAAACCTAAAAAAACCGCATCGGAACAGGAGTTGAAGGAACACTGCTCGAAAAATCTAGCTAAATACAAGGTTCCCGAATCTATAATTTTGTGTGAGGAAATACCCAAAACCACAATTGGCAAAATCGACAAGAATGCTCTTCGATCTTGAAAAACGGCCATAACACGCGCTACGCCATCCAATGTTTGATTAACACGACCGATTGGTCCGCCTGCCTATGTCCAAGCGTAAACGGAAAGGTTCGTCAAATTTTTTTGAGACACCCCCAAATTGTGGTCGCAGCCATTACGTGGAAGCTTCCGATGACGCTAATGGACTGGGCGGAAAGTTCGTCGCCAGATGAATTTCACCAGTGCTCTACGGAAGGGCGTAAATCCATTTCGAATGACCACGCGTCGCTAGGTTGGGAATACATAGACCAGTATGCTTCGGCGATGTGATCAGGGTCCAGCATCCCGCCCGCCGGAAGGGCGGCTACCTGTTCTGGAAATTTAGTCCGGACGGCCTCTGAAGAGATCATACCGTCAACAATTATGTGTCCAATATGGATACCCCTCGGTCCAAGCTCGCGGGCCATTGATTCGGCAAGAGCACGAAGCGCGTGTTTGGCACCAGCGAACGACGCAAAGTTCGCTCCACCACGAGTACTTGCCGTCGCGCCCGTGAATATGATTGTTCCCCTCCTCCGTTCGACCATGCGTCTCGCAGCTTCTCGCGCGCTAACGAAACCGGCAAATGTCGCACTTTCCCATACTTGCCGATAAATTCGGGTTGTCATGTCGAGAATGGAGGAGCTGTGCTGCGCGCCAGCGTTAAAAACCAGAACCTCTACGGGACCTATGTTTTTTTCCACATGGTCAAAAAGAGCAGCGACAGCCTCTTCATCCCGTGCGTCACAGGGTATTCCTTCCGCTCGTCCGTCCTCGGATTGGATTTGGGCGACCAGACGCTCCAACGGCTTTACCTTGCGCCGCGACGGGACCACAACCAGACCACCCCGGGCAAACTTCCGGGCGATCGCGCCGCCCAGCGCATCACCCGCACCGATCACGATTGCCGCCTTTTCCATGATTAAAACGGAATGACAATGGCGCCCATGGGCGCGTCACAATTTATGAGATTAACGCGCTTTTTAACAATTTTAAAACTATCCGACACCTGATGTAATGTATGTACGTACTCCCCTGCAAAGACCCGTTGTTCGTCATTCTGAAATTCGACCAGCGTAAAATTCGATCTCGCTACCGTCATATCCTTATTTAACGCACCTATCATAACGTTCCCGACAACCCGCCGGGTTCGCGCTGCTGGCTGATCTGAGTAGTTTTCAGGGTGTCGCAGCCGGCGCACACGAACATCCAGAAGTTGCCGGTCTTCATAGGCGATTGACGCCTCTCCAAGCGCATCATTTTGATCAACCGTCGCGGGAATCCAGTAAATCCCCTCTTCCGCGAACAAATCCAGCCACTCCTCAAAACATCTCTCGTCCAGCAAGCGGGCTTCATAAAACAGGAATTCCTCTACCCTTCTATGAAAATCAAGATCTTCGACCATAATGTTAGTTTCGACGGTTGTTGAGTAAGGCCACGACCTCTTTAGCAGTCATGACGTCACCAAATTGCTGGATTACGTTCTCCAGCGCCGAGCGGTGCTCTTCGTCAGACAGCGCCGCGTTGCAGTCCTCTACCATGACGACGTTAAAATCAAGCATCATCGCGTCTCGGCCAGTACTTTCGCAACAGATGTTTGTTTTTGTACCACCGATCAGCACGTTTCGTATGCCGTGGCTGGAAAGAATACTCTGTAAAATAGATGAACCGGGTGTTAAAGCGGAATATCGGTTTTTCCTCACCAGCAGATCACCCACTTCGATATCGAGCGCGTGCCAGATCTGTTCACCATGTCCTCCCGGCTGAAGCGCCTCTACTGTCCGTTCCTGCATCTCTTCGGCAACAAAGTTACGAATAAATTGTTCCCAGTCGCTTTTTCCATTCGCAGATGTCGTGGCACTGGTGATCCAGATTATCAGTCCACCCATGGCTCTGAGTTCGCGACAAAGTCCGTTGATCGACCCGCATATCTCACGTGCGACCGGTACTTCCGCAGGGGCGTCGTGTTCGCAGAACATATTCTGCATATCAATTATTACAAAGGCTGTTTCCACCGGATTCAGCGCTTTGAACAGGTGATGACGCCCGCGCCTCACCAGCACCCGATCTATAATTTCTTGGCGAACAGTAACTTTGTGCATGGTAAAGATGTCTCGTTATTCTGCCGCAACAGCCGTCTCTACCGCACTTAACACGATATCCTGTTTGATATCGCAGAAGGGAGCCCATATACCCAGTTTTTCTGCTTCTTCATGGGATTCGTTCGTATCCCAAGTCAGAACAAGGCTGTCTTTGACCCCAAAAACAGCGTCATTATCCAGATATTCATCACCATCAATAAACAGTTCCGTCGTCAGCCTCTCATATCCAGATGCCTCGATACGGACATGAAGATGCGCCGGGCGCCAAACACTGCGGTTTGCGGCATTCATTATGCCCGCAACAGGACCGTCCAGGGGTATCGTGTAGGGGAGCGGACGGGTCGTCGTAAATGCATAACGACCGTCTTCCCCAGTGATAAGTCGGCAGCGAAGATTATATCCCTTTTCGGGCTCCTGCACATCATAAAGACCGTTTGGCCCATTCTGCCAGAAGTCCAGGCGCGCGCCTTTTATCGGGCGGCCTACCTTATCACATACAACACCATAAATATGGCTTGGGATACCGTCCCTGTTCCGACTGCCAATGAGATCGTCTCCGTTCTGGATCACCGGCACTTCGCCTAGTTTACCTGCCTCGGCAATATAGAATGGCCCAAGTACAGAGTTCTCAGTCACCCCTTCAGGGCGTCTGTTATTTAGGGTATCAACAAGTGAGGAAACGCCAAGTACGTCCGAGGTCAGGATAAACTCACTCCGCTCAGGAGATGAAATGTCTGCGCACTCGTGTAAATATTTTATCGCAGCACCCCACTCCGCTTCCGTCAGCTGAACCTCCCGAACAAAATCGTGCATGTGCCCAATCATCGCGTCCATAATCTCTTTAAACCTCGGGTCAGGGTTCTTTGACCAGGCATTGAGTACAACGTCCGTCGTATTCCGTTCTGTAAGATTGCGCATGAGGCCCCTCTCTCTAATTACGCGACATCAGAATAGTCGTGTGTATATACAAGGGCAACGCGGGCAACGGTTCTCAGAAAGACCCGATGATACAGCCTAACAAGACATTTATTTTTAAGCAGGCGAGCCACCCCAGAAAGTTCCAGAAATTATCCGAAGGCCAAAAGCAATTAGGAATTTTTACTCTCGGCCGTTAACGGCGTCAGAAATTTCAGCCCGCAAAGATTTTCCAGTTTTCATTAATAACGGTTCCGGATTCGCGAATGACTTTGGCGATGGGACAGTATTTCTGCAGGTCAGTTTTAACCTTTTCAAATTCGGTAGCATCGTTCGGGGATTTGATTTCAATATTAAGCTTCATTGACGGAAACGGCACCTTAACCTCTTCATGCAACATAACTCCTCGCCTATCGAATTTGGCTTCGACATCTATGGCTAGGCTGTCGATCTGGAGATCATACCCCTCCGAAATTTTCTGGGTAATCACATTAGTACAGCCAATCAGGGCCGAAACAAGCGTCTCCGTGGGTGTAAGCCCCAGGTTTGTCCCCCCGCGCTCCGAAGGCTCGTCAATAACACTTTCCAGGTCGCGGACCTTTACGTCGCTGCGCGCGTGGTGAGGACAGGTTGCAGACATCTTCATGGTAATTTCAGGTTTGATTCGTACTTCAGCCATTTTTCGACCTTTCTTGAAAGTATGTATTTTTGCCTAGGATGGGCGCACACCGTCGAAAGCATTTTGCAACAGACAACGAACACTTTTCCTGTCGACCGGTTCGGGATTGTAGTAGGGCGATTCGCGGGAAATGTCAGTTGCCTGGTCAAGGTTTTCTTCCCTGAACCCCAATTGTTTTAAACTCGTCGGTGCGCCGATTTGCATTGCAAGGTCGAAAAGACCTCCCGCTGCCGTAGGTGCATCAAGTGCCATGGCGACGCTGGACATTGCCTCCGGTGCGGCTTTCCTGTTGTAATATGCGGCGTGGGGCAGAATAACCGAATGCGTCTCAGCATGGGGCATGCGAAATGTACCACCAACGACATGGCAAAGCTTGTGGTGTATCCCCATTGTCGCAGTCGCCAGCGATACACCGGAAAAAAATGCTGCCTTTAATGCGCATGAACGGGCGTTATCATCCGCCAAGCCTGAACAGACTGCTGGCAGCCCGGTGCTCATCAGGCGAATTCCCTCTTCAGCAAACATCGTCAGTACAGGGTTCCTGTTTTTCGCATACAACGCCTCGACAGCGTGTGCAATCGCATTCATTCCACTCGGTCCCGCCAGTTCTTTAGGATATTTCTTGGTCAGATTGGCGTCATATATCACCGTCTTTGGAATTACCACTTCATCGCGGCCTGTTATTTTACCGTCACTTTCGGTGATGCCCCAAATATCGGTCATTTCAGACCCGGCATAGGTGCATGGAACGGCAATAATTGGCGTGCCAGTATCCAACGCGACAGCCTTCGCCAGCCCAATAGCAGACCCGCCGCCAACCGCGATAACGCAGTCGCACCCCGTGCGGCGCGCGAGAAGAACGGCCCGATCTGCTTCTTGCCGGGGAACGTGCATAACCGTGCCATCGATACGGCCAGCGATACGGCTGCCAAGCTCCAATTCGATAAAATCCGCCGCACTCAGCTGGGACTTTGTCGCAATCAACAGAGCAGAGGTCACAGCCATCTTGGCAGCCTCTGCTGCCACTTCAGAAATCTTGCCCGGTCCGAAAATCACCCGCGCACGAAAAGCCTGGTAAATGAATTCAGACACCGGAATAAGTCATGTGCATGGTCCCTAAGCCATAAAAAGCAGCGGCGCGAAAATCTACTTAAATAAATACAGGTAACATATTCATCTAGTCGGAATAGAAGGGGTAGTCGGTGTAACCTTCAGCACCGCCGCCATAGAAGGTAGGACGATTTGGTTGGTTACAAGAAAATCCGCGATGCAACCTTTCCGGTAGGTCCGGATTAGCCAGGAAAGATGTGCCGAACGCGACCAGGTCCGCCTGCCCGGCTTCAATGACTGCGTCTGCCTTCGTTCTATCGTAACCGCCATTCGTGATCAGCGTATTCCTCCACGTTTCGCGAATACGGTTGAACAGAGGGTTTCGGCCCTGAAGAAATTCGCCATCCTCCGGATTGCCGCCGAGTTCTACAACGTGCAGGTAGAGTAAATCGCGCTTCGCCAGTTCGGTCGCCAGATAAGAGAAAGTTGCCGCAGGATCAGCATCCGAGATATCGTTATAGGGTTGGAAAGGTGAGATCCGGTATCCAACCCGATCAGCGCCCCAAACGTCAACAACAGCATCCGTTACCTCAAGTGGAAATCGACATCGGTTCTCTACTGACCCGCCGTACACATCATCCCGGACATTGGTGGAAGAGCGGGTGAACTGATCAAGCAGATAGCCGTTAGCACCATGCACCTCTACCCCATCGAAGCCTGCCAAATCAGCATTTTTTGCTGCCGTCCGGTAAAGTTCTACAAGTTCGGAAAGTTCCTCGACACCCAATTCACGTGGGGTCACAAACGGTTTCATCCCGGTTGTTGTCATTGCCTCACCAGCGGGTTTGATCGCGGACGGAGCGACGGGGTCCTTACCATCAGGCTGTAGTTCCGGGTGTGATATTCGACCAACGTGCCACAGTTGAAGAATGATCCGCCCACCAGCTTCGTGGACCATATCGGTCACTTCACGCCATCCGTCGATCTGATCCTCAGAATGTATTCCTGGTGTTCCAGGATAGCCCATTCCTTCCGGACAAATTTGCGTCGCTTCAGTGATTATTAGCGCCGCGTCCGACCGCTGCTGGTAATATGTAGCGTTAAGCCTGTGCGGGGCATTCTGCTTGTTGGCACGATTGCGGGTCATTGGTGCCATTACAACCCGGTGCGACAGCTCAAATGGGCCGGCGGAATGTGAAGAGAAAAGATTTTTCATGATTTTCTAACCACCCGTGCCTGGTCTTCAAGTACTGCGCATACCGCGGCGGTATCTTTTTCGGCGAGCCCTTGTGCGAGAGTAGCGCGATAGGGCTGCACAGCTGCAGCAAACAAATTGACAGGGCACCGCACCTCCGCGGCAAAAGAAGTTATTATATCAAGGTCCTTTTGATAAAGCCGGTTTGACATTCCGACTTGCCCGTATTCGTTGTCCGCCATCATCTCGCCACGTACCTGAAACATTCTCGAGGTCCCGGCACTGGTCTTGATCACCTCGTAGATCAAATGTGGATCAAGACCCGATTTCATGCCCAGCACCATCGCCTCCGCAGCAGCAGTGTTATGGACAGTCACAAGGTGATTGGCTACAAACTTCATTCGGCTACCATCGCCAAATGCGCCGCAGTAACTGTTTTCCCGGCTAAAGGCCTCTATAACCGGCAGACAGCTTTGGACAGATTGCCTGTCACCACTCGTAAAGACGGCCAGGTCACCGGTCTGGGCCTGCTGCCCGGTGCCGGAGATGGGGCAGTCCAGAAGCGTATGCCCAGCGGCCTCGAGAAGGTCTTTGGCAATCTCCTTGTCAGAAATATTAAATGTGCTCGCTTCCACCAAAATACAGGGCTCTGCAGCGCTGGTTGCTATTTCCTCAGCCACCGCTTTCAGCGCCATTGGGCTGGGCAAGGAACAGATGATCACGTTTGCGTTCTCAGCCACAGCAGCAGCCGAGGCCATGGTCGTCACGCCGTCTTTGGAAGCCCGTTCCAGAGCATCGGCCGATGTGTCATAGCCATAAACTTGGAACCCTTTATCTACGATGTGTCGCGCTATTGCGCCGCCCATAATTCCGAGGCCTATCACCCCCGCATTAATGGTCATTCAGTCCATCCTCTCAACGTGAATACGCAGAAGCGCAGCCATTCAGTACCTTGAAATAAATTCGTTCAGGGTTCGCGAAAAATCGACCGACCGTTCGATGTTTGAAATATGAGCCGCTGGATCAAGGAGCACATACTCCGAGCCTCGCATGTTGGCATGCATGGCTTCCATCCCCGCCGGAGGCGTGCCTGCATCCTGCGCACCGGCAATAAAGAGAACCGGAATATTGGAAATCTGGTCAAGACTGTCCAGATAATCCAGTTTCTGGATCGCGGCCGCACAGCCCGCATAACCAGCCACTGAAGTAGATGCAATCATGTTTGCTATCACCTGGGCGTCAGCGGTGTTCTGTTCTCTGAATTTCTGGGTAAACCATCGTTCCATGGTCGGTTGGATCAGCGGATCCATGCCCTTCTCTTTCGACAGATCTATCCGATCCTGCCAAGCCCCGACAAATTCAGGTGCCACCTTCCCCATGGAGTTGGCTACAACCACGGAAATCAGACGTTCCGCGTGTTTCAGCATAATTCCTTGCGCCGTCATCCCGCCGATTGACAGACCGACGAAGTGTGTCTTCTCAATCCCGAGGTGATCCCAAAGCCCGACAACATCCGCAATAAGATCATCAAAGCTGTATGGACCATCTATCGCTTCAGAGTCACCATGGCCCCGTTTGTCATATCGCAATATATGAAAGTCGTCGGCGAGTGCTGCTGCCTGTTCGTCCCACATATGTAAATTGGTAGCGAGAGAATTGGAAAAAGTTACCCAGGGTTTCTCCGCGTTACCGGATATTTCACAGTTAATTTCAACACCGTTGACATTTACTTTCATAAAAAGGCCCTCCGGATTTTATGGCGTCGCATGATTGATAAAACGCTCAGGAACCGGTTCACCCCACTGAGACAAAAACCCTTCCTCTGCGGGCACGACGTTTGGTGGATTCTGATCATTAAGCCGATCACTGTCCGTCCAGTGTTCGTGCACCCGCCCCCAGGGATCCTGCCAATAGTCGTAGACCTGGCTGCCGAGGACATGACGTCCCGTTCCCCACATGTGACTGTATTTTTCCCGGGAGCTGAGAAAGGCGTGCCCCATAAACACATCGTCTATATCCTGGACCTGAAAGGCCATATGATTCAGACCGATTTTTTCTCCCTGAATACACAGGAAAGTGTGGTGATCCACGTAATTGCTGCCAGCATCTACTCTATTGAATGTCGCCACCACCTTTGATTCGTCACCTTCTACATACACGTCATCGGATGGGACCAATCCCAGCATTTTCCGATACCAGTTGGTGCCGCCCCAGAGATCAGTCGTCATTATGACGGCATGACCTAACCGTTTTACGTGAGAAGGACCGGTACTTATTCGGGTCAGGTCTCCCAGTCGAATGTCAACATTGTTCGCATCATTTACCTTGAATCTCGGCACAGGGATTTCATCCACGGTGTCACGGCCCCACACCACCTCAACCTGATACCCGTGCGGGTCGGTAAGGCGAACATGTTTGCCTCCCCCGGGCTCATCCATTTCTTCTATACTGGAAGCGCCGTCGGCCTTTGAAATTATATCGAGGTCCTCTTCACTGTTTGCCCGAAAGGCAAGACCGATGAACTTCGGGTCTCCAAGGTGTGTTACATGGATAAAAGGATCTGGATCCGTTCCTCGCATATAAAGCGCGTCCTTTGTACGATCCACAAACGTCATCCCAAAGTCGGTGAGAAATTCCTCCGCAACGCCGAGGTCCGGGGATTGAAGCCGCCCGAATGTGATGTCTGCAACTTTAATCATTTTTGTTCCTTTCACCTTTCAATGGCGAACCCGATCAATCAATGACAACGATATCGCCTTCATTTTCCATGTAAAGCCGGTTCACGAGATCTTCACGTCGGCCGAGCACTGCTCGCTGGTTGATATAACCCTTGTCGGTAATTTCACCAGCGTCAATCTGCGGCGGCTCCGTCATTAACAGGACTCGCCGAATGCTCGTGGAGCTTCCCGGATTATGTAGATTGTGTTCTTGCAGCCCATCCCGGAGTTTCTCCTGAACCCTCTTGTTGGTAACAATATCTTCCGGTGCGAGTTCTGTACCCGCAACCGAGCCACAACCAGCAATGCTCGGAAATACAAGCAGCCCAACGCCATCCCGATCCTGTCCTGTTACCACCGCATCCTGGATAACGGGCGACGCGGCTGCTATGACCTGAAGTCGAAGGTGTCCAGCATGGACCCAGGTCCCTGACGACAGTTTGAAATTCTCAGCAACACGCCCATCAAATACAATACCCTTTTCGGGCATACTCTCGTCTTCGAATTTTCCTGCATCACCAATGCGGAAGAATCCCTCTTCATCGAATGCCTTCTCGGTAAGACTGTCCTGGCGGAAATAACCAGGCGTTATATTGGGACCCCGCATACGTATTTCGAGTTTGTCCCCGTTGGGTATGAGCTTCACCTCATTTCCCGGCAGCGGGAGTCCGATATTGCCCGATGCCTCGGGAAGCCAGTTCAGATAGGTCGCAGCGGGTGCGGTCTCCGTCGAACCGAGTGACGTCGTTATGGGTACACGCTCGCCGCGAGCAGCAATCGCGAGAGCGTCGAGCCGCTCCCAGACGTTGCTGGGGAGCGCCGCGCCAGCAAAGAAAAACTTCTGAAGTTTCAGGAACAACCCATCTCGCGCGGCACGGTCTTCCTCCAACAGTGGCAGCAACAGATCGTAACCACGCGGCACATTCAGATATACGGTAGGCGAGATTTCGCGCAAATTCCTTACTGTCGCGTCAATTCGACCAGGCAATGGTCTTCCTTCGTCAAGATACATCGTACCGCCATTGTGGAGGACCATGTTCACGTTGTAGTTCCCACCGAATGTATGGTTCCACGGTAGCCAGTCAACCAGCACCGGGGGCTCCTTCCGGAGAAAACCGTACACCTGGGCGGTGGCAACCTGATTGGAAACCAGCATTCGGTGGGTGTTGATAACCCCTTTCGGCAGTCCTGTAGACCCCGAGGTCAGAAGGATCTTGGCAATCGTGTCGAGATTGATTGCGGAAGCTACAGCTTCCAGTGTGTCATCGGGTTCGGTCGTTAACCAGTGGGATAACGATATTGCATCCGGTAACATGTTGGCATTGACACTGGTAACAAGAGTCCGGTGGGTCAGGTCCAGCGCATTTAGCGCGCCCGCAAACGGTTCAGGGTCCTCTATAAAAATAACCGAGGGATCATTATGCGATATCACACTACGAAGTTTTTCGTAATCATTGCTCATCAGGGAATATGCAGGAGAAACCGGCATGACCGGGATACCCGCAGTCATCGCACCAAACGTCATGAAAGCCTGATCTATAGAATTGTCTGATAATATGGCAACAGGTCGCGTCCGCTCATATCCACCCTTGATCAGGGCCTGACCGATAGCATTCGCGGCCGCCAGTAAATCAGCGTATGTGACCCGTCTCCATCCGCCCGAAGAATCCCGCTGACAAAAAAAATCCCGGTCAGGATGGTCCGCAGCATGATCACGCAACATCGAAACCAAACTCGAAGGCAGGCTTTCCAACGGTTCTGGACAACGTAATATGGTTTCTCCGCCGGCGCGCTTCTCGATGCAAACACCGAATGAACTCATTCCGACCGAGGAAAATTTTTTCATCACTGTCCCTGCTCTCGGTCGCACACCAAGATCCGTCCGGTGACCGTCACTACGTCCAATGCGCCACCTGAGACAATTGTCTTATTAACCATCATGCGTCCCATTTGTTATTGTTCTTGGACACGGAGTTTACACCGCGTTTGCGGCCACTTATAGAGGCGTCTTTGATGCCCTCCAGTATATATTAGGAGAAAAAATATTGTTTTCCTTCTCTTCCAAGCTAATAGATTTCGAGATGCGCGAGCGCATTGCCGTTCTGACCCTTAATCGTCCGGAAAAACGAAATGCGATAAACGATGTTTTCATTCAGGACCTTCACCGTTTTTTCTCCTCCCCACCACCAGAAGCACTGGCCGTTGTAATAGCTACCAGCGGCGACCATTTTTGCGCCGGCCTTGACCTTGCCGAACATAAAGACAGGAACGTAGCTGAATCGTTCGAACATTCCCGTTACTGGCACCGAACTTTTGATTTAATTCAGTATGGCGGTCTCCCGGTTATCACGGCAATGCGTGGCGCGGTTATGGGTGGTGGATTGGAATTGGCAACTACGGCGCATGTCCGGGTGGCGGAGCCAACAACCATATATCAGCTGCCAGAAGGCCGGCGCGGTATTTATGTCGGAGGAGGTGCCAGCGTCCGCGTTGCACGCATCATCGGACCTGGCCGGATGACAGAAATTATGCTCACGGGGCGCCGCCTACACGCCGCAGAAGGACAGGAACTCGGGCTGTCACACTATCTTGTCGACGAGGGACAGGCATTAAACAAAGCTATTGAGGTTGCGGAAACAATTGCCGGAAACGCCCCTCTGGCCAACAAGATGATGCTGAATACGATTCAGCGAATTGACCGCATGGGAGAGAGTGAAGGCTATTTTGTAGAATCGCTCGCATCCGCTCTTACCCAAACGTCGGAAGATGCCCGCGAGGGGATGCGCGCATTTCTTGAAAAACGTGACATCCGTTTTGACGAATAGGAGGAATTGGAAGTAGAGCGTAAAACCTGATGACCAAGGCGTTTAAAATAAGGAAGCGCCGTTTATCGCCCGCCAGACCCGTTCCGATGATGCAGGTAGCTCAATGTGACCAACACCAAAACCCTTTAACGCGTCAACGATGGCATTGGCCACAGCTGCGGGTGCAACCGCCGTACCCCCTTCACTTCCAGGCTTTATACCCAAAGGATTTGAAGGGCTGGGAACCTCAAGTAATTTGGTACGAAAGGGTGGCGAATTTTCAGCGCGTGGAAGGGCGTAATCCAGAAATGTTGCACCTATCATCTGCCCGGTTTCCGGGTCGTACGCGCAGTTTTCCATCAAAGCCTGTCCGACACCCTGCAGAACGCTACCATGGGTTTGACCATCAAGCGTCATGGGATTGATAGCCCGACCGACATCATCCACCGCTGTCCAGTCAACTATATCCACAACGCCGGTCTCCGGATCAACCTCTACCTCGCAGACATGACAACCGGACCCGATTACTGCCCGTGGCAAATACACATCCGCTTCTTCCCGTAATTCGCCACGCAAATCTTCGGGCAGATCTGGTCGGTCGCGAGTGGCAGCGGCTACATCAAAAAGACCAATCGCGCGATCAGTTCCGCTGACAGTAAAAACCGAATTCTCATATTCGATATCTTCGGGCGCTGCCTCCAGAACATGTGCGGCAATGCGTGTGCCTCGCAAAATGATTTTTGCGCTTGCATCGGAGAGGACAATGGCTCCCATACGCATGCTGCGCCCGGAATGCGTGCCCCCCCCGTCCCGCAGTAAATCAGTATCTCCATAACCAATCTGGATACTTTCATAGGGTGCCTGTAGCACCTCGGCAACCATCTGACTGAAAGCCGTCTGATGCCCCTGACCGGTCGGCATGGTGCCTATCTGAACGGCTACAGTACCATCCGCCCCTACATCAATTTCTGTCCATTCCCGCGGGTAACCAGTCGACAGATCAGCATAGTTTGCTATTCCTATACCGGCCAGTTTTCCCCGTTTCCCAGCATCTGCTCTACGGGCTTCAAAACCGTGCCAGTCTGACAGAGACACCGCCTCTTCAAGGGCTTGCAGATAATCTCCAGAATCGTAGGTCAGGCCAAATTGGTTGTCGTGGGGTATGGCGTCAGGCGATATCAAATTTCTACGCCGGATCTCAACCCGGTCAAGGCCTGTTTTGTCAGCAGCCATATCCATCAGACGCTCCATCACGTACATGACTTCTGGTCGGCCGGCGCTGCGATAGGGATATGTTGACGGTGTATTGGATTGAATTGCAACTGCCCGAGCAGTGGCCGATGGGATGCTGTAAAGGCCGGTCGTTATTTCTATCCCCTTCACGAGCGGAATCCACGAAGCCGAATGTGCCCCAATATTCGACGTATTGTGGGTTCGCAAGGCCACGATCCGCCCTTCACTATCGAACCCCAGGGAAGCGTCCACCACCAGGTCGCGGGCCTGATAGTCAGTCAGCATGCTTTCTGTACGATCAGAAGTCCATTTTACTGGCCGCCGAAGGCGCTTCGCTGCCCACAGCACCAATGGATGTTCAACATACAATGCATTTCGCGGGCCATAGGATCCACCCACATCACGAATGATCACCCGCACATTTTCCTCAGGTTCACCGAAAAGCTTCGACAATTCCCGTTTATAGCGGTAAATGCTGCCAGACGTTGTCTGGAGGACGTAGCGGCCATCCGTTCCAAACTCTCCCAAAGCCGACCGGGGTTCCATTGCAACGCCTGAAACCCGGGTCAGCTGCGTTTTAAGATTGACCACTGTCACAGCATCTTGAAGAATACGGCCGGTTTCATCACGGTCGTTTACATCGGCGTCGATTGCCACGTTAGACCCCAAATCCGGCCAAACCACTGGCGCATCCAGGTTTGCTGCCCGATCTGTATCGATTATTGGCGACAGGATTTCGTAATCAACTACCACAAGCTCTGCGGCATCCTTCGCCTCATGCAGACTTTCCGCGATCACCATGGCGACCGGCTCACCAACATACCGCGCCCGGTCAACAGGCAGTGCAAAGTGCGGTGCAACGAAACGATCGCTGCCATCCCGGTTCTTTAACGCGATATCGGGTGGGCTCGAAAACCCTAGATCGTGGGGCAGGGACCCGTAACCATCAGCCAACCAATCTGTGCCTGTCAGGACTTCAACCACTCCGTTTGCTGCTTTTGCAGCCGCCGTGTCTATCCCGCGAATTCCGGCGTGAGCATGAACGGACGCAACCATGTGGGCATACAATTGACCGTCGACATTATTGTCATCGGCGAATTGTCCCCGACCGGTCAGAAGACGGAAATCTTCCTTACGGCGCGGCGAGTCTCCGAGCTTTACATTCACGCGCGTTCCCTTCATGACATCCATATGCTGCCTGTGCCCGGACGAGACATTCTAATTCCGTTTTGGCCCGGCCAACAGCCTCCTGCCCTTTTCATGTCACCGACCGATACCAATCCAGAATTTTCCCACCCGTCCACATAACTGCCCCGTCATGCTTTGAAATTTCATCCAGCACCCTTTCAAAGTACTTAATTCTGAATGGCGTGCCGGAAATATATGGATGGACAGCGATTGCCATCACCCGTGCATTCTGTTCACCCTCCTGATAGAGCCTTTCAAAATTATCCATACACCGGTCATAGAATTCTGCCGCCTTGTGATGTTGAACGATCATCATGGGTATGTCATTGAGTTCGACGGTGTAAGGAATGGAGACGAGCGGGCCGTGCTTTGTCTTTACTTCGAAAGGCTGATCATCCATGGGAAAGTCGGCAACATACTCGATCCCTTCTTCCCGCAGGTAATCCGGCGTTTCAAATGTTTCCGTGAGCCCGGGTCCCATCCACCCGCGGGGCGGTTTTCCGGTGAAATTATATATGGCCTTTATCGTCTGCCTGATATCAGCCGGCTGATCATCAATAAGATGGGTGGGTCGTTGATGATACGCGTGGCCGAGAAATTCCCAGCCCGCATCATGAGCCGCCTGCGCAAGCCTCGGATATTGCATACACACGGAACCATTTAGCGATAACGTGGTCGGGATATTTCGCGACGTGAGCGCCTCGTGGAATCGCCAGAAGCCAACCCGCATTCCATACTCCTGCCACGACCAGTTGGGAATGTCGGGTATATGCACCTGTCCACCTGGCGGTGGAAGGACAGTGCGGGCCATGGGTTTGTCGATGTCCCAGTTCTCAATGTTGACAATGACCCAGACTGCCACTCGCTTTCCATCAGGGAGTTCAAGCGGCGTACGGTCAGAAATTGCCGAATATGCGATACGATCGCGAGGTTTCATAACCAAGTGCTTACCCTTCCGTAAAGCCCCTGCCGGGCAAATCCAGTCAATGAAGGCACAGGGTCACTTATTCCTGACAACACTGTTACCGCTGGCAGTGGGTGGGCATTGCCCTCATCATTTTTCCATTAGGCTCGGCAACCATAGCGGGAGTTCCGGTATCGCCACCATCAGGAGAACGAGGATCAGATCGCACAATAGAAATGGTGCAGCCGCACCGGCTACCTGGAGAAGCGTCGTCCCCCTCGGTGCCATGCCCAGCATTATGAAGAGAAGAAGCCCGAAAGGTGGAGTGGTCTGGCTCATTTCCAGCGCGATTAGCACAATCAGGGAAAACCAGATTAAGTCGAACCCCAAACTCTGCGCCAGTGGATAGAAAATCGGAACCGTTATCAGCATCATGGATACCGGATCCATAAACATGCCAAGCATCAACAATACGAGGAACATAATTGTCAGAATGACGTAGGGGCCAACCGCAAATCCTGTAGCAAAGGCAAGCATGCCCTCGCTCGCCCCTGACAGAGCCAGAAGCTGACTGAACACAGTAGAATTCATTAAAATAAAGAACACCATTCCCGCGGTCCTGACGGTGCCCATTAAAGATGTTTTAAAGGCCTCCCAGGTAAACACGCGGAAAAGTACAGCCAGAAATACAACGCCCAATACGCCGAACGAGGCCGATTCTGAAGGAGTGGCCCATCCTAGGACGATAAAACCGACCACCATAAAAACAACCAGACCCATCGGCAGTATGTTGACACACACTTCAAAAACCTTTTGCCGTAACGAGATAGGATCCACTTCGTAGGTCGGTGCACCTTCCGGATTTATTTTGAGCTGTAGGGTGATCATGCCCGCGTACAATGTGGCCAGCACTAGCCCGGGTAACAGACCCGCGATCAGAAGCATCCCGACATCAACGTTGGCGATGCTCGCAAGAAGAACACCCAAGGACGAGGGCGGTATAATCATTGCAAGGCCACCGGTCCCCAGTATTGGGCCCATAGACATTCGCCCGTTGTAACCCCGGCGCCGCATTTCGGGCACAAGAAGGGAGCCAAGCATCGCGGTATTGGCCATTGTAGACCCAGTGAGCGTCGAGAATAACGAACCACCAATTACGGTGAGGTAGCAAAGGCGCCCGGGAATCTTGCCCAGAAGCTTATCTAGCGCATCGAACACGCGGGACGCCAACCCGGTATAAAAAAACAGGGAGCCCATAAGAATGAACATGGGTATGGGGGCGAGTGTGAAGGTCGTGATTAAATATGTTGAATTATCAACAATTTGAATCAGATTGGACCAGCCATTCGAGAACACAAAAATGCCCAGGACATTCGTAATCATAAAGGCAATTGCGACGGGAAAACCCGTTGCCATCAGGAAGACCAGAACGCCAATCAAAAGCATTCCAGCCAAATACCATTCCATAGCCAAATAAAACCTTCTATCTAAACGCTATCTTTTACTTCGCCCAGGTCGTAACTGTAGAAAGACTTCGGCCCAATTAAAAAAAGACCAAATTCCAACGCCACAAGCAGAAAACAAATAGGCATTGGTAGGAACAAACTCCAATAAGGCATGTCGATGCCTCGGATATCGGGCTCCTGGCTGGCCCAAGCCTCAAAAAACAGTTCGGTGGCATAATAGAAGAAAAGCAGGCACACACTCATGCACCCAATGTAAACCAGCTTGGCTAGCCACCATTGCAGTGTTTTGGGGAGGACTGAAACCAGAGCTTCTATTGTCACGTGGCCTCTGTGTCGGACCAGGTAGGGCGCACAGCACATCGCAAAGTAAAGAAGAGCATACTCCACAACCGAAAGTGTAAATGCTGGCGGCGTGAAGTTCATCGTCCGCATTGTCACATCTATAACGATGTTAACAAACATGCAGGCAACGATGGCGCAGGCAAACACCGCCAGCGCCATCGATAACCTGTCTAAGATACGGTCTACAAAGTCCATAATCTACAGTGAAGCGGAGAAAATTCGCCTATTCTCTGTACATCTTGGCCTTCAGCTTTGCGCCAAATTCCGGAGAACGCTTAGCCAACTGTTCCCAGATGGCACCATGGGCAATCGCCAGATATTTCTTTGCTGCACCGCCTTTCAGCGCAATATCTTTCACACCTTCGGCATGAAGGATTTTTTCTTCCTTGGATCTCTGAGCTTCCATGTAGATCGGCCCTGTCGCTTCATATCCAATCGCTACGTTGTCAATGATCCCCTTCGCTTCCTTTGAAAGCTTGTTATAGAAATTGAGGTTCATGGTTTCGACGGAGTTGGTTACGTAAAACGCAGGGGTTACTCTGTACTTGACAATCTTGTGCAAACCGAGCGGGACGATAGCAACGTCAGGCCATCCAAATCCGGAAACAACACCACGCTGTATACCAGTATAGATTTCGCTTGATTTCATATTGATCGTTGACGCTCCAAGGGCATTGAAAAGTGGGCGATACGTGCCGGTGGCCCTCATTTTAACACCGTTCAGATCTGGGACACCGTCCTTGTCGAACTTGGGCATCATCATCAGATACATGTTGTATTTGGTTTTGTTCGGCCCAAAACCAATCAACCGCGCGCCAACCTTCTTCTTGAAGACTTCCTGCAAAATCTCCCATCCGCCATTGGCGCGGAATACCTGCACAGGAACGTTTGAGGCCAGAAAAGCATAACCTTCAGGCACCGCACCAATATAATACGAAATGGGCGAATGCAGCCAGTCGAACTGCCCGCGCTGAAGCGCTTTGGCCGCTTTTCGCGGGGGCACGACGCTGTGCCCACCAAGATATTTCATTGCCACAACGCCTTTTCCAACGGCATTAAGGGGTTCCACCATGTTTTTCAAAAAATTCTGCGTGATGGTATTAGAGCGTTTCAGACCTGACACTGCCTTGATGTTGGTCACCGCGCTCGCCGAAGAGACAAAAGCCCCTGCGGCCAGGAGGCCAACTCCGGCCATTAAAAACCTTTTACGTACCTGCATGTTAAACACCTCCTTGATTTATGAATGGTTTTTTATTCTTCGCGACCATTCTGCCGATTGTTAATTCCCATGTCAAATAACGGAAAAATTTAACGGGACGCAAAGCACCACCTAATTATTGTTTTTTTACAATGAATTAGAGGTTATTTTAGTTTTTTTTACCGGATCCGAAACAGGGTTAATGTCAGTCCATTCGTAATCGTAGGGACAGACATTAACCTTCGAAAGAGTGATCCGGCGCGCATTGACCTCAGCATAAAAATTCCGCTTGAAATCAGGTCAAATTCTGGTGGCTGGACTAGCACGATCTCTCGTGAAACTGAAAACGGTTAAACGCAAAACATTTATTGTGTTTTGACGAATTTGTATTCACGCAGACGCCTTTGTTATGGCAGCGTGGACCCGGACCGGTGTCATGGGCATCGCAATATCCGAAACCCCCAGCGGTTTCAACGCATCTATGACAGCATTTACGGCAACGATCGGCGAAATCGCGACACCCGCTTCTCCAACTGCTTTGGCTCCAAGCGGGTTTGTTTTTGTTGGAACCGGATTTAATTCACAGATAAACCCTGCAGTGGGACTGTCTTCAGCCCTCGGCAGACCATAGTCCAAAAACGAACCAGAAAGCATCTGCCCAGTTGCCGTATCGTAGACGATATGTTCGGAAAAAGCCTGACCCAAACCGTGTACTACACCACCATGCAGCTGTGCCTCTACCAACAAAGGATTTACCGGCGTACCACAATCATGCACCATTACGTATCGCTCCACCCGAATTGCGCCAGTGTCAGTGTCCACCTCCACCTCACAACTATGGGTACCATTGGGATAGGTATGATCTGCGGGCATAAAACGCTCGCATGCTGCAAGCCCGCCAGCCATTTCGGCAATTTTTCCAAATGTTGCCCGCCGGTCGGTTCCGACAACAACATAGCAACCATCGGAGAATTCGATGTCTTCAGCGGCGACTTCAAGGAAACCTGCCGCCAGGGTTTGGCCAGTTTCGATAATTCTGTCCGTGGTTTCGGCTACCGCGGAGCCACCGACAATGATTGAACGGCAGGCGCCCGTACCGGTACCATAACGAATCTCGTTCGTATCCCCCTGTATTACCTTGATCTTTTCTACAGGGAGACCCAGTTTCCCAGCGAGGATCTGCGCATAGACGGTTTCATGTCCCTGTCCATTCGACATCGAACCAATCCGCAATTCAGCGGTGCCGTCAGGGAAACAGCGGATATCGGCTTCCTCATCGAGCCCAAACCCCAACGCCTCGATCGTATTGCAGATCCCAAACCCTCGCAAAAGGCCACTCGCTTCCGAAATTGCCTGCCTCTCGGCGTATCCTGTTCTGTCTGAAAGCTCCAGTGCACGCGTCAGGTTGGCATGAAAGTCGCCACAATCATATTTCAATGATGTAACAGTGTGGTATGGAAGCTGCGCGGAAGAGATAAGGTTGCGACGACGGAGATCTATTCTATCCCGGCCTGTTTCCAGAGCGGCGGCATCCATCAGTCGTTCTGGTGTATACTGGCCTTCAGGTTCCCCGGCGCCGCGGATGGGGCAGGACGGAACTGTATTCGTCAACACACCCCACGCTTCGAAATACCCTACGGGCACATCGTAGGTAGACGGCGCAATCTTGATTGAGTTCCGAACCGGATTAACCGCTCTTGGCGCAAGATAGGCACCCAAGTTTCCCAAATTTTTAACCCGCATCGCAAGCAGTTGGTAACCCGCATCAAACGCAAATTCCGCTTCTGATACCAGGTCGCGGGAATGGACATCCGAAAGAAATGATTCTGCCCGCCCAGAAATCCATCGTACCGGTCGCCCTACCCGACGCGCTGCCCACAACACCAGTACTTGCTCTGGATAAACAATGTTTTTGGAACCAAAACCACCGCCGAGCCGTGGAACAATCACGCGTATACTGCCGGGCTCACAAAAGAAACAGTGCTTTGCGAGGGTATTGCGAACCGAATGTGGTTTACCGGCAGTCGCGTAGAGCGTGTATTCTTCCGCTGTGGCATTCCACGTGCCGCAATATCCACGTGGTTCAAGCGGCGCGCCAACACCCCGGTTCTGAACGTGTTGTATACGGGTTACGTGAGCCGCCTTTTTAAATTCTGCCTTGGTTTTTTCCTCGTCTCCTATGGTTAATCGGAAACAGACATTGTCGGGAAACCGGGGATCAACAACCGGCGCGTCAATCTTTATCGCCTCCCTCACGTCGGTAACTGCGGGCAACTCTCGATAAACAACCGCGACTTGCTCCGCACCATCAAATGCCGCGTTGACCGTTTCGGCAATTACCATAGCTACAATCTGACCAACGTAGACGACCCTATCGGCCGGCATAGCTGGCTGTGACCGGGCTATGGATGGATCGCCCTGCTCTGGCTGTTTTTCATCATTGGCCGTCGCATAAACTGGCTGGATTTCCCAAGGGATCCCGCCAATTCCGTCTTTCTCGAGCTCCAGGCCGGTCAGAACGGTGATTACCCCGGGCACCCGCAACGCCGCACTGGGATCGACAGACAAAATATCTCCGTGCGGCTTTTCAGACCGCACAAAGGCGACATGAGTTTCGCGGGACAGATGCGTATCATCGAAAAACCTGGCCGCACCGCGCAAAAGCTCATCATCTTCCAGCCGCAGTATGGGTTTACCCACGAGAGAACCGGCACCTGGATATGGGTAACTTTTATACATAATCGGGTCATAGTCGGAAGATTGGAAAGAGACAACGGCACTAGCGATGTTTCTGGAACAAATTTCACCAATTTGGGGTATCCTTTGCCGGGGGTTGTCTAAAGGCCTATAATCATGCCGGCCGCAGAAGAACCCGCGATTAAACCGGTTTTGGCGAAACGCAATATGGCCCCTGGACAGCAGGAGAAAAGCTATGGAACGGACCTTCACAAAGGAAGTTGAATTACTGCGCCGTGGCGATGGAGAACATTTTGAAGGTGAAGGCATCCTTGCCATCACCAAAGCCCTGCTTCAGGCGGGCGTGTCCTACGTCGGCGGATATCAGGGCGCGCCGATATCACATCTGATGGACGTCCTGACTTCGGATTCCAAAGGTCTTATGGCGGAACTCGGCGTACACACGGAAGTTTGTGCAAATGAGGCTGCGGCGTGCGCCATGCTTGCTGCATCGGTCAACTACCCAATTAGAGGTGCCGTAACATGGAAATCAACCGTCGGCACAAATGTCGCATCGGACGCACTGTCAAACGTAGCTTCGTCCGGAGTAATGGGCGGCGCGCTGATTGTGTTGGGTGAAGATTATGGCGAAGGCTCTTCCATCATACAGGAACGAAGCCATGCCTTTGCCATGAAATGTTCGGTCTGGCTGGTGGATCCCCGTGTCAATCACCCCCGGATTGTAGAACTGGTTGAAAAATCTTTTGAACTGTCCGAGGCAAGTAACACTCCCGTGATGATGGAGTTCAGAATTAGGGCCTGTCATGTGACTGGTCGCTTCAAGACAAAAAACAACAAAAAACCGAAGTATTCGATGAATGATCCGATACCGGAGCCGGATTACAATCTCGACCGGATAGCGTTGCCACCCTCTACGTATCTTCAGGAGAGAATGAAGGTGGAAAAACGGTTCCCGGCGGCCATCGAATTCATTCGGGACAACCATCTCAACGAGTTTTTTCCGGGCGACTGCGATGACATCGGGATCATCTGCCAAGGTGGCCTCTACAACTCGGTTATTCGGGGTTTACAACAGCTCAGTCTTGCCGACCCGTTCGGCAACTCCCGAATACCCATCTATTGCATGAATGTTACCTATCCCATGGTGCCAGAAGAAGTAAGCCAATTCTGTGCAGGCAAAAGAGCGGTCTGTATCGTAGAAGAAGGTTTCCCGGACTACCTTGAACAGGCACTGAATGCGACCCTACGCAAGGTGGATCTGAATACCACCGTTGTTGGAAAAGATGTCTTTCCAAAAGCGGGGGAATATCAGTCCGAAGTTATGATGAATGGTCTTGCCAAGTTCGTGGAGGGGACCGCACCGAAGGATATAGACCTCATTCCAGTTACCTCTGCGACCAAGGCCGTTGCTGACAACAAGGCCCTTGCGGCGGAACTCCTTGGATCGCCTATACCGAAACGTCCACCGGGCTTCTGTACCGGTTGCCCCGAACGTCCGGTCTTTTCTGCTCTGAAGCTGGTTCAACGAGATCCGGAAATTGGCAAGATGCACATCTCTGCAGATATCGGTTGCCACACATTTTCGACGCTTCCACCGTTTAATATGGGTAACACTGTAACGGGCTATGGGCTTGGTCTGGCAAGTTCCGCCGGAGTCAAAGACACAATGAAGGGTCATACCATATCCATTATGGGGGATGGTGGATTCTGGCATAACGGCCTGGCCACCGGGATCGCGGGGGCCGTCTACAATAAACACGACAACCTTTTGATTGTTATGGCAAATGGTTATTCGTCAGCAACGGGGCAGCAGCACCTGCCGTCGACTACCGCCGGTGGCCTTCGCCCACCAGACACCGTTGTACCGATCGAGAGTGCGCTCAAGGGTGTCGGAGTGAAATGGATAAAAAAACAGTACACGTATCAGGTGGGCAAGATGCGCAACCTGATCAAAGAGGCACTGACATCGGGTGAGAAAGGCCTAAAGGTCATCATCGCCGAAGCGGAATGCCAGATCGCCAAACAGCGCCGAGAAAAGCAAGTTGTTTCCAAAATGCTCAAATCGGGAAAACGCGTGATCCGGACCCGGTTTGGCGTTGACGAGGATACCTGTACAGGCGATCATTCCTGCATACGCCTGTCTGGTTGTCCTTCCCTTTCCGTCAAACCGAACCCGGACCCGTTAAGGAAGGATCCGGTGGCAAGTGTCCTGAATTCCTGTGTTGGTTGTGGGTTGTGCGGTGAGGTATCTGACGCAGCCGTACTCTGTCCTTCGTTTTATCAGGCAGAAATTATTCAAAACCCCGGGCTTCTGGACCGTGTTTTGCATCGCTTTCGCACTGCGGTTATCGGGATGTTACAGGGCGGAACAGAAGCGCTTACGGATAAATCCGGTTCCGAAATCATGCCTGAAGACAACAGGATTGCAGCCGAATGAACCGCCTCCAGGAACGTCCAATCTCGATGGTCATCGGTGCACTCGGTGGAGAGGGCGGTGGCGTACTGACTACCTGGGTCGTGCGCGCGGCAGAGATGTGCAGTTTTCCGACCCAGTCCACGTCAATCCCCGGGGTGGCGCAGCGCACAGGAGCCACAAGCTATTATGTTGAGATATACCCTGCTCCCCACGAGCAACTGGGCGGCCAGGAGCTGGTCATGGGCCTGTATCCGGCACCTGGGAATATGGACATCGTCGTAACCTCCGAGCTTATGGAGGCGGGCCGGATGCTGGAGAACGGCATGGTCACCCCGGACCGAACAACGTTAATCGCATCAACCCACAGGGTTTACTCCGTGGTGGAGAAATCGGCCATGGGCGACGGGCTGTTTCGTGCGGACAGGCTCGACAACGCCGCACAAAAACTCTCAAAACGGGCAGTCCTGTTCGACATGGCGACGCTTGCGGAAAAGGAAGGAACTGTTCTTAACGCCATCGTGCTGGGCGTCATTGCGGGCTCAGGAGAATTGCCTATCCCAGTGGAAAACTTTTCGGAATCAATTCGTGAATCCGGAGTTGCGGTCGAATCAAACCTCAAGGGGTTTGAAATCGGCCTGTCCTACATGAGAGGCGAATTTGAGCTACCTGCGACACCACCGGAAAAGAAAACCCGGGCAGCCAAACCCAGTGCCAATACACTGATTTCACGAATTGCCGCTACATATCCAGCTGAAACACAAGCAACTGTGACAGAAGGCGTCAAACGTCTTGTAGACTACCAGGGCCCTACCTATGCGAAACTATATCTCGACCGCCTGGATCCAATCCTTGAATTGGACCGAGAGCGTGGAGGCGAAAGAAACAACTGGCTTTTAACACTCGAAACCGGACGTTACCTAGCACTGACGATGTCTTACGAAGACATTATCCGAGTAGCAGATCTGAAGTCGCGACGCTCTCGCATGCAACGCGTGCGGGCTGAGGTCATAGCCAGGCCGGACGAGCCTGTCCGTGTGACAGAATTTCTAAAACCGGGCTTCGATGAGGTAACCTCGGTAATGCCGCCCTGGCTTGGAAGACCGATCATGAACTGGGCACGAGGAAACAATTGGGCAAAAGACTTCAACTTCGCGATGCGGGTTCGCAGTAACACAATAAACGGATTCTTCCGCCTCTGGGCTCTCTCTAAATTGCGATTTTACCGCCCCAAAACATTCCGCTACGCAGAAGAACAAAATGCCATTAACGCATGGCTGGAAACCATAAAACAAGCAGCCAGCCGACACTACCAGCTTGCTGTTGAAATTGCGGAGCTTGCCAACCTCCGCAAAGGTTATTCAGATACCCACAAACGGGGCATCGAGAACTTCAAGCGCATCATGGAAGACATTGCCATCCCCTGTTCAACTGCGTCGAAAGAACCTGACTGGGGTGCAAACGCAGTCAAACAGGCCCGTGCCGCCGCATTGGCTGACCCGGAGGGCGACGCCCTGAACAAAACTATGGAAACACTTTTTAAGGAAACTTTGCCTAACGCGGCCGAATAAACAATTAACGCTTGCCCGCGGCTAAGACAACAACCAAGAATGTTTGAGTTGAATTATGGTATACGCCGCAGGAAACACGGTCTCCAAATCGATGAAAACTTCCCACCGAAAACCCAAGTTCCATGCCACCGAACATGAAACGAACCGAGGTTTCCATTGCACAAACGGTTGATCAAAGCATGTGCTGCGCTCTAGGCTTCAAGCGCTCTTTTGATCCAGATCAAACAGTTTAGCCGCATTCAACCCCAGAATGTTTCGTTTTGCCTGGTCGTCCAGAAACGGGAGGTCAGCAATCACCGTGGGCAGGTCAAAATCCCAGTGCGGCCAGTCGGACGCATACAGAAGCTGGGTTGGCGCATTAATTGAGTCAAAGGTTGCTTCTAGAAGTTTCATGTTAGTCCGTTCCATCGGCTGACATGTGAAATACATCTCCCCAATGTATTCGCTCGGCAAACGTTTGAGGTTAGGGGCTTCGGATGACCTCATCAGATATTCGCTATCCAACCTCTGTTGCATAAAAGGCAACCATGACAGGCCGGACTCAATCCAAACTACCGGCAGGTTGGGGAAACGTTCCGGTAGACCATTGATCACCCAGTTCGCCATGTGAACCATGTTGCAAAGGACAAACGAAATCGCGTGCATTGATATAAACCGGTTTAGCTGGCCAACGTATCCATCGGTCGGCCAGTGCGGTCCAGCGTGAAAACCGAGCGGCTTTCCCGTTTCCTCAAGCATTCTGTACAAACGCATATACTGATTGTGGTGTACCGGTTTATATCGAACCGACGTTACCATAAATCCCGCTACTTTGGGGTGATCAGCATAAGCCTCAACAATCCGTTCACACGCGGATGGTTCCGAGAACGGCAGATAAAGCATTGAGTGTATGCCGTCGTTGGTGGAGAGCACATTCTCGGTTAACCATTTGTTATACCCCTCTGCAAGTCCCACCTCTACTTCCACTTCGGGATGCAGTCCGAGAGACAGCATAGGGGTCGGAAATGTGATCTGATAATCAATCGCCATGCACTCCATTGCACGGCGAATTAGAACAACATCGCGGGGTGTTCCATCCTCGACATTCACCACCTCTTCAAGACCCTGATCGTGCGTGACCCGGCCAGCGATGCTTTGGTTATTAGGATAACCTCCACCCGTCATTATACCAGGGTAAAGCTGCCCGTTTCGAACGAAGCTTTGGGCAATCTGGCGAACGACGTCACTGGGAATTTCTGCAATTACCTCAGCCCACGACTGGGTTTCAAAATGGTGAGCATCAACATCCACGATAAGCCAGTCGTCCAGGCCCCGTTCTTCCACGGCCCGTTTGGCCCGCGCCAGCGTTTCGCGGGTATCCGATTTTTTTACAAGTTCCCCAAGCTCACGTGATGGTTCGATCCCGCTATCCATTTTGATTCTCCACTTGGTTATTGTGCCATCAGGACCGGTAGATCCGCATTCTGAAGCACATGACGTGTCACGCCGCCGAGTATAAGCTCCCGCAACCGGCTATGGGAATAGGCGCCCATCACAAGGAGATCGGCGCTAACACGCTCCGCTTCCTCGAGAAGCACCTCTCCTACCAGGCGATGGTCGGGGGCTAGTTCTACTACTTCAGCCTGAACTTCATGCCAGGAAAGATATTTTGCGATATCCTTGGACGAAGGACCAGGTTTTGCACCCGTCGTGACATTTACAATCGTCACCGAGCGCGCGAGTTCAAGTATCGGTAACGCCGCCGCAACGGACCTTGCAGAACTTGCGCTGCAATTCCAACCAATTACGACGGCCTCACCAATGGTTAAGGGTCCGTCAGGTGGGGCAAACAGAACAGGTCTTCCTGTCCTAAACAGGGCTGCTTCCGCGGCAAGCTCGCCAACTGTGGCCCGGTCCGAGACAGGGCGGGCAACGACGACCATGTCATATGCGCCACCACGTGTCGCAACAACCTCGGACGCACTACCTATTACGTTTTCCCATGATCCCGATGGAGATTCCGCGGGCAGGGCATTTTCCCGATATTCGATTTGGCGCTCCACAAGCATCTCATCAAACCGCTGGCGTGCTTGTTTTTGCCTTTGCAAACGATCCCGATCGTATTCATTCCTCATCTGAACCTGTATGGATTCAAACAACCCCATTGCACCGGAAGGTATTATTTCCGTTACATCGCCGCCCACAAATATACATTCCGCGTGTCCACCAAAAACATGTGCGATTAGTAGCGCGGTCCCAATCGCACCTTCGTCACAAGTAATATCTCCTACAGGAACCAATATGTTTTTGATCGCCGCCGCTTTCTTCTCATGAGTCCAGCAGAAATTATAGTTTACCCTAATTACGGTAATACGCGAGATTACGGTAATACGCGAGCATTTAAAGAACCCGCAAGGGAGACACTCATGAGAACGAAGTGGAATTCGATGGAGGTGTTAGTCAGGAACCGGCACAAGGATCCAAGCCCTATTCTCTATGGACCGACACAAACAATTGCTTGTTAGTCAAATTTCCATCTTATAACTATCATCAGACCATTCAGGGGATTTCATGAAATACTTTAAGTTGGTACTCGCCACCGTGGAATCTATTGCCTTTGCGGGTAGAACCTCTACCCTGTCGACACGTATAAAAACGCAATCAGCGTGGCTACCAAAACAAAGTGCCGTCCCGATAGCACTTTCGTCGTAGGCTATATCTCCGACAGGCGCCAAAATTTTCTTGATCGCCACAGATTTTCTCCAACGCGTGTTGGAGGGCTCAAGTTTACCTATTTTTCCTGGAAGACAGTCGGCATTTCCCCCAATCGGAATAACCGGCTAAATCAGCTTGGCGACCGCATCTTCTACCACCGTGCCCTTGAAGTAATCCGGGTTGAGCCGCGTTGCGAAGGTGGCGGGGTTTGTGAACACAAAATCCTCGAAATCTTCCTCGGTCATCAAACCCTTTTCGACCGCCTCATAGGTCTCGCTGAGAATTTCGCCAAAATCGACCACGTCCCAATGGCCTATATCCGATGAAAACATGGCCTTCAGCTTGACGTCCAGCTTGTTGGCCTTGGTGTTGAAGGCGGTGTAGTTCAGGGAATCATCGGCCTCGCAGCCGAAATACAGATTGTCCACAAACAAATCGCGGATGTCCTCCTTACAGGTAATGTCGAGATGTTTCCAGTCATCGACGAAAGCCGGCGTCTCGCCTGGTGCCGTGCGGCCGTCGCGCAAATAAGGTTCCTTGTTTTCCAGAAAGCGTTCGCCGGTCTGGCGTTCAGTGCCGTAGAGATCAAACATTTCCACGGAAAGCTCTACATCCCAGTTGGCGGGGTCGTGATATTCCAGAAGTCGGTCCACGTTGCGCTTTTCCCAGAACTCGAAAAGATCGTTATAGAGCGCGGCCGCCCACCAGACGCCGCCTTCCAGAAAACCGATATTGAGCTCGGGAAACCGGCGCGTGACGCCGGACAGGAACAAGGCGCGCGCCGCCGCATGGCCCGCCGTTGCAAACAGGCCGAGCCGGTTGAACACATAATTGCTGGGGGAGCCGTGAGGGCCGCCATAGTTGATGCTGTGGCCGGCCGGCGCGATTTTGAGCTCGACGCATTTGGCCCAGAACGGGTCGTAATCATAGGGGCTATCGAGCGCGAGTGGCGTCCAGTGCCGGGCATAATCGGCGAGCTCGGGCGCGTTGGCTACCACTTCCGGGTGCGGTCGCAATACCTCGTTGCAGGTCATGGCCGCCTGCATGCCCAGTTCCCTGACGGCAAATTCCAGCTCACCAATGGCTTCGTCCGGCGTATGCATGGGGATCAGGGCGGCGGGCCGCATGCGGCGGCTGACATCCTTGAAGATTTCCGCATTCATCATGTTCAGCGCGCGGGACGCCGCGGCACGGACTTCATCATCAGGCATCACCTGAATCCAAAATCCCAGCGTGCTGTAAAGCGTGCTGAAATCGACGCCGGTCTCATCCAGACGCCTCTCATACAACCCCGGCAACATGGTGGCCAGGCGGTCGATGGTGTATTTGCCCGTATGGGCCTGCCAGAAATTGGACTTGGCACCGCCTGGCCGTGAGGTTGCCAGCGCCTTGTCGAAACGCTTGACCAGATCAGATCCGCCGACCATTTTCAGAAAATCTGGCAGCACAAACCCGCATTCGATGATATGCGCATCGGCATCTATCACCGGATGCCCCAGCCGCGCGCGCAATTTCGACGATGCCGTTGATTTAACCTTATATTCACCCATGATGTATCCTTTGCCTCATTATCGTTTTGTGACGATGACAGTACGCGGCACGCCCCAATTTCTTTTACTGTAAGAACACCAACGGTTCGGTATTATCGGTCAATTTTCGTGGGTGGCTATAGAGGTGTGCATACACCCGGTCAATTGGTGTAAGCCATTTTTATGAAAAAAATTATTTTTCAACGTTTTTTGTATACCACACCTTTTTTGTATACCACACCTAAGTTTCCTGCTCTGGCACATTTCTGTATATCCGCCCGCGGTTAGCATCTTTTGTTTCGTGGACAGAGGAGTTTTGAGTCAGGTGCATTCATATCATTCCGGTGCCGTCCTCCTGAATGATTGGCGTTTAATGATATCGGCATACCAACTTGCCAGGTTAATGTAGGTTTCGGACCACCCTGGAACAATGTCTCGAAACTCCATGTAACCCAGCGCACAGGCGACCGCGATTTCACCCATTAAAGGTGGGTCGTTAAAATCGCTTGCCGCGTTATCCAAGACCGAAAGCGCTGACTTTATTTTGCCTGTTTGGCGATCGACAATGTCTTGGGAACGCTTTTCGTTAGACCTTTGATTCTCTTGAGATACCACAATCACTACGTCGCTGAGACCATCGCCCAACGCCTCAAGCGTAAGAACATGCCATCGCTCTGGTTCAGATTTCGGTATTAAATCTCTACTACCGGTCAAACTGTCCACATAGGCGCATATAACCGGAGAGTCACACACGATATCGCCTGCATCAAGGATCGCCACCGGCACTTTGCCGAGCGGATTGAAGTTTTGGATATCACCACGTGCCTCACGCGTGATTGTTTTCCATTCGACCTCATCATATAGGCCTGTCTCGAAAGCGACGACACGGACCTTTCGGGCGTACGGTGAATTATTTGTTACATAACATTTCATTGTCGGTTCCCTATTTATTTTTGGACGTCTTTACCATGGCGTATTTTTGATTATCAATGACCTATGAGAAAAGAAGAGGTTTTCAAAGGCGAGACTTCGCGTCGACATCTATACCCCATTTCCTATGGATCGACACAAACGATCGGTTATGTTAATTAATTTTCGTTTTAAAAATATAACCAGACCTTTCAGGGGGGTTTTTATGAACTACTTTAAACTTGTGTTTGGTGCTGCCGGGTGCCTCGCTTTTGCAACCACAGCCTCAGCCGCGACGGTTGGCATCGGTGCCACCAAAGCGGGTGCCGTTTCTCAGATAACAGCAACTATTTCCAAGGCCGTGTCTGAACACGCCCCCGGCGTCCAGATGCGACGGCAAACCATGGGCGGCACGCAACAATATATCCCGGTCGTTAATGCGGGAGAACTCGATTTTGGGATATCAAACATCTCTCAATTATACATGGCGCTTAAGGGGACAGGCCTGTCCAAGGGCAGCAAATACGATAACCTTCGGATGGTCACCACGATGATGAAGTTTACAATATCTGTTGTTGTACCCAAGAAGTTGGGTATCACCCATGTTTCCCAACTCAAAGGGAAACGAATGGGCGTTGGTTTTAAGGGTGCACCGCTTTTCGTGAATATTTTCAACGGCTTTCTGGCAACGGGAGACCTGACCCAAGCGGATATCAAACCGGTCCCCCAGGTAGGGCTCGTCCAACATTGGCGTTCGTTCATGGCTGGCAAACTTGATTTCGCGTGCGCCGCTGCTGGATCGGGATTTGTCAAGCAGATGCAGGCAAAAATTCCTGGTGGTATTCGTCATCTTGGCTTTCCAACGGGCGACGCTTCCTTAAAGAAATTGCATAAACATTTTCCTAAAACAGAATTTTCCATCGTTAATCCCAGAAAAGGTCTGACGGGTGTTACCGAGCCAACCAACATGGTGACATATGATTACTTATTGTGGACCCACAAGAATATGTCTGACGAGATCGTCTATAAAGTGACCAAGGTCATGCACACGCAGGAAAAACAGTTAAAAGAAGGCGGACCGCTATGGCGTTCGTTCCAGGCGAACAAACGGCTGGCCAAACAATTTGGCAGCGACGTGCCTTATCACCCTGCAGCAATCAAATACTATAAGGAAGTTGGCTTCCTGAAATAAAGGCTGAACAATCTGGCTGTTTATCAACATTTAAACCGGTCAGTTTGAAAATAAAGAGCGTCCGCGTCCGGTCGATTGGAGGCGGGCGCTCTATTTGTTCTCCTATCGATGATCTTGCAAGGTGCGGACCTTTTTGTTCATATAAGTTTGGAACCATTTCAAACTATTCGTTAAGGACAACGCCACAAGAGGCTAAAAGGTGTCTTTAGAAACTTAAACCGGAGTGCCACACTTGGCTCAAGATATCCCTCCATCCGAAAACAACATAACAAATGAACGCGGGGCGCAGCTTCTTTCCGAGCGCAAGGAATCGAAGCTGATCGCCGTAATTACGTTGGGTCTAGGTGCTTTAATCACGTTGATTGTTTTAACCTGGGCGATCGAGTTCTGGCTAAAATTGGGTTTTGAATGGTTTGATGAACAAGCAATGGGCGCATGTTTGGGTCTCACATTGGCAACCATCTTTGTTCGCTATCCGCTGGATGGTAGTCGGGAAAGAATGTCCGTACCATGGTATGACATCGCGCTTGCGGGTCTTGCCCTCTGCACATGTTTTTACCTTGTTTATATATATGGTGATATCGAGGCAAATCCCTACATAATGCGGCCAAAGATGTTCATTATTGGGATTATTCTCATACCAATGGTCTGGGAAGGTTTGCGCCGGACCACCGGTTGGAGCCTGACCATCGTCTTCAGCGTATTCCTTGCATACGCCTTCGTTGGACACCTGATGCCCGGCATGCTGAAGGGGCTTGAACAAAGCAACGTTAGGCTAATAGCGGAGCTTGGCGTAAGCAATGTCGCAATACTCGGTCTTCCTATGAAGATTATAGTGCTGACTGTTGTCCTATTTATATGGATGGGCCAGCTTCTCCTGTATACGGGTGCCTCCAACTGGTTTACCGATCTCGCCGCAGCACTTATGGGTCGTTCACGCGGTGGTTCAGCGAAAATCGCCGTCGTTGCCTCGGGTCTTTTTGGGTCTATTTCGGGCTCCGCCGTGTCAAATGTTGCTTCCACCGGGGTCATTACAATTCCTCTAATGCGTCAAGCTGGATATGACGCCAAAAGTGCTGGAGCAATTGAGGCTGTTGCGTCAACTGGCGGCCAGATTATGCCCCCGATAATGGGTGCAGCGGCTTTTCTGATGGCCGAACTTCTGGAACTTGAATATACGGAAATAATTCTAGCCGCCCTGGTTCCGTCAGCCCTCTACTACCTAGCCGTATTCGTTCAAGCCGACTTGGAGGCTGCAAAAAAGGGAATTGCGCCTCTACCCAAGGACAGAATTCCGCCAATACTTAGAGTTATGAAGGAAGGATGGTTCTTTGTCCTTCCCTATATCATCCTGATCTACACGCTCTTTTCGCTTAATCTCCCTCCCCAAGAAGCCGCATTCTGGGCGGCTATTAGTGTCGCCATCGTCAGTATCATTTTTGGCTATAAGGGAAGCAGAATTACGCCGTCACAAATATGGGACTCGATTGCGGGTGGCGGCCGCGCATCGGCAGATATCATCGTAATCGGAGCCATGGCTGGAATTATAATCGCAATCCTTGACCGAACAGGCCTTGGTCAAGCACTCACGCTGATTCTGGCCTCTGTAGGCGAAGATAGCTTGTTCTTGCTCCTCGTTCTCACAGCTCTGTTCTCTATCCTCTTGGGCATGGGTATGCCAACCTCGGCGATATACCTTTTGCTCGCAACGATGATTGCGCCATCGCTGATCAAGCTTGGCGTGAACCCGATCGCAGCACACATGTTCGTGTTATATTTCGGGCTTATGTCAATGATTACGCCGCCTGTGGCGATCGCCGCGTTTGCGGCGGCGTCTCTTGCTGGCTCCAAGCCCATGGAAACCGGCATGACGGCCGTAAGACTGGGCTGGATAGCCTACGTGATACCATTCGTGTTTGTTCTGTCTCCTACTCTACTCGGCCAAGGCAGTACGGGTGATATTATACTATCCGCAGTCACCGCTTTTATCGGCGTCTGGATCGCCTCTTGCGGCCTAATTGGCTACATGTTCGGGCCCTTTAACTCCTTACAAAGATTACTATTCTTTATAGCAGGAATACTTCTCTTGCTACCAGCGGATGCCATTCCAAGCGGGCTTCTCATCAATGGTGCTGGTCTTGTGCTGGGAGTAATCTTGGTGGCAAACGACTACATTAAAAACCGACGCAGCACTAAATAACCGGGTTGGCTCGGGGCCCACATGAAATTGCATAAAGCCACCAACGTCCAAAGGACTATTTATTGTATTCTTCGATGGTTCGCTTCATCGATTGCGGACAGAACGTTTTCCGGTGTCAAAGGCAATCTTCGAATTCGCACCCCAACTGCATCCTCAATTGCATTTGCGATCGCGGAAGCCACAGGAAGCATGCACCCTTCGCCCAGGCTTTTCGCTCCGAAGGGTCCAGGTCCGTGACCCTGTTCTTGAAGAATGGACACAAAACCTTCTGGAATGTCCGAAGCAACGGGCACACGATAATCCAGACCATTACCGTTAATGAGTTTACCGCCGTCGTAGACCATGCACGGGAACAATGCCCCAGTCAGCCCCATTACAGCGGAGCCTTCATCTTGTCCACGGCAAATTAAGGGATTAATCGCTTTACCGGCATCACCCGAAACGACAAGTTGTAACAATTGTATCAAGCCGGTTTCCTGATCTACCTCAACCTCCGCTGCACCCCACCCAAATTCCCAGGACACGCATTGGGTTTCCAGTGGTGCTGAATGATCAATATCGGGCTTAAAGAAACCTTCTCCCGTAAATTCATAACCCGTCCCACCGTAAACACGCATTATCATGGGCGGCAAAGGATGTAATTCGTTCCCTTTCTTTATAGACCAATCATCCAGCTCCAATTCTGTAGTTTCACAATTGAGTTGGTCGGCAGCAAACTGTAGTACCTTTTGTTTTGCTTGCAGGGAGGCCGCTTCAATTGCCTTAGCCATTACAACAACGGCAGAACTCGCGTTAGTACCTTGATCAAAGGGCGTATGATCGGTATCGAGCGTAGGGTACCTAACCCGGTCCAGCGATGTATTTAAGAGTTCCGCGACGATCTGAGAAAGCGCGGTATGTGCACCCTGACCAAGCTCCACAGTTCCGCATTGCAAATAGACCGCTCCAGTCGTTGTAATTCGAACTCGCGCCTGGGCCGGTTTATTTACGCCCCCCGCATCCTTGAACCCGACTGACACCCCCATACCGCGCCCATTCTCGTAAGTTCGGGCTTTGTAACCGATGCGATCTGCAACGAGTCTTAGACCCTCCTTCAGATCAGAATCGATGCCGCTTTCACCGGGCATATAGGGCTCATTCAAATCCTTAAGGTTCTGAAGCCTAAGATCAAAAGGATCTCTTCGGAGGCGTCTTGCGATTATGTCTATCTGGGATTCTGAAGCCCAAGTGGCCTGGGTTCCACCAAAACCTCGATATGGACCCGCTGGTGTCGTGTTTGTCAGTATACAATCACAATCCACATCAACGTGTCGCCACTTGTATGGCCCCGGCAGGCGGTACCCGGCCTTTTCTGCAACAAGCGGGCTGGCATCAGAATAAGCCCCAGCATCAAGCCAAATATGGCCGCTCCGGGCAACAAACGTGCCATCATCCATTACACCAGTTTTTACATCCAATATTGCAGCGTGCTGGCTTTGGGTGAGGAAACTCTCTTCCATCGTCATACAAAAGCGCACTGGTCTACCCGAAAGTTGAGCTAACAGGATCGAAATCGGCTCCGTTTTACAATTATTTTTAGCTCCGTATCCTGCACCGACATAGGGTACGTGCACGCGTATCTTGTTTTCAGGATGCCGAAATATTCTCGCCAGTTCTTTGCGAAGTGGAAAGGGATTCTGGCAACTGCTCCAGATCTCTATCGCGCCTTGCTCGATCTTAGCAACCGACACAAACGGCTCTAGGTGAAAATGCTGATCGCGAGAAAAGAAAAAGCGATCATCGAAGATATGATCGCAGTTTTCAAAAAAACTTGATTCTCCGCTTTTGTACGAAAAACGATAACAATTGTTTCGACCAGCACGGAGGGCGGCACTCGCTCCTTGCCCATAAGCAGGTACAATCCCCATCGGCTCCTCTTCGAATAACTCGGGAGCATTGTCATTCCGGGCTTGTTCAACATTCGTGACGGTTTCTAAAGGTTCGTACTCAGCAAATATAGTTTCAAGGGCCGCAATTGCTTGGAGTTCTGTTTCCGCCGCGACCGCTGCCACGGGATCACCTATGTACCGTACTTTGTCGATCGCGACGATTGGCTGATCCTTAATACAATAGCCATACGTAGGATTGAGACCGTGCAAATCGTCACGCGTAACAACAGCGTGCACACCGGGCATTTGGCGTGCATTTGTTGCGTCAATAGAGCGTAAAACTGCGTGCGCGTGAGGTGAGCGCAATACCTTGGCGTGTAACATATGCGGAAAGGATATATCTACAGTGTAAGTAGCCGTGCCCGTCGTCTTCAACATAGCGTCCGTCCGGGGTAGATCTGACCCCACCGTATGTAGGACTAGCGAATTTTGGGTCACCGTCTCTCCCTAGATAGCGCGTTCGCGGCTTTTTCAATCGACTCAATAATCATTTCATAACCTGTACACCGACAAATGTTTGCGCTCATCCAGTTCCTAATCTCTTTACGGGTGGGGTTTGGTGACTTTTCGAGTAACGAAAATGCTAGCAAAATCATTCCAGGGGTGCAGGAACCACATTGAAAGGCGCTGTTTTCGACAAACGCCTCCTGGACGGGATGGAGAATATCATTGGACGAAAGACCTTCAATGGTTTGAACATTGGCACCCTGTATTTGCCAGACAAATGTATTGCAACTCGCAAAAGGGAGGCCATTAACCAGGACCGTACAAGCACCACAGGAGCCCAGGTCGCACGCGAGCTTGGTCCCGGTCAGGCCAATGCGTTCCCTCAGGAAATCAACCAGCATTTCTTGGGGTCCAACGTGGTAACCATGCTCTTTGTCGTTCACTTTACACGAGACGTACACAAGTTCAGATGACATAAATTAGTTCTCTGATCGGAATTTCAGGAGTGCCCGGCGCACCAAAACACCAGCCATACGTCGCCGGTATGCGGCTTGCCCCATCGGGTTATTTTTTGCGTTCGGAAACCCGTGGATGATCGCGTCTATTGGCTCTTTGGGTGAGCCCATCCAGAATGCGGGAGTATCGAACGCGCACCCAACACCAACTCGAACCGTATCACCCTCCAATGCCACGGCCGCACTGACGGCGGGTTTTAAACTTCGATCGAAGGCGAGCATCACCCCTTGACCAACGGGGATTAAAATTGACGCAAGAACGGCCGGTCTAGGGGGCTGCCAACCTGTTTTGCTTGCCAAAACACTCTTTTTTTTACCGTCCTTAGTAACAAATTCTAGCGTGGCACACAGTACGCCTAGGAGTGTTTGCCCATCATATCCCGGGTCGTCAGCCATTACGTTTCCACCAATAGTACCCGTCATACGCACACGAATATTTCCAATCGTCTTCCACGCTTCCTGAAATGCTGGTAATAGTTTTTGCAACAGAGGGTTAGTTTCAATTTCCCAATGTGTCGTTAACGCGCCAATTCTTATGAAGTCATCTTCCGCGCAGATGCCTTTCATGCTGTCAACCGACGATAGGTCAATGACGGTTTTCCATACCTGCCCAGAACGCATCCGACGGACAAGATCGATGCCCCCGGCAATTACGGTAGAGCCAGCGTTTTCGGCTAACGCTGCCGCCGCTTCCTTTGCTGTCTGAGGTTGAAGCAGTCGAAAGGGCAAAATTGCTTTGTGAGAACGAGCCACCCAGCCGGACTCTGTAGCGTTGAAATTCATTTTAATAGAAATTAACCCGTTTATGACTAAACCAAAAAGGGCGGCCCAAGGCCGCCCTTTTTTCACATTCCCAAATATTAATCGGAGATTTTATACGAGACGGGGTACTTGTGGCCCGCATCCTCATTATACTTGATAAAGGCACGCATAATCTTTGGCATGTTAATTTTCTTTTTCTTTTGCACATCATGAGCTCTTTGGTTCGGCCATGTCGCAAGTTTCTGCGCCCAGGCAACCTTGGCTGCCGGGTCGATGTTACGAACTGTTACGCCTGCTTTGGCAAGCATCTTGAGGCCCCAGTCATGATCCCGCTGTGTGACTTCAGCAGTCCACTTCGCGAGGTTGATAGCCTCTTCGTCAATGATCGCAACAACTTCCTTGGGGAGTTTTTTACGAGCTCTGAGGTTCATCGTGTAGGAAATCTGCATCACGGCACCAAAATCAGTGACCGTGTAAAAGCCGCCTTTGGTGGCCTCATGAAGTTTCAGCTTATAATCGGTATCCGGGAATAGCACGATGCCTTCGCCAACGCCGGTCTGAAGCTGCTGTGCCGCCTTGGGAATCGTTGTGCGAACAGGGATGCCACCTTTAACCCATGGGAGGTTTGGTCCCGCGGCCAGAATCTTGCGCCCCTTTAAATCTTCGAAACGCTTCCAGTCGAATGCGGTCAGAAGCCCATAGTTATTGAAGCCAGTAACCGAAAGTAACTTCTGCTTGTACCTCTTTTCATAGTCCTGCGCTATTGAAGGAAATTCCTTAACAATTTTGTTCATTATGTCATAGGCAACAAGAGCATTTGGATGCGAAAAAGGCACAAAATAAGGAAGGTTCATCGCCATGGCTTTATCATCGTCAAAGCAGACGCACCAGCCACCGATGTCCAGCCGGCCGTCCTGCGTGCCCTCAAGCGTATCGAACACATTTACTACAGTGCCGGCATAATGTTGGCGGAATTTGATTTTGTACTTGGTTTCTGCGGCGACGCGTTTTGTTACCGCGGGAACAAAGTACTTTGCCATACCCTTGACATAGGTGATGAACGGGGGATGCCCTGACCCAATACGCAGTGTGATCTCATTCCCTTTTATCGACGCCGCGCCAGCCGCCGTAACCATACCGAAAACGGCGGCGATGAAAGCTGCGCCGGTTAAACCTTTCGTAAAAATCTTCATTACTAACTCCTCCCTGATCAGGCCCCTTCAAAAGCCCATGGAACTTTGCTGATGTATACGATTTGGTGACTGGGATTATGTCCAAAACGGCGGGGTTAGTCCAGCCGAACGCCCCCCAATAAATCAAATCATCTTTGATGGCAGCCATGTTGCTACTTCTGGAACAGCCCAAATCAAAAGCATAACGACGAGCATCAGTAGCCAATAGGGGACGGAGCCTTTGAAAATTTCAGAGAGTGTGACCAACTTGTCATCAACCGAACCTTTGACAGTGTATACAAGGAGGCCAAATGGAGGCGTCAGCAAACCGGCCTCAATAACGAGTATACCGAAAATTCCAAATGCTATTGGATCAAAAAATCCCTCTGTCAATGGCGCAAAGATTGGAACAGTGATTAGTATGATGGAAATGGAATCCAGTATCATTCCCAATACGAGCCAGATACCGATTATAACAAGGATGATGCCAATTTCCGTGAAGTTGTAGGCCGCAAATGTATCGCGGATCATCTCCGACATTCCTGCAGCTTCCATAAACTTTGCATACATATTTGCCGTAAGGAGAAGAAACATTATCGGAGCACCGGTCTTACATGAATCTATGACGGCGCGGCCGAGATCTTTTAGACGCATCCCTTTCAACAGGCCCAGTATTACCGCACCCGCGGCTCCCACTCCGCCAGCTTCTGTCGGAGTAAATACTCCTCCCCAGATACCCCCAAGGACCAGAAGTATCAGAGCGCCAATACCGAAGCCTGATGCAATTTCTGCTTTCGAAAGCGGTTCTTCGTCTCCCCCCGCCCGAACAGGTGGCGCCAGTTCGGGTTTCAGTTTAACGGAAATGGCAATGTAGGCCATGAACAGAAATGCCAAAATCAGTCCCGGAATGGCCCCCGCAATAAACAACTGCGCGATCGATTTTTCGCTGATTATCCCCCAGACAATCAGGAGGACGCTGGGGGGTATAATCATCCCAAGACACGCGCTCCCTGCAACGGAACCAAGGGCGAATGTGCGATTGTAATTGTGGTAGCGCATTTGTGGGTAAGCAATCCTGCTAAACGCGGCAGCAGCCGCAATGCTCACTCCTGTGACAGCGGCAAAAACGGCATTCCCGGCAACCGTGGCAACCGCCAGGCGGCCAGGTATCGCCTTTAATCCATGATTAATGAGATTGTAAAGGTCCTTCGCCGCGCCGGATTTGTTAACAAAATCCCCGAGGAGCATAAAGAGGGGAATCGTAGCAAACACCTCGGATCTTAAATATTCATACGCCACACTCCCAACACCACTCAATGCAATATCAAGTCCTTCAGACCATTCACCGTCGATCCCACCAAATAAAATTATGTTGCCGACGAAGGCAGTAAATCCGAACGCAAAGCCGATATGGATTCCCATAAGAATCCCTGCCAGCATCACGAAAAACATCAAAAGCAGGACTGTGGTCTGATCGAAAATCATTATTGCCGCTTCCCTACTTCAGCGGGGTCCTGAGCCGGCTCTGCCATTTCTGCAGAAGGGAATATTGAACGAAGAACAAGGACTGACGAAACAACAACTCCTACCATACTGACAAAAACAACAAGCGTTCGAATGGGGTACACTGGGATCGTAACAATCCCGGACCCTTCCGCCTCTCTGATTTCCCACGCCTCAAGCATGTTGGGCCAGCTTCCGATCGCAATAGCCAGAAATAAAAGGCCCGCCAGAAAATATGAGATCCCGTCAATGGCGGCTTTCGAACTGATTCCGACGTTTCCATAAAGAATGGTCGTGCGAAGCGAGCTTCTTGTCAGGATGGAGAGTGGTAATTGCAAAAAAAGAATGGAAAGAACGGAATTGGAAACAATTTCATTGGTGCCGTAGATTGGGGCACCAAAAAATTCCCGCCCGACAACGTCGAACAGAATAAATATTGCAATAGAGGACAGCCAGATTGCGGAAATTACATTAAGAACCTTCGCAAAACTTTCGACCAACCGTTCTACCCAAACACCCGACAAATCAGGCACCTCCCCAAATAATTAATTGTTTTGTTTTCAACACTCTACCCATCCTCAATAAGATAGCCCAGCCCTAGGGGAGTGGTATTTCCTGATCGCTTTCCGGAACATTCCAACCTTTTCGGGTTGCCGGGCGCTCAAGAATTTCGAGATACCATCGCCGGACGTTGGGAAATTCGTTCAGGTCCACCGTCTGCCAGTCAAACCGGGCAACCCACGGCCATACTGCGATGTCTGCGATGGTATATTCGTCACAGGAGAGAAAGCGGGTCTTCCCAAGCTTTTCGTTCATCACACCGTACAACCTTTTGGTTTCCCCAAGGTACCGGTCCTCAGCATAGGGCGCTTTACCGGAGTTATATTTGGTGTAGTGATGGCATTGCCCAAACATTGGACCAACGCCACCCATCTGGAACATCAGCCACTCCATGGTTGACCACTTTGGTTCAGGCTCAGTTGGCCAGAACATCCCTGTCTTTTCCGCCAGATACAGCAAGATAGCACCAGATTCCATCAGAGACTTCCCGTTGTCATTATCAACAATCGCTGGAATTTTGTTGTTTGGGCTTATCCGAAGAAATTCCGGCGCGAACTGTTCATCCTTAGCTATATTTATGGCGTGTGTTTTATAGGCCAGTCCGCACTCTTCCAACATAAGGGAGATTTTACGGCCGTTCGGCGTATACCAGGTATAGAGATCAATCATTATTCATTTCCCTTTTAGTAAACTGAATTTGTCCATTAAACTCGCAAGGATCGGTGGGGTTTGAACGGAACGCCTCATGTCATTTGTTAGGCAATATAATCTGGCAAGTAACCTAATCGCTCAACGTTAATGGGTAAAATGTTACGGATTGGCGGCAAATATTCCTCCTTGCTTACCCTAGTGCCAGAGATATAGCATAGAGGGAGTGCGTTGTTTGTAGTCTATGGGGTTGAGGCACCCTGTATTAATTGGGCGAAGGAACCCCAAACGACAAAATCTCTATACTGTTCTTATATCGTTAGGAAAGGGAGGGACATGAAAATTCTCAAATTACGCCATTTGTGCGTTGCTATAACTGCTTTGGCACTCTCTAGCTTTGCCATTTTCACTAACACCGCCATCGCGAAATCTCCAATTAAAATCGGTTTCAGCATGGCCCTAACTGGTGGCCTGGCTGGAGGCGGTAAACAAGCCCTCGTCGCTATGGAAATGTGGGCAGAGGATGTTAACAAGAAGGGTGGTCTGTTAGGTCGTCCAGTGAAACTGATATATTACGATGATCAAACCAACCCAAAAAATGTGCCGGGTATCTATGCAAAACTGCTAGACATCGACAAGGTAGATTTTGTTGTATCAGGTTATGGTACCAACCTGATTGCGCCGGCTTTACCTGTAATAATCCAGCGGGATCTGGTCTTCATGGGCCTCTTTGGCATGAACAACAACAAGAAATGGAAATATGACAAGTATTTCCAGATACTTCCTTCCGGTCCGGATCCAGCAGTAGACTTTTCGCGCGCATGGTTTGATACCGTGATGCAATTAAAGCCCACGCCAAAATCCATCGCCTTCGTAGCAGCGGATGCAGAATTCGCAAAAAACCTTAAAGAAGGTGCCGTTACGAACGCCAAGAGACTTGGTCTTAAAATAACCTATAATAAAAACTTCAAGCCAGGCACACCTGACTTCACACCGATCATCCGGGCAGTCAACGCAACCAAGCCGGATGTGTTCTATGTGGCATGTTATCCGCCAGGAGCGGCCGGGATGACCCGGGCGGTAAGTGAGGTGGGAACAAAGGTAAGGGCATTCGGCGGAGGAATGGTCGGACTTCAGTTCGCAGGCATAATGAAAGGACTCGGTCCAAAGTTGAACGGTGTCCTCAATTATGATTTCTACGTTCCTGAGCCAAACATGGCTGCATATCCCGGCGTTATGGACCTCCTTGCCCGTTATCAGAAAATAGCACCCTCACGTAAGGTTGATCCGCTTGGGTACTATCTGGCACCCTGGGCATACGCCTATGTACAGATATTGGGTGATGCGGTGAATGCTGTTGGTAAGATTGATCATGCCGCAATTGCGAAGTACATACATGCCACAGAATTCAATACTGTCGTTGGCAAGGTTAAATTTGGCAAAAATGGCGAATGGGCAAAGGGACGCACTCTTACGGTTCAATGGCAAAACATCAAAAACAAAAATGACCTTCAGCAATTTACCAAACCTGGTATTCGGAAGATCATGGCACCGGCGAAGTTTGCGACCGGGAAAGTAATGCCGTTTAACGCGTTACGCTGAACGCTATCCCAGGTGCAGTAATAGTTGGCGGGTGGGCAAACGCCCACCCGCCAAAACCCTTTGTGGGGGACAACCTCTTTGTTTTCTTTTGAGTTACTTATTAATGCCCTCGTAATTGGCGTTCTGTTGGGCGGGTTTTACGCGGCCCTTAGCATAGGTCTCTCGATCTCGTTTGGTTTACTAGATATCGTGAACATCGCGCACCCGGCATTTATAATACTTGGCGCGTTCGGGTGTTTTATTTTTAATTCGCTATACGGATTTGATCCCATACTGGTCGGCCTGTGTTTTGCGCCCGTCTTTTTCCTACTAGGAACGTTAATTTATCGGGTCTACTACAGCAGCTTTGAGAAGACGGGGGCGGAAGCCTTACGGGGCCTCGCGTTTTTTTTCGGTGTAATGTTTATTATCGAAGTCATACTCATCATGTTTTTCGGCGTGGACTTCCAAATGGTCCAAGCTGATTACATCGACTACAAGCCCAGCTTTGGATTTGTGGATCTTCCATTCCGGATGTTTGTGCCTTTTGTCATAGCGATGGTCATGACGTTGGGCTTACAGTATTTTTCTTCCCGAACGTTTTTCGGTCGCGCAATGCAAGCAGTAGCGCAGGACCCACTGGCCCTCCGCTTAATGGCGATCGATCCCGCTCGAATAAAACGTATTGCGTTTGGCATATCCCTCGCGACCTGCAGCATCGCGGGCGCTCTATTGGTCATAGTTATTCCCATCGAACCGTCTGTCGGCCGTCTCTACATAGGGCAAGTCTTCGCAATCGTCGTGCTCGGAGGTCTGGGATCGCAAAGTGGCACTCTAATAGCCGCCATGCTACTGGGCCTCTCAGAGAGCCTTATTACAACTTTCTTCGGACCCTCATGGTCCCCAGCTGTCGCTTTCGGTGCACTGATACTCGTCCTGGCGTTTAAACCAACGGGAATTCTGGGCCGGGCCGGGGACACAAGGGGATGAGTACCAAACGATTTTATATTGTCATCTCAGCGCTGGTTGTCCTTAGCTACCTAGCGACAGCCTTCGTTAATAACCAATACTATTTCTTTGCGGGTTTCGCCATTCTCCAGCTAATGGTCATGGCACTTGCGTGGAATATACTTGGTGGGTACGCCGGCTACGTTAACTTCGGCAGCGCTGCTTTTTTCGGACTAGGTGCGTATGCTGCAATAGTTGCACTTCAATTATTCGGCGCCACATTGTTTACCCAAATTATCGTTGGCGGTTGTTTCGCTGGTCTTGTCGGGTTGGCGACAGGGTATTTAACTCTCCGTCTAAGGGGTGTTTACTTTGCTATTGCCACCTTGGCGCTACTGGTCGTTGCCGAAACATTAATCGTCAACTGGGATTATGTTGGTGGGGCGGCAGGCGCCTATGTTCTTCCAAAGAGAAATCCAAGCATATTAGGCGTGCTGATAGTTGGGAAGAGCGACGCCTTGTTCGGAAATTACAAGGAGCTTCTGTTTTTCCTCATGTGTGTGATAGCGCTCGCAACGATAGCCGTTTGTAGATATGTCGAAAAATCGAAATTCGGTCGTGGCCTTGAGGCACTCAGAGATAATGAAGAAGCCGCGGAAAGCATGGGGGTACCAACGCTTAAGCTCAAGTTGATAGCCACCACAGTAAGCGCGGCGATTATGGGTTTCACAGGTGGGATTTTTCCTTATTACATGACGTTTGTTGACCCAATCTCCGCTTTTAACCTTGATATTTCCGTAAATGCGCTAGCAATGCCCCTGATTGGTGGGACAGCGACCTGGCTTGGCCCGGTTCTGGGAGCAATCGTTCTGGGTACACTGCAACAGGTAATCACGGTTACGGTTTCTTCTTCCATTAATCTACTCATCGTGGGTCTGTTTCTGGTTGCATTTGTAATTTTTGCGCCTGACGGGTTCCTTGGTTTAATTAAGAAATTCAGGAAACGCGGAGACTAGTTTCCATGCTCGAAGTGCAAAACCTTACAAAAAAATTTGGTGGCTTTACGGCGCTATCGGAGATCAATCTAAAGGTAAATCCGGGAGAACGACTTGGCCTAATTGGGCCCAACGGATCCGGCAAAACAACCCTCATTAATTGTGTATCCGGAACCATACAAGATTACGACGGCGAGGTTCATTTCAACGGAGAAAATTTAAATTCTCTCGTCGCGCACAAGAGAGCAAGGAGAGGAGTATCCAGAAGTTTCCAAATTCCCAAACCGTTTACCAGTATGACGGTAAAACAAAACCTAATGATACCCCTAGAGTACGCGGTAAGTAAGGAAGAAATCGGCGCACTTTCTATTGCACAACATGCGGATAAAATCATCGAAGGACTAGAGCTGACAGATAAATCAGATCAACTGACCTCGGGTTTGACCCAGATAGAAATGCGAAAACTAGAACTCGCACGGGCAATGGCGCTCAAACCTAAACTTTTGATTTCTGACGAGGCAATGGCAGGTCTTTCGAGTTCTGAAGTCGATGACATTCTTAAAATTCTATTCGAACTTAACGAGAGAACGAAGATAACGATCATAATGATCGAGCACATCATGCGTGCGGTGATGAGCTTCTCCGAAAGAGTTGTATGTTTGGATGCGGGGAAAATAATTGCAAATGGCACACCAGACGATGTCATAAAGAATTCGGCTGTCGAGAAGGCTTATCTGGGTGAGTAAACTGGTAATTGAAAATATTTGTGCGGGTTATGGATCCGTGCAGGTTCTCCACGACGTGAGTCTATCGGTTGAACCTGGGGAAACGGTCGTCCTACTTGGAACAAATGGCAATGGTAAAAGTACACTTTTGAAATCCGTAATGGGTCTTGTTACCCCGAGTAAAGGTACTATCAGTTATGAGATTGACGGACAGAATATCAACCTGATTGGCAAACGCACCGAAGAAATCGTTGAGCTCGGTATTGCGATGGTCCCGGAAGGACGACGGCTATTTTCTTTACTAACTGTTGAAGAAAACCTCACGTTAGGTGCATATCGAGACGCGGCACGGCAAAAAATTGATGAAAACCTCGAATTCTGCTTTACAACCTTTCCGCGCCTGAAAGAAAGACGCAAACAACAAGCTGGCAGCCTCAGCGGCGGTGAACAACAGATGGTAGCTGTCGCCCGGTCCCTAATGAGTAATCCGAATATTTTGTTGATAGATGAGCCTTCGGTGGGTTTAGCACCCATACTTGTCAGCCAGATGATTGCCAAAATAAAAGAATTAAAGGAATTAAAAAACCTAACAGTTCTAATGGCTGAACAGAACTTTAACCAAGCCATCAAGATTGCTGACAGAGGCTACGTGATTGTCCATGGCCAAATCGAATTTGAAGGCAAATCAGCCGTTGAACTGGAAGACAATGAGATGATCAAGCAGTTTTATCTGGGCGCTTAACCTCTTTTTGTTTTAAGACCAAAAGCGAACGATCACGAGTCCGTCAGTTCTGATGCCATGACATCCGCCCTAATGCCTTTTGCTTCCGCCGCTGCAAAATTGAGTTCAATTTTCACGCCATTGGGATCCAGTAGAAAAATTTGAAATAGCCCCTGATCGTCCACCTGACGTTTAGTGTAGGGGACCTCCTTGGCATCAAGGGATTTCATCATGTCCTGCAACGCCGTCGCCCTAAACGCAACATGATCAACTACCCCTGAGCCCTGTGTCGCGGTCGATTGCTGTCCAAGATATTTCTTTCTGTTTTCTGACACATCGTCACCACCGACTGTCAAATGCAGAACGGGCTCATCCCCAAGGTAAAGCCACTTTACCGGCATTTTGAAATCGGGATGCGGCCCCTCCACCATACCCAAGACTTCCACATACCAGTCGCATGTACCTTCAAGATCCTCGGTCTGAATCAGAAAATGTTCCAGATGGGAAAGGGTCAACTAAATTCCTTTTTAAATAGCGCAGCGCATTATTTAGTTTAATCCAATTCATCACGATGCCAACACCGATTATCGCATTTCTTGCGATGAAAGATCATAAATATTATGAGGATCGTCGAAGAGCCACACCGGCTGAACCTGAGGATAATCTGTCTGGAGAATAGCAATGACTGCATACTGGCTTGCCCGCGCCAAAATCAATGATCAATCCGAATATATGAAATATGCTACTAAGGTCCCGGCAATACTCCAAAAATACAACGGAAAAATTCTCACCCGTGGCGGAAAATACAAGACACTGGAAGGTAAAGATTACTTCGAAAGGTTCGTCGTTATCGAGTTTCCGTCGATGGAAGATGCGGAAGCCTGTTTTAGTTCAGCCGAATACACGGCAGCCGCGCAGTTCCGACGCAACGATGACGTCGGTCATAACGAGCTGACAATAGTTGAGGCTGGGGATCTGACCCCACATAAATAACAGGCCAGCATCCCGGAAGATAATCACAAGTAGCCGGGGCGAGGCGTAAGACAGGGAAATGGTCTTCGGGGATAAATGACTAACGTCCGCCCGAAATACCTAACACAGTGCCGGATACATAAGCCGCCTGATCGGAGAGTAGCCAGACAATGGCGCTAGCCACCTCGTGGGGTTCCCCAACACGCTTAAAGGGTATTGTCGGAGCAATAGCCTCCACTCTTCCTTCTGGCTGTATTTCCGTATTAATGGTTCCCGGGCTTACAGCGCATACACGAACGCCTTCTGAACCGACCTCCTGCGCGAGTCCAAAAGTAAATGTGTCGATTGCCCCTTTGCTTGCGGCATAATGAACGTGTCCACCAGCGCCACCCAGGGTAGATGCACGGGACGAAAGATTTACAATAACTCCACCTTTTCCTGCTTTTGTTCTAGACATGCGCCTAAGGCCCTCGCGGGCGCATAGGATCGTTCCGACAATGTTAACCATCACGTGTCGGGTGAGTTCGGCGCCCGAAATGGCGTCAATTCGGGTAATTGGCTCAAGGACGCCAGCGGAATTCACCAGAGCGTTCAGGCGTCCTAGCTTTTCATCGCATTTCTCAAATAATTCAATTACGTCTTCTTCACACGAAATATCAGCCTTTACGGCAATCGCCCGGCGCCCAATGTCTTTGATACGGGACACAACTTTCCCCGCACGCTCACTGTCTGTTCTATAATTCACGCAGACGTCCCAGCCGGCTTTTGCTGCCGCAATGGATGTCTCCGCTCCAATTCCACGTCCGCCGCCCGTGACCAACAAAGTCCCACTCATCATATTCTCCTTCTCTAATCCCAGACGAACAGTGACGTTTACGGATGTCAACAGCCCGCCATTTGACCAGAGACGACCAGGCATTAAAAATAGCACCACTGGAGAACAATGTGACACAACCAAAAACAAGAAACGCCATCCGCCTCGCCGCCGATATTGGCGGTACGTTTACCGACATTTCCGCATTCGATCCCACATCCGGATCCCTATTATTCGGTAAAACGCTATCTACACCCGAAAAGCTTATAGATGGAATTGCCGATGCCGTGGCCAAGGCGGGAACAACCTTTCCGGAGGCGGAGTTTTTCCTTCATGGTTCGACCATATCAATCAACACCATTCTGGAGCGGACTGGCGCCAGAACAGCGCTGCTCATCACGAAAGGATACCGCGATATTTACGAAATCGGCCGGGTTAACCGGCCCGATTCCTATAACCTGTTTTTCGGCAAGCACGAGCCATTGGTTGAACGCGCGCTCCGCTTCGAGGTAAACGAACGGCTGTATTCGGAGGGAACGGTATACAAACCCCTCGACGAACAAAAAGTCCGAGAAACCTGCGCGAAGCTGCGGGAAGAGGGTGTTGAATCCGTGGCGATACTGCTTCTTCACTGTTACGCCAATGCGGCCCATGAATTGCGGGTGCGGGAGATTGTCGAGGAGGAACTGCCTGGTATCTTTGTCTCCTCTTCTCACGAGTTAAGCCAAGAATACCGAGAGTTTGAGCGCTGTTCTACCGTTGTGGCAAATGCCTACATCGGACCAAAAGTTAAGGGCTATATTAGCGAGATAGATGATCACATCCGCACAGATGGCTTCAAAGGATCCTTTCTGGTCGTTCAGTCCACGGGAGGTCTATACGATGGCATGCAGGCCCGACGCCACTGCGTCCGGATGCTTGAATCTGGCCCCGCAGCCGGCGTTATAGGAACCCAGGCCCTTTGCAATGCCCTGGGCATGTCGAACGCCATAGCTTTTGACATGGGTGGGACAACCGCGAAGGCGGGCGTGATACATGGTGGTAAGGCGCTGACTACCGGAAGTGCGTTGATTGGGGGATACGAACGTGCACTTCCCATCCAGATCGCAATGATGGATATCTTTGAAGTTGGAACTGGTGGCGGATCGATTGCCCGGGTCGCTGATGAAGGCGGTTTACGCGTCGGCCCGGAGAGCGCCGGCGCTCAGCCCGGACCTGCCTGCTACGGTCACGGCGGAGACCAACCGACGGTAACCGATGCAAATGTTGTATTGGGCCGTCTATCACCAGATCGATTCCTAGGCGGAGAAATTGAACTCAACGTGGACTCCGCAACCACCGCAATTGATAACCGGATTGCGAAACCATTGGGAATGGATACGGTAACCGCAGCACAAGGAATGCTCCAAATCGCGGTGACCGCAATGTCACACGCCGTAAAAGCCGTGACCACCGAACGCGGACTGGATGCAGGTGATTTTGCCATGGTCGCCTACGGCGGTGCAGGCCCACTGCACGCGTGCAACATCGCCCGCGAAATGGGAATCAGTAAAGTGATAATTCCACGTTCACCGGGCCATTTCTCCGCGTTTGGCATGCTGTTTTCAGATCTACGCTATGACTTTGTCAGATCATGTTTTACCAAGCTCGCGGACGCCGCATTCGAGGACATTGAAGCCATCTACGAAGAACTCGAAGCGGAAGGAATGGAGGAGGCGGAGAAAGTACGCACAGCGCCCGAACAAATTGTGATTAGCAGGGCCGCCGACATGCGCTATGTGGGACAAGAACATTCCGTCAGCGTCGATCTCTCCTCGGATCTGTTTGCCAAGGAAGACCGGGCAGGAATCAAATCACGGTTTGATGCCGTACATGATCTCCGCTACGGCACAAGCGCACCCGGGGAGCGAAGCGAGATTGTTAGTCTGCGTGTGACAGTCACAGGAATTTTGAAGAAACCTGCGCTTAAGCCAATCAAAAGCGGCACCAACATTCCTTCACTCGACGCTCATTGTGGTACCAGGCAGGTCCGCTTTGGTGAGAAACTTAGCGATACAGATACCTGGGACAGGACAAAATTATTGGCAGGGAACAAAATCACTGGCCCGGCACTTATCGAAGAACATGCGTCTACCACTGTCCTTCATCCAGATGACAGGCTCGAAGTCGATCGGTTTGGCAACCTAGTCGTATCAATAAGAGGGCGGACGTCATGACAGATGAAAAGCGAAAAACCGACCCAGTTGTTACAGAAATCGTGCGCAACGGCGTGATTGCAATTACTGAAGAAATGAAATCAAACCTGATGCGCACGGCATACAACATGATCATATACGAAGCGCTCGATTTCACTGTCGGCCTTTTTACCGCGAAGGGTGAAACAATATCAATCGGACTTGGGCTACCCATGTTCATTCGCGGCATGGCAGAAACCATCAAAACAAAACTCGCCCATTACGGAGTGGATGGAATAATGCCTGGCGATATTCTTCTGACTAACGACGCATACATCACCGGCAGCCATCTCAACCACCTCACTTTCTCCCTGCCAATATTTCTGGATGGTGAGCTAATCGGGTTTTCTTGCTGCATGGCGCACTGGCCCGATATTGGAGGCACACTGGACGGTATAACCACGGACATCTATTCCGAAGGACTACAACTGCCGATCGTTAAATACCAACGTGAGGGAGTGGTTAATGAAGAACTTGTCGATATCATAAAAGCGAACGTTCGGCTGCCGGATAGGGCAATGGGCGATCTCCGGGCGCAACTGACAGCGATCACAACGGGCGAACGGCGTTATCTCGAACTGGTTGGCCGTTACGGAAAAAACCAGGTTGCCACATCGCTATCCGATATCATGGATCAATCTGAGCGGGCCGCCCGCGCCCGCACACTCTCCATTCCCGACGGTGTTTATGAGGCAGAATCCTATATGGATGATGATGGCGTCAGCATATCAGACCGGATTCCCATCCGCGTCCGAGTAACTGTCGATGGCGACGAGATGACAGTCGATCTTTCCGATGTGGCAGAACAGGTGCGCGGTTTCTATAACTCAGGAATTACAACTGGACATGCCTGTTCGCAGGTGGCGTTCAAGTGCATAACGTCGCCGACCGATTATCCCATTAACGATGGTTCGTTCAGAAACCTGAAGGCAATAGTTCCACCCGGACGGGTAATAAGCGCAGTGAAGCCGGCGCCAATGCGTTGGTGGATGACCTTTCCGATGACCATCGTGGACACTATCTTCAAAGCGCTGACACCAGGCATCCCGGACAGGACGATAGCCGGACATCACGCAGATCTTGTCTGCGGTATGCTCAACGGCATTAATCCGCAAACCAACGAGTTTTATCTTGCATTTATCGGTCCAACGGGTGGGGGTTGGGGTGCAAAAAAATCGGAGGACGGGGTTAGCGCCACCGTATGCATCAATGATGGTGACACTCACAACAGCCCCGCTGAACAGCTTGAAGCAAAGTACCCCCTGCTGATTGAAAACTACATCCTTCGCGAGGATTCAGGAGGCGCGGGAGAATTTCGAGGTGGTCTGGGCTGCGGATATACTGTACAGGCGCGCGCCGATCTAATGTTAAATGCGCAGGTGGACCGGATGCACTGCAAACCGTGGGGGCTAAATGGAGGACTTGACGCTGCCGGGAATGCCGTCGTACTGCGCTCGAATGGGTCCTGGAAGGAAGATTACCCCAATGCCAAACTTCTTACAGCCCGCATCAAGAAGGGTGACGCCTTCGCAGTCCGCTCTGGCGGCGGTGGGGGTTTTGGCGATCCCCTAAATCGGCCCGCCGCAAAAGTCGCAGACGATGTGCGCCAAGGATATGTATCAGTCATGTCCGCTAAAAAGAATTACGGTGTTATATGCAACGGTTCTGGTGCTCTTGACGTAGAAGGTACCGAACACCTTCGGTCCTCGCGCCGAAGTGGCTAATCTAACGGTACAGAAATCATTCCGTCAGCCAGTTTCGGGTCAAACCATGTTGATTTTGGGGGCATGATCATGCCCGCGTCCGCGACGTTCATCAGATCCTCAAGACTTGTCGGGAAAAGTGTAAATCCAGCCGCCATCTCGCCGCTGTCGACCCGACGGGCTATCTCTTCTGGACCACGAGAGCCGCCGACAAAATCGATCCGTAAATCAGTCCGCTGATCGCGCACGTTCAACATTGGCTCAAACACCATGTTCGACAAAACGCTGACATCAAGACGCTTGATGGGATCCTGCGTTAACTGCTGATTTCTCGGGCGAATTAACGACCAACGGCCTGCAAGATACAACCCGAATGTCAGGCGCTCTGACGGCCGAACGGGATCTATCCGATTGTCAATGTAGAAATGTTTATCCAGGATTCCCATAAACTCGGCTGGGCTTAGACCGTTAAGATCAAGAATGACCCGATTGTAATCCAGTATTCTAACCTCGTCCTGCGGAAAGCTGACGACAAGAAAACCGTTATAATTTTCTCTGCCGTGATGAAGGGAGTTGCGTTTCCGACGGTCCATTGCAACGCGCGCACTCGCTGCAGACCTATGGTGCCCATCAGCAATATAGATGGCGTCCATTTGATTTAGCAGCCCTTCAATCTGCTTTATCACCCCGACATCCGAGATCACCCAGAGCTCGTGACAGGCACCGTCAACATTTTGAGCTATCGCGGCCGAAGGCGAGGCGGCGACTCGATCCAGAACCGATGACAGGTCAGGCTCAGATCGATGAACACAGAGGACCGGACCAGTGATCGAATTGACAGCGTTTATCTGTCTGACCCTGTCATCTTCCTTGGAGGGGCGTGTCAGCTCATGTTTCCTGATACGGTTTTCCAGATACGCGTCCACGGACGCCAGTGCAGCAACGCCCGTTTGAACCTTCTCACCCTTAGTAATCCGGTAAACGTAAAAGCACGGCGAGGTGTCGCGGACCAGCAGACCTTGCTGTTTGAAACGCTGCAGGTTTTTGCCTGCGGTTTCGTACACCCGATCCGAATACGGGTCCACGTTTTCCGGCAGATCAATTTCTGCTCGCGATATATGAAAAAATGAGTTTGGCTTCTCCTTTGCTGCTGCTCTAGCTTCCTCGGCGTTTACTACGTCGTATGGCGGAGCTGCTATCTCGTTTGCCCGGCCCGCCGCCGGGCGCAAACCTGCAAATGGGCGGACCAGATGGTTAGACGCCACTATGGTTTCCCCTGTCCAATGCCACGCGAAGACCAAAACGACCCTGAAACACAAATACGCTCACTAATGGAATGCAATTTACAAGGATTCTGCGCCTGCTCGGCGTTGAAAATACTCCCAGGCTCGTTTTACCGAGAAATCACTGAGAAAAATCTCGGCGCACTGATCTATCTCGCCGTCGGAGAGATATTCAATATCCTCGTGCATCGTCAGTGTATCCTGCAGCAATCGCGCGTTCACCTGGAGATATATTGATGTCATCACCGCACCCTGAACGCTTTTTCCCGTAACCGCACATCCATGTCCACGCATCAGTACCACATTATTTGAAGCCAGCCCGCTGGCCAGATCACGCCCCTGCTCCATATTTACGACCAACAGGTTTGTATCACCGAAATTGTCGCGGATATCCCAGACGGGGACAGCCTTGCCGATTGAGGCCCCTACATGCGCGACCGGTTTGAGTGGAACGGGCGTTACCCCAAAAGGTATGACAGCATGGGAATGATTATGCACCACAGCATTTACGTCCGGTCTCGCTTCATAGATTGCGCCATGAATGTGCCGCTCTGCGTAGGGTGTACGGCTGTCATCAATGGCCTCACCTTCGAGGGTGAATTCAATGACATCTCCAAGAGCAACCAACTCGGGGCTGCGCGAACGACTCATCAGATACCGTTTAGGATTTTCTGGATGACGAATACTCACGTGACCATAGGCGTCAACGACGTTTTCACGGGCCAGAATTCGGTTGGCTACCACTACTTCCCGCATGGTATTCAGGGATTTATCCATTATTCTGATCCGAATTTTGCTGCCGACCACTTTCTCATAGCACGCAATCAATGTCCCGGCGAGTCGCCCCCGCTAGGATTTCGCGGTAAGCTCTCGTGAATTGGGAACAGGGTGTTGGATACGATGACGCGCGATTTTGAAGATCATTGCTGGACTGACGTCATTTCGCCAGAGATTCTCCAAGTATACAAACCCTACCAAAGAACTGTCTTTGTCGGGCAGAAGCCGGCGCTTCTGGCAATAGACCTATACAACTTTGTCTACCGCGGTGATCCAAAAAAATATCCTCACGAGCTGACGGAGGATTATCCCAGCTCCTGTGGCAAATTCGCATGGGACGCTGTCGAGCCCACGAAGCGTTTGTTTAATGCATGCAGGTCCGCCGCGCTGCCAATCATTTACGTGACGGGATCGGTGAACAAAGGACGAGTGCGGTCGACCAACCGGCAGACTGGAGACGATGCTGGCGACGAGATGATGGAAATCCACCCTGCGTTTGCAGTGCAGGGTGATGATATTCTAATACGCAAAGAGCGAGCGAGCGCTTTTCATTCTACTCCACTGATTGCGCGGCTGACGCAACTCAATATCAATAGCCTTATTGTCTGCGGCGAAAGCACCTCGGGGTGTGTTCGTGCATCTGTAGTTGATGCCTATTCATACGGGTATCACGTCACGATTTCGGAGGAATGCGTGTTTGACAGGTCCGAACTCTCTCACAAGGTCAATCTATTCGACATGCACCATAAATATGCAGATGTTATGGTTTTAGCCGATATAATATCTCATCTGGAAAAAACCTATCCAGCCCCGAAGGCAGCGGAGTAGGAGTTATGGCAACAAAAATTGATACGGCGGATTTACACGACAAGCTGGAAGCGTCCCTTGACAGGCATTGCAAGACACTGGCTACCCGCGAGCCAAATTCAAGAGTGTGGGCATTAGAAACCAAACTCGATACCAAATATGCACGAACCCAGCGACGTTATCTGGGTACCAGCGGTAACGTGGAACACACGGATCCGAAGGCATTAATGGGAGACAGCTTCACGCTAACAATAATCGAGCAACCCCCGGGCCATGAGCAGCCACTGCATCATCATAATGAAGAAGAAGTGTTCTTTGTGCTTGAGGGCAAACCTACCATCATCTGGGAATACGCCGGCACTATTGTAAAACGGCAACTCGGACCATGGGACATGATCTACAATCCCGCGGGACAGGTGCATGGCGTCATTAACGAATCCAGCGAGCCCTGTTTTTTTCAGGTCATGCTGGGGAATTCGAAACCCGACCGACCCCAATATCTGGATCCAGAACTGCGGCGCCTGCAGGCCGAAGACAGGCCCGACGAAGATGTACGCGCCAAGGAATAAATCCATCTTTGAGATGCCTCGACCATAGACGACTTATGAAATGCGTTAACAGAGACTGCCGCGTCGCGCATCCGCCTTTGTAGAATTGGCCAAGTGCTACAACGGTTTCAGTCTGCATTATTAATAATAATGTCGACAACTTATCTCAGATAAACAACAGGTTCATGGGCTTGGGTATATAGCTATTCCTCTTGTCGAATTTGCAGATACAAAATTAATATTGCGCTAAGATATTCTGCGTCCCGTGCACGCCCCCAACCTTCCATGAAATGGAATACGAATTATGACGGAAAAATTAAAATTGACCCTAGCATGCGGTGACTACGAGATTATTCGAGCGCTGAAAGAAGGGACCGTCACACCTGACGGCATCGAGCTTAACGTACTCACGGACATGGATTCTTCTTCGCGCCATTGGCGAATGATCCGCAACGAAGAATTTGACGTTTGCGAACTTTCAGGCTCTTCATATCTGATGGCCAAGGATCGTGGCCAGGGTTTTTCAGCGATACCCGTCTTTCTGCATCGGCGGTTCCGACATGGCTTTATTTTCATCAATACATCAAGGGGTCTCCAGAAACCGGCGGACCTAAACGGGAAACGTATTGGTATAAAAACCTACCAGGCAACGGCAATTCTCTACCTCCGCGGCCTGCTATCCAGTGAATACGGTGTTGACCTCACCAGTATCGAGTGGGTAACGGAGCTTGAAGAAGAGATAGCCTTTGAAATCCCTGACGAAATCTCCCTATCCCGAGCACCTGCGGGATCGGACATTTCCGAGATGCTTGCCGAGGGAAAACTGGATGCGGTCATCCACCCCGATATAATCGCGCCAATCCTGCGCGGCGACAAACGGGTCGGACGTTTGTTCCAGAATTACCGGTCCGAGGAAGCAGCCTATTACAAACGCACAGGCATCTTTCCAATCATGCATGCCACCGTGATCCGAGACGACATTCTCCAGAAACACCCCTGGGTAGCTACAAATCTGGCACAGGCATTTGAAAGCGCAAAAGTCGCGGCATATCGTCGAATGAGCAATCCGAGAGTAGTGCCACTTGCTTGGTTTCTTGACGAATGGGACTCCCAGCGAGAACTGATGGGACCAGACCCGTGGGTGTTTGGACTAACGCCGGAAAACCGAGAAAATCTTGAAACCATGATCAGGTATTCCAGAGCCGACGGATTAATTTCAAATCTCGAAAATGTCGACGACTTCTATCTGGACGTTATGCTAGAATCACGTGGACGGGGGGAGGCCGCGCGACATTAACTGGGTGATTGGGTCCCTACGATTGTCGTCCGGCGCAGCAGGCGGCGTTCAGTTTCCGGAAAATCTGTTCGAGCATGCGTAATACACCGATTGTCCCAAAGCACCAGATCACCAACCTTCCAGACGTGCTCGTAAACGATTGAAGGATCTTCGGAAACGCTAAACAGCTCGTCAAGAAGAGCGTTTCCCTCCTCCGTTTCAAGCCCTTCGATGTGCGCCGTCATAAGCCGGTTTACATAGATCGCTTTTCTGCCCGTTTCCGGGTGCGTGATGAATACGGGATGGGCGTAGTTTCCAACTTTTGAAAGATCTAGATCAGCCCCCGGACGCTCAGTCCGTTTGTAGTCGTGAACCTGCAATGCTCTCTTTTCAGAAAGCCTCTCCCGAACATGGGGTGTCAGATTTGCATATGCGGCATACATATCCGCAAATAACGTGTTACCGCCCGTAGATGGCAATTCGACTGCGTGCAGCATGGTCCCATTATGGGGAAATTCAGTATAGCACATGTCGCTGTGAAACCACATTTCACCGTCATGCGGCAGCCCCATGGGTTTACCATCAATACGGATGTTGGAAACAATCATCACCTCAACCGGCAGATCGTCGACCAGGTCATGGACGGCCCGTGACGGCATCCTAGGACGGCCAGGCTCCCCCAGTTGTTCCGTAAAGGATACCAGTTCCCGTGGTGTCAGGTCCTGCTCACGAAAAACGAGAACCTGGTGTTCGTACCACGCCTGCATGACTTTATCCACGAGATCGGGGGCAAGATTTTTACGCAAATCCAATCCGTGTATCTCCGCACCAACGGGCGCATCTAGTTTCTCGACCTTCAAGAAAGCTGCATCCATAAACCTAACCTTCTAATCAATCGTGTTGTATCAGATCTGCCATTGCACGATGCAAATCTGACCCGGGATCACCAAAATGCCCAACGATCGTATAGTGATGGCAGTCTGGCGCTGGAATTTCCTTAACCGCAAGGCCTTTTCCAGTCCAGGCCGCAAATAGTTCCGCCTGGTGACGCCTGAATTCATCTGTTTCCAGACCGCCCACTGCCAAAATTAGCGGTATATCGGAAACTGGATCGAGATAAAGAGGGCTGCTCACTGCCACGTCTTCCGAACGAAGCCCCAGTACATCGTTTACATGACATAACCGAACCGGTTCAAGATCATAAAGGCCGGAGAGCGCACACGCGCCCTTGATAGGCGTAACGGGAAGTTGGTTATCATACTCTGCCCACCCTGTGGTAAGCATCATCGCTGTCAGGTGACCGCCAGCTGAGTGGCCTGCCATGTACATCCGATCGGGATCAATCCCAAGATATTCCGCGTTCTTCCAGATCCACGATACCGCCCGCCGGCATTCGTCCACCATCTGCCCAATTGTCGCTTCGGGGGCCAAAGTATAGTTCAGGGTTATAAACGCAATATTCTCATCTAGAAACGATGGCGCGATATAGGTTGTGTCATTCTTGTCGGAAAGATGCCAATAACCACCGTGTATATAGATAAGCGCAGCGCAGCGCCCTCCGCCGCCAGATGGCAGAAAAACGTCAAGCTTTTCTTTCTCACGTTCACCATATGAAATATCAAGACGACCATGGATCCTGTCACGTATGCGCGCACTTTCGGTTTCACGAAAGTTGATTACTTCAGGGACATCCGGCCAAAGTGGCCGCAGGTCGTACTGCGCATTCAGTGCAGCACTGTCGTATCCGCGGTAAATATCACTCACAGTTGAATTCCATGTGTTAACCAGTAGACAAAGGTCTTTCAACCCCTATGTTCATCTCGTCATGTCGTTACATCTTTATAATACCCTTTCGCGTCAGAAAGAAAAATTTGTGCCCGCTGACCCCAACCGCCTCACGATGTATGTGTGCGGGCCAACTGTATATTCATATGCCCATATCGGAAATGCCCGACCAGCTGTGATTTTTGATGTTCTCGTAAAACTCCTCCGGCACCAGTGGCCTCAGGTGATTTTCGCACGCAACATCACCGACATTGACGACAAAATCAACGCAGCGGCCTCCAAAGAGGGAGTGGAAATTAACGTAATATCCAGGCGGTTCACATCCATATACCACGACGATATGATGTCTCTTGGGATTGATCCGCCAGATCTTGAGCCCCACGCCACCGACCATGTTCCTGACATGATCACAATGATCGAAAGGCTTATATCTGGCGGCCATGCCTATCACGTCGATGGGCATGTTCTGTTCAACGTTCCTACCTTTGCAAACTATGGTCACCTTTCCGGGCACCCTCAGGAAGAGCTTCGTGCTGGTGCACGTGTCGACGTGGCACCCTACAAAAAAGACCCTTCTGACTTCATCCTTTGGAAACCTTCCGCTCCCGAGATGCCAGGTTGGGACAGCCCTTGGGGACGCGGGCGGCCGGGGTGGCATCTCGAATGCTCGGCCATGATAGAAAAACACCTAGGCGAAACGATTGATATTCATGGCGGCGGAATCGATCTTGTCTTCCCGCATCACGAAAATGAAATCGCCCAGTCTACATGTGTCCATGGCGGCAAAACCTTTGTGCGTTATTGGCTGCACAATGGGTTTGTAAATGTTGAAAAGGAAAAGATGTCCAAGTCAATTGGCAACGTTCTTCTAATACGTGATCTTCTTGAAGATACATCGGGTGAAGCGATACGGCTGGCACTGCTTGCTGGTCATTACCGCCAACCGCTCGACTGGACAGATAATGGCCTCCAACAGGCAGAAAAAATGCTCGACCGCCTGTATGGCGCCGTCCAGCGATTGGCTGACATACAAGCGGACGACAACCCGGACCCAGATCCAGACTTCCTGACAGCAATGAATGATGACCTTAATACGCCAAGGGCTCTCGCCGCACTCTTTGAACTGGTTCGCCTCGCAAATACCGCAGAAAACGTGGCCGATAAACGGCGGTTGAAAGGCAAACTCCTTCGTTCGGCGGGTTTTCTCGGTCTGCTGCAGCAGACCCCGGACAAGTGGTTTGCGGGCAGCGTCGCGAAGGATAGCAGCCCTGCAGAAGACGAAATCCAGGAGCTTGTCCAAGCCAGAAACAGGGCCAGAGAGACCAAGAATTTTGCCGAGGCGGATCGAATCCGGGATTTGCTTGGCAAAGAAGGAATAGTACTGGATGATGGAGCTGTCGAAACCAGATGGCGGCGGCGTTGATCATCGTGCGCTCGTTTATGCTTAAAGTAACCGAGAAAACTAGGACTGGGCGCTCTTGATTTCAGACGTTTTTTCGCGTTTTCTAGTCAAATGACTATTGGCGCGACCCTTGCAACAGCTGCCAGTGCGTACCCAGAAAAACCCGCATTTATCATGGAAAACCGCGCCGTCAGCTACGCCGTTGCGGATGCGCTTGCAAACTGTTTTTCCAACGCCCTGCTTTCTCATGGAACCGATTCCGGCGACCGGATAGCTATAATAGGGCATAACAGCATAGAGTATGCGGTAGCGTACTTCGGCATCGCCCGCGCAGGCGGCGTCTCCCTACATCTGTCACCGCGCATGACCCTGGAAGAAATTACCCACTGTGTTGAGACAGCTGGTGTGAAGATTGCTGTATGTGATCCGTCTGTTGGCCAAATAAATGTCGATGTCCGTATTTCAATGGAACCAGCAGCATTCGATAGTTTATATGCAAATTTTTCCGATGTTGATCCAAGACGTGAGCAGCTGATTGATTCCCCTTCATCAGCGACCTACACCGGTGGCACTACGGGGTACCCAAAGGGCGCCCTTCATACAGCGCGCTCCCGATTGACCTGGGCGACAATCGCACATGATTTTTTCGGGTTAACCCCGAACGATGTCATGGCAAACGCCGCACCAATGGGCCACGCAGCGGGCGGGTTCATCTGGTTTCAGCCGGGCGTTTGCGCGGCAGCAACCCAGGTTCTCATGCCACACTGGGACGTTCCAAAATTTATAGATTTAGTGGAACGCTGCTGCGTCAGCGCAACCTTTCTCGTACCGGCGCAGATAGGCATGTTGCTGGATCACGGTGCGTTCAACGCGGAGCGTCTGCGCCACCTAAGAAAAATCGTGTATGGAGGTGCTCCGACACCGCTCGGGCTAATCGAGCGCGCCGATTGCGCATTGCCGGAATGTGAATTTATACAGAATTATGGGATGACTGAGATCGGACCGCTTGTGACACTCTACGAGCAGGATCGTGTCCTTTATCCGGAAGCGCTCGGCCGTCCCACAGAACACACCGAATGCGCGATATTCACTGAGCCTGGAAAACACGCTAAGCCGGGTGAGATAGGGGAGCTATGCTTTCGGGGGGCCACACTTATGACCGGCTTTATTGGCGATCCTGCTCAGACGGAAGAATTTTTTCGTACAGGTGATGGTTGGGGATGGACGGGTGATCTCGCCGTGATGAACGAAGACAAAGTAATTTCACTGGTCGGAAGAACGAAGGATATGATCATTTCTGGTGGTCTAAATGTCTATCCGGCCGAGATCGAACGCGTCCTAATGGATGTACCTGTTGTCTTAGAATGCGCGGTATTCGGCATACCCGACGACATTCTGGGTGAACTGCCTGCTGCTGTGATCATTGCGCAGCACGCGACGACCGCAGAAGAAATTCTTACCGCATGCGAAATAAAAATGGCGCGCCATAAACGCCCGCGCCGAATTGAGTTCGTAGAGAAGATACCGAAATCTCCTACAGGCAAAGTCCTGCGAACCGCGTTGCGCGAACAATTTGGTTAACCGCCCTGCAGCGCTGACTTAAGGTTGACCTGGTAAGCCAACTGGATAGGTTGACCCGCGAAATGGCGCAGTTAGGACTATGAAAAATTTTCTAAAAGTTCTCTCATCGGTGACCGGGCCGGTTGGGCGAATCCACCTCAACAATCCCGGAGCCCTAAATTCGCTTACTGAGAGTATGTGCATTCGCATATACGAACTTTTGAGAGAATGGCAAGACAATGACGAAATCCATATTGTCGCAGTGACTGCGGAGGGCGATCGGGCATTTTGTGCAGGTGGGGATGTCCGTCAGGTATACAATGAAGGAAAAGATGATCCGTTTGCTGCACGTCGTTTTTTTAGTACCGAATACAGGATGGATCTCGCAATAGCGGAATTTTCAAAACCCTATATCTGTCTGATTGATGGGATCGTGATGGGCGGTGGCCTTGGTATATCAGTTAATGGCCAATACAGGGTCTTGGGCGACGGGGTAATGGCGGCAATGCCGGAAACAGGGATCGGCCTCTTCCCTGATGTGGGCGCCACCGCTTTCCTAAATTCATGCCCAGGACGGACCGGTTTGTATTTTGGACTCACTGGTACACGGCTAAACACAGCCGATGCTCTCTATGCAGGGTTTGGGACCCACTACATAAAATCGAACCGACATACCGAGCTATTAGAAGCGCTTCAATCAGCGGAATATGGCGACCACCCATCTGACACTGTTGAACGAATTCTCCGTGAATTCTCCAGCACCCCCAATCAATCCGGGATAGCGGCTAAAAAGGGACAGATAGACCAATTATTTGGCGCCGACAGCGTAGAAACGATTATTTCTGACCTCTCAAAAGATAACACCGCATTCGCATTGGAAACACTGGAACAACTTGACCGCATGTCGCCCACAAGTTTGCAAATCACAGCGAAGCAGATTACCGACAATCCCGATATAAGCGCCAGAGATGCGCTAATTCTGGAATATAGGATGATGGCCCATGTTCTGATGAATCACGACTTTTACGAGGGGATTCGAGCCGCTCTTATTGATAAGGATCGCACACCTCGATGGAGCCCGAAAAAACTCACCAAAGTTATGCCCGGCGATGTAGACGCCTATTTCGCGTCACTTGGCGAGCACGAGCTGGTCCTGAATTCACATCCCAAATAACAAGAACCGGACAGGAGATTTGTCATGACCTATGAGCACATCCTTACAGAAACCCGCGGTGCGGTCGGCCTTATTACGCTTAACCGGCCTGAAGCACTTAACGCCCTCTGTTCGCCACTTATGGACGAATTGAATGAAGTGCTCGATCGATTTGAACTCGATCACAGTATTGGTGCGATGGTCTTAACAGGCTCGGATAAAGCATTTGCGGCTGGCGCAGATATAAAAGAAATGCAGGACAAAACGTGGACCGAAGCCTACATGGAAGACTTTATTACCGCGGGTTGGGAACGTCTATCTCGCTGTCGGAAACCGGTTATCGCTGCCGTGAGTGGTTTTGCTCTCGGCGGGGGTTGCGAAGTCGCAATGATGTGCGATTTCATCATTGCGGCAGATACTGCAAAGTTCGGGCAACCGGAGGTAAACCTGGGAATACCGCCCGGAGCAGGCGGAACCCAACGCCTGACCCGGTTTGTTGGAAAATCAAAGGCGATGGAGATGTGTCTGACAGGACGTTTTATGGACGCGGAAGAAGCGGAACGATCCGGACTGGTGTCCCGGATTGTGCCGGGTGGGGAACTCGTCGAAGAGGCTGTCAAAACAGCCCAAGCCATCGCCAAGAAATCACTGAAAGCCAATATGATCATCAAGGAAGCGGTAAATCGCGCTTATGAAACCACACTTTCGGAAGGCGTGCGGTTTGAGCGGCGCATGTTCCATGCCTGTTTTGGTACCGATCACCAAACAGAGGGGATGGCGGCCTTTGTCGAAAAACGCAAACCTGCATTCAAAAATGGTTAAACACGCTGTTATTGAGGTCTCAGCTATCGATATCGTGGTAAAACGGCCTTAAGATCAAAACATGCCCTAACAGGAGGCAAAAATGGATGTGGTGGCCTATGCCGCTTCGGTTGGGCATTCGGTCTGGTTTTCATACGACGTTGGAGAGACCTGGAACCGTGCGCATACCAACACTGGCGGCATATACAACGAGTCGCGGTGCTGGAGCCTGTGTACGCACGTAACCCGCCCGGGCGAGGTGTTATCAGGAACTGATTTAGGTGTTTACCGCTGGGATCCGCTAGCCGCTCGGTGGAATCATATCCCCTCGCCGATGGATGGTTTTCACATCTTACAAATTGAACAACATCCAGAAGATCCGGATTTTATCGTTGCTGGAACGCGGCCTGCGAGTATCTTTATTTCAGAAGATGGCGGAACAACCTGGTTCAAAGCGCCGATAGGTAACGCCACAGAGTGCGAGTTCATCAATACGCCTAGAGTTACATCCATTGAGTTTGATCCGGCAGATACAGATACGTTGTGGATCACAATTGAAATTGATGCCGTCTGGCGTTCCAGTGACCGGGGGCGGACGTGGGAACGCATTGGAAAAGGACTCCGCACCGATGACACTCATAACATAGTTATAATTGATGACCTTGGGGACCGACGTATTTTGTGCTCAACAGAACTCGGGCTTCATCGATCGGACGACAACGGCGCATCGTGGTATTTCGTTGATGTGCCAAAGGCACCCTGGCCCTATTTCCGGTGTATGGCGCGGCGCCCTGACAATTCGGGCGTGTTATTTCTTTCCGTGGGAGACAGACCCTCAGGAGAGACTGGACTGTTGTTTCGGAGCCGCGATTGGGGGGAAACGTGGGAAGATGTATTTTTGCCCATACCGGTTAATTCAACAATCTGGTGGATAGGTACCAACCCGGCCGACCCCATGCTGATTTTTTGCTGCACCATAATGGGCCAAATTTTCCGTTCCAAAGACGGCGGGGAGACATGGATGAAAATGTCCCGGGAACTTGGCGAGTTGCGAATGATAACGTGGGCTCCGGCCGGACCTTTGTGAACGAGAACCCGAGCAAGCAATGAAAAGGATGTATGATGACCGACTTTAAAATGCCACAGCACGTCATCGACCGTGTGATGGAGAAACGTGGCCGCCTGAATGTATTCGACTCTTTCGAGACGCAAAAAACCGCTTTTCTTGTAATTGATATGCAAAATTTTTTCGTTTCGGGTGTGCAGGCCTGCATAGATGCTATCCCGAACATCAACCGGCTAGCCACGAAAGTCCGGGATAACGGTGGCTTGGTTGTGTGGGTTCTACTAACAGTTGCAGAAACCGAAAATGGACCAAGCCTTTGGCCTATATACCATGACAACTTCTTCACCGAGGCGAAGGGAGCCATTCATAAGGCAGGGCTGACACGTGGTACGAAAGGCCACGCACTCCACGCCGACCTGGATCACCGACCGGAAGATCTGATTTCAGAGAAAACCCGTTTCAGCGCGCTGGTGCAAGGCTCGTCTGATCTACACGAACAACTACAGACGCGGGGCATTGAAAACCTTCTAATTGGGGGCACTCTAACAAATATGTGCTGTGAATCCACGGCTCGGGATGCCATGATGATTGGATACCGCGCGATAATGGTAGAAGATTGCAACGCCTCTCGGAATGATCAAGACCATATGGCCGGATTAACATCCGTATATCAGAGTTTTGGAGATGTTCGCACTACCAAGGATATTGTTGAAACCGTTCTGATGTAAAAGAATGTGATGACGGCAGAGGGTAATCTCTGCTGCTATCAAGCGTCAGGGGCGACCGACTCTAGAAAAACCACCGAATACGTGGGCAATAGCGCCGCGAACGCTACACTCTAAGAAATCTCTTTTAGTAAGATTGATCCTGCGGGCGATCGGATCGTTCTTCCTCAGCAGCATTGACAGTCGGTCCGCAAGCTGAACAATCACAGCCGATTCCATTGCAAGGCGGCGGTTTTGCAATATTTCTGGGAGAAGGCGCGCTTTTGACATTAAATCTGAGCAACCATCCAGACATCGGTCAATTGTGCACCTCAGGCCCGGTGTAGTCACCGGCTTACCCAGATCTTCGATGCTCACATCAAATTCACTCATCCAATCCAGGGGCAGATAGATTCGGTTCAATTCTTGATAGTCATTTTGCAGGTCCTGTAGGTGGTTCAGCACCTGGAGTACATTGCAGAGTGCGTCAGCACAGCTATAGGCAGAAGTTTTTTCTCCATGGAGGTCTAACAGAAATCGACCGACAGGCGCGGCTGACAGGCTGCAATACGCCATCAAACCAGTCCAGTCTTCATAACGTTGCTTCGTGGCATCCAGTTTAAAAGCGTGGATTAGGTCAACACTGTGCCGAATTTCGACGCCCGTCTCCTGACAACTTCTGACTACGGCGTATGCCTTGGATGCGCCCCGGTCATCTAGGTTCTCGCCGGTCAATGCCCGCTCGAACCTCTCAAGTTTTGAGAGCTTTTCATCAGGAGTGAGGTCTGCGCTGTCTGCAATATCGTCGGTTGCGCGGGCCAACGCATAGAAGGTTGCAACATGTGGGCGTAACGACCGTGAAATCAGCAGCGATCCGACCGGGAAATTTTCTTCACGCGATCCCTTGGTTTGAGTGACTTCCAGATCGCGGGATGCGCGGTCCTCTACTTCTAGAGATTTAGACATTAACCAGACCCCAGACCAGGCGCACCTCCATCGCAGCAATTATGCCCACAATGATCAAATTGAAAGTCCGGGCGCTAACCTTTCCTGCCATACCCATACCGAGAGGAGTAAACATCAACACCGGAATAATTGCGAGTAAACCCTGAAGAACCCGTTCCTGATCATAAAGACCGGCAATTCCAACTCCAACTACGTGCGCTGCGGATATTGAAGTGAAAAGTAAGGATGTTGCGAAAACATAGGTTTCCTTAACGAAGCCCCAGGCATGACCCCAGGTGGCGATAAATGGCCCGCACATGCCAGTCGCTCCTTGGCAGATCCCCGCACCGCCTGCAATCAGTGGAGAAAAAATACGGGCCAATTGACCCTGTGGTTCAGTTTTAAGGTTTAACAGCACGGTTAATAGATAGAATGCAATCCACACAGTAAGAACTAAGGTAAGGAACTTTTCATCCAGTGTTGCCAGCACCCAGGTGCCCAGCGCCACACCTGCCGCGGCTGAAACGACAGGAAACCAGATCTGGGGAACATCGCGAATTCGCTGCCGCCAAACCCAGACGATCGTAAAGTTCGCGAACGCGACTGGAATTGTGGTGACTACAATTGCGTGCTCCACTCCGACGAAAACTGCCATAATCGCGATACTGACGGGGGGCAGGCCCAGGCCGGTCATACCTTTGGAAAAAGAACCGATTGCAAGCGCAACAAAAATTATTATGAGCGATTCCGGCGTCAACCAGAGAACCCTTCCCAGACAAGTTTAATTTCCATAAGGACAATTACAGCAACGACTGCGCCGTTAAAAACTTTCGGACTTACAGAACCCATCAGCCTCATGCCAAGAAACTGGAAAATGAATAGGGGGATTAGTGCAACGCAGCCCTCGGCAAAGCGCTGCAGGGTAAACATTCCAAACAACAGCATAACGGCAATCTGGACCGCATTAAAAAGGCCGAACAGTAGACCATTGTAATACACATAGGCTTCCTTTTTGAGACGAAACGCAAAGATCAAAGTCGAAAAGAGAGGACCGGAAACGCCTGACGCCCCTTGTGTAAAGCCACCAATCATGCTCGCAATGGGCGTGCCAATACGCCCCATTCTTCCGTCAAGCCGAAAAGAGGGGTTGAGTAACAAAAGTAAAAGAAAAAATGCCACAGCGCCTGCCAAGAGCAGGATAGTCACGTTATCAGATGCCGTATCCAGAAACCAAACTCCGATAACTGTCATAACAATGGCTGGGAGAATCATGTCGTAACGAACCGGCGTTCTCCGACCCTCTGAACGATGAGACCAGACTAGCCAAGCATTTGAAACCAGGCCAGGAATCTGCATAACGACGATTGCGTGCTCGGCACCAAGAAACCCTGCCATAAAGGGGATAGCAACTAGCGGCAGACCCATACCGGTTAAACCTTTTACGAACGCCCCAATAGCAAGTCCGAGTGAGATAACCCCGAGTGAATAGGGGTCAAGGCCGAATTCCATACAAGTCTTTCCGGGCCAGTCTAGACCTGATCAGTCCGAAAGCCCGTCCGAAACATTCTTGTGTTCGGAATGAAGTTTGAGACCAGACCCTGCTGCCTGAAGCGACAATAATGCTGCAAAATCCTTATCTGTATATCCGTTACCAACCAGCGACTGAACAATCTCCCTAGCGGCCGCGGTCACGGGCATCGGCACGCCGGTCGCTCGTGCTGCTGCCAGTCCCAAGTCAAGGTCTTTAAGCAACAGTTTGGGCGTAAAAGTCACCGAATAGTCAAGATTGACCAATGCGGGAGATTTATATTTCGAAAACATCGAACCCATGACACTGTTATTAAGAAAATCCAGAAAAGCGTGCCGAGGTACTCCCGCTTTTTCGGCCAGAACTGTAATTTCGACCATGTTCTGAATCACCACACCGAGAAAAACGTTGTGGCAGATTTTTATAAACCGGGATAATTCCCCTTTACCTACGTAGGAGGAGCCGCGCCCAATAGCATCGAGATAAGGCTTCGCTTCCATGTATGCATCCTCTGGCCCAGAAACGACGAAGGTTAGTTTTCCGGCTTTAACCACCTTGGCATTCCCCGAGACAGGCGCCGCGAGCATTGGCACGCCCATATCAGAGGCGGCGACACGCACCTTCGCAGATGCCTCTTCGTCAATAGAGGTTGAATCTATCAACATAGCGGGTTTTTGCTTCCGAGACAGGACGCCTTCGTCTCCAAGAGTCACCTGCACGAAATCGGACGGCCCGCCAACCATCGTAAACACAATGTCCCGGTCGGCGAGTTGGGAAGGGTTGTCGACTACCGTTGCTCCAAATTCCATCAGAGGCTCGGCTTTTGATCGTGTGCGGTTCCATACCGCAACATCGGCGCCTCTTTCCAGCAAACGCTGGGCCATGGCAAAGCCCATGCGTCCGGTCCCAATCCAACCGAGTTTAAACTTTCTTAATACTTGCTCTGCCATGTTCTAACCTTTCGGTAAACATCCTGTCATTGCTGATCTACAGTCGAAAACCTCTAGGGTATTATTGATGCCCAGTTTGTCGTTTGGATCACCTCACGTGTCCGGTGGAGAAATGCCGCGGAATAAGCACCATCAATGGCCCGGTGATCAAAACTCTGTGCCAAAACCCCTAGGGGTCTGATGACTATTGAATCCCCATCTTCACCTTCTACTACAACGGTTTTCTTTGCTATCCCATCTACCGACATGATCGCGACCTGCGGCTGATTAATGATTGGGGCAGTGATCAACGTGCCAAACACGCCTGAATTGGAAATCGTATAGGTTCCTTCAGTGAAATCGTCGGGCTTCAGTTTGTTGGCACGTGCTCTCTCTGAGAGATCCCTGATCGCACGAGCCAGTTCCGGGATTGTCATCCTGTCAGCATCCTTGACAACTGGAGCAACGAGTCCATCAAAATCTAGATCAACAGCGATCCCGATATTAATACGGCGATGAACGGCCAAAGATTCACCCTCTATCTTGGAATTTACCCGTGGAAAATCTCGAATTGCAACGCAGACCGCCCGCACTACAAACGGAAGCCAGGTGAGCGAAAAACCTTCTTGGCGTTTCCATTGAACCGATACCTTTTCACGGGCGTTGGCGACTAGACCAAAATCTACTTCAACTGCCTGGAGGACGTGCGGACTCGCGGCCTTCGACCGAAGCATGTGATCAGCCGTTTTTTTTCTGAGACTACTGAACGGGATTGTGTCGGTATCACCCGGATGATCAGATAACGCCTGTTTCAGTTCCTTTGACACGCCAGTATTCATATAGTCCAGAACATCTTTCTTCTTAATCCGGCCACTGGCGCCACTTCCTGTAATCAGCTCTGGATCTAGTTTGTTTTCGGCTATTAAACGCTGGACTACAGGCGACAATCGATTGCCCTTCACACCATTATTGGCAATTCCAGCGCGGGTCACCCGGACCTCCGCAGACAGTTCAGCATTGGTATTGCTGGTATCGGGAGGTGCGGGCGCGGCCGTGTGTGGCGCTTCATCTTCCCCACCAATTATCGCAACCACCTCGCCCACCCCTACCGTGGTACCGGCCTCCACCACGATGTCGAGCAGGGTTCCCTCCGCCGGCGCCGGCACCTCCATCTCAACCTTGTCAGACGACACATCAAACAACGGGTCTTTGGTGGAGACCCGATCGCCAATCTTCCGATGCCACGCCGAGACAGTCCCTTCCGAAACAGTTTCGCCCAGCTGGGGCATGATTACATTCATTACCATTGCCAGCTCAATCTATCCGTTCGACAATTTCACGCACGATGCGTATAGCCGATGGGATGGTTGCGTCTTCAAGCGTGTCGGCAGCCGGGAGAGGGATATGGGGTGTGGTAATCCGAACCACCGGTCCATCCAAATCCCAGAAAATCTCGTCAGCAACAATCGATGCGATTTCGGCACCCCAGCCACATAAACGCGGGTTCTCTTCAACCGTAACAAGGCGCCCAGTTTTCACGGTTTCAGTGAGTATTGTCTGGGTATCAAGCGGTACGAGGGAGCGTACATCGACGACAGTCGCCTCAATACCATGTTCCGCCGAGAGTGTCTCCGCAGCTTCAAGAGCACGCGGGACCATCGCCGCTAACGCGCAGATTGTTAAATCGATCCCATCACGCAAGACCTTCGCCGTCCCGAGTTTGTCGACAAATTCGCCGTCCGGAACGGTTCCCTTTATCGGGTAAAGCGATTTCTGTTCAAAAAACACCACCGGATCGGGATCCCGGATCGCCGCGGCCAGCAACCCTTTTACATCTGCAGGTGTGGACGGTGCTATCACTTTCAGTCCCGGCACCATCATCGCCCAGTTTTCAACAGACTGCGAATGTTGCGCGCCAAATCGCGACCCGCCGCCATTTGCAGTTCGGATTACCAGGGGCATGCTCATCTGCCCACCAGTCATATAACGGGCCTTCGCAATTTCATTTGCAACAAGGTCCCAGCACACAGCCAGAAAATCCGAAAACATTATCTCTGCGATAGGCCGAAGTCCCGTCATTGCGGAACCCATCGCAGCGCCAAGGATTGCCTGTTCAGAAATGGGGGTGTCTCTTACCCGGAGCGGCCCAAATTCTTTAAATAACCCCACTGTCGCCTTGAACACCCCTCCGGCTGCGCCGATATCTTCCCCCAGAAAAACCACGTCTTTATCGCGCCGCATTTCCTGTGCGATTCCAGCTGCCACGGCCTCCCGATATGTCAGTTCCGCCACGCCACACCCCCATCGGCCCACACGTCTACCTCAATCAAGTCCAGTGACGGTATGGGAGATGCCTTTGAAACCTCGGTGGCCTCATTTACCAAAGCCAGTATCTCGGCATCAATACCATCAATGACCTCCGTTTTTATACCGAACTCGGAGAGCCGCTTGCGATAGCGCGGCACCGGGTCTTTTTTCAGCCAAGCTTCCAGCTCGCCTTCAGGCCGGTAATCTCCAGGGTCAGCCCGGCTGTGACCAGAATGACGATAGGTAAGACATTCGATTAACGACGGGCCGCCCCCCGCGCGCGCTTTTTTATATGCAGCCTGCGCCGTCCGATAGACCTCATCGGCATCGTTCCCATCTATCACGACCTTAGGCAATCCATAAGCCGACGCCCGGTCTCCCGCAGGATTTTCAACAGCCGTCACGTCCTTTATCGGCGTGTATTCCATATAAAGATTATTTTCACAGACGAAAACGACGGGAAGCTTCCAGACTGCGGATAGATTGAGCGCTTCATGAAACGCGCCAATATTTGTAGTTCCATCACCAAAGAAACAGACCGAGACCTGTCCGGTATCCTTGTACTGCGACGTCCATGCCGCCCCCATCGCAATGGGCAGATGAGCTCCAATTATCGCGTAAGATCCCATGGCACCATGTTCCACGGAGGTCAGGTGCATCGAGCCGCCCTTACCTTGTAGGAGCCCGCATTCCCGGCCCATCAATTCACCCAAAACACCCTCCATCGATGCCCCACGGGCGAGCGTATGGTGATGGCCACGATATGTGCAAAAGCTCCAGTCGTCATTTTCCATCGCTGTCGCAAACCCGGCAGCAACCGCCTCGTGCCCAAGTGCCAGATGAGATGTTCCCTTAATCAGGTTTTGAAGAAAGAGGTCATAGGCCCGTTGTTCTACATGCCTGATTTCAAGCAATGATCGCCACAGTTGCAGTCGAACCTCTTCGCCAATGTCATCATTAGCGACCGTCCTGGGTTTTTTTACAGATTTTCTGGCTGCTTTTTTTTGGGGTCCCTTTCCCTTAGCCAGACTGGGCTTCTTTACCATTCAAAGACCTCCCATAATTTTGCCGCTTTTCTGTAGCGTGTTAATTGCAGTCACCGAAACAGGGTCCCAACCATCTTGCTTGAAAATTTTTGTTGTTAGTACTTGACCGAAATAGGTAGCTCTTCTGCAGGATAAAGGCTGATTACCTGCGGTCCTTCAGGCGTTACCACCATCTCTTCCTCGATCCGTGCGGCCGAGAAACCGTCCGTTGCCGGGCAGTATGTCTCCAGCGCAAAAACCATGCCGGTTTTTATCTCCATAGGATCGTCCATCGAAGACAGACGCGAAATTATCGGGCGTTCGTGGATCGCAACACCCAGTCCATGACCAAACTGAAGCGCGAATGCCTCCATCTCGTCCGCAAAACCGAATTCCTCAGCCTTGGGCCAGACTGCCGCTATCTCGTCGGTGGACACCCCTGGACGCACCAGATCAATCGCTGCATCCAGCCATTCGCGGCACTGTTTGTAGGCATCTTCCTGAACGTCGGTCGCCCGGCCAACATTGAATGTGCGGTAGTAGCAGGTCCGGTATCCGGAATAGGCATGTAACACGTCAAAGAAGGCCTGATCACCTGGCCGTACCATTCGGTCGGTAAAATTATGCGGATGTGGGTTGCAACGCTCCCCCGAGATGGCATTTATCGCCTCGACATCATCGGAGCCCATTTCATAAAGCATCTCATTCGCCTTGGCGACGATGTCATTCTCGCGCACGCCGGGTTTAAGTTCTTCCCCAATCATGTGGTAAACGGCATCAACCATTCCCGCGGCCTGGTTAAGCAAAATGATTTCATCTATATTTTTTATCTCTCGCGCATTCAGCATTACCTGTTGACCATCGCGAACCTCGATACCTTCCGCCTGCAGAGCCAGCATCATCGGTGGCTCACAGATATCAACACCCAACGGCATATCGGCAAGCCCTGCATCAGCCAGCATCTGTCTGATTTCCTTGGCCGCACGCTCCATCAATCCAGCCGCAGGAGGAACTGTGCCACGCAACCCCAACATGCCGGCATGGCAGTGATCGTCAGGCAGCCAGGGGGCGTGCAAACGGTGATGCGCCGCGGCCGAACCAAAATCCCAAAGGTGTGGATCATCATTACCCATAAGTAGTGAATACCGGGCGACCTTATCGCGCGACCACTCACCAATCACGGTCGATGTAAGGTAACGAATATTATTATTGTCAAAGCACAAAAGTGCGCCGAGCTCAGAGCCAGAAAGTGCCTCATGCGCCCGCGCCAGTCGATATCGATGCAGCCTCGCGAAATCCACCCGTTTCTCAAAATCGACCGCCGAGTGTCCGGGTGCGGGAATAGCCCGGTCCCAGTTGTAATTGGGATTGAGATCATCACCCGGCTTGAATGGGGCGTTTCGCGCATCGGACATGTGCCTGGTCTCCTGTCTTCAATCTGGAGCTGAGATTCCAGAGGGACTGCTTATATTATATAGATGAAACTGCGTTACCCCAATAAACTGTATACAAATTCCCCGTTTCGAGACAATGGTTGTTACGCCAACTCGGGCACGCGCCGATGTCCGGTTGCCCGCTCGTAAGAGTGTGCCATGCTTAACATTTCGCTATCGGAGTACGGTCGACCAAGAAAGGTGATGCCAGCGGAGTGTCCACCCCGTGTATAGCCAGACGGGACTACCACGGAGGGCACAAAAATAAGAAATGTATTCAGGTGCGGTGCGCCCTTCTGATCAGTCCAGGGAGGGGCAATTCCGTCCTTTATAAGCGTTGGGCTGTGCTCTACGGCTTTATGCACCACGACATCAAGGTCGTGCTCGGCCATAACCGCGAGAAAACGGGTCATCAATTCCTCTCGGGCACAAAGATAGGCGTTGAATTTGTCTGGACTTTTTTCCGCTGCCCAGCGCGTTGTGACACCATGGCTGACGCTTGCGTATAGCGGCGATCTCCGGGCCTCGTCCATGGTGTTAAAAGGTGGGGCAGCACTCCCCGACATGTAAGCGCGAAAGGATTCTTCTTCTGCCGGACCATCTGCCGCTCGCATGGACAACAGGTCTAACAATCCGGGAATTTCAATATCATCAATGATTTCTGCACCGATATTTCTCAGATCATTTACCGCGACTTCGAACAGGGCGGAAATATCTTTAAAATCTGCCGATTCCGGTTCACTGGCATAACCCATTACAGTGTGCAAAACACCAACGCGTTTACCCACGAATGCCCCTTCAGAAAGCATATCCGAATAGCTTTTGGGGGCCTTGCCTACGCCGCGCCCGGTAATAGGATCTTTTGGATCAAACCCGACCATAACTTCGAGAAGCCTGGCGGCATCTCCAACCGTGCGTGTCATCGGGCCAAGAGACCCATTGGTAGATGGCCAACCTGCAAATACGCCACCCCTGCTGACCAGACCAGCCGTCGGACGCATGCCGACGACCCCATTCCAGGTCGCCGGTCGACGTATAGATGCAAACCCCTCCTGCCCGATCGCAACGGCACACAGGTTGGCAGACACCGCTGCCCCGGAACCACCAGACGAACCACCGGCAGTGCGCTCCAGGTCATAGACGTTGCGCGTCGATCCGAACAGCGAGCCATGCGTATCGCCGGCACCCATCTCCCCGAGTGTCGTCTTGGCGACGAAGAGCGCACCGGCTTCGCGGAGTTTCGCGGCGACAAAGCTATCTCGATCTGGCCGGTGTCCCGCAAACAGAACTGAACCCATGGTAGTCGGCATCTCCATAACGTCCATCTGGTCTTTCATGCCAATGGGTATGCCGTGCAATGGTCCGACCGGTCCCGCGGTTGTGTATGCTTCATCAAGCGCTTGGGCTTGGTCGAGAACTTTTTCATTTACGGAAATGATTGAGTTGATCGTGGGGCCGGATCGGTCAATTTTTTCGATACGCTCCAGATACATCTCAACAAGTCGACGACACGTTAACGTCCGAGCGGCATATGCGCCGTGAATATCGGAGATAGTGGCTTCAACCACTGTAAATTCAGAAGGTCGATCAACGCTATCAGACGAGGTCATGGCATTTCTCCTTGGCGCTGCGGCTATTCTGGCAAACAATTAAATGTTGGGAATGAGATGTGAATCACAGCATAACCGGGATACATAATATAGCTTGAACACACCAGAAGTTCATGAGCCAGGGACAGTGCCGGCAGGAAGGCCGCTGGCGTGTTCAAATATGTCCCTGGGACGGCAATACCAGATTTTATCTGCCTCATCGTGATTGGTAATATGAGTCAGTATATCCCGCAAACCCGCCAGTCGATATGGCTGGCCAACTACGAATGTATGCATTGCAAGGCTGAATATCAGTGGTTGCTTGGCGCATTGACGTACCTGCTCATCAAAATGGGAGGTCACCATCTCCGTAAAATCCTGGGCTGTATGCCGACGGCTTAGCTGAGCGGGAGAATCGTTTATTTCGATATGATAGGGGATCGACATGATCGGCCCCGCCCGTGTTTTCAACCAGAATGGTTGATCGTCTGCCGACCAGTCCATGATGTAACGATAGCCGTTTTCGCTCAACAGATCAGGCGTGCGCTGGCTTTCAGAAATCCACGGACCCATCCAGCCACCCGGGGTCTCTCCCTCATTGACCCTGAACCTCCCCGTAGCTTCCGCGATAAGGGCTTTTTCTTCCGTTTCTGAATAACCACCCTGTTCTTCCGAATTTGTTCTCCCATGACCCACGAGTTCGTCTCCACGTTCGCGGATTTTTTCTGGGATTTGAGGTGCATGGTCATATATTGATGTGTTCATCAGATGGCACATCGGCAGGTTGAACTGTTCAAACAGGTCAAATATCCGCCATATTCCGACACGAAGCCCGTAATCACGCCAGGCATAATTCCGTACGTCCGGCTGGGTGCCTGGATTTGTAGGTGTATGCCCAAGCCCTTCCCCGAAGCTGAAATGCTCAATATTCAGCGCGAAATAGACCGCGAGTCTCTTGCCACCTGGCCAGTCGTAATCAGGGCGATCAATGATCGGGGAATATTCGTATCGGTTGTGTTTCTTGAGTTCCACCCACCTGTTTCCTCGATAGTTCTTCTAAGAAGGATTGTCGCGACTTCGGAGATGAAATCAAGGGCGTCACCAAAATGTTATCACCCCTTGAACTTCGCAGTCCGAGGTGGGACATTTGTGCAGATTTCGGAATTGAACAACAGAACAACCGGGAGGGGCTGTGAAGGCGCCAAAATTTTCCTATATTCGAGCGGAAAGTGTGGATCACGCTTTAGAACTGCTCGACAAACATGGTGACGACGCCCGTATCCTCGCCGGCGGACAAAGCCTGATGCCGACGCTCAACATGCGTTTGTCTCAGCCTGAAATTCTTATCGACATTAACCGACTGGACGAGCTAAAGGGAATTTCGTTAAACGGATCATCAGTCCACATTGGCGCACTCACTCGCCATGTGGAGGTTCTGAATTCCGATATTGTCGATCAACATCTTCCGTTAGTTGCCGAGGCTATGCCCCATGTCGCACATGTCGCAGTCCGCAATCGTGGTACCTTCGGCGGAAGCGTAGCGCTCGCGGATCCGGCCGCGGAAATGCCAGCCTGTATTTTGGCGCTCGGAGCTACACTCGTCGTGCAGAGCTCGTCGGGAAAGCGCGAAATACCAGTGGAAGAATTCTTTCACGGCCTTTATGAAACGGCCAGAACCGACAACGAACTTCTGATTGAAATTCGGATTCCATCGCAAAAACAGGAAAACGTTTCGGTCTTTCTCGAACTCGCCCGCCGGCACGGTGATTTTGCCATTGCGGGGGTTGCTGCATACGGAAAAGTTGTGGGCCAAAAAATCGAAAACATGCGCCTTGTCTATTTCGCCAGCGAAGACAAACCGACAATTGGCACCAAGGCGATTGCCGCCATTAACGGTAAAACCTGGTCCAAGGAAACCAAAGAGGCCGTTACCGGAGCTCTCGAAGACGATCTCGATCCAATGTCCAATCTGCATGGGAGCGCTGCGATGAAAATGCACCTGCAGAAAGTACTCACCGGCCGCGCCATGGACGCCGCTGTCGCCCGAGCGGGAGGCAGCACGTGACTGAGGAGATGATCACCATCAGCATGACGGTCAACAGCGAAAAGGTAGTAAAAACAATTCCGGTGCGCACCCATCTGGTGGATTTTATCCGGACAGAACTTGGTTTCACAGGCTCCCACCTTGGATGCGAACACGGAATATGTGGCGCGTGTTCGGTCCGGGTCGACGGAGATGTCGTGCGTGGCTGCCTGATGCTGGCAGCACAGGCGGATGGATGCGAGGTGCTGACCATTGAGGGCATTACCGATACGGGGGAAATTAGAGATCTCCAGGATACTTTTGTCGAACGGAATGCACTCCAGTGCGGGTTCTGCACACCAGGAATGCTTATGACAGCAGCAGAATTGCTTACACAGAATAAGCCGCAGAGCCGTGAAGAGATTCGCGAGTTCATATCGGGAAACTACTGCCGTTGTACTGGATATCACGCAATCATCGATGCAATTGAAACCGTCAACAATGCCCGCCTGAAGAGATAACACGTCGGCCCGCTTCTCGACCCGCCCACGGACTGAAAGACATCTTTATGGCGAGGTTAAAAGTCGGACCAGGACGGAGACAATACAGCCAATGAACTACATTCACCCATACGAACGACCGAACTCATATATTGGACGTATCGTCCCGCGTTCCAGGGCGATGCGCGCGGTCGCGGGCCGCGGCCGTTATACCGACGATTTCAACCCGCCGCGAACCGTGCACGCGGCGTTTGTCCGCAGCCCCTATGCTCATGCAAGAATAACCAATATTTACACCGCATCGGCGATTGCTGCCCCGGGCGTCAAGCTCGTAATGACGGGCGAGGAGCTCGCAGAAATGTGCACCGGGCCCTGGGTCGGAACTCTGACAGTGTTCGAGAACATGAAAGCGCAGCCCCAATACCCGATGGCAGTGGACCGGGCGTGCTGGCATGGAGAACCCGTCGTGATGGTCCTAGCCGAGACCCGTGCTCAGGCGGAAGATGCTAGCGAGCTGGTCAAAGTCGACTACGAAGAACTGGACGTCGTCATTGACAAGGATACTGCGCTCGATCCGGATACCCCCATTATCCATCCGGATCTTGGTACAAACAGGGCATGGGAAAAATCAATCGACACCGGCGATGTGGACGCCGCCTTCAGAGAAGCTGATCATGTGCTGGAGGAAACATTCTATTTTGGCCGTCACACTGCCGTTAGCCTGGAGCCGCGCATAGTACTTTCAGAGTACGATCCCGGGACAGAACGGCTCACCATTCATACATCCAGCCAGTGCCCGCACATGATTGAGACGGTATTCGCTACGACTCTGGGAATACCGGAACATAACGTACGCATTGTCGCGCCCGATGTAGGTGGCTCGTTCGGGTTGAAGATTCATACATTTGGCGATGAGGTCGCGGCGACAGCAGCGTCGATGAAACTCGGGCGCCCGGTAAAATTTCTGGCCGATCGCCTTGAATCCTTCGTTTCCGATATTCACGCCCGTGAAAACCGGGTTCGTGCGAAAATTGGCGTGATGAACGACGGCACATTGACCGGCGTCGAGATTGATGACCTGTCTGGTGTTGGTGCATACTCACAATACCCACGGACCTCGGTTTTTGAGGCCAACCAGATTCTCAATATAACCTTTGGCCCATACAAACATCCGAGTTACCGCGCCAAAGCCACAGTCGTATATCTCAATGCCGTGCCCACGTCCCAGTACCGCGCTGTAGGCCACCCTATTGGAATTTCGGTGGCTGAATTCATGATGGACTGGGCAGCAGAAGTCACCGGGCTGGACCCATTCGACATCCGGCGCAAGAACGTAATGGAAGACAGTTCCTATCCGCGTAAAATCGGCGCGGGCATAGTGATGAAGGACCTCTCGCATGAAGCCTGTATTGAAAAACTGCAGGATCTGATGAGCTATGCGGATCTCCGCACTGAACAGGCCGCTTTGCGGCGCAAGCGGATTTACCGCGGGATTGGTATCGCCGGATTTATCAAAGGTACTGCCCCCAGTCCTGTGGGTTATTATGGGGCTGGTGGTGCTCGCATCGCAGCCCAGGACGCGACAACAGTAAAGCTGGAACCGTCGGGAGGTGTTTTGCTGGCGCTTGGCGTAACAGACCAGGGTCAGGGTGTTGACACGGTCATGGAACAGATTGCGGCAGCGGCGCTTGGTGTTCCCATGGAAATGGTACGGGCAATTTCCGGGGACACAGACGCAGTACCCTATGGTGGCGGCACTTACGCATCCCGGGCCACAGCAATTGGAGGTGAGGCTACCTACCAGGCTGCGCTCGACCTGCGCCGCGAAATTCTGCAGATGGCAGGACAATTGCTACAGAGTGATCCGGAAAATCTAGACATTCTGGATGGTAACGTCGTCGACGTCGGGACAGACTCCAGTCGCATATCCCTTGCAGAAATTGGGCGAATTGGCCACTTTCAACTGGGTGACCTGCCAAACGACTACCAGCCAGTTCTATCTCATACCCGACGATACCGGTTGCAGGATCTACCCTACATTTTCACCAATGGCATTCATGGTGCCTACGTGGAGGTAGACATCGACACCGGCTGGATCAAACACCTGAACCATTGGGTGGTGGAAGACTGCGGAAGGATAATAAACCCGCTTCTTGCGGACGAACAGGTTCGCGGTGGAGCGGTACAGGGTTTGGGTGGTGCCTTGTACGAGCACTGCATTTATGATTCTCAGGGCCAACTTCAGAACGGCACTATGGCCGACTACATAACCCCGATGGCAACTGAAATGCCCGACATTGAAGTCGCTCACGTCCAGACACCAACCTCCGAATCTGAACTTGGGGCCAAGGGTGCTGGCGAATCTGGGACGGGCGCCGCTCCTGGAGTGATGATGAATGCCGTAAACGACGCGATCCGACCCCTGACAAAGGGACGTATTACAGAGCAACCAATCACACCCGAGGTAGTGCTGAAGACGCTGGGTAGAATCTGATTGAGGCTGAGCCGTTATCGGTATCTCAATGAACGTCGCAGACGGGCAGTTCCTGGGTATGATTGGGATCAATTTCTGGATTTTTGCAGGTCTTTCTTTCGGCGCACTGATAACAGCCTTTATCGCGGCGGTATCTGGCACAGCGGGGGGCCTGGCTTTACTTGCGATCATGGCATTCGTATTTCCGCCAGCACTGTTAATCCCCATACACACGATCGTTCAGCTCGGGGCAGCAGCAAGCCTAGCTGTCTCCCGATGGCGCTATCTGATGCGGGAAACCATCCTGCCGTTCACCGTTGGAGCGGTGATTGGAGCGGCGATTGGTGGGCACATTTTTATTAGTCTTCCGGAAAACATCCTATTGATGGCCCTGGCAATAAGTATTCTCATCTTGGTCTGGGTGCCCCGACTCGCGCAATTCGGCCCTGAACGCGGAAGATTTGTTTTTGTCGGATTTGTCGTGACCTTTCTCGGGGTTTTCATCAGTGCAACGGGAACCCTGCTCGCTGCGTTCACTGCCGCAATCGCACCCGATCGGCGTAATCACATCGCTACGGTTAGCACGTTAATGTCGATTGTTCACATAGCTAAACTCGCAGCATTCGGGATTCTAGGAGTTAGCTTTGGCTCATACATCCCACTGATTTGCGTCATGATAGCCACCTCGTTTCTCGGTACATGGCTCGGCAAAGGGGTGATGGACAGAATACCCGAAAGGTATTTCCGGATTGGATTTCAGATCATTCTAACCGCGCTGGCGCTTCGTCTCATATGGATCGCAGCCGACGGCATCCATTAGTGCGGGCAGAAAATTCGGGACCTTCATAACGGTTTTTCGTAAACCGAAGCCCACAGTATGTGACCTTCGAAGAGTTAACGGAATCCGCATCCGTAAACGCGTACGGAATGATTTCATACACTAAAAAATGTTCCTTCTCTCCAATGTCCCAACCGAGATCCATATGGCGTCATCATAAGTGATACGTTCACTTTGATTTATCCCTTATAGTATTCCGCCCTTCGCCACTTGACCCAGGCATAGATGACGCGACCATCTGGCCATTCGCGCGCCAGCAGCAGCTTCATCTCTCCATTTGGCAAAAGCTCGACGCGGCGCTCCTGCTGTCCTCCTACCCAGCCGGGATTGAGAGCAAATTCAACTTCAGTCGTGAAGGTATCATTCTCGAGGGTCCATCGACCTCCATATGAAATATAAGTATCGAAAGCGCGCAAGCGCTCATCATCAGGTGCGTCCGTATGCCAGGCGGGATTATCCGAAAGTTCAGGCCTGTCACCCCAGCAAAGGGAAGCGTTCATCCACCCGTCCGGTGAAATGATCACCATTCCCTGGGGATCATCGCCATATCGTTCACGCGATTTCTTTTCATCTGCCGGGTCGTCGTTTCCACGGGAAACAACCACCCAGGTTCCCAAAATATCTTCCCTGTCGACCATTTTCGCTTACTCCGTTTGCGTCGTTGTCAACGCTGATCCAGCTATAGGCCACCGCTATTTTAATCTTCTATTCTTTCGGCAAGTACCAAGATGCTTGAAAACGCGCCGGCCGCCAGGCCCTGCGCCAGATTAACGGAGCGTTCCGCGAAATCTGCACCAGCGATCAACCCAACACCCAGTTTGCCACGCCGTGCCTGTTGATTGAGATTCTGGAAGGCAGAAACGGCATCAGCAGTAGTATCTTGCCAATCGAGTATGCGGAATCCTGCGGCCTCCATTGCTGACCGAACTTCCCCACCCGTTTCAACAAAACTGATGGATGGGTCTCGCGCCCAGGGTAATGGCCATCGAGTTTCACCACCCGCCCCCAGAATCACGTCAGAAGTCACAAATCGGCCACCGCTTCGCAGAACGCGCTGAACCTCGGCGTAAAACGCCGTTTTGTCGGCAATGTTCATCGATACGTTCTGGCTCCAGCCAATATCAAATGTATTATCGGCAAACGGCACGTCCAGAACATCTGCGAGCTCGAAACCTACCTGATCAGCCATTCCGCAGCGGGCGCTCAGTATCTCGGCCAATTCAACATATTCCGGCGTCAAATCAATGCCAGTTACGTTACTGCCGTATTCGGCGACCAGAAAACGTGCCGGGCCACCAACCCCACACCCAAAATCAACGATGGCATCACCTTTTTCGGGGGCTGCCAGGATAGCCTGCTCACGCGTCGCTGGAAGACCGCGGGTATGAAACTGATCAATCGCCACTAACTGGTCCCACGTCAAGGCATCGACATCGATCCCCTCACTCGACAACGCGGCTAACACATTTTCAGCCATTCCCGCCGAGCCGTAGTGGTCAGCAATAGCGCTGGTCTTCATCAACCGCTCCCCTCTAAATGCGCCTGATCTCTCAATTCAGAACGCAGTATTTTGCCATTTATGGTTTTTGGCAAAGACGGTTGAAATGAAATTACACGTGGATACATATAAGGTGGCGCATTTAACTTCACGTGATCCTGAAGCGCCCTGACAAGTGCCTCCGATTCTTCCATTTTATCCGTGGTGACTACGTAGGCCTTGACGATTGCCCCACGCACACCGGCCGGATCTGGCGCGGGTACGCAGGCACATTCCAGAACGGCATCGTGTTGCATCAAAACGCTCTCGACTTGAACAGGTGAAATATTGTGGCCCGCCGAAATAATCATTTCGTCATAACGAGCGACATAGTGGAAATTTCCTTCCGGGTCTTTCCAGACGACATCCTGGAATACGTTCCAGCCATTGCGGACAACGGCCTCCTGATGATCAGGCTTTTTCCAATATACCGTGCCAGTGGGTCCGCGCGTCGCCAGTAGCCCCCGCTCTCCACCGGGCAACGGCTGAAACGTCTCAGGATCGAGAACTGCGACGTCATATCCTGGCACCGCTCGTCCAAGAGTAGACGCATCCGGCAGTTCACCCGGTCGCGTCGAAGTGACGAAACAGTGCAAAACCTCGGTGGTACCGATAAACTGTTCGAGGGGCACCCCAGTCACCTCATGCCAGAAACGCTCCACTTCCTCTGTTAGTGGCTCACCACCCGTCATCGGGTGAACCAGTGACGAAATATCAGCCCCAGTGTCACGTATCAGCCGCGCCAGCACGTTATAGTAGGACACGACCCCAGCGAATATTGTTACGCCGTACTCAATTATCTGTTTTAACGCGAGTTCCGGTGATTTGTCCGGTTCGAGGATCGCCGCGTGGCCGAGCCGCAAAGGAAAGTACACGAACATTCCAAAGCCAAGTGCGAATGCTATGGATGGTGGGCCGCCGAAAACATCATCTGGAGCTGGAGCAAGACAGTAACGCCAATATGTATCACTGATCGCAAGCATGTCACGATGGCAATGGCTGGTTCCCTTCGGTTTTCCTGTACTACCGGAGGTGTAGAGCAAAAGACATAGTTCCTCCGCATGGGTATCAACGTATTTCGCCTCGACATCGGCGGCAGGTAGGTAATCTACAAAGTTCCGGCAACGTCCTTCCGGGTCTGACGGAAGCGCTATTACTTCTGTTCTTCCACCCCGTGCGAAATTTACGGGTAGTGCTTCGATCAACAGTTCTGGGGCAGAGATAAGCAGGGTGGCATCCGCATCTTCAGCCCGATAAACAAGATCGTCAGCACGAAGCTGGATATAGGTTGGCACCGCGATTGCTCCTATTGCCTGAACAGCAAGCAACGTTACAACAAGATCAATCGTATCCGGTATCCGCAGAATTACTGGATCACCAGGCCTGATTCCCAAAAACCGCAGTGCCGCGGCCGAACGATGGACAGATTTAGAAACATCCGCGAATGTATAGGCGTGTCCTCCGGAATAATAAACGACACGATCAGACCATCCGGCCTCTTCCGCCCCCTCTAGAACCGTTTTGACTGAGTTTAAACGCTTCGGGTAAATCAGTTCGGGAAGATCAAATTTCAGTGTTGGCCTAGCGTGTTCCGGCGCAATATCGGCATATTTGCGAATAGACATTTCATCAGTTTCTTATCAGGCAAAATACAGTATTGGCAATGCACTTCATCTGACCCAACTGAAGGGCAGAGCTAATGACAGATAAAAATCGATCACTTGGTTCTTCAAACCTCCCAGATACATTGTACTCTGCCACAGTTCCTCCCCATTCGAACAAGTGGAATTCTTGTTATATGTAGGCTAACTATGCACGATCCAGTTACAATAGCGTTGAAGGAGTTAACGGATGACTGTGCAGCACGTTTTAATGCTCGAATTTAAAGACGGCATCGATAATGAAGCAAAGATAAATTCGCTAAAAGCGGTAGAGGGTCTAGAAGACAAGATCGACGGAGTTGAACAGATTCATTCTGGTGAAGATTTTTCGGGGCGCGGTGGAAATTTTACGCACTCTATCATTGTTACAATGCGGGACCGGGACGTGCTGGCAGCATATGGCCCACATCCTGCGCATAAGGAAGTTCAGGCTATTCTCGGCCCAATCGTTGAAAAACTCTGTGTAATCGATTTCGAAACAACCTGAGTAACATTGTTCTCGATGAATTTTCTTTACTGGCGGCCTGACGGGCTCATACCGGAATGACAGCAGCGAACCCGGGTCAACCGGCTACACCGGACCGGCGCTCATATGCAGCATTGCGTTTTCCAGCATCGCGGAACTACCTCTTGGGTGCCGCGCTCGCCATGATGGCGGACAGCGTCGAGCATGTCGTCAGTTACTGGATAATTTTTGAGAAATTTCAGTCTCCTTCTCTTGCGGGCTTTGCTGTAATTGCTCATTGGGTACCTTTCCTTCTATGCTCATTTTGGGCGGGCGCACTCGCTGATCGGTATGACCCACGCCGCATAATTCAGATTGGTATGGGGCTTTTCATGCTGGTCTCGCTGGGGTGGGGAATCCTTTTGGCAACGGATACCCTGGAAAAATGGCACGCCGTAATTCTATTGATTGTTCACGGGCTTGCCGGAGTTCTCTGGGCGCCAGCGGGTCAAATTCTTGTTCATGATGTTGTCGGCGGACGGCAGCTTCAAAGTGCGATCCGGCTCCTTGCCACATCACGCACCCTCGGTTTGCTGCTTGGACCAGCGGTTGGTGGGGGGCTGCTGCTTATCGTGGGCCCAACTATTGGTATTTTCATCAATGTTTTGATTTATCTTCCTCTTACCCTCTGGTTAATCAACAACCCCAAGACAATTAATACAGATCGCGAGACCTCCGGTTCTCCCATTTCCAGTTTTCGCGATATGGTTGACAGTATCCGCCAAATATCTGGCATCCCGGTGGTATTTGCCATGTCATTTCTGGCCGGGCTAGCGGCATTTTTCGTCGGAAATGCGCACGAACCACAAATGCCCGAATTTGCACGTGATCTTGGCTATGGCGGCGAGGGTTTTTATTACAGCCTCCTTCTTGCAGCCAACGCGATCGGAGCCCTGACTGCAGGAATTGTGCTTGAAGCCGGCAGTCTTTTGCAGGCAAAGACGCGAACTTCTTTTATACTTGGTGTTTTATGGGCATGCGCAATTTTCGGCTTTGCGATATCGCAAAGCTACGTCCTCGCATTTTGTCTATTGATCTGTGCAGGCTTTCTGGATCTTTCATTCAACTCCATGACGCGGACGCTGGCCCAGCTTCATTCGCCGCCTGAAATTCGCGGGCGCGCTATCGGGTTATTTAACGTTGGGAGCCTCGGCTGCCGTGCCTTCAGTGGGTTTACCGTCGGTTTTGGCGGCGGAATGATTGGTATTCAATGGTCGTTGGGCGTGAGTGCCCTGGTGCTCTTTATCTGTATGGTCGCGCTATTTTTCTGGGCTCGGGGACGGGACGTCTTGGCCGCGGGTCTGGCCTTGAAAGAATAAGAGGTCACGGGACTTGACGTAATGCTCTGGGACAACCGATCCTGCCCACTGTACCATTGAACAGAGGGTATAACCCTGGATTACAAAGGGTAAAATAATGAGCAGACAATCCACGATCAAAAGAGGGGCCGAACACAGACGCTCCCTTGGACAGCCGGATGATGGCCCGGAACTAAAAGCCCCGTCCTACCAGAATTACGTTGATGAATTCTATCATGGAACCATTGGTATCCGGAATGTACTCTCGATGGAAGATCGGCTGATTCCGGCATTGACTGCGGTTTGTTATCGTGGCGCTGAAAGGGCAACGAGACGCCTAACCGGGACCGCGCTCGAAAACAATCTGGCCCCGCGCGCAATTGTTGAAATTTTTGTGCAATCCATACTGTATAGCGGCCTGCCTCGGGCTGAAGAGGCCATTGAAATTGCGAACGCTGTCTTTGTTGAACGCGGTATTGAACTACCTGAAGACCCTCCGGATAACCGCACAGTTAATGACCTGGATGTCGAAGCGGCAAGAGTGATGGAGACGCTGCACGGGGCTCGACAGTCCAATGGTTATGATTCTCCGGATAACCCCGTCACGTTTGCACTTTACCAGGGTGCGGTCCGTCATGGTTACGGTAACCTGTGGGTACGGCGAGGCCTCGATCTTCGCCAAAGGATGATATGCGCAATTGCGGGGTTCACGGTACTGGGACTGCACAATTCCCTTCTCAAGTTTTCCATATCAGCACGGAACGTCGGACTGACCAATGAAGAGATAGCAGAAGCGGCCATCCAGACGGCGCCATGGAACAGCCTACCAGTCGCGTTGACCGCTCTGACAATCATAAGTGAAGCTCAGGCAGAGATTGGTTGAGAGGGCGAGCCCCCATAGGGTTAGGCGATAAGCGAGATCAACATCTCCATTTGAACGGTGATAGGATCAAAAACAAAAAAGCCCTCACTCTAATACGTGATCGTCAAAAACGACGGTTTTCCACATGCAATTTTATTGTAATGGTGCTGTCTGCCAGATTTCACACATCCAAAACTGGAGCCAGCCACATTATGATGACCGCGCACCAGGGGGCCACGTGTGGTTGCTATTTAGGGCAGAGCCGAAAGAACAGGCACAGCTCGCGGGTGCTTCTACCCCTGGGCCGAGGCAATCACATCAAGAATGTGCTCTGGAGTGAATGGTTGTTTGGACACCTGCGCTCCAAGTGGGCGCAACGCGTCGTTGACCGCGCACCAAAGTGTGGCGATTGCACCGATTGTCCCACTTTCCCCAATGCCGTTTGCCCCCAGCTCAGTCTCAGCTAGCGGCGTTTCCACGTGTGCTATTTTGATATCGGGCATTTCTGTAGCCATTGGCAACAGATAGTCTGCAAGGTTCGCATTGAGGAGCTGCCCGGTTTCGTCGTATTGGCAATGTTCGTAAAGCGCATTACCGATGCCCTGTATGACACCGCCGCGCAACTGTTCATCAACCAGAAGTGGATTGATTACCCGGCCGCAGTCATCCGCGACCCACCAGCCGAGCAACTTTATAAAGCCCGTTTCAATATCCACTTCGACATGGGCCCCCTGAACACCATTCGCAACACAATAGGGCATATCTGGAACATAATGACGGGTGACCATGAGTTCGGGTTGGACCCCCGCAGGTAGAGTATCCTGTCGGAAGTATCCGACCGCAGCAAGCTCCGCAAGACCCATCCGCGCCTCACCACTTTCAGCATCACGAACCTCACCCCCTGCCAGATCAAGCGCATCGGGCGTGGTCTGCAAGATGGACGAGGCAAGAAAAAGAATGTTTTGTTTTAACGCCTTGCCGGCCTTTAGGGCAGCCTCACCACCCACGGCCATGCCACGGGATGCCCATGCGCCTCCACCATAGGGGGTAGTGGCACTGTCGCCGGATATCAGGTCGATTTGATTCAGCCCGATACCAAGTTGATCAGCTACGATTTGCGCTATACCAGTCAAGGTTCCCTGTCCCTGGTCGGTTACACTGGTAAGACACCGCACCATACCTGACGGCTCAAGCTTTACGGTACACCCATCCTGTGTCGAGACTCTGGCACCTGACGGGCCGTAATAGGTAGGGCCAAAAGCGGCGGCTTCTATAAAGGTAGCGATGCCCAATCCACGGTAGACACCTCTTGAACGTTGGTCGACCTGTTCAGTCCTCAAGACCTCGTAGTTCATAAGCTTAGCGCATGCATCGAGACACTGGTGCAGCGACATGTGGGAAGCCGAATACCCACCAACCGTAACCAGTGGATAATCTTCTTTCTTGTGAAAGTTACGCCGCCGGAAATCTACCGGATCAATCCCGGCTTTCGCTGCGGCCTGATCAACCAGTACTTCGGTTACAGCGCACCCGATTGGGACGCCGACCCCCCGGAACATGCCAACGATGCCTTTGTTGACGTACGCAACGCGAGTACGCGCATGGTAGTCACCCAATGCATATGGGGCGCCTGCGCAAGTAATAGCCATGAGGCCCTCAGCAAGACCAAAACGAATATAAGCAGTGTACGGCCCGACTGAGAGGATGTTTTCAAAACCCATGGAAGTAATCAATCCATCCTTCCCAACCCCCATTCTGGCGCTGCAGAGATGGTCCCGGGTTTGACAGTCGGCGACGAAGGACTCCAGTCGATCAGCAGTAAACTTGACTGGCCGACCCAACAGTTTCGCAACAGCTGCTACCGCCAACTCTTCGCCATGGACATTGATTTTCAGACCAAAACCCCCGCCGATGTCGGGGGTAATTACCCTGACCCTGTGTTCGGGCACCCCGAGATGGCGCGAAAACACATCCTGCATCTGGTAAGGCGACTGATGGGAATGATGTACCGTCAATCTTTCCTCTGCGCGATCCCAGTCCGCTATAATTGCCCGACCCTCAAGGGTGACTGCCGTGTGGCGACCAAATTCGAATTCCTGTTCCACAAGAAATGTGGCCCTATCCAGAGCCCCATTGGCGTTCCCTTTGTCGATGGTGTGCTGAAAACACAGATTGTCACCCAGCTCAGCATGGATGGGAGGAGCATCCGGTGCCAGTGCGGCAATCATATCCGTGACGGCCGGCACCTCTGTCCAGTTAACGGAAACCAGATCCACTGCGTCTTCTGCCTGCGCCCGCGTCTCGGCAACCACAGCTGCTATGGGTTCCCCCTGGTAAAACGCATGATTAATCGCAATTGGATACTGGGGAGCAGATTTGTGGCCCGGCCGGTTCGCAGCAACTGACACCATTGGCTCACACACCTCCACAACGTCAGTGCCCGTCACAATGGAAACAACACCAGGTGCCATTTGCGCAGCCTCCGTATCAATCTCATTTATAAGTGCATTGCCATAGGGGCTGCGGACAAATGCAATGTGCAACATGCGCGGCAAGGAAATATCATCAGTGTAGTTACCCCGCCCGTGGATAAGCCGGCGCACGTTGGGCCGGGGTACCGACCTCCCAACAAGAGGGCCAGAATGGATTTCTTCTGCCACCATCAAGCCTCCGCCCTCAACTTGATTGTCGCATCCACGGCATCCACGATGGCCTGATAACCTGTGCAACGGCACAAATTTCCCGACAGGTAATCACGAATTTCATGGCGGTTTGGTTTGCCGCCTGCGGCAATCAACTCGGCGGATGTAATCAACATGCCGGGCGTGCAATAACCGCACTGCGCGGCATTGCGCTCTTCAAATTCGCGCTGGAGGTCGGCAACTTCACCACTGTCGGACAATCCTTCGATTGTCAGGATTTCAAACCCATCTGCCTGAGCCGCCAGTAGCAGGCACCCGCGGATTACCACACCATCAACGCGGACCGAGCATGCACCGCACACGCCGTGCTCACAAGCAAGGTGGGTACCGGTAAGGTTCAGGTCCAAACGCAGAAAATCAACAAGATGTCGTCTGACCGGAACGACACAACTAACTGACTCACCATTTACAGTAAGCGAAATTTTAACGGTTTCTTCAGACATCACCACATTGTTACACCGCGACAGCGCAAGGGAAAGATCTGGACGTACTGATATTCCATAAATAATTAAACACCAGGATAGCGGATAACTCCGGCATTCGTTCTGCAAACCAGAAGGGCACAAATTTGCTCATGTTAAACAATTTATTTTAGCAGGTAGCTCAACTCGCGATTTTACAAATAAATGACTCAGCCTTCGCCACGCTTTCAATTAAAGTAGCAGACCGAACACGTACGGAGGGAAAGATGAACACACCTGCTGATGGTAATATTGCGTCGCTTCCAAAACCCGATGCAGAATCAAAAAATGCTCGCGTCATAACGGCGGACGAATATTTTCAGCGGGTCCGTCATACGCATGTTCGTGGTTGCAAGTGGGACGGGGATGACTGGAAAACACTACTGGAAGAACTTGGCAAGGATCCCATCCGTCACGCGGAACGCCGATTTGTTGCCCTTGTCAACGAAGATCATAGCGACCTCGCTGGCGCATCTCCTGGAGTTTTTATCGGGATTCAAATGGTTCATCCCGGCGAACATGTGCCAAATCATCGACATAATTCGGTCGCCATATATCACTATCTACAGGGTACGGGCGCAACGACGGTCGAAGGTCAAAGATACGAATTCAAACCGGGTGATACAATCGTATGCCCAGCGTGGGCCTATCATGAACACGAAGCCACTGGCAATGAGGATGTCATCATGTATGTGGTTCAGGACATGCCTGATATGGCTGCCAAACGAACCCTGTTCTTCGAAGAACCAGTCGGTGTCGAAAATGTTCGACACATGGTGCAGGGCACTAGTAAATCGTGGAGCGCAACACGAGATCCTGACGTAGAATAACGAGAGTAAGCTGGAGCAACCTTTTTACCGCCGATTGAAATGCTGGTGTAAAGGACGGGGAGTGCGCCTGCTATCCTTCCCGGGATACAAACGAATGATACAAAGTCGCGATCGTTTGTCCCCCAAATTCGTCAATCATCGCGTACTGTTGGATAACCTGAGGAAACAAACAAATAACAAGGCGGTCGCAAACATTATCAAACTATATGTTGCTGCGGGTATTACCGTCGCACCCCCACCAAATAGCATTGTCGCGACTGCAATCGCCAGGGTTCCGTTCTGCAGACCGCATTCTAGAGAGATTGCTATTTTCTGCTTGGAGCCGGAAGCCAGAAAAGACCCCAGAATGTAAGCTATCGTCAGCATCACAACGTTCAGAACAAGAGTAACAGTGCCAGCCTGCGCGAAATAGGTGACGAAGTTATTTCTCTCCTGATAGATCGCTCCAAAAAGCACTAATGCAAAAAGGAAGGCGGAGAGCAGTCGCAAAACGGAATCAAAACGCTTCGCAACATTTGGGGTATAAAGCCTCACCAACAGACCGGTGACCACAGGCACAACCACAATCACGAAAATACCGACGGCAGTCTTGGTAACGGTGACGTCACCAAGGGCCTCCTGACCCATTATCTGCGTATAGGCAAACACTACAATCAATGGAACGGTGAGGACCGAAAGCAGACTGATGACCGCAGTCAGTGAAATTGACAGGGCCACATCGCCGCGTGCGAACGAAGTCAACAAATTGGAAGTCACACCGCCTGGTGCAGCCGCAATGATCATCACCCCAAGAGCAATTTCTTTCGGAAGATCCCACAATGATATGATTGCGAATGCAACTGCGGGCAAAATTATGATTTGCGAGAACGCGCCCAACGCAAAATCGCGTGGTCGCCGAAGAACTCGTGCGAAATCGTTAAATGTTAATCCGAGCCCTAAGGTGAACATTATGAACGCAAGCGCTATCGGAAGAACAATGTTCGCAACAGATCCCACTACACACCCCTTTTGCACCTACCAGATTTTTGTTTTAACAGGTGCCCATTATTTTTTCATTAACGTCACAGCATCAAGTACAACGCAAGTCGCAAGTGGTCGCACAATCCCGTGACAAATGACTGGGCAGGTTTTTGACTGGTATACTGATGAATGTATGGACCATATTCTGGCAAACTAATGTGGGACTGATTGGTAGCACTCAAGTGGAAAGATCTGAATGAAAAATGACGCAAAAATTGCGCTTGTAACCGGCGGTGGTACGGGGATTGGTCGGGAGGCCGCTCTAGCGCTTCAAAAAAATCGGTACCATGTTGTTCTGGCCGGCCGACGACTGCAACCTCTGGAGGATACCATCATGCTTGGCAGTAAGGGTGGTCCCGAAATGTTGGCGATCCCGACCGACATATCAAATGCGAATCAGGTACAGATACTTTTCACCAGATTACATAGCTCCTTTAACCGCCTCGACCTGCTTTTCAACAACGCCGGCATTGGTACCCCGAATGTCGCAACCGAGGACCTGACACTTGCAGACTGGCAGAAAACAGTCGATGTCAATTTGACCGGCGCCTTTCTTTGCGCGCAAGCAGCCATACAGATCATGAAGCAGCAGTCGCCTCAAGGTGGCAGAATCATAAACAATGGTTCGGTTTCCGCCCAAGTTCCCCGCCCCCATTCTGTGGCTTACACAGCGACGAAACATGCCATCACCGGTCTCACAAAGAGCATCGCGTTGGATGGCAGGCGGCATGACATAGCATGCAGCCAGATCGATATTGGAAATGCAGACACAGCCATCGCGGCCCAAATGAAAATTGGGATGCCTCAAGCCAATGGGGAGAACTCCCCGGAACCAGTCATAGATCCAGCACACTGTGGTGAGATGGTGGCATATATTGCCGGGTTGCCGCTCGACACCAACGTATTGTTCATGACAGTCATGGCAACAAAAATGCCCTATGTCGGACGAGGGTAGGCAGGCGGAATTTAAGAACTAGACATCAAAATCTGGCCGAGTTGCATAAATGTCTCGTCCGGCCATCTACTTGGTTGGACATTCGTGGACAGGACTATGAATGGCCTGGCGTTGCCGGCACAGGTCTTGGCACACTCGGATCGGTCATTACTGGCGTAGGCCCATTCAAACACGATGATGTCGCGGATCGACCACCCGAGATCTTTTACAGCAATATCGCTGTGCATGCGGGGTTGGATTATCCATCGCATTTATTGTCACCAGTAATTCCCCCTTAAAATCCAACAAAACAGGGTCAACCTGCACCAGTCATTAGTCCTCCATTTGCCATGCATACAGGAAAACAGCGATTTAATGTGGGGATGGTTAAATACCCTCTATCGACTCCTAATGACGTGTTCGACTTCCTATCAGCCCATCTACTCGCCTGCTCCCAGCCAGCCCACAACTTCCGAGGAGTTGGCACGATATCGGTAAGAACGAAAAATCGTTGATTGATCCCCAGTCGACATACCAGCGGTTTCATGACTGGTAAAAGGTGAAATATACTCCCAGACAATATCCCCACTGGGTGTAACTTCAAATATTCTGCCCCACAGGCCTTCGCATATAAGGGTGTTCCCATTCCATAACCGCTGGCATCCTGAAATATAGTGACTGTCGAACGTATGGCTTGGGTTTCCGATGTATTCCCATACAGTTTTATCTGTCGTCGGATCCCATTCAATTATTTTTGAACCTCGAGGCACCTGAGCATTCCGGTTGGCGAAGACCAAATAGTTTCCGTTTTCAAGAGGTTGAAAGTCGTGGGGTCCTCCCCAATCTGGCTCATGGCGCTCGTAAATCAGGTTTCCCGAAACTTTGTCGATTACACCCACCCAATCGAGAAACCGGCAGCATATTCCGACCCTGTCTTCACCGATCGGAACAATTGTATTGGAATGCCCGAATTCGTGACGTGTTTTCGTATGTATAAGTGGATAATCCTCAATATTGAGATTTTCCCAGATACGCCATTCCCAGACCAACTCACCTTCAGAATCAACCTCTCGAAGATAGTCTCCCCAAATACCGCCTGCTGAGTGTTCGCTCCCCGGTGTTCCACCTTTCACCCGACGGGCTGCATCGTCCGGCATCAGTTCCCAGGACAGGTACATCAGGTTTCCATTTTCCAGCCTGTGAAAGTCGTGATGCTGGAATTCATCACGATGCTCCCATACCACTGCACCTTTCCAATCAACTTCCTGAAGCAAACCACCTCTGGCATGCATGCCTTCTGGACCCTCACCATCCGTTGTGGATACAAGCAGATTGCCATTGGGCTGAAGTTTGCCATAATTTCCGGGCGGCCCGGGCAGATCCCATTGATGTGCGACGTGCCCATCCATGTCGATCAAATATGCGGAACGCTGCAACAGGGGCACGAAAAGTGTGTAGCCTCTGGCAACCCTGTCGCGATCGTGCTGAATTACACCGCGTTGGGTATATCGCATGGTCTCGTCCCTTCATTAAAAAATTCAACATCCTGCGGGTATTCTATCGGCCCATGCACTCTGCGAACACAAAATTAACATCTGGACTGGGGAACGCACATACGAAACACTGTTTTCCGAACGGTTTCCGGGATAGTTCGAAGTGTTGGAAGTCTCGCGTCATATTTTTCGTAATATAACAGGCCGACGTTTCATTTTTATCCTGTTTTTAGGTGCATTAAATCTGGCCCCCCAGAATTCTTCTAACGCGGACGGTATCCGCAGCGTCACCTATACAGGAAACGGACAGAACCTTACTGGATACCTCTGCTATCCCCCAGGTCAGGGTCCCTTTGCGGCTGTGGTTTTCAATCATGGTGGTCTGGGACATATCGTCAGAGGTTCACCACAGGCAACATGCAAAATAATTGCTGCATCGGGGTTCATCGGGTTCTGCCCATTACGTCGCAAAACACGAACGATGAAGGGTCATCTGGATGATGTCATGCAGGCGCTCAGGTTTCTAAAAAAACTGAAACTTGTAAATCGGGATCGTGTCGCAATGATTGGCTTTTCACGTGGCGGGCTCCTTACCCTGATGGCAGCGCGACGAGACCCGAAAATCAAAGCCCTCGTGCTAATGGCAAGCGCAACGGGGCGCGGTCACCTGATCACCGAGCTCAGCCACGCGAGCAGAATTACAGCGCCAGTATTAATTCTGGTTGCGGAAAACGACACCGGCTCAAAGCGTACCATGGGGCAAAACCTGGTACGCGCAAGCAAAACCATCAATCAGGCCATAGTAGCTTCAGGTGGCGATGCGACGTTAATAATTTACCCGCCCTTCGGTCCCATGAATCATTCAGGGGTAAGAAGGTCCGGCCACATGATGTTTTTTCGGCCAGGATCCTACTGGATTGACGTTACCGGTTTTCTAAAAAAACACCTATGATGGATAACGATCAATCTGCTGCAGAAAGGTTTCTTAAAATCTGCCACCCGATCGACACCATCGTCATTGGTTTCCTGCGAAGTGCCCGAATTGGAATTCTGCTGCTTGGTGTTTTCTTAACTGCCGTATCTTGCGTCAGCAGCCGTGGAAAGGCGGGTGTGATTACCGGAATTGCAACCGTGATAGACGGGGACACTATCAGGGTGCAGGGTCGAACCATTCGCTTTCACGGCATGGATGCACCGGAACGTAATCAGCGATGCAGGCGAGGCAAGACACGTTATCGCTGCGGACGGACAGCAACCAAGGCGCTCGCTAGAAAAATCAACCGGAGAACGGTCCGCTGCGCGTCCCAAAACCACGACCGCTACAACCGGATCATAGCTGTTTGCCGTGCAGGTGGAGCAAATCTGAACGCCTGGATGGTGTTGCGCGGCCATGCCGTCGCCTACCGACGATACTCGCTTGACTATATACCCGCGGAACACGAAGCACGATCTGAAGGACGAGGGATCTGGGCAGGCGAATTCATATTTCCATGGAATTGGCGGCGAGGTAAACGTCTGGACTAGCGACCATATACATCTAACTTTGTAAAATTCCGGGATGATGTGACCCCAAAGAGCCAAGAGGAATGCCGCAATTGTTCTTCAAATAGCCTCTTTAGGATCACATTTGAGCCTAATTTTCATATTTTATTACGGGTTCTCTGAAGCTAAATCTACATCAAGGAGTCCCGCACTATGTTAATGCCACTCATTGGATTTCTCGCCTTTTCAGGAGCTGTTTCCATCACAGATTTCACAGAAATTGAGTCGTCTCAATTATCTCGAAACACTGCCCCAATTAGCTCAGCTACTGCCACCTCTTCCAACCCGTCAAGCCGGGGACCAAAGTCTCAGGCGGTCGGCCGTATTAAAACAACAGCGGTTATCCGTACATCCGATCGCGCGCACGAAATTCAAACGTCCCGGCCACACACCGCCCAGGATAACGCAGGACTGAATTTGCAAAAAACACTGGCCTCCATAGAAAAAGGTGACACGGGAACACCCGTTATTGCGACACCGACGGTACCTCTGGAAACCCAGAAAACCTATTTTGTTGGAAACGAACCGGGTGCCGAGCCCGAAAGTGCATGGATGAAATAATCAGTATCTTTATGACAATTCTCGTACCTTATTAAGATATACGTTTCGAGTAATTCGTCGCTCCCAATCCCCTAATAAATCTGGTCTTTCACTGGCCCGCGGCTTCAAAGCAGTAATGTCGCGGGCCAAATTGGCCTAATTTGAATATTCATTCAGCCGATTCCACTGCGTTATCTTGTACTTTAATGTATTGACCGAATATCGTCCGCGTTACCCGCACATGTTCCAAATTTCAACAAGGGTGTGAGGCAGGTGTGTTGTTTCCTAACGCCCCTCAATGTGTTTAAGTTTTATTTTGCTATCCAAGCATTGAATTGGTTTGGCGCCTTTACTGCCAAATTCTGAAGGGCGAATGCCATGAGCGGTAATCAGGTCCAGACTAACGAAAACCCACGTGACATCCCAGCAGCCTCCGAACTGGTGGCTCGTGCGGGCAGTCTGGCGCCGGCGCTTAGGAAGAGAGCGGAACAGACTGAACGGGATCGCAATATTCCACGGGAAACTATAGAGGAATATCTGGATACGGGACTGATACACACCATACAACCGACGAGGTGGGGTGGTTACGAGTTTGACCACGAGGTGGCATTCAACATTGCAATTGAGCTAGGAAAGTCTACCTGCGGCTCGTCTGCCTGGTGTTTAAATTATCTCAGTGACCACGCTGGTATGCTTGCACACTTTCCTGAAGAAGCGCAGCACGATGTTTGGAGCCGGGACAACAAGGCATGCATCGCGACATCCGCTGCCCCCAGTGGCAAGGTGGAAGCAACGTCGGGTGGCTACCAACTGAACGGTAAATGGTCATGGTGCAGTGGCTTGCGCCATTCTCAATGGATAATGATCGGTGGGCTCGCTTTTTCCGAGGGAGATGGTCATCCGGACATGCGGCTGTTTCTAATACCGGTGGGACAGCTAAAACAGAGCGACACATGGTATTCAGCCGGCCTTCGTGGATCAGGATCCAACACCTGTATTGTTGAAAATATATTTGTTCCAGAGCACCGGAGCGTTTCGTTTTCCACCCTGCGGGATGCTCATTCACCGGGTTCTGAAATTAACAGGAACCCGATATATCGGACCCCGTTCCTAGCCGTACACACCTATGCGCTCCTTGGTCCGGCACTTGGCATCGCCCGAGGAGGATATGATGATTTTGTTTCCTGGACAAAAGAACGGTTTCTTACATACACCCAACTAGCGATCGCCCAGCATGTGCCTGTTCAGATATCGATCGCGGAGATAGCCGCCCAGATAGATACCGCGGAATTGCTGGCGCGGCGCTGTTTTGAGATAGCGCGCTCGGATTACACTGGCATGAACATGGAAACACGTATTTTACTTCGAAGAGACTGGACGTACGCGATGCGCCAGCTAAGAACAGCAATGGATTCGCTTATAAAAATTAGCGGATCGAGCGGTCTGTTGGATAATAACTCCGTACAAAGAGCCTGGCGGGATGTTCACGCTATTTCGTCACATGTCGTGATGGCTTGGGACGTGCCGGCAGAAAATTTCGGGCGCACCGAGCTGGGGCTTGGCAGAAACGAGGCTTACCCTGCATATTAATCCGTCACCCAAAATAGAGCCTGGATCGAAGATAGCCCAATCCAGTGGGACAGCACAGGTCCTTTGGACAAAACTTCTAGCGCGTTTTGTTAACGGTACATGGCATTTCTAGTGTGGCGAACCAAAAACCCTGACAACAGGTTCAAACCTCATTGATTTTAGTTAGGGTCTCAGCAAGCGAAAGGACCCGGGCAAAACCGCGCCGTAAGGTTTTTAATTCTGCGTCATGCAGCTCTTGATTGTTGGTCGAATTCAGATTGCTGCCGAAGGTACTACGAATGGTTGACTTTTCAACAGCTCACACCCGCCAGAATTAGTCGGGACAAGGGGTCCGAATTGTAAAACTTGCGTGTAATGACACCACACGAGATCGCTTTCCTGGTCCTCTTGCCTAAACAATGGGACGTTGATAGCGTTTACGAGTGTAGGTTTTGTACCTGCAATGAAAACCGGTGCCACCGCGGTGCATCAGATAGCCTCACCGTCGGCTAAATAGGGGAGATCATTTAATGACTATCAATCGGAGAAAATTTGTTAAATCTACAATCGCAGGTGCAGCTGTCGCGTCTGTTGGTCCTTTTTTCTGGCCGAAGGGGGCAACAGCCGCAAACACGGTAAAAGTCGGGGCTATTTATGATCTCTCCGGGTTCCTGCAGGGGTTTGGGAAAAATCAGTGGCGATGTGCAAAAATGGCTATTGACCAGATCAATGCAGAGGGAGGTCTTCTGGGTAAAAAACTTGAGGTCAAACTCTACGATTCCCAATCGCAAATGCAGTACTACAATCAATTCGCCAACCAGATGGCGTTGCGCGATCGGGTCGCAGTCGTACAGGGCGGGCTTACCAGTTCATCACGCGAAGTCATCAGGCCGATATTGCACAAACTCAAAACTCTCTACATCTATAATACTAACTACGAAGGCGGCGTCTGCGACCGAAACTTCTTTTCCACGGGCTCTACGCCAGGCGGCTATTGTGATTTATTGGTCGGCGAGGCAATGAAACGGTGGGGCAAGAAGGTCTATATTATGGCCGCGGACTACAATTATGGCCAGATAACGGCCAAGTGGATTCGCAAGGCTGCCGCGGACAACGGCGGTAAAGTTGTTGGCGAAGAATTCTTTCCACTCGACGTTAACCAGTTCGGACCAACAATCAGTAAAATCCAGGCTGCAAAACCGGATTTCGTAATGAATGTCTTTGTAGGACCGGCTCACGGTTCGTTCTACGGTCAATGGGCAGCTGCGGGAATGAACAAAAATATACCCATGGTCTCTACAACATTCGGCCAATCGGGTGAGGTCATATCCATGCCTCCAGAAGTCGCAAACGGGATTCTAGTGGCGGGGTCGTATTTACAAGATCTCGACAATCCCTTTAACAAGAAATGGCTTGCAGAATTCCGCAAACGTAACGGAACAAAATACGGTTACCTTATGGATGTGCCCCCCAAGGACTGGTACGGTTGGACGTTATGGGGCGAAGCGGTGAAGAAAGCGGGCTCGTTCGATCGAGACAAGGTTATTGAGGCTATGGAGTCCGGCCTGAAAATCGATGGCCCTGGTGGACCCATAAAGATGGATGCGAAAACCCATCATTGCCACATGGACATGTACCTGGCCCAAGCAAAAGATGGAAAATTTGATATTTTCCGCAAAGTCGCAAACGTTCCGCCGACGAACACAGGTAACCAGTGTGACCTGATTGCCAATCCAGGCACCAATACCATGTTCATGCCAAAGATCTGATGAAACCAACCACGCTATCAAATAGATGGATCTAGCGTTCGTCGTACTTATCCAGATCCTTTATGCAATAGCCAGTCTTGCGCTTATCAGCGTTGGGCTGGCTATTATTTTTGGCATGATGGGAGTGATAAATTTCGCCCATGGAGAGTTCCTCATGATGGGTGGCTATGCCTTCGTTCTCTCGGTGGGCGCGGGTGTCAATTTCTGGATCGCAATGCTTGTTGTCGCGCCCGTAACCGTCGGAATTATTGGAGTAATTATCGAACGCCTTATTATCCGTCATCTTTACGGGCGGATCATGGAGACGGTTCTTGCTACCTGGGGGCTCAGCCTTTTCCTCATCGGGCTCGCCGCGACCGTACTCGGTTACCATCAAAAAGGTGTGGCACCCCCGTTTGGTAATATAGAGATTGGAACCTATCGGGAAGGCGGCTACACCTTTTTTGTAATCGGCATCACAATACTGCTGCTCATAATTGCGTATGCGGGGCTTAAATACACCAAATTTGGATTGATAGCCCGAGGCACAATGCAGAATGCGCAAATGTCGTCTGCATTAGGTGCCAGCGTAAACAGAATTTACGCAGTGACATTCGGCGTTGGCGCGGCTCTGAGCGGGCTTGCCGGAGCGGTTCTTGCACCGATTGCCGGTGTGCTGCCGGACATTGGTGTCACTTATGTGATTAAGGCGTTCATTACGGTAATCGGTGGCGGTGCGGTGGCGCTTTCCGGAACCGGCGCAGCGTCCATTCTCTTCGGCGCAGTGAACCAGGCCGTTACATTTTTGAGCCGACCCGTTGTCGGCGAGGTGGCATTGCTGGTAGTCGCAATAATTCTTCTCCGTCTGCTTCCGAATGGCATTACAGGTAAATTTTTTAGGAAGAGTCTGTGAAGATTTCACCTGAAAAAACCGGGCTTCTTACGATGGGTGTAATCGGTGTTGTACTGATTTTCGTCCTGCCGGTGGTCGCTGAAGTGTTCGTTCTGTTTGAGCTTACCGTTTTCATGGTGATGTCAATACTGGCGCTAAGCTTGGCACTGGTCTGGGGCTTTGGCGGCATCCTTTGTTTCGGACAATCTACCTTCTTTGGACTGGGCGCATACACTTACGCCGTGGCGGTTATAAATTTTGGCGAAAGCACCGTACCGATTTTTCTCGCGATTCTCCTCCCGGTTCTGCTCGCTATCGTCCTCGGTTATTTCATGTTCTGGGGCCGGGTGAGCGACGTCTACCTTGCCGTCATTACGCTAGCTGTATCTTTGATTTTCTATTACCTAGTGGGCGCATCGGCCGGCAGTGATTATAAAATCGGCGAGGCACTCCTCGGAGGATATAACGGCATGCCTTCGGTCCCCGCAATCAATGTCCCGGGATACCCCAAATTGGAAATCGTGTACGGCGATCTATACATTCTCACCGCCACGGTTCTCATGCTGGTTTATTTTGGCCTCCGTTGGTTTCTGGCGAGCGACTTTGGCCATGTTGTCGTCTCGATCCGTGAAAATGAAGAACGCACCGCGCTTCTCGGGTATGACACCCGGTTCTACAAGCTGACGGTCTTCGCCATTGGCGCCGGGATAGCGGGGATAGCTGGCACACTTTTCACCGCCTGGGGCGCTTATGTCAGCCCCACTGTTTTCTCCATGATTTTCACTGCACAAATCATTATCTGGATTCTCGTAGGTGGTCTAGGCACGCTTGTAGGAGCGATAGTGGGCTGCATGCTGATCCAGTTTGCTACCACATGGCTCGGTGAAACGAAGTTGGCAGACATCAACCTAATTCTCGGAGCGGTTTTCGTGCTGCTTGTACTGTTTATTCCCAAGGGAATTGTTCCGATGCTCCGGGATCAGCTTTCACCGATCATCCGGAGCAGAGACAAAACAGACCCGCGTTCGGATCTCAACTGATGTCGCACGGTGTATTGCTACAAACCCACGATCTGACAATGCAGTTCGGCGGCGTTGTCGCGGTTAATCATGTAAATTTCACAATGGACGTGGGCGAGTTGAGATGTCTGATTGGTCCAAACGGAGCCGGAAAAAGTACATTTTTCAAATGTTTGATCGGACAGCTTACGCCCACTGTCGGAAGCATCGAACTAAACGGCCACGATATCACTGGTGCCGAACCTCACGAAGTTGCCCGGCAGGGGGTCGCAATAAAAACACAGGTGCCCAGCCTGTTCGATGGTTTGAGCGCCGCCGAGCATTTACGCCTAGCGGCTCGGCGTCTCAACGACCGGTCCACAACCGCCGCCAAAGTCGAGGAAATTCTCGAACTGATTGGGCTGACCGGTCACGCGCAGCAGATGGTTGGTCAATTGCCGCATGGTCAACGACAATGGCTGGAATTGGGTGTGGTCATGGCAAGTGACCCTGATCTGATGCTTCTGGACGAGCCAACAGCCGGCATGACACACCAGGAAGTCGTGCAGACAGCGGACCTGATAAGACGAATTAGCCAGGGCCGGTCACTTATTGTTGTCGAACATGACATGCAATTCATCCGGATGATTGCAGAGAAAGTAACCGTTTTTCATCAAGGTAAAATTCTGATGGAAGATACTATGGAAAACGTTATCCGAAATTCGGAAGTCCGCGATGTCTATCTAGGCAAGCAAGCCGGAAATTTTTTGGAATGCTGAAAATTTCCGGACTCCATTCTGGCTATGGCCGAATACCGATTCTTAACGGTATCAACCTGGATGTGGCTGTGGGACAGGTCATTGGAATTCTGGGTCATAACGGGATGGGCAAAACCACTCTCATGAAAACCATCATGGGATTTATCGATGTCACGAAAGGTAGTATCGCACTAGAGGGCCAGAATATTACCCGGACGGCGCCCCATCAGCGCGCCCGCGCCGGGTTCGGATACGTACCGCAAGGCAGAGACATCTTCCCGCGAATGACCGTTCATGACAATCTCAGGTTTGCTGTTGCGGCAGCCGGGAAGCAAAACAAATTGAAAGTTGATGAAATACTTTCGCAATTTCAACGACTTGTTCCCTTGCTTGATCGGGAAGGTGGAGCTCTGAGCGGGGGTGAACAACAAATTCTGGCAATTGCACGATGCCTTTGTGCTAGTCCTAAACTTATGTTTCTGGATGAACCAACGGAAGGCATTCAACCTTCAATTATCGAACAGATAATTGAACTTTTGTCGGATCTTAAACGAGGCACAGGCTTGACGATCGTTGTCGTTGAACAAAATCTCCAATTCGTCGCGTCGCTCTCTGACCGTGTATCAATCATTCAGAAAGGCACTATCATCAATGAACTGGATCCTTCACAGCTCAAGGATGCGAAGATTTTGGACGAGTTTATTGGTGTGACACCCTAGGACTTTCCCGATACAGACCAGTTATTGAAACAGAGGTGACCGATGTTCAGACATCCGACTATTACCCAGTTGAGAGAATGTGCTGAAGAGTTGGGCATGGCTCCCACAGACGAGTATTTGGAAGCTACCAAACGCATTGTCGGACCGTTAGTGGAAGCCTACCAAGCTCTTGACAATATTCCAGACTATGTACCGGAGGTAAAATATGCCCGAACCCCCGGGTACCGTCCGGAACAAGACGAAAATCCCCACAACGCCTGGTACGTGAAAACTGCAATAAAAGGCGCGAAGCGCGGAAAGCTGGAGGGCAAACGCGTCGCGGTCAAGGACAACATCTGTGTGGCTGGAGTTCAAATGATGAACGGGGCCTCTATTCTTGAAGGCTATGTACCCGAAGTCGATGCGACGGTTGTTACCCGGATCCTGGACTCTGGGGGTGAGATCGCAGGCAAGGCCGTTTGCGAATATTATTGCGTATCCGGCACCAGCAGTACCAGCTCAACCGGACCCGTGCATAACCCGCACCGGCATGGGTACTCTGCCGGCGGTTCTTCGTCAGGTAGTGCAGCACTGGTGGCATCCGGAGAGGTAGAAATGGCGCTGGGTGGCGATCAGGCAGGATCAATCCGAATTCCGTCTAGCTATTGCGGCGTATACGGCATGAAGGGAACATTTGGCTTGGTACCTTACACAGGGGCAGTCTCTCTGGAGACCACCATCGATCACTGTGGCCCGATCACAAATTCAGTCTCAAACAACGCGCTTCTACTCGAAGTCATTGCGGGACCGGATGGTCTTGATTCTCGTCAGGCAGATGTCAAAACAGCGCGCTACACGAGGGCGATAGGCGAGGAAATAAAGGGTTTGCGTGTTGGGGTTGTCGCGGAGGGTTTCGGTCACGACAATTCTGAGCCGGACGTAGACGCAAAAGTCCGGGACGCTGCGGAGCGCATTGCCCAACTGGGTGCGGAAGTAATCGAAATTTCCGTTCCCATGCATAATATGACACGGGAAATATGGATTCCCATAGGGCACGACGGTGGCTTCCGAACGATGATGGCAACACACGGTGCGGGGGGCAACCACGAGGGTCTTTATGTGACTAGCCTGATTGATGCGACGTCGGGCTGGCAAGAGCGGTCAGACGATCTGGCCGATACAATTAAAATTATTTCATTGTTCAGCCAATATTCTCTCAAGCACTACCGGGGCCATTATTACGCCAAGGCTATGAACTTACGACGCAAGCTGCGTCTGGCATACGATGCTGCGCTTGAAGATGTGGACCTCCTGTTAATGCCAACTTTACCTATGAAAGCTTCCAGGCTGCCACCCACCGATGCTGGACCCGAACCCACAACCGCGGCAGCATGGGAAATGCTGGCGAATACCTGCGGCGTCAACCTCACTGGCCATCCAGCGATGTCACTGCCATGCGGACTGGAAGATGGCCGGCCAATCGGTTTGATGTTGATTGGACGGAAATGGGAAGAGGCAACAATCTACCGTATTGCATATTCGTTTGAACAATCAGGCAACTGGCGTGATTTCTGAAAAATAAAAAGGATGTGTTTTTGTCAAATCCAACTGGGACAGGTTGGTCTATATGGTAGCATTCGCGGTTGTTCCTTCAAAGCTGGCTCTAATTAATGTCGACATGCAGAACTGTTTTGTAGAGAACTCTCCAATAGCGGCGCCGGATGGCCTTGACGTGATGGACCACGTAAACCGGCTGATAAAAGCATACCGGTCTGCCGGAGTACTTATCCTCCACACGTCCCATGGCTGCGTCCAGATGGCAGCAACATCGGCGTTATGAAGGAAATCATTCCATCGTCCAATACGGATCTGATCCGCAAGGGCGCCCACAGCGCCGAGTTGCACCGTGACCTGGATACTGTCGATAGCGACGTGTTTCTTGACAGGCCGCGCTTTGGGTCCTTTCACGGTACTAATCTAGAAACAATCCTGAGATCCCGGGGAATCGATACCATCATCGTGTCAGGGATCGCACCAACGTCTGTTGCGAAACAACTGCCCGTGAGGCTAGTGTCCGTGGCTTTCGCGTCTTCTTTCTGACCAACGGTACAGCCACGTTTGGGATTGGCGAACTCACGGCTTACGCTATTCAGAAAGCCACCAGCGCAACATTGGGCGCCCTGTTTGCGGAGCTATCAACAACTGACCAGATGATCGCACGCATCAACGCCGCCGCAAATACGGCAACGCCCCCGCAAACAGGCTCCTACACACTGACCAACCAGCTTATGTTGATCTGCCACGCCGGGACGGCTCATTGACGGGCAGTACCCATATTCTCCCAGTCACAGGATTGTTCAAAGGCATGAGCGGCACGATAGATGGTCGTTTCATCAAAATGCTTGCCTACCAACATCATACCGACGGGACGGTCACCTTCCCCATAACCACAAGGGATGGATATTGCGGGATGTCCCGAAACGTTAAAGGGGGAGGTATTCCCGATCGACTCCCAACAATGTTGCATGGTTTCAAGGAAGCCGGCATCGGGTTCGGGTATACGAGACGTCATCATTGCCGTTGTTGGCAAAAGAAGCAGGTCATAACGGCCAAGCACTTTCTCGTATGCCGCACTCAACACACGGCGCTGGTTTTGGCCTTTAGCGTAGAAGTGACTGCCATAGGCCTTGTTGCTGTAGCCTCCCAACAATAGGCCAAACCTGAATGTGTCAGGAAATTCCTCTGAACGTGCACCTGCTGCACTCATCAGGTCGACCAGAGACGTTGGATACACACCCGCGGTATTTTGGCCGAAGCCGTGCCCGCGAAACATAACGTTATACATACCGTCAACGCAGATTGCTCCCCAGATCGCAAGCCCCGCGTCGTGCATGGGAATTGAAACCTCTTCAACCTCAGCACCAAGTTGTGAATAATGCGCCGCTGCTGCACGAACGGTCGCATCCACATCCGGGTGTGAGTCGTGGCGGCCAAATCCTTCCCGTATAACCGCAATTTTCAACCCATCCGCAGATTGGTTCAGGGCATCCGTATAGCGATCAACTCTGGGGACACGCTGGCGGGAATCAAGCTGATCTTCTCCTGCGATGGCCTCAAGAAAGAGTGCATTGTTCGCTACATCAGCAGAAATCGGACCAGCATGATCAATTGTCGTCTCAATCCCCATTATCCCGGTATAGGGGACGAGCCCGAATGTTGGTTTGAGCCCAACAACCCCAGAAAATGATGCGGGGATACGCACCGAACCCGCCTGATCTCCGCCAAGCGCCATGTCTACGTCACCTGCGGCAACTAGTGCTGCGCTGCCAGTCGAGGAACCACCTGGGGTAAACCCGGGGTTTCGTGGACTGTGCACGACGCTGCTTGCAGAGGTTGAACTGCCACCCGAAAGACAGAAATACTCGCAAACAGCCTTGCCAGTGATTGTCCCACCGGCATCCAATACACGGGTCACCACAGTCGCATCAATATCAGGCACGTAACCTTCCAGAACTGACGCACCATTCATCATGGGGATTTCAGCGACACATGCGGAATCTTTTATAGCAACCGTTTTTCCTGCAAGGATTCCAGTATTTGCACCTTTTATTGTCGATTTCACATACCAGGCACCATGCTTGTTTTCTTCGCCTTCTGGACGATACCAATCACCACGGGGATATTTAACCTCTGGCAATGAATCAGGCATGCTCTCGACGGTGTTAAAGGAATCCACAAACGGCCCCATAAACGACAACACGTCGGCCACGTATTGATCATCCATTTCAAAACCTAATTCATCGCCGATCTCTCTAAGCTGGTCCGTTGTAGGTAAATCAAACTTCATGGTTTTTCTCCCTTTTCGGCGGCCCGGCGCCTGTATCAGATTTATCTTATGGTCAATCCTAATACCAATAAAGTCACTGCGTCATTGATATAGTTTTCTCTGTGGCCCCGTAAAACCTAACATCTTCAATCGGGTCAAAGACAATTTGGCACTATTATTGGGTTTCATGCTGCTATAATTGGATACGAAACCCATCAGGAGCCGGAATTTCCGGTAACAGGTATCATGGATAATCTTACTGACTTGCTGAATCAGCAAATGCCCTTGACGACCCAGGGCTATTCCGTCGGATCTCGCACCGCCGGTCTCGTAATTGTCGATGAAATCAACGGCTTTGCCACGGTGGGTGCTGGCAACCTCGCTCCGGCCGTCGAAAACCCTCAGGTTACAACCATGATTCAGGAAACCGACCGAATTGCCCGCGGCTTCTGCGAGAAAAACCTGCCCATTCTGGCTTTCCTCGATACGCATGTTCCCGGCAAACCTGAGCCACCCTATCCACCTCATTGTGAAAAAGGAACCGGCGAGGAAGAACTGGTTTCTGAACTCAAATGGCTCGAATCGGCCACCAATGCCTCATTCGTCCAGAAGGACTGCATAAACGGGTTTGTTGGCGCCTTCGGTGTCGATGGTCGCAACAGGGTAGTAGACTGGATTTCAGAAAACCACATCGAGGAACTTCTTGTAGTTGGTATCTGTACCGATATATGCGTGATGGACTTTGTCCTTACCACCCTTTCGGCAAGAAATCACAACATGATACCACCCCTTTCTGAAATCCTAGTGTACGACGCGGGTTGCGCAACCTACGACCTTCCCCGACAGACAGCCGAAAAAATTGGTTATGGCGCAGCTGCCGCCCACCCCCAGGATGCCACCCATCATATGGGGCTGTACTTCATGGCTTCGCGGGGGGCGCAATTGTGCAACAGCGTCTTGGTTTGAGAGAAAAACCCGCTCCGATTGTCGAACACAGAAGGTGTTTTAATTACCGGGTGTAACAAATCCTGCAAAGTGTTCTGCGCGAAATGAGGACAATGCAACCGGATTTTCGGGCGAAGTGTCGTTGACTCTAAGCTCGAACACAACATCCCCCGTAGGGCCGGAAGTGACCTCGATTAGCCTAGCCTGACAATGCCCCTTGTTGATTTGGCCTGACGGCAGGCCTTCCAGCGTACAGACACCGCCATAGTTAATGAAAGTATTCCCGGTTTCCGGCAGACGCAACGCTCCGCTTTGATATGTCGAGTAGGTTCCATCCTCCCCGAGGCCGCGTGACCAGATCTGTTCCACCGAGCGGTTTTCAGTATCAACTGCGAATTCCACCGCCCTGCTATAGCAATCCGCCTCGGCCATTTTTTTATCAAATGGAAGTGCCCGGTGATTCCCGTTATCGAAACACATTATTGTTCCCGATGCCGTCACGGAACAGTCATGTTGGTGAAACTGCCATTCCAAACCGTTGCTGGGTTTAAGAAGCTTTTTAGACCAGGGCTCCTTCCAGTTGCCAGGATCTCCAAGGATCCATTCCAGATCACCCTTCTCTCTATTAATTGAAATCATGCAGTCCTGGTGACGAACAGACACAATGATTTGATCTTTAGCGGCATCGTAAGCCAGACCATTTACATGGCTCCAGTCACAGGTTCCCGGAAACCCTCTGTGCACCCAGTAGCCGCCACGGCTACCATAACAAACGCGATGTGGGTCAAGGAGGTCCAAAAGGCGATACTCATTTATAACCCTGCCGCCGTTGTCAAACTCAACCAAAACGTCGCCCACAACCCTGGCCGTTTCCGTACCACCTTCAGGGTCGTCTTCTGTAGCTGGGAACCCTTCAACCTCACGAATTTCCATACTGCACGCGAGCAGGTTTCCGGACGGCAGTTCGATCGCCGCATGATGGAACATCCCGGTAGGGACGCCGATGGCCCCTTTTGGTGTCGTTTTGCCATGCCATCGTTCCGCCGCATACCATTCTCGCACAGTATCACCCAACAGATTGATCTCGGTTATGCACCCATCAGATACATAGAGTATGTTGCCGTTTTTGAGACACCGTACATCCCCAATGGCTTCATCAACTCTGTATATCCAGACCACCTCACCCACCTGATCTACAGCCACAATCAATCCAAAATCTTCAAGATGTTCTGCCGCGGGTGAATGCCTGATATTGAACAAGACTAGGCCCGGTTCACGCTTTTCAGAAACACAGGTCATGACCTCTATTGGTGGTATGTCAGCTGGCAACGAAACCCCGGTAAAGGAAAGCGGAGTTGCGCCTTCAGGTTGTCCGCCCCCTTCATATTCAGACCTGACAGTGACTGTGCACTGCTCGCCTGCATGGATGCCTACCAGGGGTATCCGGTGTTGACGTCGCAATTCCGCGCCGGAGGAAAATTCCCATGCACGCGAGAAACTTGAAATCCTGATTGCCGCTCGTGACGGAATGTCGGTTGTAAATTCCAGAATTCCTGTGAGGGGAACACGGGCACTAGGGTCTGCATAAACAGTGGGATCAGAGAGATATTTCATTTGGCAACTTTTGAACCTGAGTTGTATTGCGGAACCATTTTTGTTTGCCTTCAACCGTAGTGGCGTTAACTTTGTTCCGCAAAACTAATTTGAGGTAAAATACGAAGAAGTTAGATTATTGAAGGAGGAGAAATATGATACGTGGAATAGCAGCTGCTTTGACGGCTTTGACCTTGGTTTGTGCTGGCACTACAGCAAATGCCAGAGATTATTTTAAAGGTAAAACAGTTACGGTCATTAGCCCGGTGCCGGGTGGCAGCGGTTTGGATCGACTAATTAGGGCCTTTGCAAAACACTGGCCAAAACACATTCCAGGCAACCCCAAGATGATAATTAAAAATATGCCGGGTGCCGGTGGCGCCAAAGGGCTGAACTTCCTGCAGGAACGAGCACGTCCGGATGGACTGACCTTGTTCATGGGACCCTGGAGTGCACCCGGGATAATCGCCGGAGACCCGGCGCTACGTTATGTCCCGGAAAAACTTGTTCTAATTGGAGCAGGCGGACTGGACCGTGTTTCCCTGATGCGCACCGATGTTGCGCCAGGAATAAAAAAATCCTCTGATATAATGAAAGTCAAATCCTTTAATGTAGGCGGACGACGGGCAGACCGGATGCTGGACTTCCTCGGAAACCTCTCAATGGAGATGATTGGTGCCAATTATCGCTTTATCGGTGGATATCGTGGAATGGCCAAGATACGGCCGGCATTCATGTCGAACGAGGTTCAGGCCTGTAACAGCGGCAGCATTGGATATTTCATTTTCTTCAAGGATACAATGCTGAAAGACGGATCCGCAATTGCACTGTGGTCTCATCCTAACTTTGACGATAACGGAAACCCGGTAAAGGCCAAATCGTTCCCCGGCGTGCCCAGTTTTGAGGAAGTGTACAGGGAGGTACACGGAAAAATGCCCTCGGGCTCACTTTGGAAAACATACAAATGGTATTCCCGGGCCCTGGGAAACTCGACGATGACCGTATTTTCCGCGCCAGAAACTCCCAATGCCGTTGCAGAAATCCTTAGAGCCTCTCACAAAAAGACGGCAAATGATCCCGCATATGTAGTCCCGGAAACAAAACGACTGGGCGGAACCGGAATTCGTTTTATCAGCCTGAAAGAAGCGCTAAACATCCAGAACACGTACCGGGATGTTGATGCTGAAATTATGGCTACACTTAAAACGATGACCAAAGTCGGACAAAGAAAATCAAAAAAGAAGTAGTAAAAATACCGATCAACGAGGAAGGCGGGGCGAATTGGCCCCGCTTTTTTTATTAAAAACCAAAGATAAGCGGTTTATGCCAGAATACATTCATCACTTTGTCATAGAATGCATACAGAAACAGCCAGCCAGCGGCTGCATAACCAAGCGACATCCGCCAGCCATACCCGCCCCAACGCATAAGATAAAGGAAAATAAATAAAGTTAGTGCCACCATCTGGCCAAACAGATACCCAACAACTATCACCCCAACCAAATACCCGAAGAAAACGCCTGCTCTGGCAACTAAAGCGCGCTCGGCACCCTCCGCTACCGCCAGCCGCCAGCCGCCGGACGCGCCAACAACATTTAGCAGGCCCCGAGCTTCAATTAGCAGTATGGAAATTGACAATACAGCCGCGGGTATAGCCGCGGTCAGGGGAAACTGGCGCACCATAGCTGGCCAGGAAACAGCTTCAATTGCAGCCCAGGAAAAAAGGATCGCCATTAGGGCTGCAAACGGCAAGGAGAGGACGAGATTTTTATCCGCGCTATCTCCAGTTACTGGCGCATCAGTACTGTTTTTAGACTTGTTAAATCCGCGAAATGAGAAAAACAGTGTTAAGAATATCAATCCTATAATTACCAGAACGATTGGCCGCGTTGTCCAACCCAAACCGTCATGCACTCGCATGCTTATATGGTAAGCGTTTTCCAGAATGGGGCCGAGAATAAGGGCGAGAACCAGTGGAGGCCTCGGCCAGCCACCCCGCTTCATGATGAAACCGATAACACCCATTATCAGGCAGGCGATCCAATCACCCATGGATGCACCCCCAAGCCACGCACCCATGAACACAAACATAATGACCCCTGGAACGATGAGATGCCCGCGAACAAAGGCTATTTTGGCCACCTGGTTACTCCACAACATGAGGAGCCCAGCAACCAGTATGTTCGCAACGACAATCGTCCAGATCATACTGAATGTAATATCAAGTTTATCAGTTAACATTTCGGGGCCCGGCTTGAGACCCTGGATCAAGAGCGCTCCCATCAATATTGCAGTTCCGAGACTCCCCGGAATACCGAAGGCAACCATGGGAAGAAGTGCCCCCCCCCGGGTAGCATTATTTGCGGCCTCAGGCGCAATGACCCCCCTTATGTCGCCCTTTCCAAACCTTGATTTGTCTTTCGCCGATTGTACGGCATGACCGTAGGCAAACCAGTCAACCACGGCCGCCCCGAGACCCGGCAACATGCCTACATATGTGCCGAGAGCCGCGCAGCGTAGAGCCAGCCACCAGTGTCGAAAGGCATCCTTGATTCCCTCGACCATTCCGCCGCCCTGACTTTGTTTTCTTGGCACACGGGCAATAGAAGAATCTCGAATGGCAAGATCCATAAGCTCCGGTAGGGCAAACAGACCAAGTACGACCGGTATCAGAGGAAGACCGTCGAGCAGGTACGACGTACCGAACCAGTAACGTGGTATGGGGGCCGTTTCGGCGTACCCAATCATGGACATCATCAGGCCAAGTAGCGCGATGATAAGTCCCTTGAGTATTGATCCACCACTTAGCGAACCAACCATCGCGATGCCCAGCACACCCAGCATGAGAAGCTCTGGGGAACCAAACGCCAGTATTATCGGTAACACCAGAGGGATCGACACAGCCAGTATCAACGCCCCAAAGACCCCACCAAACGCAGAGACGGTAAATGCAGCACCGAACGCCCTTGCAGCTTTGCCCTGCTGGGCCATGGGGTAACCATCCAGTATCGTTGCCTGCGATGCCGCCGTGCCCGGAATACCAAGCATTACTGACGCTATGGTATCGCTTGTCGATGTTACCGCAAACATCCCCAACAACAGGGCAAAGGCAGAAACCGGATCCATGCCGTAGGTAAACGGAAGCAGGATAACGAGGCCGATTATACCGCCCAATCCGGGAACGGCACCGAGCCAGATCCCCAGAAAAACTCCCAAGACAAGATACCCAATTGCTGGCCACTGAAATACCAATGACAGGCCACCTAATAATGCTTCCAGCATCAGTCGTATTCCCCGAAGCAGTTCATTGGCATGCGGTCCGCTCCCTTTTTCTAACAATTATCCAGTTTGCGAAGAGATAGAAGACCTTCGGAGGTTTCTTCGCGAGTCAGAAGTTCAACAATGCTCCTTTTGTCAATCTTCATGCCTGACATTGTTACCGGAAATTCCGCAAAAACCGCAATCAGCTCGGGAGTTTTGAATGACGCAACGCCCAGAGCTCGAAAATGCTCTCTTATTTCCGGCAATTCGAGTGACTCATCTCCCTTTAATAGAATGCAGGCGCACACCCTTTCACCCATTTCTTCATCCGGCATACCCACAACCGACGCGTCAATGACCTTAGGATGTGTAACCATCAATTCCTCGACCTCTGATGGTGCTATATTCTGCCCTCCCCGAATAATCATCTCGGTACCGCGTCCAACGAGCTGAATATTGCCCTGCTCGTCAAACGCACCAAGATCGCCCAGCTGATAGAATTTGTCGTTCCACGACTCAATCGTTTTCGTGAGATCACGATAATATCCCGTCCCCATAACGAGGCGGCTCGGCCCCATAACTATCATTCCCGTTTCGCCTCGTGGTTTGTCATTTCCCTGTTCGTCAACAATCCTGACGTCGTTATCCGGAAATGGCTTACCAACCGTTCGAATACGAACCTCACGATCATCGTCGAGCGTGGACATCGAAATTCCGCCAAAATCCATCGTCCCATAACAACGCACTAAACCGCACCGAGCACGTTCCTCAACTGCTGTCGCCAGTTCATAACTGATAGACGCAGCGTATGTTGCAAAACACCGTATCGGCGCGTCTGCGAGACTGTCGATCGCACCCTGTGCCATCATCCGTGCAAGCATGGCAGGAACGACAGTGGCAACATTCACACCCTCCTCAACCAGAAATCTTGGAGTCTCAATCGGATCAAATCGTGTTTCAATGACAATGGTTGCCGCATAATACGGCGCGGCATGGTGCACAAGCGAATCCGATGTGCCCGAGGTCATCGGAGGCAAGGCCGCGACCGTTTCACCGAGCGAAAGATGTACCCCTTCGGCATGCCTCAGGGAAAGCCAGGTTCGATTGCCGAATATCGTATCAGCAATTTTGGGAGCACTTGTCGATCCACTAGTGGTTGTCAGATAAAACCTTTCGTTCCAGCCAAACCGGGTATGATCAAGCAAATGCTGGGAGATTTCAGAAGGGCCTTCAGCAAGAAGAGCTTCGTAGCTTGTACCCCAGGAAACCCCGGGCGCCTCTCCGACAGTAGTGAATTCGATTTTGATATCTTTTTGCTCAAGCATTCCCCTTAGACGGTCATAATGGCCTTGTGCTGCCCGTGCTCCCGACACGAAGGCTAGTTTAGGCCCCGCCCTCTCAATTATGGAAACCAGCTCTCCCTCACGAAATGCAGAATTGGTCAGAATTATCCGGATGCCAGCCTTTTCGCAGGCGAGGCGAATGAGAAATTGTTCTGCGCTGTTTGACAGATGAATAAGAGCAATGTCCGGACGCATGAACCCGCGTTCCAACATTGTGTGAGCAAGACGATCGGAAAGGTCTTTGACTTCGGACCAGTCAAGTCGGATCCGTCGGTCCACTAGTGCCATCTGACTGGGCACTTCAGCCGCGTTGAGATCACAGGCACGGGAAAATGTTAAATTCTGAGAACGCGAACTCAGACCTGAAATGAGTGCGAGCCTTTCATTCGCAACACCCTGTGATGCTCCCCACATCTGGTTTACCTGCCCATGTTAGTGTCTGATCAGCCCAATTACCGAAGCCGCATGCTAGAGCCCCAACGCAACATCGTAGGCTTCCGCAATCCCCACCATCGCATGATCGATTTCCTTAGCGTCACCAATCACCCGCAAATCTGGCGCTCCCATCCGAAGCCATTCAATCATGTCTTCGTTTGCCTCGTAGCCCGCACAGACAACCACTGTGTCGGCCGGAATTTCGATTTCTTTATTGTTTTCCATGGAGTGAGCGTGAATTGTATTCTGTCCAATTAATGTCACGGTGCAACCAGGCATCCTCCTGACGTTATTGTGTTCCAGTTCCTCGACGAGGACCCACCTCGTTGCCGGACCGAGACCGGTACCAAGGCGAGGGTTTCGACCAATCAGAACCACATCATGTCCGCTTCCGTCAATCACGTCCCGGACATCATCGTAACCCCCGTAGGATGTGAGATGGGCTACCAGATCTCTGTCCATCTGATGACGGGTAGCAATAAAGTGGGCGACCTCAACACCAGCGCCGCCGGCGCCAACGACAACAACGCGCTTCCCGAGCGTAACGTCGCCCATCAATACCTGCTCGCCGGTGACAACATGCGCCTGGTCTATGCCCGGTATATCGGGCATAACCGCGGTCGCGCCTATAGTTACGATTACGTCATCAGGTGCCTCCGATTTAAGGAGATCCGGGGTAACTTCCGTCGACATATGAAAATGCACCCCAGCCCGTTTTGTCTCCCCCACAAGCCAAGACAAAAACAGCCGCAGCGGTTCGCGCCCAGGGGGCGCATAGGACACAAGCCATTTACCACCGAGAAAAGCCTGTTTTTCGTATAGGTGAACGCCATGTCCACGTTCGGCGGCAGTAAGCGCAGCCTGCAGACCAATGCATCCGCCGCCGACCACAATCACTTTTTTGACAACCTCAGCCATCGCCACTTTTTCCATCTCCGAATGCCTCCCTGCTCGCGGGTTCACCAGACACCGGACAGTTCGCTCGCGAACCGTCGCTTCGTCGAGGCACTCGTTACAGGCGACACATGCTCGTATCTGGTCCCAGTTTCCGGTCCTCGCCTTGTTAGGCCAATCTGGATCAGCAAGCGCACCACGCGCAATCGAAATATAATCGGCCCAGCCTTTTCGAAGAACCTCTTCGGCTTTAAATGGATCAGTAATCCGGGTGGAAGCTGCCACCTTGGCACCAAGGCCCGATTGTTTAATTCCGAAAGCAAGCATAGCCAACGCACTCTCCGGCACATTGGGAGTCAGATTTGGAACGGTTGTCGCATGTCCGCCTGCCGCAACGTTGAAAAGGTCAACACCTGCCTCAGCCATTCTGATAGCGTTCCGCACAGAAACCTCCATACCGTATCCGCCCTTAATAAATTCTGCACCATGCAAACGTGATGTCAGGGGAATGGCTTTTCCAAGCTCTTCGCGAATGCCCCTTACGATAGCCAGTGTAAAATTCAAGCGTCGTTCTTCATCACCTCCCCACTCATCATCCCGATCATTGAACACCTGGGATGTAAATATGCTCATGGCACCGCCACCATTACCAAGCAGGTCAATACCATCGTACCCCGCGTCAATCGCCCTTAGCGCGGTATCAATGACCGCCTGTATCCAAGAATGTATTTCATCACTGGTGAAATCCGACAGACTGGGTTTCCGACGCATCTGATGCAAGGCCCAGATCCGACGCAAACCAATCTGGGCAAAGGATTGTGCACCTTCATCCCTTAATCGACGGGTCAACCGAGCATGCACACCCACATGACGGTCCGTATTGAGTAAAAATTCACCAGGGCTGGCGTGGTCAAACTGAAAAGAGTCGATTATGCCCACGCCAATCTGGCCAAATCCGCCACGGGCCCGAGCGACATAAAAATTTATTCCTTCTTCTGACAATCCGTCCTCGGGGTCCCCAAGGTTGGTGTGCATCGCGGGCATAATCAGTCGGTTTTTGACCTCAAGCTGTCCAACAAGGCCTGGTTTGAACAGATTAGGAAATATCATTTTATTGATCCCGTATCGTTTGCGTTCCGTATGGCCAGGCAAACGGAACGGTTAAGGTGATTGGAAGCCAAATAGCCGTTGCTATTCTGGCCGGATGTAGGCGGCGCCTTAATGATTTATCGCCAAAAATTCTCTCCAGCGCATCACAAAAGGACAAACTCATCCGGCGGAAAAGTGAGTTTAGAGACGACGTCCAAGATTTCAGATCAAAGGCCCCTCTGAATAAAGGCTTGAAACAGGTTTAAAGTCCCCATCCACTTTCTGCTCCGGGCACCACAGGGGCCTTTTGACAACCCGCCCCTTCACAGATTCGATTTTAAAAATAAACTGAGGGCGCAACCGTAAACCGCGCCCTCAGTCAGCAGAACTTAAGAGCCAGTATATTTTTTTGATGTCTTTTTCATCAACTCGAACATCGCTTTGACATCAGCCCGTTTTCCGAGAATTTCGTCACCAATCGGATTTACAATTTGCATGAATTTTTTCTGATCACTGGCTGAAAGACGAATAACCTCAGCACCAGCATTCCGCCACCCCTGTTCAGCGCGAGACCCGTAAGCCTGAGCCGTTTTGTACATGAAATCTTCCACTTCACGACCTGAATCGGCAACGGCTTTTTGAAGGTTTTTGGGCAGTTGCTTGAACCAGGCCATGCTGACGAAACCAGCGCAGGGGATGTATGTATCATTCACGACAGTAATAAACTTCGCAACTGTATGGTGTTTTGTTGCGTTCATCACTGTAATGTTGGACCGCACACCATCAATCATTCTGCGTTGTAAAGCCGGTACAGTCTCGCTGTAGGGCATGGGCACACCAGTGGCCCCAAGGCGGTTCATAATCTCTACTTCAACTTTCGTCGCAAGCACCCGGAATTTTCGGCCTTTGAAGTCGCCAAGCGTGCGAACTGGTTTCATAGTTGCATACGAAGTCGGCCCATACATCCAGAGGCTCACGCCTTTGACACCTTTCCTGGTACCCACCTCGAGGAATGGACTACGAAAATCCGGATCTGTGATCGTTTTATGTGCGTGCAGCGGACTGTTAAACACGCCCGGCACTTCAAGTACCTGAAATCTTGAATCAACACCCTTTAAAAAGCCTGTAGGCGTTCCAAAAAATTCCACCGTCCCGAGTTGAAGACCCTCAATCTGCCTTGGTATTTTTCCAAGTTGGGCCGCCGGATACAATTTTGCTTCGATCTGGCCACCTGAGTTCTTTTCAATTACCGTTTTGTATTTTTTTATGAACTCATGAAGAGGATCATTTGCCACAATGATTGATAATTTCATTGTGTATTTTTTTGCAGAAGCCGGTACCGCGGACATTGCAAAAGCGATGCTCGCCAAACCTAACACCGACAGACCTAACCCACGTCTAATAGACATATCTCGCTCCCAATTTTATTAAGTATGCAGAAAAATTATTACCTCAAGAACATGTTTTGAGCGGTTCCAATTCGCCCCACCGCACAGGATTATGCAGTGGTTTTGAGATGAAGTCTAATAATCCTGTTCCCGTATGCAAAATGCAAACCCACGCCTCCGCGCTTGTTATTGACACAGGTCGGTTTCGGGTTATCAATTTGACCGTTCGCAGCAGGTTTTCCCATTCTACCAAGTGTTTTTGCAGGCTTAAAGCCTACCAATCATCAAAGTTAAACTAGGGGACGTTCAAATGGTTGATTTGCCAAGGGATTTTAGAGCCGGCAATCTCAAGGGATTAAAGGCGGTCGTTGAAGAAGCCGATTATGAAAGGCTTTTCCCCAAGAACCGATACACATGTAAAGACTGGCTTCAGAAAGAATACGATCTGTTGTGGTCCCGCGTGTGGCAGTGGGCCTGTCGCGAGGAAGAAATTCCAGACGTTGGCGATTTTTATGAATATCGAATTGGCGATCAGTCTTTCCTGATCGTCAGAGATAAGGACAGATCCCTGAAGGCGTACTACAACTCATGCATGCACCGCGGAACCCGACTTGTTGAAGGCGCACATGAATTCGGAGGGCCTGGAACATTTAACGGAAATAAAGCACAGTTCGATGGCAAAATCACCTGTGTATTCCATGGGTGGGCTTATGACCTTAACGGCGAGTTATGCCACCTCCCCGGGGCAAAAGACTTTGGAAAGGGTATGGTTCAGCGTGAGAAAGTTTGCCTGCGACAGGCACTGGTGGATAGCTGGGGCGGATTTGTATTTATTAACATGGACCTGAATGCCGAGCCTTTGCTCGATTATCTTGATCCCGTCCCGGCAAATTTAACAGATTACGCCATCAGCGAGATGCGATTGCTCAGACACTATACCACAATCCTGCCTTGTAACTGGAAGTATGGAATTGACCAGTTTCAGGAGGGTTATCATGTGTGGGCCACACACGTAATGGATCTTAACAATGTTGGTGCGGTTTCCACCGGACCTGGCGGTCGACGAGTAGGCGAAAAAAAAGGCAACAGGTATCCGCCGCCCGATAAGGTTGGCGCCATGACCGTATATGAACAGTTTGACCTGCACACGAATTTCTGGGAACCACACTGGCAGCTGACGACCGGATTGCCCCCCGGAGTAAAGCTTCGAGACCTAGGAGATGAGGAATACCCCACACCAAAAGAATGGGCCCGCAAGGCCATAGAGACAATGGTGGTCCAGAACCGGGTAGCTCAATACGAACTAGACCATTTTGATACTCTCGGCGAACTGCCTCTTGAAATGGAGGGACCCGAATTCATGGTCCAGAACCGACGGGACGCATGCGCGGGCAAAGGGATTGATCTATCTCACCTGACCAGCCAACAGATGTACGGCTTTCCAACTGAACACCGCATCTTTCCAAATATGCGGGGACCGGTTGCGGGTAACAGTTATGTTTTGTTCAGGGCAAGACCTAACGGCGACGATCCGGATAGCATGATCTGGGACATTTATTTCATGTTCCGATACGGACCCGGCGACGAGCCCGATATCCACTACGAATACATTCCTGAATGGCAGAATTATCCTCGCGAACGGATGCCACCGTCATTTATGCAGGACTTCAAGACGACACCGTTATTTCAGAAGGGAATGCATTCGAAGGCATTTCCGGGCCACCGGTACTGCAAACAGGAACAGAACGTGATCCATACCCAGAAATTGCTCGACCAGATTATTGGGATGGAGTGAAAAAATACAAACTTTCGCAAATCCTGTAGCGCGATCACAATACCTATCCGTCCATGGAAAGCTAAACCCGAAGGGCCTGTAGATTATGGATTTAAATTCTCGATCTACACCAATATTGCGTAACAAATAAGAATTACAAAAGGCAGTCACCGATGAAACCCCTGATAGATCTTCCTTTTCTTTCACACGGCCACGCGACACTGAAAGATGTTGAAGAGTCCATAAGGTTTTACCGGGACTTCCTCGGGCTTGATGTCGTTAAGACAAGCCCTCGCACACTGGTTGCCCGTCTTGGCAGCAATACGGCTATCGTCGGTGTCACTCTGGGTGAAAAGGGGTTGGCCAAGGCGCATCGACCCTGGTTAGAGCATGCTCACTTCGGATTGGACTTAGCGGGGGCCGATGAGGTGAAAGATGCCTTTCAACTTGCGCTTGCATACGGGTCTCACTTCAATATTCAGAATGTGGGAGACCTGACGGAGAACGACGAGGGTCTGTCTTTTATGATTTGTGATCAGGACGGAAATTACTGGCAAATACTTGAGAACGCAGAGGACGGTTATTCCCGCTTTTTTGAACGGCAGTGCGATACCAAAAATGCGCTTGCGTCGTTTACAAGATCTGCAATCGACACTCGAACTTCTATCCTGAAGCCACGCTTGATGTCGCATATGACCTGCGAAGTCATCAACATTGAAAAATCCCAAGCGCTCTACGAGGAAATGTTCGGACTTGAATGCATCAGGCTCGGGCCGAAGCGGATGCTCGGACGGTTGAACAGTGTCGCGGTGATCGATTTTCTGGAAACCGAAACGAAAGTGCGGGAACACAAAATGCATAATCATATTGGATTTGATGTTGCTGGGCCCGAAATCGTCGATGCGGCGCGTGAAATCATTGTTCAAAATCAGCAGAGGTTCGGATTCGATGTTATCCACAAGACAAGCGGTAGCCACGGTAGTTATGGATTCACGTTCTCGGATCTTGACAACAACGCGTGGCAAATAGAAGACTATCCGCGCGGTGGCTATTACTGGATGTTTGAACAAGGCGGTGATCTTGAAAACAAGTTCCAGCCAAATGTAGGTGGTGTCAACGACTGGCACGAACTGATTGACCCCGAGACATATGAATATCTAGGCGTGTCCAACCAGAGAAAAAAACCGGGAGGAAAATCTCGGGAAAATTAATGAATTTATGAAACGGCATTTGGTTTTCCAAGAATGGAAAACAGTGTTTTCTGCCTCTAGCCGTTCATGGCTGATATTGCGTTACCGAGGCACCTTCCGCGGATATCAGCGCCATATGCTGATTTTTGGTATTCCGGTCATCAGGGATAGAGGCGCTGAATAGCGATCTCAAGCACACACATTTCATACTTTATTTTGATTCGGCAGGGACCGGCGGACGCCCCAACCCCGGTGGCGCAGCACCCGGCATAAATTTGAGATACAGGACAGCGACAAATACCACTGCTACGCAGGGAAGCAATAGTGTGCAGACCATAGTCCAGCCAACGCTGTTTTGTAAAAAACCTGCAGAAAGTGAGAAAGCCGCGACCGACTGAAATACCAAAAAGTCGTTTATGCCCTGTGCTTTAGATTTTTCTTCGGGTCGATACATTTTGGTCAGCAAATGTGTGGCGCCGACAAACAGGAAGTTCCAGCCACATCCAACACAAACGTTGGCAAACCAGAAATGCTGGATGGTACCGCCTGACAATCCGATCACCGCGGCAAAACTGGAGAGGACCAAGCCAGCGAGTAAAACATTTAACAACCCAAATCTTTTAATTAGTGAGCCAGTGAAAAAAGAAGGCGCGAACATGCCGAACATGTGCCACTGCGCAATGAATGCGGAATCCTCGAATGAGTGTCCAAATTCCTGAACCATGGCAAGCGGTGTTGCTGCCATCATCAACACCATCACACCCCAGCCGATTACCGCACACAGAACCGCCACGACAAATCCTGGCTGACAAATTATCTCGCCCCATGGCCGCCCAGTATTTTCGAACTCCCGTTCCTGTAAATCCGGAAATCCAACCAGGGAAACTATAAAAATCAGAATGATTGGTATAAAGGCAAGCACAATGAATGTACTGCCAAATTGATAAGGTGGGTTGGGCCCCGGTGCTGCCGCAGCGGCGGCAACCCCGGGACCACAGATAAATTCTATGGCCTTCGAAAATGTCTCGTTCCCAAGCCATAACCCCGCAACGTCATGCGTCCACTTCGAAATTTCTGGTCCGACAAAAGCTGCTATTACACCTCCCCCAATAACCAACGAGATCGCGACGCCATGCCATTTTTCATCGGCAACATCGGCGGCAGCGAAGCGATAGGTCTGACCGGAGATTGTAAAGGCCCCAAAAAAAATGATCGCCACAAGGTAAAGTTCGAATGAGCCTTGGAATATTGCAGTTGCCGCCACGATCGCGCCCAATGAACCCATTATTGCGCCAAAAATAAATCCGGTACGACGACCAAACCGACGCATCATCATCGCTAGCGGGATCGAGAAAGCCGCTGTCGCTTCCCATTGCAAAGCCTGTGGCAAGGTCGCCAGCGATTTGTCTGACGCCAAGGCAAGACCGACCAGCGCAGAGACCGACAGGACAACACCGGTCGAACTGTTGAACAGTGCCTGACATAAAGCCAGCAACGCGACGTTCTTTTTCATTCCGGGTCTTCGCGAACCGGTGCGCTCGGAGGCGTCACCCATCAAGGTTTCCACAAAAAGATTATTGAAAAGTTTGTTGTCTACGTGCCAGTCTAATGCATATACACACCGGCATCCACGTTGACGGTTTGTTAAGTGCAAAAAGCCACGGTATTGCTGCGGAACATATTTCAATACTCACCAAACCGTCTGAGGTCATCGTTTCTTAAACATTTTCCAATGACCCCGCCTGCAAGGTGGTTTGAAGACGAGGGTTGCGGCTCTGAAAGTGAGTCACGCCCACATCCTAGTTGTAGGAATAAATGAACATGGTTAGAGTTTAACCTCACTTCCACTTAATCAGAATGTCTTGAAGATGGGCCCATCCGCCAAAAAGGTTGGTTACTTTATTTGTGTCAGGAACTCATACCGGGCGGCATCTGGAGCAGGATTGGGTCCGAATTCGACAAAACAGTATTTGACAAAGGGATCACTGTGGACGCAGCAAAGAAACTGATCGTGAAAGATGAGTGCCAGTCACTCTCCCTTCGTTTCGGGAGACTGCAGGATCAGCGCCGTTACGAGGATTTACCGGCACTGATGACGCCTGACGGAACCTATACGCGCCTGGGCGAGGAACTTTCGATTGCCGCCTTTATCGACTGGATCCACACCATGCCGCCCAATGAGACCCGACATTTCGTCACCGCGACGGATTTCAGTGAGGTAACGGCTGGTTCGGCCAAAAGTATTACTTATTACACCCTGTATCTTTATAATGGAGACGCGGAAAAACCTTACCCACTGGACGGGCCATTTGTCGTGGGAGAGTACCACGAAAGATTCACCAAAACAGATGCCGGCTGGAAAATCAGAAGCCGGGAGGCTCAAATTATTTTTCGAAAATCAAAATAGGCGAATACAGGATCTCGAAAAACAAAATCCAACTCAAAAAAATGGTGGAACAACAAAGTGAAAATGAACGGGGAATAAAAGTCGATGGGACCGGGTATCGGCCCTTATGTTTTGATTGACGTGGGACCAAGCCTGGAGATCCGGGATCAGAACATTGTTGATGGTAACCACAACGCGAGAGCCGGAATAAGCACCAAGAGTGCCAGCTTGATAAATGCCGAGAATACAAAAGGCATCACCCCGCGGAATACAGTTCCCAGGGGCACATCGGCACCGGCCATCGATTTGAGTACAAAAACATTTACTCCGAACGGTGGCGTTATAACCCCAATTTCGACTACTGCCACCATCACAATGCCCCACCAGATCAGGTCAAACCCCATGTCAGTAATAAGACCGGCTAGGATTGGTACCGTGATAATAAGGATAGCCATGGCCTCCATCACTGCGCCCAGCAATATGAAAATCACCATAAAAATGCCGACAATGACCTTGGGCGCGAGATCAAGATTGCCAACGGTCTCCACAAGCAATTCTGGGAGCCCGGTAATTCCAACAAAGAATGAAAAGGTGAGGCCGCCAATTATTAGGGCATAGATCATGGCCGTGATCGAAGCGGTTTCCCCCATTACATTCCAGAACGCAGCACCCTTTAGCCTGCCCCGATATAGCGCTATTAGAAATGCTGCCACCGCACCAACAGAAGCCGCCTCAGTGGCTGTGAAAATACCAGTGTAAATACCACCCATAACCAAAACGAAAAGACCAATTACCGTAACACCACGACGAAATGCGCGTCCCATCTCTCCCCAATTTACGCTGTGAGCGGGGGGTGCAGAGCTTGGAACCACGCGGACATAGATACCAACCGTCAACATATAAAGAAGCGCGGCCAGCAGCCCGGGTATAATGGCAGCAACGAATAACTGTCCAATCGAGACCTCGGTCAAAAATGAATACATGACAAGTACACCCGAGGGGGGCACCAAGGCACCAAGGGTACCGCCGGCTGCTACACAACCAGTGGAAAGACCCGTTGCGTACCCGCGGCGGTTCATTTCGGGTAATGCCACCTTCCCTATGGTTGCTGCAGTTGCAATAGAAGACCCTGTGACCGCTCCAAATCCAGCACAACCGCCTATTGTGGCCAATGCCAACCCGCCGCGGAGTCCCCCCAGGACAGAGTGAGCGAGGTTATAGATATCTTCGGCCAAGCCAGCAGCCGCTGCCAGCACCCCCATCATTAAAAACAACGGCAAGACCGAAATTTGGCTATTTGTTATAAACTCGTGGGTCCCTGTAGCGAAAACACTCATTGACTGACCCGGACCCAAGAGCAGTGCAATTCCGATCACACCCAGCAATCCCACCGAAGCCGCAATCGGGATAATACAAAGTAGCAAGACCCATACGAGGCCGAAGATTATGAATGCAACGGTAACGGGGGCCGCCTTGGTCACAGTTGATATCAAAGCGACAGCGTCCGCAAAACCCCATACGACGACCACAGTCCCCAGAATTGCTGAAAACAGGATGACAGTAAGGGAACGATTGATATCCCGCGGCGCGGTACTCCGGGCTCCCACCCGCAGGGCGCTTAAAATTTCCACGCCCAGGACCACAATTTGAAAAAGAGCACCAAGGCCAGAAAAGACTGCAACCAGCCAGATAAAAGGCCAGGTCGGTATCTGCAGTATTATCGTAGTCTCGCTGGTCTCGGTAAGGGCGGCCGCAATGGCGCCCAAACGCCAAGTAATCAAAGCAAACAGCCACAACAGTAAAAGTGCGCCCACCACCTTCAACCAAGCGGTCAGGCGTACACCAAACCGTGTGGCAAGCAGGTCAACGGTCACGTGAATGCGCTGGGTAAGCCCGGCCGGAAAGCAGGCAGCTATGGCAACAGCAAAGAAAACCTCAGTGATTTCATTCATGGCAACGATAGGCGCATTTGCAACGGTACGGAGAAATACGTCAGCTATCGTCACCATCGCGATCAAAAGCATTAGCAGTACACCGCCGAAAGCGACGCGCCGTGTTACCGCAATACCCAAGCGATCGAGTTTGGTGATCAGGTTTTCCATAGGCCTGACCGTCTCTTATTGTCTTATTTTTTGCTCCTTAGTGCCGCTAATTCAGCGCGGAATGCCTTTAGGACCGCGGCGCCATCTACGGTTTCCTTTTTCCATTTTTCAACGACATCTTGCATGCTCAGTCGCCAGCTGGCAACTTCCGCTGCTGGCATTTTCTTAAACGTGTGACCAGGCATTCGGAGGATCGCGCTTCGGCTTTCACGATTAAGCCCGTCCATAAATTTACCAAATTTCTGGGTGAATTTTAGCCCAGAATTCGCGTCGATCGCTCGCCGACCTGCTGCGGGCAGGCCCGCATAACTTTTTTTCGTCATAAACACCATGCCCGTGGTAGCTCCGAAAGGCACATCATAGTGGTGCTTTGTCACTTCAAATAATTTGAACGGCATAAAGGCCGTCCACACCATGATAACTCCATCAATCATACCTCGGTTCAATCCTTGGTACATAGCTGGAAGGGGGAGTGAAATCGGAGCGGCACCCAGGCGGCTCACGACCCCCGCCTGCGTTCTGGTGGCTGCGGCAATCTTCATCCCATTCAAATCATTGAGAGATTTGATTGGTCTATTCTTCGTATGAATGCTCGTTGGAGGCATTACAATAAGCCCCAGTAGTTTAACCTCCGAATATTCCATCGTCGTGACACCCTTTTTGTAGAGGTGCCAGAGAGCAATTGATGCTTCCTCGGCGGTGTTGGCCTCAAAGGGTAATAACGCTACCGTCGAACGGGGAAAACGTCTCATAAACATCTGCATGCCCCAGCCAATCTGAGCAACGTCTGCCTTCACGCGGTCGTATACATTAAATGGAGAGGCGAGGGTCCGCCCAGTTTTAGCTGCTACAGTAATCGCGCCCCCAGAATCTGCTGACACTTTCTTCGCCCAGGGTATAAAAAGGTTTTGAACAATTGCCGCACGTGGTGGACTGGGAACGGCAAAATTAACTACTTTTTGAGCCATCGCCGGTGTAACTGCGGCGAGGCAGAGTGTTCCAATTCCCAGTTTGCAAAAATCCCTCATCGTGTGTCTCCTCTATCCACTGGCCAGCTAAGTTCGCATTATTAACTGTAAGGCCTTTACGCTTCCTGTTTTAAGCTATCACCATCCGATTCCTAAATCGGTCCTGCAACCAATTCCTTTGTTACATTATCTACGAGGCCATTGATTTTGGCTAACAAATGTCTTGGCAGCAAATTATTTTAATTCACTTGGAATATGGAGTGCCGGTATTAACTGGCTAACCATTTCTTCAGCGTTGGAACAGTTTCCATTTCCGCATATTTTTACGTTGTTCAAACGTCTAATTTTTTGTCACAAACACGCCGTCATAGTTGAAATATTTTAAGGTCAAACTGGATTTTTGCGATATACAACCCTTTACATCCGGACCTAATACGGTTCCGCGAGCGTTAGTGCCCTTGCCTCCATACCACGTCGAATGCCCTCCCGCGCACGCGGTGGAAATAACCTCGGTCCGTCCCCGGTGTGACTATGCATCTGTTTACCGGTTTCAACGGACCCGTCCTGGACAAACACGCAACGGGGATATCGGCGATCAAACCACTTGGGCAGTAATTCAGCGGGATCAAGATTTTTAGCTATAAATCGGGCAAGCAGCGCCACGTCCTCAATTGCCAGTGCCACACCAAGGGCCCAGAACGGGGTAGCGGCGTGAGCAGCATCACCTACTACTACAATACGCCCGTCATACCAGGGTCCGCGAATACGGACCTCTTCAAGCGGTGTGTATACAACTTTCTCCGGATCGACGACTTGTTTAAGATATGTCGGAACATCCGCTTCAAATTGGGAGAATTTTTCCCGGAAGAGGCGCGCAAGGTCTTTGGTTGGAAATTTTGGTTTCTCAGGTTCAAATGATGTGCCCGCTATGTACATGGCAGATGGCGAAAGCGGAACAATTCCGATCGTGGCGTTAACCCCCCAAAACCAGTTTAAATCGGTGACATCTTCCGGCCTTGGAATTACGTACCTCCAGGCAGCAAACCCCGAGTAAATCGGTTCGGCGGCACCAAATTTTAATTCCCTGATTTTTGAGCGAATTCCATCCGCTCCCACTACCAGACTGTGTTTTTTTGTGTTCCATCGGTAAACTTCACATCAACATATTCATCGCCGTTTGCCAAACCCTCTACGGTCACACCCTTCTTTACTGCCACGCCAAGCTCAGATACATGGGCGGCCAAAATTTCATGGAGTTTACTACGCATTATGCTCACTCCGGCAGGCAAATCGCCACTACTTCCCTCCACATTGGTTTCCACTACAATTTCACCACGGGCATCTCGGTACAGAAACCTGGCACCCTCATGGGACCACCCAGCGCGACGAACATCCGCGTCAATTCCAATTTCCGAAAATGCCCGCATTGGTGGGCCCAACAACGCTGTTCCTGCACCGACCGCGTCCCAGTTCTCCTTGATCTCAACAATTTCACAACCGATATCATGTCTGGCTAGGGCTATCGCTAGTGCTTGACCAGCAATCCCTCCACCAACAATTAAGACATCGCGTTCTATCACCACAACGTTGTTTCCAGTTCTAGGTGCCTATGTTTAAAATTTTATCACACAATAACCCAAGGGCAGCGGGTAAAAAACACGGGTAGCTGCATTCGAAAAGAATAAAAGGGAATGTGGTATCAATACCGACCGATGGTATCATAACATTTCCTAGTAGGCGGTAGCATTGCATGACGGACAACGCTGAGACGCTTCTCAAAAAGGCACGTGCATTGGTTCCAGTACTGGCGGAGCGAGCAAGTGAAACCGAAAAACTTAGGCGTCTACCTGACAAGACTGTCTCGGACCTCAAGGAGGCGGGACTGCATCTGATGGGTAAGCCTGCCCGCCTGGGAGGAGCGGAAATTCCCCTAGATGTTACCGTCGACATTCTGGCTACGCTGGCGGGTGGTTGCGCGTCAACTGCATGGGTTTGCTGTGTTAACACCGACCATTCGATCATTATTGGTATGTTTCCGGAAGGGGCCGTCGATGAAGTTTGGGGTATTGCCCCCGATGCCATAATTTCGGCGGGGTACCTCCCGTCCGGCACCAACGAACCTGCGCAAGGCGGGTGGCGTTTAAGTGGTAAATGGAGTTTTGTCAGTGGTTGCGATCACGCGGACTGGCTCCTCCTCGGAAGCATGATTCCGGATTCAGAAACAGGGGAACGCATCCCATCGATCTGTCTGGTACCCCGCTCAGAAGTATCAATCGAGGATAATTGGGATGTTATGGGTCTAAGCGGAACCGGATCCAAAATTGTACATGCCAATGGAAGTTTTGTGCCAACACACCGCATCATGCAAATTCCACTAATCAGTAATGGCTGGAAAGCACGTGGACGACCGGACGTGCCTCCTCTTTATCGACTACCACATATATCAACGGTTCCCTTTCTTTTCGAAGGAACCATCCTCGGGATTGCTGAAAGCATGCTGCAGGGTTTTATTGCGGACATGAAGTTGCGGTATTCCCGGGGAAGCCATGTAGCGGAATTCGCCACTTTGCAAATGCATTTGGCTGAGTCCGCAGCCGAGATCGATTGTGCGCGGCTACTTATCAAAAGGGATACCGCCGAAGCCATGTCAGAAATGCATCAGGGGAAAGAATTGAGCATGGAAACTCGGGCACGCAACCGCCGGGATCAAGCCTATTCGGCAAAGTTGTGCCGACAGGCGAGTGACCGTTTATTCAGCGCATCGGGAGCTCACAATATTTTTTCTGACAATGCCTGCCAGCATAAATTTCGTGACATCCGCGCGGCGTCTAATCACATCGCAGCAAATTGGGATGCTGCAGGAACCACCTTTGGCAGGGTTTCCTTTGGACTGGATCCCAAGACCGGACTCATTTGACAGAAACCAGGTTGGAAACATCCTATTCAGAAAAAGGATCACTTGTTCCGTCCGGCACTGGAGCATGAAAGCCATTTAGAGTCAGCGCAACCATGGTGTAAAAACCAAGAATTGCTACCAGATCAATAACCAACTCCTGGCCCATCAATTCAATTGCCTGGGCGTAAACGGTATCGGAAATGAAATGGGTTTCATAAAGCTCAGTCGCAAGCGTGTAGACAATTTGTTCGACCTCATCTTCAAAATAGGGGTTTTTTCCAGTGCGAATGGCCTCAATATTTTCACTGGAAATGCCGGCTTCGGCGGCTGCTTCAGCATGTGCACACCATTCATAGCTTGCAGACCAGAAATGCGCAGTGACCAGTATGGCGAGTTCAGACAGATGCCGTGGGACGCTCGTTCCCATACGCAAATGACTGCCAAATTCGTTGGCCTTTTCCACAAGCTCCGGGTGACGCAACCAAATGGCAAACGGTCCCCGCACCACGCCGCCACGCGGCCCGGCAATCTCGTCAAATAGTTTCTTTTGCCGGTCTGTAAATTCCGCAGGCATCAGATCGGGTATTCTTGGGGATTTCATTTTGTTTCCTCCTTCCGATCACCAGCATTTGTACCGTGTTCGATCGGATCACCAATCCCGAGTGGTACAGCGTCAATCAACACAAATGCGACACGGGCCGTCGAGTTGTAACGGTTCACCCAAGCATGGTTGGTGCCACGTTGAATCATTACATCTCCCGCCTCCATAGTGACCGTCGATGCGTCCAGATCCATATCGATTTTTCCACTAAGGCAAATTACATAATCGATCGACTCGGTTCGGTGCATATTGGTTGGCTGCCCCGGCGGAAACTCAATTACGGCAAACCGTGAGCCACCGGGCGGAGGCTGGGTACCCAAGGTCTTTGCCCCCATATCTTCAAATGTCTCGCCCAGGGAAATATCGGCCGGAATTTTATCGGTGCTCCAAAGCAGCGTAGAAACCGCACCGTTACCCGCCTCCTTCATGTTTCCCGCAAAATCGTCAGTCAAGACCTGTGCAACATGATCTTGGCCATGGCCAGTTACGATGCGACGGATAAAGGGCCTTCGCGCCATCAGAACCACCGATTTGTAAAATACATGGTTTTCTCACTCGAATTCACTATGAACAGGTTTTTTTCGAAACACATGGTGCCATAAAACGCCAACATGGCTCTTTCCTCTACCGGTGCCAGCCAGACTGAGGGTGCTTGTCCATAGGCCAGAACCGCGTCAAGACTGCCTCTTTCAGCTTCCCCAGTCATGTCGAACTTTAACATAAGGTGACAAACATTCCGGCCGCAAAGATAGCTTTTCCGCAAAGCCCATCTATCTTAATGCTAGTGTTGTCCCAGGTAATAGCGATTGCTTGTTCAAGCACCGCCATAACGCCACGTTGGAATACCGTTTATAGCCATCGTATGGTTTGGATTGAGTGTTGGTAAAACTCGTTGTATTTGACAACCCGCCAACTAAACCCGCTATACTCTGCGATGGTGTATCTGCTTAAATAAGAGACGTCTGGGGCGAGTTTTTGGGCCAAGGCGCCTGATTGTGTTTTTGGTATTCCCGACCAAAATAACGGAAAGTCTATATTAGTCCTCGATTTAGAGCCCTATTAAGTAATATCGTTATGCAACTGACACCAATTATTTGCCTTTTTTTCTTATAACACAAATTTTGGGCGGCATTGCGCGCTAAGCCAAGCTCTAATGTTTTTAGTACCCGTAGTAGTAAAGCTAAAAGGAATAAAACAATATTTAAATTTCTTCATTTTTAACCACAAATATTTCAGAAAGGCACGAGTATATGTTGCTAAGTTTTGTCTTTTCGTTTCGCAATGAGGAAGAGAATATTCCCGAATTAGTACAAAGAGTTGCAAATGTCTCTGGAGCCATCGATGACTTAAGCTATGAGATGATCTTCGTTAACGATGCCTCTACAGATAACTCGGTAGCGCTTTTAAAAAATTTACAGGAATCCTATCCAATAACGATTCTTAACATGTCGCGGCGTTTTGGTGTCACTCCCTGTATTTTGGCTGGGTTTGCTCAAGCTAAGGGAGATGCTGTTGTTTATATGGATTCAGACCTACAAGATCCGCCGGAACTAGTAGAAAAACTGGTTGAGCGATTTAGAGCGGGCGCAGAGGTTGTCCATACCACCAGAACCTACAGGGAGGGCGAGGGGAAATTTAAATTGTGGGCAACAAGGAAGGCATACCACCTTATCAATTTTTTTTCCGATATACCACTTCCTGAAAATACCGGAGACTTTAAGTTACTGTCCTCCAAGGTTATTCAGGAGATATTAAATTTAAAAGAATATGACCCCTATATGCGAGGCCTCTCGGTTTGGGTTGGACACCGTCAAGAATTTGTTTTTTACCGCAGGGAAACACGACATGCTGGAAAAACGAAATTTCCACTATTGAGCCAAAATCCGATCCAAGAATTCATTCGTGGGCTAACTGCGTATTCGTCTGCACCTTTATATATTTCATTTGTTCTGGGCTTGCTTACAAGCATTTTTTCCGTCCTTCTCATAATGTGGGCTGTAATTACAAAATTGATGGGAATCTCGGCTCCCGGCGCGTCCGGGGTATTAATTGCTGTCGCATTTTTTAGCGGGATAGTGCTAATGACAAATGGTGTCATTGGAATTTATGTAGCGAGAATATACTACGATGTGAAGGGTCGCCCGCGGTACATCGTAGACAGTATTATTGAACCTTCCAAAAAACAAAAATGAAATCGTTAACGTATAAAGCTGTATTTGTTTTCATTTGGCTTTTTTTCTTTTACGAACTTTTATTCAATCCTCAGGTAAGGGTGCCACTGTTTGATTTCTGTCAGGAATACAAACTTTTCGCACCCCTTTTGCTGGTTTCTGTTCAAGTTCTACTCGCATCTTTTGCATTACCCTGCTCTCCCCTATCCGTGTTGGCAGGAATTCTTTGGGGGTTTTACTGGGGGGTCCTGTTTTCAACGATTGCCACGTTAGTGGCTTCAACTTATACCTTCTTTTTAGGGCGCTATGTATTAAAGGGATGAGCTGAAAGACAAATAACATCTCAATGGTTGGCACGAATCATTTGGCTGATATCAATATACAAATGGAAAGCCTCTGTGATCGCGCATGCCAACCCTGTTTTCCCCGGGTCTTCTTTGGGGTACGCATTCGGTTTATCTGAGATATCTTTCAAAGCTTTCTTTTCCGGTTTGTTTTTGGGAACGATCCCTCTTCAGATATTAACAGTAATGGTGGGCAGCTCTGCGAGCGAATTTTCCATTTCTTTCAAACTGAACGTCATGCTTGGTGTTAGTGGGTCAGTATTTTTAATAATCGCCTATTACATAGTTTCCAAGAGGTTGGTAGGCCGGTGGCGGCCGAACAAGTAAACTTATGGAAAACATGATAGCGTGTCCGGGTAGAGGGAAAATGAATGAGAAAAAGTTTATTGCTACCCTTATCAAAGCCTCATCTTGTTTGGTGATTTTCGAGACTGGACCCCACCGACATCGTCACGTTCTTTTGATGTATGGGTAAATATTCCGCACACTGACCCTGTGCCTTCGAAATGCAAACGACTATAGACAAAAACGGACTTCTGATCGGGATGCGGCGATGGTATCATGTATTACAAGCGGTAATTAGCTCCATAAAACAAAAAAGTTTACTCCTAAAAAGTGGCAAATCCTGAACCGAATGTGCGGTCCCTATTAGTTAGTCAAGTTCTCGGATAGATATAAGCGCTATTATTAACGATGATCTCTTTTTACACCGCGAATCACTTCTCTAAAATCGGAATTTTGGATATTATCGAGCTGGTATCTAAAGCAGCTGATACATATGGGGTCAAAATAAATCGAAACGGCATTTCTTCAGGAGACGTCGTTATTTTAATCGATGATTTTTCCTCATATTTCGAACTACAAAAAATAATCGAATTGAAAAAAAGAAACGATCTTAAATATGTGTTGATTGCTACAGAGTTTGAAACCCACACCAAAAATGGCGTGTCTTTTAATGAGTTTAAATTACTCGCCCGGCTACCCGCTATAACAATACGGCTTTTGGCTTACCTATATTTTTGGACACCGACCTTTATTAGAAAGTCTCGATTACTGAAATTTTTCATAGCCTCCGGCGCATTGATATTTTTTATTCCGTTTCTTTTTACCCAAGGCCGGACTTCTATGTCAGAACTGTTCGGTCATATCTCATTCCTAAAGCGGTGCATCTATATGAAGGCTCGGAGGCTTGGGTACGAACGTTTCATCCCCTCGGCCGACCTTTTAATTAAAACTCACCCAGCAATAAGTGATAAAATTAAAGATGTGATTTTACCTCCGTTGACCAGCCAAGCACCGTTTGTGGATAAAAAGATCAAAGTGTCGGGTACGGAAACATTGTACCGCGTACAAAAGTGCAATGAATTTTCCGAACGCGTGCGCAACTCAAAAAAAGATTTTCAGTTTTTGTTTGACGGAAACATTGTATTTGATAATTCAAAAACCCAGACCTCCTATGGCTATGCCTATCAGCCGGCTCAAACTCCCGAATGGAATAAATCAAACCCGATAAAGATTTGGCGGGATTATGTTTTCCATGGCGCTATCCCGATTGTCGACCAAAAATTCAGTGACCACCCTATTGAAGATATCGCCATCATTGTTGAAGATTTTTTTTCAAACAAAACCAATCAAGAACAACATCGAATACATTTCGAAAAATATCTCAAAGTATTAGATTTAAATAATGAAAAAATTTTTAAAAAAATAAAGGAACTTGTCGAAAGTTGTTAAAGCATTTCCTTGAACTCACACTGCTTATAGTTCGCCGGGAATTGGTAATCCGCTACCGTGGAACGGTACTTGGCTATCTATGGTCGATTCTGAATCCCATAGCGTTCGCTTTGGTGTATTTCATTGCTTTTCGGTATATACTACGTATTCCAGTAGAAAATTATGCAATTTTCATGATTACCGGTCTGTTCCCATGGATATGGATGTCAAACGCCATTTCCAGCGGGACAACGGCTTTTGGATCTTTTCAGGGCGTAGTTAAAAATGGATATTCCAGACCAATAATTATTCCATTTTTTATTGTTTTAACAGAATTCGTAAACTTTCTATTCGCTCTGCCAGTAATTTATCTTTTTGTAGCAATATCCCCAGTACAACTTCCTGTTACATCATTAATTTACTTTCCCGTTCTGGCACTTCTTACAGGCTTGTTTCTACTTGGGGCAGTGTCCATTGTCTCATGTTTATGCCTCATATTGAGGGATTTGGGTCATTTCACGCAATTAGCAGTGCAAATGCTGTTTTTTTTGTCTCCAATCATCTACCCCTCGGACATGGTTCCAGAGAAGTTTCTTGCTATCTATGCACTGAATCCCTTTGTAAACATGATCGAACTATGGAGACAATTACTCTATTCGGGTGACGTGAATTTAACGCTCGCAATTTACCCGCTGATTTTTTCGTTATGCCTGCTTCTTATCGGAGGGGTTTGCCTCAAAAGAATAGGTAGTAGAGCGGTCCAATGGCTTTAGACAATAATATTATTGAAATTAAGAACCTTGTTAAAATTTATCCAACGTTCAGGCGGGGCAGCGTTAAAGACCTGTTGGCGGCTCGTAAAATGTCACCCCCTAATAGTGAGATCCAGCAGTTAGAGTTCCATCGGGAGCGGGCTCTCGATGATATATCTATAGATATCGAAAGGGGCAGCAGGTTTGGTATTCTTGGACACAATGGCAGTGGCAAAAGCACATTATTGGCGGTAATGCTTGGAATACTCCGGCCTGAGAAAGGATCTGTCAGAGTTAACGGCCGTGCGATAGGCCTCTTGGAAATGGGCTCCGGTTTCCACCCCGAGCTTTCTGGATATGAAAATGTACTTTTGCATCTATCTATCCTGGGAATGCGTATTGCAGACGCAAGGAAATTAATGCCCAGTATTGTTGACTTCTGTGAACTCGGTACCGCCCTGTCCTATCCACTCAAAACCTACTCAGCGGGTATGGTTACAAGACTTGCATTTTCAGTACTTTCTCACGTACCCGCAGATATTTTTCTTGTGGATGAGGTGTTAGCGGTCGGTGACTACGCGTTCCAGAATAAATGTATCGAGTTCATGAAGAGGTTTTCAGAAGATGGCGGAACCATAGTCATTGTGTCTCAAAATCCAGATTACCTGAAAGATATCTGTGACATCGGACTTTGTCTTCATGAGGGTACTGTTCGGGCTTTGGGCTCCATGGAAATTATCGCCAGAGATTACCTTAGAGGTTCGGAACAACTTTAAGGAAACCTGACTCCCCCATTCACCATCAGCCAATAAAACATTTGTTCAAGATTTAACAATATATAAAGTGGCGAAATTGAATATTATTCAACTTGGATTTAACATTAAAAAATGATTGAAAGTTATATTAAATATTTAATATATTTTTCTTGATATCAAGAGGAGAACTCTTGAACAAAGAACAGAGTCCTTTTATTTCAGTGGTAGTGCCCGTTTACAATGAAGAAAAAAATATTCGGCCTTTTATTGCAAGAACGGTTCCTATACTTGAAAAAATTGGTACCTACGAGATTATATTTGGATTGGATCCCTCTTCAGACGACACCGAACGCGTATTAGAGGAGGCGGCGGAGCAGAATTCGTGTGTACGTTATATACGGTTCAGCCGGAGAATTGGGCAACCATCGGCCGTTTTGGCAGGTATTCTTAACTGTGGCGGGAAAACCTGCGTTGCTATCGACGTAGATCTCCAAGATCCTCCGGAAATTATTGCCGACCTCTATAAAAAATATCTTGCCGGTGCCGATGTAGTGTATGCCAAACGCCGTTCCAGGGCAGGCGAAACAGCAGTTAAGCGTTTTGTTTCATACCTAGGGTACAAACTAATAAATACAACAGCGGAAGTAGAAATTCCCCGAGATACAGGCGACTTTCGAATTATCAACCGAAGAGTAATAGAAGAACTCAGGCGCCTGCCGGAAAATCATGGATTTTTGCGCGGGCTAGTCGCATTGGTTGGGTTCCGGCAGGAATTCGTTGAATATGATCGTGATCCACGGGTGCACGGGAAGGGCAATTATAATAGGTACTTTGGATCTTTGACGATCGGCTTTAACGGTCTCGTCGGATTCTCATCATTTCTGCTTTCTTTTGTATTGCTTTTCGGGTTTGTGGTAGCAGGTATAGCATTCTTGGGGGCGCTCGCAATTTTTACGAGCTGGCTGTTTTCCATTGACGACTATCCTATCGGATATCCTTCTATAATTATTTTGATTTTATTTCTTGGGGGGGTTCAGATGATATCCATAGGCATACTCGGTGAGTATATCGGTCGAATTTATGATGAGGTGAAAGGGCGACCACGTTTCATTATAGATAAAACCAAAAATATATCGTCCATTATCGACAATGGCGATCGGCGTTAATCAATATATAAATGGCAATTATACATAAAAATATATTAAAAAAACTTCCAATAATCAGTTTATTATTTAGTTTAATTTTATTTATTATATTATTTTTCGTATATAAAAATTTTAATACCAAGGAATTAATAGATTCTCTTGACGGTGTATCGTTAAAAACGATTATAATCGCCGTGGTGATTATGTGGTTTAACTTTCTAATAAACACTTTGCGATTTAAATACATCATTTCCGTAAAATTAGAGGGTTCAGTCAGTTTCTTTACATTGTTTCATTTGAACCTACTCGGGGTTTTTGCTGCACATCTGGCCCCTGTAGGACCAGCGGCTGATTTGGTGCGTTTTGGTTACGCTCGATGGAAACTCAAATTACCGACCAAACCTTTGGTAGAGGCAATTATAATGGATCGCTTTATTGCCTTAATCGGGCTTGCAGTTACAGGAATTTGCTCTCTCCCAATACAATGGTATCTCTCCGTTGAGCCACTTCTGGTATATTTACAGGCTTTGTTGTGGGGGGCGTGTTTCTCAAGTGCCGTGATTGTATATGTTTTGGGACGGCAATCATCAGCCGACCCAAATAGAAAACTTTTCACTGCTCTCACCTCATTTGGGATGGTCTTCAGGGCAGTATTGCGCGGCTGGTCGAACGTATTTCTACAGATGGTTTGTGCCATAGGGTACAGCGGTAGTTTCTGTTTGCTTATGTGGGTCTTTGCGAATGATATGGGGATCCAAACAGGGATATGGTTTTTCCTGACATTCAGCTCTCTTGTTTTGTTGTCTCAAAGCTTGCCAATTTTCTACGCGGGTTGGGGTGCGCGAGAATTTACTGCTATAACGGTGATGGGATCGGTGGGGACGGTAAGTGTCTCAGAGGCCGCTTCAATTGGGGTCTGTGCTGGGGTAGCATTGTTCTTGGCATCTTTACCTGGAGCAGTCCTTCATTTTCATGGCAAAAAAAACAAGTTCGCCGATCACACGGAAACGCCTACCAGGGACGTAGTTTAATTGCATTACTTTATTACGGGTGGTGCCGGCTTTATCGGCTCAAATCTTACCGACAAGCTACTTGCGTTGGGGGGCAAAGTTACTATTTACGACAATTTTTCCACAGGTCGTCTTGAATTTATAAACGAGGCTACACAGTCTACGGAGTGCAAAGTCCTCAAAGGCGACCTTCTTGATAAAGAAAAACTAAAGTCGGCAATGGTCGATATAGATCACGTCTATCATCTAGCCGCCAATGCTGACGTTCGCTTTGGCATTGACCATCCTGAGCGAGATATAAAGCAGAATACAATTGCGACGTTCAATGTGTTGGAAGCAATGCGACATAATGGTGTGTCGCGTATTTCCTTTTCATCTACCGGTTCAATTTACGGTGAACCAGAGGTTTTTCCAACGCCTGAAGATGCGCCCTTTCCTATTCAGACTTCCCTTTATGGCGCTTCCAAGTTGGCTGGTGAGGGGCTGATTTCCGCGTATTGTCAAGCATACGGCTTTCAGGGTTCGGTGTTCAGGTTTGTGTCTGTTTTAGGCGAGAGATACACCCACGGGCATGTGTTCGATTTTTGTCGAGAACTTCTTAATGATCCAGTCAACTTACATGTTTTAGGTAACGGAAAACAACGGAAGTCGTACATGTATATTCAAGATTGTTTAGATGCGTTGCTAATCGTCAATCGGCAAAATTACGGCGGCTTTAATGTTTTTAATCTAGGAACCGACGGCGTAATTGAAGTCAACGACTCTATCGGTTGGATTTGCGAAGAGTTGGGTGTCAAGCCAAAGGTCACTTATGCGGGTGGTGAGCGGGGGTGGGTAGGAGATAGTCCGTTTATTTACCTTGATACTGCTAAAATAAGGCGATTGGGTTGGAACCCACAATTAACAATTAGAGAGGGCGTCAAGAAAACTGTAAAGTGGTTGCTGGAAAATCAGTGGTGCTTGGGAAGAATAAGTGAAAAATAAGCCGTTAGGCGTTGGGATAATTGGTTGCGGCTCAGTTGGTTTGAAGAGGTCAAACGCGCTGGGCCCGAGAGGAAGACTGGTTGCATGTGCTGACCGTAATCTTTCTAGTGCCAAGAAATTAGCCCAAAGCGGACCAGTAGATGCATTTGATGATTGGAAGTTGCTATTAGAACGTATCGACATCGATGTGATAATCGTCGCAACTTTACATGACTCGCTCACGGCCATAACGCACGCTGCTATCAACGCAGGCAAACATGTTTTGGTAGAAAAACCGGCTGGCCGGTCCGTAGCAGAAGTCAAACCATTGATCGAAGCTGTAAAGAATAAAAACACAAAAGTTAGAGTTGGTTTTAACCATAGGTATCACCGGTCTGTTCAAAAAGCTCGAGAAATAATGGACTCTGGCAAGCTGGGAGAAACGATGTTTTTGCGCGCGAGGTACGGCCACGGCGGGCGCATAGGTTACGAGAAGGAATGGCGAGCAATACCTGAGGTATCAGGCGGAGGTGAATTAATTGATCAGGGTCCTCATCTAATCGACCTTTCCAGATGGTTTTTAGGCGATTTTGTAGACGTTCAGGGTTTCGCCCACACGTATTTTTGGGACATGGAGGTCGATGACAATTGTTTTATGTTACTGAAAACGGAAACAAATCAGTCTGCTTTTTTACATGTTTCCTGTACTGAATGGAAAAATCTGTTTTCTATGGAAATTTATGGTCGCAATGGGAAGCTAGACCTGAGTGGCTTAGGCGGAAGTTACGGTTTGGAGAAAATCACCTGGTACGAAATGACCAAGGACATGGCCCCACCCAATACAATTTCATGGGAATATCCAATGCCAGACAATTCCTGGGAAGTGGAATTGGGGGAATTCTATGATGACATCTTGCTTGATCGTGACCCTAGCCCAGGTTTGATTGATGCACTCGAAGTATTAAAAGTTGTTGGAGCAATTTACAGTGAATCATAAGGAGTCTCGCAGTGCTTATTGCCCGCAGTCCTTTGCGTATCAGTTTGGGTGGGGGAGGCACCGACCTAAAATCTTATTATGGAACCCATGAGGGCTTTCTGATAGCGGCCGCTATTGACAAATACGTCTACGTCACGGTCATGAGGCCGTTTACAGAGGGCATATATCTGAAATACTCTGAACTCGAGCACGTTGAAAAGATAGTAGAGGTAGGACACCCTATTATACGTGAAACATTGCAACTACTTAACTTCAGGACCCCTCAAGTTGAAATCACCACTTTGGCCGATATTCCTGCGGGAACAGGATTAGGGTCCTCAGGAAGTTTTACAACTGCGCTCCTTAAAGCACTTTACACGCATAGAAAGAGAACGTTACATCAGGATGACTTGGCGGAATTGGCATGTCATGTCGAAATTGACCGCTTAGGAGAACCCATTGGCAAACAGGATCAATATATAGCTGCTGTGGGCGGGTTGACATGTTTTACATTCCATAAAGATGGAAAGGTTAGTTACTGCCCCCTAGATATAAGCATGGACACTATGTTCGAGGTGGAAGATAACCTGCTTTTATTTTTTACTGGGTTCTCCCGAAGTGCGAGTGGGATACTCAGAGATCAAGATGTTCGTTCAAAAAACAACGATACTGATATGCTCAACAACCTCCATTACGTCAAAGATTTGGGGTATCGCAGCAAAGAGGCGTTGGAAGCGGGAGATACCAACCGTTTTGGAGAATTAATGCACGAGCATTGGGAACACAAAAAAAGACGTTCTGGCGGAATGTCGAACCCAGATGTCGACGCGTGGTATGACTTGGCGTTAAAGAACGGTGCGATTGGCGGAAAACTAGTGGGAGCTGGTGGCGGTGGGTTTCTTTTGTTTCAAGCGCATGATCGAAACAAGTTGCGTAGGGCAATGTCTGAAGTCGGTCTGGAAGAGGTGAGATTCCGCTTTGATTTCGAAGGTACCAAAGTGGTGATGTCCTCGTAATGCTGTCAGTCGCCATTCTATCTGGAGGAATGGCTACCAGGCTGTATCCTTTAACGGATTCGATTCCCAAAGCTTTGATTGAAGTTGCGGGCGTACCGTTTATATTCAGACAGCTAAAATATCTTCGAACACAGGGCGTAAAGAAAGTTGTCTTGTGTGTTGGTCATTTTGGAGAAAGCATTCAAAATGTCGTGGGGAATGGTACGGATTTCGGCCTTGAAGTTATTTATTCACATGATGGGAAGACACTTTTAGGGACCGGTGGTGCTATCAGAAATGCTTTGCCAATGCTTGAGGAGACGTTTTTTGTTCTCTACGGAGACTCCTATTTACCAATAGACTTTGTTTCAGTTGAAAAAGCGTTTTTCAGATCGGACAAGCCGGCCTTGATGACGATTATGAAAAATAATAATCGTTGGGACAAAAGTAATGTAGTCTTTGGCGATGGATCGCTGACTACTTATAGTAAAAAAATAAAGCACCCTAGAATGTCGTTTATCGACTACGGTTTGAGCGTAATACATAGGGAGGTGTTACAAACATACGATGCCCATGCCTCGTTCGGCTTAGATAACGTATTTGAGACACTCGCGTCGGAAGGGCTTTTAGAGGGATACGAGGTTTACAATCAATTTTATGAAATAGGCTCAATCAGCGGGTTAAGGGAAACCAACAAGTATTTTTTAAAGCGGGAAGTCAATGGGATATGCGAAAAAACATCTAAAGGAGGCTATCGAGATAATTCGGCTCATAGATCCTGACCATGTAGAAAAGATGGCTGAGCTTCTAGCATCAGTAAAAGAAAATGACGGTAGGGTATTTTTTCTTGGTGTCGGCGGTAGCGCAGCAAACTGCTCACACGCAGTTAATGATTTCCGAAAATTGGTAAACATTGAATGCTACGCTCCTACCGACAACGTATCTGAGCTAACAGCACGCACCAACGACGAAGGTTGGGCCACCGTTTTCTCGGGGTGGCTGAGAGTAAGCAAGCTTAACAGAAACGACGCACTTTTTATTTTTTCGGTAGGAGGGGGTAGTTTGGATAAAAATATTTCCCCCAACCTGGTTGAAGCTTTGGATTATGCCGTGTCAAAAGGTGCCAAAATAACCGGCGTCGTCGGACGAGATGGAGGATACACAGCCAAGGTCGCGGACGTTTGTTTGGTAATTCCGACAGTTAATGTTTCTAATATTACCCCTCATTCTGAGGCTTTTCAGGCTGTAATCTGGCACTTATTAGTTTCACACCCGGCATTAAAGTCTAACGACACGAAATGGGAATCCTCGGTTAGTTAAATGAATCGATGTGTGTTTTTAGATCGCGACGGAGTCATAATTCGTGCATTCGTGCGCGAGGGAACGCCATTTCCCCCGGTCTCGATTACGGAAGTGGAAATTCTACCTGGGGTCGAAAAAGCACTATATGATTTACAATCTAAGGGTTTTCTTCTTGTTATTGTGACAAATCAACCAGATGTAGCTAGGGGACTAGTTGCGCGTTCGGCCGTTGAAAAAATCAATAGCTACATCGTCAATCGATTGCCAATCGATCATGTTTACACGTGCTTTCACGATACTAGGGATTGTTGTAACTGCAGAAAGCCCTCGCCGGGGGCTCTGATTTCCGCGTCTAAAAAGCACGGCATAGATTTGGGTAGAAGTTACATGGTTGGTGATCGTTGGAAAGACATTGAAGCCGGTAAGGCCGCTGGCTGTAAAACAATATTTTTGGATTATGGGTATGCGGAAAAACAGCCAGATACTCAAATTTATAGGGTTGGGTCGCTAAAGGATGCCGCCGAATTCATTATCGGGGATGAATGATGAGAACATTAGAAGACTTAAAGGTCAAGATATTTGCCGACGGTGCGAATAAGGACGAAATGATACAGATGTATAACAAGCCCTACATAAAAGGGCTTACCACCAACCCAACATTGATGAAGGGTGCGGGCATCCTCGATTACCGTGAATTTTGTAAAAACATGCTTACCACAATCACTGAAAAACCACTGTCTTTCGAAGTTTTTTCCGATGATTTCCGCGAAATGGAACGGCAGGCGACAGAAATTTCAAGTTGGGGCGATAATGTATTTGTCAAAATTCCGATAACAAATACCAAGCGAGAAGAGTGTTTTGAACTAGTAAAGAAGCTTTCAAATCAGGAAGTAAAAATCAACGTGACGGCGATTATGACTTTGGACCAGGTAAATTCCGTTGCGAACACCATCAACCCAGATGTTCCGAGCTACGTTTCTGTATTTGCTGGGCGGATTGCTGATACAGGAGTTGACCCAGTCCCATTAATGAAGGAAGCGGTTAATATCCTAAAAATAGCTCCCGCCGCCGAACTTATTTGGGCTAGTCCAAGAGAACTGTTAAATATTTTCCAAGCAGATGACGTTGGATGCCACATCATTACTGTAACAAATGACATTTTAAAAAAGCTCAGGTTGATTGGCTATGACCTTGATACCTACTCTCTTGATACGGTTAAAATGTTCCATCGGGACGCCGTCGCAGCGGGCTATAGATTATAGAGGTACGTTACCATATTGAGGCATGCGTTTTTGGTAGCAGGAAATTAACCGGGCTGTATTTCAAGCGCTGAAATCTGGCGTTTTATTTTCCGCACTAATAGTCGAGAAACCCCGATTTCACCAAATTCATTGGTCACTTTTAGTTGGCGTTTCCGCTGTTAGGATACCGGCACGTTCCAACACGCGGCGGTATGTGTGAGGAATGAAGGGATGCATGCCGATCTCTATCATTCTCTCCTGATCAAGCGAAACCAATGTGTCGCGCTGTGTTTGGGTGAGATCCGCAACTGATTCAGCATAAGCCTTGGGGTCAGCGAGGTAACGCATACGTTCGTCAGCGTTGTTAGCGAGCCGGTGCAGGGTTTCTGATAGTTTAACCAGTTCGGGGTGGATTGAGGGGTAGTGCGGAGTAAAATTCTCAGCTTCGGGTTCAACCGTCCATGCCACAGTGCCGTAGTTATGATGCCAGGTAGGTTCAAAATTTGTAAGATTAGGCGCCCGATCGCCGATCATACCGGCTGCGACACCCCAGCATCTCAATTCTATATTACCGGTCCGGTCTAAGCTGCGTTCATCGAGCGCTAGAAGGTATCGCAACCCACCATTTTCCATCATATTCATGAAATGCCGATCGAACTCGGTGTCAGGTCCCGGGTCACTGTAGCGTGCAGTCCCGGGAAAATGTGACAATCCGCCGCTACACACGACAACCGCCCGTAATCCTAGCGCTTTGATGCCGTCGCCAAGCGCCCGGCCGAAAATAAAGCAGCGTTCCATCGAAGGTTGGGGGGGTATGTACGCATTGACAAACACAGGAACGACAGGGACTGATTTAATCCCCGTAAAATCCAGAGGAATCGCGAACGCGTAGTCGATCTCTGCATTGCTAGTGAAACCGGGGTCAAAACCATTACGTTGGACGTGCCGAAGGAGCGCCAAACCTGCATCACTTGCCACCGTATAACTATAATCACGCCCAGCGAAAGCGCCCTTGGCTACCTTCCCGATGTGCATCGTAAAGCTAGTTGTGCAATGCAGCAAAAACTGATTGGCATGATCGTTGCCAATTACGACGCAGATGTCAGGCTTCATTTCCAAGAGCCTATCGCCGACCTCGCCAAGCATAAATTTCAGGCGTCCAACCAACTCGACATCTTCCGAATCAGGTAACGTCCACAACTGTGGGGCGTGCGCGGTGCACACCCCGCCGATCACACCAAAATTTGACATATCAATAGTCCTCCCGGCGCTTAGCATTTTACTAGGCTGCTTCACCTACAATCAGGCCAACAAAACCCGCGAGTATGACAGCCAAAATTAGTGACGACGTGTACCAATTTTCTATGTTGCTAAGACGAATTTGTAACAACCTATTACAATCCCAATAAGGTTACCCTCCTGCACAAAAACAAACTAGGCCGTCGTGCAAATTTGAAAAATGTTACACCAAATGCTCAAATGCAGCGAAATGCAAACTTCCTCTGTCGCCCAGATCCAGCCAACAGTTCGAGTTGTAAACAGAAGCCTTTATGTTATAACCTTTAACCGGGCCTGGATCTGTTAGGGTTGATTTTGGGATTACGAAACTTTAGTAAAAATTTACATGCTTACGCGATGCCAAGTCGCGTTGGTTTTGTGATTTTGTATGTCACCAACCAGTGCAACTTTCGTTGCGATTTTTGCTTTTATTACGCAGAAATTGAAAAAGGTCGTAAAGCAAACGAACTCACGCTGGATGAAATTGACAAAATCGCGCGATCCACGGGTTCTTTATTGCAGCTTTCACTAACCGGCGGTGAGCCGTTCCTTCGGAAAGATTTTGACGAAATAGTCAAAATTTTCGTGCGACATACTGGCGTAAAATATATCACAATCCCCACAAATGCCTCTATGCCAGACCGCATGGTGCGATTTCTAGAGACCGTGCTTCCTGCAAATCCGGATACCTATTTTCGTCTTGCCTTCTCGATTGATGGCATTGGCCCACAGCACGACCAAAATCGGTCTATGCCGGGATCATTCGAAAAAATTATCAATAGCTATAAGGCGGTTAGCCCGTTACGGCGCAAGTTCAACAACCTGGTACTTGATACAAATACGGTTTTCACGGCAAATACTGAAAATAACATTCTCGAAATACTCAAGCATTTAGATGCTGAATTTGAATTTGATAACCATACCGTGACCTATGCTCGAGGAGAGATTAAAGATCCAGCACTGAAAACGCGTGCAGAGGGTGCATATAGAGAAATGAACAGTTTCCTCAATGGCCTAGAACGCAAGAAAGAAAAGCGTTTTCTCTATCCTCTTTATCGTGGAGTGCGCGATGTCGCTTGGGATAATTTGATGCAGACAGTTTTTGAAGATAAGTTTGTAACTCCCTGTGTGGCCGGACGAAAAATGATTGTTATTTCTGAAACCGGCGAAGTAAAACCATGCGAAATACTTGATAAAACGATGGGTAATCTTCGCGATTACGATTTTGATATTTATGCCCTGCTCAAGAATAGACAAAACGACGAATTGCGTGATTGGATTGTCAAGACAGAGTGCAAATGTTCATTTGAATGTGCACTAGCGGCCAACGTTACATGGAATAAATCCATGTATCCTAAATTGGTCACAGCTGCGTTGCGTAACGTTGGCGCAGGAACAAGGAATGTCTAGGTTGGGGGCCTTTGCCAACATTTATTTGGTTTGAGGTTCAACTCCCTTAATATTTGCAGGGTAGCTAATTCAACATCAATCGAGGCGTCAATTTCAATAGCATCTTCCGGAATTTCGAGATCCGTGAATTGGCTATCTATTAGCAAGGGTGAAATTGCGCTCACCAATCTGTTCCTTATCCGCCGTTCTACAAGATACGGTTCTGCCCGAAGGTAGATGATTTTGAGCTGGGGAACGGCCGCCCTCAGATAATTTCTGTACATTTCTTTGAGAGCCGAGCATGCGAGGATTGGGCCCTCCCCCTTCCGATGTATCAACAAAGCCTCAACTATACGCTCTAACCACGGCCATCGCTGTTTATCGCCAAGTGGAATACCTTGACTCATTCGAACAATATTGTCTGATGAATGAAAATCATCGGCATCTATAAATTTTATCCCAAGAATTTCCGACAGGCGGCGTCCACAGGTAGTTTTGCCGCTCCCAGCTACTCCCATGATAAGTAACGGTGGAACTGCATTTAATTCCATAGGCGTTTTACTCATTCTATATGCCAACAGCCAGGTTGATCGATGCGCTTAAAACCGTGATGTCCAAACTTGTCCCGCTGGGCCTGAATTAATTCGGCACCGCAGCGTAATGTGGACAAAGCATCAAACCAAGTGAGGCCACTAGCCATAGTCGGCACGGGCACCTCCGACAGCAAGGCCATTGATGTCGTGCGGCGCCACCCTAGGAGTGATTCACGAAAAATTGAGCTGATCACGGGGATAGATATTAGTGTCTTCATCTCCCGTTCACCCATAAAACCATCTACGATATGATCGAGCAAAGCGTGTCGTATTATGCAGCCATTACCCCATATTTTGGCGACGTCCGAAAGGTTGGTATTCCATCCATTTGCTTTTGAAGCGGCGTTTATAAGACCGAAACCCTGGGTATAAGCCGCAAGCGTTGCCCCGGCGACGGCACAACGGACTTGACTTGGCATCAGGTCTATAGTCGCGCGACTGGCAGCGGAGCCCTGAAATAATTTTCTATGATGTGAACGTTCTGTATCGGCGACGGAAATTTGGCGTGCCTGTAAAGCAGACGAAAAACTTGGTGTAGGGTACCCCAGTTCGATAGCAGCCTCGACAGCCCAGCGCGCGGTTCCATTCTCCATGGCGTGGTCCACAATCAAATCAATCAGCGGACTGTCTGTTATTTTGTCAGTCTTCCCCAGTATCTCCACAGTAATTTCCAACAGGAAGGAAGAGGTTGACGCATCAGATAACCAGGAAGACATATGTGCGGCAATGACCTTTGGTTGTAAACCCACACTTTGGCGCAGAATTAGGTACGCTTCCGCAATGATCTGCATCGACGCATATTCAATAGCGTTGTGAACTATTTTAACAAAGTGACCAGCACCGCCATGCCCCACCCAAGCGCAACATGGTTTTTTTTTCGCTTTGGCGGCGATGGCTTCAAGTAGACCTCGTGTTAAATTGTAAGCGCATCTATCCCCTCCTACCATTACCGAAACGCCGTCTAGCGCCCCTTGCGCACCTCCTGAAATTCCGCACCCAAGAAAGTTTATCCCGCTAGAATTAACTTGGGTATTGCGCCTTACGGTTTCACGGTAATCGGCATTGCCACCGTCAATTATTACATCACCCTTCGAAAAAACATTCAGGAGTGAGTTAATCGCGTTATCTGTTTCCCTACCCGCCGGTACCATGACCAGTGCGATACGTGGAATAGTTAAAGTAGCGCTAGCTTTCGCAATGTCTTCACATCCCCTAATTCCCGTTTGTTCTTTTGCCTCCATCAAAGCCGACGCACTGATATCAAACATTACCGGAGACGCCCCACCATTGCGCAGGTTTATCGCCAGATTGCGGCCCATTGTCCCGGCCCCAATTACTAAAACGGTGTGACCGGTGTTATTCATTGAATGTTCCAGACATTTTTATTGCCAAGGCAAACGTGGGTAAAAAAAAACGAACAAGTTTCTCCTATTAATATCGTATATTTCGGAGTATCAAACACGGATTTTTTAGCACTATTTCTTGGATAGAATTGTGCATTCCGTATAGGGTTTTTTTAAGATTTAATTACCAAAACACATTTTATAGCCCGACAAAAAAATGGCTTTTTGCAGATTATGGAAGACCAAATTAGCCTTATCATTCCTTGTTACAATTGCGAAACAGTAATTACTGATTGTGTCACCGCAATAGTCCGCGGATCCACATTACCACAAGAGATTATACTCGTGGATGACTGTTCCCTTGATGGCACCCTAAAGCAATTGGAGGAACTTTCTAGGGCCCATATTGGATTGGTACGTGTTGCTACGACTGAGCAGAACTCGGGACCTGCTACTGCTCGAAACGTCGGCGTGAGGGCGGCACAAGGAACAATTCTCTTCTTTGTCGATAGCGACACGCAGCTAGCCCCGAATGCATTGGAATTATTCAACCAGCAAATCAAAAACTGTGATGCTGTTGTCGGCGTTTATTCAGAAATGCCACTAAATTCAGGATATGTTCCGCTTTATAAGGCGTGGCTTTATATGACAATTTTGGGAGGCAAATGCGTGAGCCCCTATGACCAGTTTTCAGCTTCGTGTGCGGGAATACGCACCCAGGTGTTTTGGGACGTTGGCGGTTATGATGAATGGTTTAAGCCTGGAATGGATCTGGAAAATGAGGAATTTGGCCATCGCATTGCGGCAAGCGCCAGAATGGTGATTGATCCTTCAATACGTGCCGCTCACCATTTCCCCGGGTTTCTGAAAATGATGCGCACGTTTTTCTTGCGAACAGCGCTATGGTTGGAAATGTTCAGTGTTCGCCGTCAGTTTAATAACGTTGGAGGTACAGCTTCTCAGGGTTTAAGCACCATGGCTGCGCTTGGGGCCGTTTGCACCATTCCAATTATCGCCATTCATCCAGCAATTTTGTGGATTGTCCCCACGGGTTTACTTTTATGGCATATATGGGGCGGACGCGGATTCTATATTTTTGTATGTGAACGGAAGGTGCGTCTGCTGCCGATAATGCTGATATTAAATTTTTTGGGATCCCTCGCTATTGCGTCAGGAGCTTGCTTCGGTTTACTGCGCGTGATCACAGGTACATCGAAAATTGTGAATAGATTTTCAAGACTATTAGGTAAGTCATAGAGGAAACCTCGGGTTCCCCGTCAGCTGTCAGGATTAAAATATCAAGAACCTATGCTCCCAGCCATTGAACGGCTCACTAGGAAAATTATTTGAAACCCATTTGCCGAGACGCAATGAGTTCGCATGTCTTGAAAGCATTCCGCATTAATTTAAAGCTCTTCCGTCTCATGAACCGAGATATCAATACGTGAACATCAGAAACTACCTGTAACCCCGGACAAAAATGATGAAAGTCCATCCAAGAGACCATTCGCGCTCTTGCAACGAATGGCTATTTATGAATTGAAGGTCCGACGCAAACCGATTAGGTCCATGAGAGGCCCAACCTTGGTCTGTTGATCACTTTCTGGTTGGATTGGTATCTGGTGTTCCACTCCCATATTGATCACGACGGAAAGTTTTTCCAACGGGGTATATGTTAAGGTCCAATCGACAAGGCTTAATCCCGAATAGAAATCGGTGGATTGGACAAACTAGGCCTGCGCCATCATTCAGCCCTTATTAGTTAAAAATGGGCCACCCTCGACGGAGGGGGTGTTTGTCCGCTTCTTGTATCTACCACGACCTCGCCATCGATCAGGATGAAGGAAATGCCGGGCAAATCGCCATGGGCTATTGCGTCAGCAACGGTGGTACCTGCAGAGCCCGTCACCGGCCCAACAATCATAAGATCCGCAGGCGCACCCACACGCAACACGCCAACACCTAACCCATGCGCTCGTGCCGTGGCACCGGTCGCTATGGCTATGGTCTCTCCTGGCGTCAACTCGCACACGGAAGAAAGTAACAGGAGATTCCGCAACATACCGCGCGGGATGATCCCAGTACCACCCGGCGTGTCAGTTCCCATGGTCAGCCGGTCGAGGCGCCCACGCTTACGAAGCCGCGAAATAGCGCGAATGGTTGAACGATAATTGCCGGAAGAACATAACTCTAGAAAAAAATCGGTGTCGTCCACCACACGATCTAAATCCTTATCGCTCATAGGAATGGGTCCACCGGCGATATGGGCGGCAATGTCCGGTTCCAGCCATGAAAGTGTTTCAAAGCCACAGATCTGGCTTGAACCTGACCGGGATACACCACCCGTATGTACTTTGGTACGAATACCACGATCTCGGCACCAGTGTGTATATCGCTTGGCTTCCTCGCGATTTGTTTCGAGCGGATAGAAAATAAATTTAGCCAGAATTGATCCGGCGGTGGCAAGTCGATCAAAGTGAGCCTCAGTCATCCCTGGAACCAAAAGAACTGTGCCGGCATGAAGCTTGACCCCACTCCAGCGTTCTCTTCCTGTCGTCGCAAGCGCTACCTCGGCCAAAGCAGTCACCAGATCAGCTGTGAGATTGCTATAATCAAGTCCTGGCGTATGTAGTTCGCCAGCGGAAATCATTGTCGTGGTTCCGCCATGCAGATAATTGCCGATCCAGCCGATTGTATCTTGCACCGGCGTCCATTCACCAAAAACCGGGTGGACGTGACCGTCAACCAGGCCAGGCATCACCGCAAGTCCGTTAGCGTCAAGCTCTCGGTCAAACGGCGTGTTCGGCGGAGGGTTGAGGGCCGCGACCTTCCCGTCGTCGATCAGCAGTTTAGAAACCGGTGCCTCCGGAGCCGTGAGATCACCAGTAAAAAATTCCCCGATATTCTTAATGAGCGTTTTCACATTATCTATTCCAACACTTTTACTTCACCCAGTTTCCCATCCCGCTGAATGACGGAAGGGGCGCCGGTATGGAATATTTGCATGGTGAATCATAGTGCAATCTTTATTGGCGGTTTTGTAGTTGATTTTCAGGCTAGGTAGGTTGTGATATTAATTATACGGCTTGACTAATCAATTTTTTCGAATGAACATTTCTGTAGAAATTTCATTTTGAAGAAATTATACCCAACCGCATAGGTTTTCGAAAATGCCCGCTTCAAGGACTAACTAAATCCGCTGAAATTTCCAATGTATGTTAGCAGGCAAGGCGTTTGAATGAGCTGGCAATTTGGCCCAATAGGAGACGCAAGCGATGACTGATAGGACCGATGTAGTTAAAGAGTTAGGAATTAAGGAGTTTGACCGCGCAACATCAACCGCCGATGTGCTTGCCCATGCTGATCGGCAAAAAAAAGAACGTGGGTTCGACGATATTCTGATAATTGACGTCGATGCGCATCACTTCGAAAACACCTCCTGGGAGCGGGTCGTCGAATACATTGAAGACCCCGTGTTGCGCCATACTGCGCAAAGTTTTGCGAGGCCGGACGGCAGTAATCCTGGTGGACTGTTGAACGCGCAGCCAGGGCTTAACTTCCAAAACGTTTCTGGCCGCATCCAGCATTCGGGCGGGTTCCGTTACGAACCCATTGATGACAAGACAGTCCACCCGGATGTTGTGATGGCCAAACGTGCGATGAATGCGATGGGCATAGACTATCAGGTCATTTTCCCGACCCCGATGCTTCAGCTTGGCCTGCACCCCAACCAGAACATGGAGATCGAACTTGCCTTCGCCTACAACCGTTGGCTCACCCAGGAAGTTCTGACCGGCGATAACGGCGTAACCACGATGATTTACCTGCCGTTTTGTGATGCCGACGCTTCGCTAAAGACAGTAAAGGAATTTGCCGACAAGCCCGGTGTAGTTGGTTTCAACATCACTTCGGTGCGCCATAAACCAGTTCATCACAACCAGTTCATGAAGGTCTATTCCGCAATTCAGGAAACTGGTCTGCCGTTGGGCTTTCATGCAGGACCTACCTGGCATGATCAATGGACCTCCCAGATTGACCGCTTCATTGGTGTTCACGCGATCTCGTTTGTATTATGCAACATGGTGCATTTGACTAACTGGGTTCTGGAAGGCCTGAGCGAGCGTTTCCCGAACCTGCCAGTAATCTGGATTGAAAGTGGTCTTTCCTGGGTCCCCTTCATGATGCAAAGACTGGACAGCGAGTATTTTATGCGCTCATCCGAAGCACCGCTCTTAAAAAAAGCGCCCAGCGAATATATCCGCGAGATGTTTTTCACGTGCCAGCCGATGGAAACCCGCGATACCAAATTACTGCGCTCAACATTTGAGGCAATCAATGCCGAGACCCAGTTGCTTTATGCGTCCGACTGGCCTCATTGGGACTTTGACGCCCCAAGCGTGATCTGGGATCTACCCTTTATTGATGAAGAGGCAAAGAAAAACATTCTTGGAGGCAATGCCAACCGGTTGTTCAATCTGGCACCACGTGCAGAGGCCCTCGCCGCCGCGGAGTAACCCGCACACGGCGGCCAGTTTAGGTAGGGATTTTGTATCCCTGGTTTTTACCCACGCTCTGGTTGGGAGTTGCCGGGCAATTATGGGCCAATTAGGGCCGACGCAAGGAGAATGGGTGTGGCAGACTTATATATTGGTAGAGAAGATGAGTTTGGTGAGCGGGATCGGAAAATTATTGCACAGGGAGATTTGGAGATCGGCGTATTCCATGTGGACGGAGAATTTTTCGCCTATGAAAATAACTGCGTCCATCAAGGGGGGGCCTGTGTGCCAGGGCAAAATCATGGGTAGGGTCCAGGAAGACCTTGGGAAAGACAAAACCTCAAAGGGTCTTCGGTTTTCCCAGACTGATATCCATATCGTATGCCCCTGGCATGGTTATGAATATAACATTAGAACGGGTCGCCATCCGGGTGATAAAAACATCCGGCTGAAAACCTACGAAGTCCACATTACCGATAGTGAGGTCTATGTGGTCGTCTGACTCCTATCCCAACCGCCATGTCGCCGTACTCACTTAAGAACACTGGATACATAAACAGGCATTGAAGGTACGGAAAAGTCGAATGAAACAATTTCGCCAGCCAACGGCCGCCGTGACGGGCAGTATGAGGCCCCATCAAACAACGTCTATTTAACCTGTCCCGCCGTCAAACATCTAAATGATCAGTGCTTCTACATGCAGGCACCAAACCACTCAATGATGTGCAGTTAAATTTAGGAGACAGAGTTGCCAATATCTAGTGATAAGATCTATGACTACATCATCGTAGGCGGCGGATCAGCGGGTTGCGTAGTAGCCAGCAGGCTCTCCGCAAATCCAAACATCGAGGTGCTTCTGATAGAGGCAGGTGAGGACTTCACGCCCGAAAATGAACCTCAAGAAATCAGGGATGTTTTTCCCGGCACCGCACACGGCAATCCACGGTTCACGTGGAACCAAGCTGCATATTTTTCGCCCAGGCCATCAAATGCACCAGACGAACGGAAAAAAATCCGTTATGCGCAGGGCCGGGTTATTGGCGGTGGATCCTCGGTAAACGGGATGATTTCAATTCGCGGACTCCCCAGCGACTACAGCGGTTGGGAGGATCTGGGCGCAACTGGCTGGAATTGGAAAGACGTCCTTCCACATTTCTGTCGCATCGAAACTGACCTGGACTACGGTGGGCCCCTCCATGGCGATAAAGGACCCCTGCGGCTGAAAAGAGTGCCAGAAGAGGATTGGCCGGGTCTGACAAAGGGGTTTATGGAAGCGGCAAAGGAAATGGGCTGGCAGAATATCGGCGACAAAAACGGTGTGTTCAATGATGGTTATTTCTCAATCGCTGTGGCGAACGCGATTGGTCGTCGAGAATCGGCTGCAAATACCTATCTGTCCACAGAAATAAGACAACGGTCAAATATCAAAATTATGGATAAATGTCGGGCCGAACGTGTCCTTTTCACGGGAAAGAAGGCAACAGGCCTTCGGATATTGAAAAATAAGCAACGAATCAACATTAAGGCGAACGAAGTAATAATTAGCTGCGGCGCGCTTCATTCTCCGGCCCTGCTTCTTCGGTCCGGGATCGGGCCGGCAAATACGCTATCTAATCTGAACATAGACGTAATTGCCGATAGAAAAGGTGTTGGCAAACACCTGATGGAACATCCGGGTGTCAATTTTGGTTGTTATATGAGACGTGCAGGCCGTCTTCCTCCGCACCTGCGGCCACCGATGTACGCTGGACTCCGCTGGTCCTCTGGGCTGGAGGGATGTCCATCTGGCGATATGTATATGATCCCGATGAACAAGTCATTCTGGCATGCAATAGGCGAAAGACTCGCGGTTCTGATGATGTGGGTAAACAAATCATATTCCGAAGGTGAAGTTAGCCTGAACCCCTTGGACCCGATGGCCGAACCACTGGTAGATTTTAATATGTGCTCCGATCCTCGTGACATGGAACGTTTGAAAATCGGTGTAAGAAAATTAACTGAAATCCAAGAAAAAAATCATTTGCAACAATATGTTACCGATGTTTTTCCCATAAGTTATAGCGACCGGGCCAGAAGTTACGCCGTTTACGGCCCCGCGAACAAATTCAAGACCTGGATCGGCGGAATGTTAATGGATGTTTCTAGTTCTGCGCGCCGAAAAATCATCAAAACAATGATGGCTGACGGTCCCACGATACAGGAACTGAACACGGATGATGCCACCCTCACAGAATGGATAAATGGCACAGTATTCGGTCACTACCACGCGTCCTGTTCTAATCGCATGGGTTCAGAGGATGATCCGGGCGCTGTAACCGACCCTTCCGCCAGGGTATACGGAGTTGAGGGCTTAAGGGTTGCAGACGCTTCAATCATGCCAGCCGTTCCGAGCGCAAATACTAACCTGCCGACAGTTATGGTAGGTGAAAAAGTTGCACAGATGATACTGGACCAACGTTAATCGGGTTTTCCGAACATTCGCCACGTTCGGCTTTGTAATTCCACTTTCCCGGCATCGCAGGCAAAATTGGTGTATGGTGCTGGATACAGTTTGATTTATGGGAAGTGGATACGCGTTAGCTAATCAGAGGGGTAGAATTACAGTGGAAATTTTCGGTTCAGTATCAGAAGGCGTGGGGGTGTCCGGCCTAGTATCGTTTGTGTCTTATTTGGTGACAGCGGCGATACTGACCCTGATCTACGTTGTTATCTATATTAGCGTCACACCACATGCCGAAATTAAGCTAATCAAACAAAACAATACTGCTGCTGCTCTTGCGTTTTCCGGCAGCCTGATTGGGTTTGCGCTGCCGTTAGCGATAGTAATTGCACATTCTGTAGCAATTATTGACTGTGCCATCTGGGGGATGATTGCCATTGTCGTTCAGGTAATCATCTATTTTCTGGTTCGTATACCAGTCCCTGGAATCTCCAGCCGTATTGAAACTGGAGAAATTGCCAGCGGCCTGTGGCTTGCTGCCGCTTCGTTAACTGGAGGTATAATAAACGCTGCCTGCATGACCTATTAATGCGGGCCTTTCTATTGAAAAACAAATCGCATTGCGGCCGCTTTTCACAGAATTTGAACCCTGAAGGAACCATTGATGAAATCGAGAGTGATGGTGCAGGTCGCCGACAGGCACATAGAGGAGGATGAGCACGAGATCCCGTCTGTTGGTCCGGACGAAGCATTGCTCAAGGTGGAAGCGTGCGGCCTTTGTGGCAGCGATGTCGAACAATACCGCGGAACGTTCGCAGCTAAAGGAATCATGCGCTATCCGGTAATTCCGGGACACGAACCCATCGGCCGAATTGTGGAAATCGGCAAAGACGCCGAGCGGATGTGGGGTGTAAAACGCGACGACCGGGTCGCGCTGGAACCACATCTTTCATGCGGCCGCTGTGAGTTGTGCCTCGGTGGCAGTTACTATAATTGTCGTTCGCTGATGCCGGCGGGAGCACCACCGTGCTACGGTTACACGCCGCGCGACGTGGGACATGGTTTGTGGGGCGGGTACAGCGAATACATCCATCTGCATGAGCGAACAATTCTCCACCAACTGCCCGATACGATGCCTCTGGCCCTCGCCACGCTTTATCAACCCATCGCGGCTGGCGTGCGTTGGGCAGTTCAGGTTCCTAAAACCGAGATGGGTGACACAATTCTAATTCTCGGCCACGGACAGCGTGGCCTCGGCGCGGTCGTCGCGGCCCGCGAGGCAGGCGTGAGCACGATCATTGTGACTGGAACCTCCCGCAGCGTTCACAAACTTCGTCTGGCCAAAGCGTTAGGAGCAGACTATACCATTGAATCCGATCGCGAAGACGTCGTCACCCGGGTTATGGAAATTACCAACAACCGAGGTGCAGACGTTGTACTCGACGTCGTACCTTTCTTTGCTCAGCCAATTGTCGATGCCATCGAGGTAGCGCGCATTGGTGGCACTGTCGTACTTAGCGGTATTAAAGGCCAGGATGAAATCGTAAAACTCGACGTCGACCGGGTGATATATAAGGAACTGTCAATAAAAGGGGTCTATTCACAGGCGCGGGAAGCTTATGTTGAGGCGTTCCGAATTCTTGCCGAAAACAAATACCGCCTGGAGAGACTGCATACTCACGAATTCATGTTAGACAGGGCCGAAGAGGCGTTACAAACGCTCGGCCGCGACCAGAACACCAAAGAACGGCCGATTTGCATATCTCTTCATCCCGACGCATCGACCATGAATACACTTTCGGCCAGGGGTTGATAGTTAAATTTACCAATAGCCGGAAAGTGGCGGAAATGCCGAAAATGTTATTAGTGCCAGAAGATGCCAGACAGGAGTTAATATGGTGAATCCATTCTTGGACCAGAAACATTTCATGAATGCCTGTGACCAGACGACTGACGGCACACAAAATGATAATCAATATTCCTTATATCGAAATTTGATTTCCGAGGAGCTGGGGGAACTCAAAGAGGCCATAGAGAAAGATGACAGGACCGAACAACTTGATGCCCTGATTGATATCCTCGTTGTCACTATTGGAGCTATTCATTCAATGGGAGCGGACGCAGAAGGCGCATGGAAAGAGGTATTTCGAACAAACCTCGCTAAAATTGATAGTGCTACCGGCAAAGTCACAAAACGCGAAGATGGAAAGGTGTTAAAACCCGAGGGATGGAAACCACCAAATCTTCAACCTTTTTTAGGACACAACACTTGAAATACGACAGATGTATGCGCCGCAAACCCAAAGACGCGGGTTGGGATTAAATAACCGGCAATAGTCGCTTTCAAATTCTAAGGTTCTTCCACAAACACCACTGTTTCGTTCCTGCAGGAACGAAACAAAACCTGTCAAGGCAAATCTGGGGCCCAATCGTACTCAAAATTCCGTGGCTAGAAACTGAGAAATGGCTCTTTCCACTTCGTCCGACGCATCAAATTCCACCGTATGACCGGCCCCTTCTATGATCTCGACCCGGGTCGGTCCGGCAATTTTCCGCGCGAATTCAGCAGCGTAGTCACTCGGTATTATATTATCATTCCCACCCCAGATGATTAATGTGGGACACTTGATCCGGGCCAGGCGTTTGCGCAGACCAGTATCGCCAAGCGGCCATAAAATATCAGCAGCGGCTACCCTTGCCCGCAGTTGTACAATAGCCCAGTCCTCTGCATCCTCCCCATCCGGCGGCGACAACCACTCCTGAAGCCGCTCAGGTTTGCTTGATAATTCGTTTAATCCCGAGGATGGTGCCTGGGCAAAAATATCTGATACCGGTTGACCTTCATCAAAGACACCAAATGGGGCTATTAAAACCAGTTTCTGGACCTCATCCGGCCAGACCGCTGCTATGTCGGCTGCGAGTGCGCCGCCCACAGAAGCACCGATGAGGCTGGTATCCTGAAGATTGCACTCTACAAACGTGTCATGCACAGAAAGGAGCCAGTCCAGGTGACCATCAAGCATTTCAGAATCTGAACCACCGGGAAATCCCGGCAGCGAAGGGGCCTTGATTTTCCAATTTGCGGACAACTTGCCGAGCAGGGGTAACCAGTCTGCCAGGCCACCATAACCCGCAAAATAACCTACTACCGGACCGGACCCCGATTCCCAGACACGGGAGCGACCTAGCGGCACGTCAAGAAACCGCTCTGTTGGCCGTTTCATTCTGCGGCTAACTCTGACCGTTCGCCATAATCCGCCATGTCAGAATCCGGAAGTGGTTGCGGCCACCAGTGATCTTCCCACTGGTCTTCAAAAAGATCGCGAATTTGGGGCATCACGTTGCGGGCAAATAAGTCTGTATTATATCGGGTGAGATCCTTGCTCATATTGCCAAAGTGGAGAAGTGTCATTAGGTGGCCGACATTCATCTCCCGGCAAACATCCCTTAACTGGTCAGCCACCTCATCCGGACTCCCGATTATAACGTGGCCTTTCTCAAAAACGTCAGCCTGATCTGACCTGCCACGAATTCGAGACACTTCCGCTGCCCGCAACACCTGTGACTCAACTTTTGCGCGCACCGTTGCCTCGGTCGCATATCCCGGTGGGTTTGCAAATGCAGGGTTTATATGGAGACATCTGTTGTAAAAGTAATTGGCGGGTTCTGAATAAAGGTCCAGCGCTTCAGCGCGTGTCTCGGCTACACCTATCGTTTGCAGAAAACCCGAATGAAATGGGTTGGGCTCTTTACCCAACGCCTCCATCTTGTCCCAAAATCCCGCAATTGATGCTTTGCTGGACAAATGCCCAAAATAGGAAAGGTTCGCATACACAAAGTTCTTTTCTGCACACATCTGCCATGTCTCAACCGAGCCGCCACCTGGGACCCAAACTGGAGGATGGGGTTTTTGAACAGGGCGTGGCCAGATATTAACGTAGCGTTGCTTGTTAAACCTCCCGTTGAATGCAAATGTATCGTCCGTAGTCCACGCTCGCTGAATAAAGTCAATCGCTTCATAGTATCTCGGTCGAAGCTTCGCTGGATTTTGACCATACGCAAAACAGGTATCCATTGGCGTCCCAACCGGGAACCCTGCTATCATTCGCCCGCCCGAAATACAGTCGATCATTGCCATTTCTTCCGCAACACGGGTCGGTGGATTGTAAAGTGCTAGTGAATTTCCCATAACGCAGATCGCAGTATCTACGGTTTCGCGGGCCAAAACCGATGCGATTAGGTTGGGGGACGGCATCAGGCCATACCCATTGGAATGGTGTTCGTTAACGCAGACAGCGTCAAAGCCACACTCTGCCGCGAATTTAAGCTCGTCGATATATTCATTATAGAGGAGGTGACCTTTTTTGGGATCAAACAGACTGGAATCAATATCTACCCATATTGAACTGTGTCTGGATTTAAAATCCTCGGGCAGCTCCTGGTAAGGCATCAGATGAAACCACATAAATTTCATGATTAATTGCTCCCTTAAGCAAAGGTCAGATAACTCTTCACGTATTTATAGGCCGGGAGGTATCAAACCGCTATGCCTTCAGTAAAGGTCTGTGCAGTGAACACAAACCTAGGTATGGAATATTATTATAGATCCATGGGTCTGTTTGATGCGTACAAACAATCTATACGCGGTGCATTAAACACCCCCGCTACGCAACAACAAAATTCAGGAGTGAAAGAAAAAACTAGGCAAAAGTGAAGTAGGCATGCCCCTCAGAATTAACGTTGTGATGAAAATTGGTAATGAATTTATACCAAACGGTCTTGTACCAACGCTATCAGCAGACATCCTTCCGCCAATTTTTAAAAACTCTAACCCGGGTGCTACCGACCTCTGGTTCAGGTGAAAAACACCGATAAACAATGCCAAGTTCAAAGGTACTCGACCCACCCAAAAACATGAGGCATGCTCCCGGGACGACATTCGTCAACCAAATCAGGTAGGAAGGAACCGTGATGAGTTTGCAAAAGGTTGAGTACGGCAGACCAACTGACAAGTGCGCAATTTCCGTCCAACTTGGCATACAAATGGGTCTCTTCGAAGACGAGGGGCTCGATCTATCGGTAAGGACCGTATTCGGTGGCCCACAAATTGCTACGGCATATGATAGCGGCGACCTTGAAATCGGCGAGATGGGATCGCCACCGGCGATAAATGCCATTGCCGGAGGAAAGTCGTTCAGGGTAGTTGGGAGCGGCGTTCGGAGAAAAGCGAATATGTTTTTCGCAGTACGAAAAGGTATCAAGAGTTACGAAGAGCTGAAGGGCAAGAGGATCGGTATGCTTGGTCTGGGCAGCTGCCCAGACTGGATTATGCGGAAGATATTGCTTAGAGAAGGTGTTGATCCCGAACTGGTTGAATTCGTCCCGTTGCTAAGTGAGTACCCCAAAGTGGTCGATATTGTCGCTGAAGGCCGTATTGATGCGTGTATTGCTATAGAGCCCAACATATCCATCGGCGAAAATCGTGGAATACTTGACTACTGGGTTCCGGCTTTTGACGAACCTTACCTCCCCAAATATCAGTGGATTGTTCATATTGCTCGTATTGACCTGATTGAGCACAACCCGGATTTGATCGTCCGCGTTTTGCGGGGCTGTCGCCGGGCTGCCCATTATGCGGCAGACCACATTGATGAATGGGTCGACATTGCCGCGGAACTTTATGGTACCAACGAGAACGTGATGCGTTCAGCAATCGACCGCGAACTCCCACACTTCCACCTTGACGGCCAGATCGACCTGGAGGGGATGCAAAAGTCGGTCGATCTCCAATTTGAGCTCGGGGGAATTCCAACGAAAATGAATGCCGATGATTTTTTGGATTTGCGATTTCAGCCACAAGTCGTGGAAAGCTCGACTTCACTCCAAGTCTAACGCACGCAGCCATGGATTTATATAACGGGCAGGGCAACTCACGGTGCTGGAGCGAACACTGTGCCGCTACGACGATTTTTATACCGTCATCCCTACCTCGGCGTTAAATATAACCTTACGTGGGATGTAGGGTCTGAAATTTTGCAAAGGTTTTAGTTCATATCCACTGAATGCGGAGCACCGACACGCCGACGACGGGATAAAACGGAGGTAAGCATTTTGGAAACAAAACTTGACAACTATCTTAGCGACGACGGGCTGATCAGCCGACGTATTTTTTTCGATCCTGAAATTTACCGTGACGAACTGACACAGGTTTTCGCCAAAGTCTGGTTGTTCATGGGGCACGAATCCCAGCTCCCGAACCCTGGTGATTATTTCACCAACTATATGGGTGAAGACCCGGTCATTGTTTGGCGTGATACAACAGGGAAAATTCGAGTTTTTCTCAACTCCTGCCGCCACCGCGGTATGCGGGTTTGCCGTACCGACGTCGGCAATTCAAAACAATTCACCTGCCCATTCCATGGTTGGTCCTATTCCAGCGAAGGAAAACTCGTTGGAGTTCCCTTTCTTGAAGACGCGTATTTCAACGATCTTGAGAGGGAAGAATGGGGTCTCTTCGAAGTGCCCAGAATTCAATCTTATGGCGGTCTGCTCTTCGCAAATATGGACACCGATTGTATCAGTCTCGATGATTATCTTGCCGATCTTCGTTGGTACTTGGATATTTATCTGTCGCGAGCACTTGGTAAAATTCAGGTGCTTGCAGGCCGCCAACGCTACAGCTGCAACACGAACTGGAAGATCGCCGGAGAAAATTTTGCCGGCGACACCTATCATTTACCATACTCTCACGGTTCCCTGTTCCGGGTAGATGCGCCGCAGCTTAATCCGGTTAGCTATACGCACTCACCAGATCTTTATTCAGTTACGACGGCCCACGGCCACGGTCTTTGCGGCGTTTCGGCGGCGGGGGAACGTTTCGACGCGGACCTCAAACTGGCAAAGGAATTGGGGCCTGAGGCGTTGGAGTATGTCGACGAAACACAGCGCAGGCTCGAAGAACGGCTCTCAAAGGAGCAGGCTAAGGTATACACGCTGGCGTTCGGCAACGTTTTTCCTAATTTCTCATTCAATAATTTTAGCGCGTTGCGCCCGTTCGGTTTTTATCTTTGGCACCCCAAGGGCCCTGACAAAATCGAGGCATGGCAATGGAGTGGTGTTGATTCTGAAGCACCCCAGGCAATCAAAGACATCTGCCGTTCCCAATTCCAGCGCCAGCAGGCCGCTGCGGGCATCGCCGGCCAGGATGATACCGAAAACTTTGAACAGGTCACCGAGGCGACGCGGGGCGTTATCGGGCAAAGTCTGGTCTTTAACTACCAGATGGGCCTCGGTCACGAGAAGGACGTAAAACCGCCACATTATCTTCCTGGAACCGTAGGTCCATACTATTCCGAGCAGGGCCAGCGCAATTATTACCGCTACTGGGCCAACCTGATGGGGATCACCCCTGAAAGAAAAATAAAAACCAAGACTGCAAAACGTGCTTCAGCCGGTGTTGATACTCGCGCGGAAACTGCCTCCCGACCCAAACGAAAGCCGTCCGCGAAAACCCCTGGATCCGAGGTGCGCAATGACGCGCCATGATTTACAGCATGAGATCGAACAATTTCTTTATCGCGAAGCGCGCATACTTGACGAAGGCCGATACGATGACTGGCTGGAGCTACTCACAAAGGATGTCCAGTATTGGGCGCCGGTGCGGGAAACCAGTGACAACCGCGACACCGATATCCGCGGTCCTGACGAATTGGCTCTTTTCGATGACGACCTGGACTTTCTCAAAGCGAGAGTGCAGCGCCTCCATTCAGGTTTAGCCCATGCAGAGACGCCTCCCTCGCGAACGCGACGGCTGCTTTCCAATATTGAAATCAATCCAACCAGCAAGAACAGGGTGACAGTGCTCTGCAACTTCATAATTTACCAGACACGTCTCGAACGCACGGAGGCCTTGTACGTCGGTCGACGTGAAGACATTTTGAAACGTGAAAAACATACCTGGCGGCTTCAGAAAAGGACAATTTTTCTCGACCAAACGTTACTTCCGAGGACTGTGTCAATCCTGTTCTAGCTGGCAATCCTGCGAACCTAGTGTCATCAGTATTTCCATACCCAACGCCTAACCGGGGACCATTAAACCGTTCATCTCAGGGTGAGCCAGGGCATCTTCGGCCCAGCGAAAGGTACCCTCATCTTTCAGTTTACGGCAGGCGGTCCGGACGTGGGAATAACTGAGAAGCGAAAACAGCCCACCGATGCTGACACGTGCAACACCGGCTTCTTCCAGATCCGGAACGGTGGGCGCGGAGGCACCGGCCAGAATGTTTATCGGACCCTGTATGGCATTGACCAGCCGTTTTATGATGTCGATATCATTGAGGAAGGGTATAAATATGCAGTCGGCACCAGCTTGCATGTATGCGTTTCCCCGACGCACCGCATCGGCAAACGACTGATCGTTCCCTCCACCATGGAAAGTGTCGGTCCGGGCGTTTATTACAAAGTGTACGCCGGCGGAAACAGCGGCCGCCCGCGCGGCCTTGATCCTTTCGACCGAATCTTCCAACTCTCGCAGTTTACGACCGCTGGAACTGGATTGGCTATCCTCGAAATTAGCCCCCACGGCCCCGGCGCCGAGCGTCGCCGTCACCGTGTCGGCTACGATCCGTGGTGTATCGCCATACCCCGTCTCCATATCAGCCGTAACGGGTAAATCAACGCTGCATGAAATGCGTTTTACCACTGAAAGCATGTCATCCCGGCTTATGTGTTCGCCGTCGGGATACCCCATGGACCACGCCACACCGCCGCTGGAGGTAGCAATTACGGGAAACCCTGCCTCTTCAACAATTCTTGCACTTCCAGCATCCCACGAGTTCGGCAAAACGAGTATATCTGGGTCGTCAATCAAAGATTTGAGCTTTTGTGCCTTGGCGGCTAGCGTAATGACATCCATATCAGGTGGCCTATCCTAGGTTGCTGGCTGGTAAAGTTCCTCGGATTCGACCAGGAATGCACGATTGAAGCGAGCGCGATAGTTTTCCATAGCGATCGTCGCGACGAGTTCGACTATCTGGTCCTCTTTGAAGTAATTCCTCAGGTCATCGAATATCTTTTCAGATACAGTAGCGGGTGTTTGGGTCATCGCCTCTGCAAGCTCAAAGGCCGCCTTTTCCTCCTTGGAAAAAACGTCACTGGTCCTCCAGAACGATACAGCGGCGATCTTCATTTCTGAGCTTCCTGCCTTGCTGCTCCCGGCAGCGTTCGAATCTATTCAGAATGGACAGGTGACTATCTGGGCAGCCCTCATGCAAACTAGGTGCCGGAGTTCCGCGCTTAGCTGGTTGCTCCTGCCGGGCGCAGAACCCAACGCTCTACTGGCCGTCAGGATCGCGGGGCAATGCGCCTGTATGCCCGCCGAAACCGATTGAACACCGAAGACACTATCGGCGGCCTCCAGGACAGATCCAACGTCCTCCGACACTTCGTGTTTTTCAAGCGGCGTAATTCTGACCATGCCTCAACCTTCCGGTAATTCGGTCCTGAAATCTTGCCCTACAAGACGTTAACCTATTACCGTTGAAACACCTAGGCTATTCGGTCCGCCTGCCAATTATCAGCCACTGTCCTGGGAAGTTATATAAGAATTCGCCGCCGACCTACTCGTCTTCAAGGTGAATTTCTCCGATATTCGAACTAGTTCCAAGCACCGCTTCAATAGTCTGCACCGAATAACGCTCCGCGGTGATCACGATTTCGTACCGTCCACTTTCCGGTGGCAGTGCATCAAACTTGAAATCTCCGTAAACATCACTGGTGGTGTCAGCCAGCGTCGGTCCTTCGTGCTTTAACGTAATTGCAGCGCCTTCGATACAGTCAACAATCCCATTTACCTCCGCAGACAGCGTTCCCCCAATGAAACAATGGGTGAAACGCTTGAGATTTTTATAATAAACACGCGGCTTGGTCCCGAGATCTGGTTGCAGCACCTCGAGGTCTTGCTCCTGAGCGATACGTGCCATCTCTGCGTCTTCGACCCTCACCGCACGCATCGCACCTGTTGGGCAGGACTGCTCTCCGCGTGTCTGGGTCCAGCCTTGATCCAGCAGATGTGCGTCGAATGGCCAAGCCTGCGGAATATCAAGTTCATCGTTCCACCAGTTGTGTCCGTAGGGGCAGGCACCAACCAGTTTTTTTTGCCCCTTTGCTTTGACGGGATCAATAAGAACAATTCCGTCGCGACGTTTAGTTATTGCCCCATCCTCCGCGGCCTTGATGCACGGTGCGTCGTCACAGTGATTGCACATTGTCGGCATATAGGCGATGTCAATCATAGGCATCTGACCGCGCTCGTTTTGCAGGATATTCATCCATTTATGTCCGTGTTTAGGCATCGGAGCGGCGTACCCCGGGAAATCGTTGTCAACATGCTCATCCATGGTAGCGAGTGTACACAGATTGCAGTTAGTACATTCGGCAACGTCGATAATCATATTCCATTTCGTCATGACAAGCGTTCTCCTGGCCCGTTATTTTATTCGGCGGACACTGGTTCGCGTTCGACAGTCGCGAATTCTGGTTTGTCTCGTTCAACCTGCGCAAACACCTCAGACATGTATTCGGTTTCACCGTCCCAAAGCACGACTTCAACCAGTGCATTAGCACCCGCGATGGAGTGCGTGGATTTGGTTTGCGTGCGTTCCGGCGTTAGCAGGTTTAGACAACCACCCCGGTCCACCGATGTTCCTGGCTCACCCATCGGGTCATACATCGCTGATGATTCGTAGCCGTGACAAACCCCGCGGGGCAGGCGCTGGGTGGGCAAGGCAGCGCAGATAACCGCACCGCGATCATTGTAAACCTTGACGAGGTCATGCTTCTTGAGGCCGCGCTCAGCGGCATCATCGGCGTTAAGGCGCATGATCCAATAATAGTATCCGTCAACGAGCGCCCGGTGATCTTCGATGTTGAGCAAGAACGAGTCCTTTCCGTCACCCTGAGTATGAAAACTGAATTTGGAGTGCGGCGTTAACATCTGGAGCGGAAATTTCTCGAACATTTCGCCAGAATGCTGCCCCTCCCAGGAGGGTTCGTATTTGACGATAGGTGGACGTTCGGGATCATTGACGCGCTTGAGACTGGAACACTCAAATTCGAGCTTGCCTGTCTGTGTCTGGAGACCCTTGAGATATTCGTCGCTATAGTCTGACGGTAACGGGTGAGGTTCAGGAACGTCTTTCTTTCGACCTTCCCAGAACCAGCGAAAGGAGACCGGAGCACGCAGCTTGGGTTTTTCTGCTGGTACAACGTAGTAGCCCTTCCTTATGAATTTTTTCCAACTGATTACCTTGGGGAGGTCCGAGCCGTCAAAAAGACGCTTTACCCAGTCGATCTCGTTCATACCCTCGGAGAAATAGTTGGCGAGCCCGAGCCGTTTGCAAATTTCGTTAAAAATCCAGTAATCTGATTTGGATTCGCCGAGTGGCTTGATGGCTGGTGCCTGATAAACAATCACCCTGTGATTGAGCTGCTGTTGTCCGTGATGGCCATATCCACCGAGCCCAGCCCACTCGCTAATATCGGCTCGTTCAAAATTGGTGCAGGCCGGCAGAATTAAATCGGCGAACTGCGATTCTCCCTCATGCCAGATCGACTGGTTAACCACAAATTCAAGATTGGGCGATTGATACATGCGCACCCAGCGGTTTGTATTGCCCATCGTTGCAAGAATGGAACCACCATATTTGTAAAGCATCTTAACGGGAGCATGTCCCGGCGCAGGATATGAAAACTTGGCAAACTGGTGTTCGATAGACTTGCCAACCCACGGATATCCTTCGGCTTTTCCATCCATTATGGCCTCCGGCATCTTGAGCCGGGGTATGCGTTGGAATGGTGTATTCATGGTGGGAAGCTGAGGCATTCGCTGGTAAAGCTCGACAGGCATCGCTGTGCCCTCGAGATCTCCGGACATGCCTCCGTCGGCATAGCCGGGGAAATAAAAATTAAAGTCCAGAGGACAACCCCACTGGAGATTCCCCATATTCACGCCGGGTTTGCCGAGACCCTGCATCGCAACCATGCAGACCATGACCCGGGCCCACTGGATGCCGGTTTGATTGCGGCATGCGCCACCGTGACCATTTCCCCAGCCCCCGGGCGCCAGATAAACGCGTTTGGTACCCCATCGGCGAGCCAGTGCGCGGACGTCCTTGGCTGGAACACCGGTTTCGGATTCCTGCCATTCCGGAGTTTTGGGCACACCGTCGTCCTCACCCGTTACATAGGATTTCCATTTGTCGAATCCAGTTGTATGGGTCTCTACGTAGGATTTGTCATACAGGCCTTCCTCAATCCAGACGTACGCGATAGCCATAGCCATCGCGACGGAGGTAGTCGGCTTCGGTGCCAACCACTTCCCGGGAAGAAACTGCGCGGATGCATTGTAATACGGATCTACATGGACGACTTCTATTCCGAGGTCGGGGTTCTTGAGCCATTGTCGACGAACGGTCCCCTCCTGAGCACCGTATGACCCTGACGTCGTCTCCGGATCAGCTGCCCAGAAGACGATCATATCGCAGTTCTGCAAACAGTCTTCCACAGTGCCATATGTTTCGGATTGGCCAACGCGCAGTGAATGCCCCCAGTGATGTACCGCGCCCCAGTACCAACCTTCCCAGCTATCAGGATTGTGATGGATTTGTGTATGGCCAACGGTATTTTTAAACCGGGCCAAAGCCGACAGGTAGTAGCCAATGTTGCCCCAGGTATGATGCGAACCATGACTAACCGCCATTGCACCGGGCCCATGTTCCCGTTTTACCCGCTTGATTTCGCCTGCCACGATGTCCAGTGCTTCGTCCCAGGAAATTGCCTCGTAACCTGACTTGCCCCGGTTTTCGGGATTGCGGTCTCCATTCGGGTCGAAGTCCACTCGTTTCATTGGTTGCAACAAACGGTCTGGTGAATAGACAATCGACTTGGCGTTTTGGCCATGGGGCGCCAGTGTCGTCTTGCGTGGCGGGGTGAGATCAATACCGCGCGCTCTAATGGTCCATGGCCCCGGATCACTCCTGTCAAAATCAATCGGCGTCATCCGGAGTATCTTGCCGTCCTTGACATAAAGAAACACCGGGCCCCCGTTTGTCATATTGCAGTAACGCATGCTGCCATCAGGCATTTTTATCCCGGTTTTCCAGCCAACCGACTGGGTCAGCATGACTGTTTGCGCAAACCAGTTGGTAATGTCTTCCTCCCCTTCCACAGAGAGCAGAAAATCCTTTTGGGCGTTAATCTGGTCCAGCCAGTTTATCGGCGGCATAAGCAGGTTCGCGCCAATTGCAGCGGTTTTGAAACCAAGCGCCATGTCAGGGTCGGGATGCAGACCACGGCCGCTTGTCACTCTTCCGTTCTCGAACCGGTACCAGCGTCCCGTTTCCTCGTCGCGTGCCATGATCTGGGCGGTGAAGTTGCGCTCTTCCAGACGCTGGCGAAAAGCGGCGTTTCGCCACGCTGTGTATTTCAGAATCAACGATAGGCCAAAAAGGATAAACGAGAACTTCATTACTACCTCCCGAAGGCAAGGTCGTTTTCACAGAAACGATAAGTGCCGGGGCCAGAATCCATGTGCTTTTGGAGTTTAAACCCGTCTAACTTGTACCAAACTGTTGTTATAGAACACAACTTGATGCAAGAACCGTCCAATATGCATTATTTTGCGTTTTCAATCATTAGCTCTAGCTTGGGCCACGCTTCGTCTCCTTTTTCCGCCATCAGTGTCAGGTAACCTTCATCAAGCCAGTCCGTTATTCCCAGTTTATAACTTGGACGGGCCTTGATGGCCTCATACCAATCAGCAATTCTCGGTTTCCCGCTGATGAAACCAAGAACGTGGAGGTGATCGAGACGAGTGAGGTAGGGTGTAAAGGCTGAATCCGTGATCGTGTAGGCGTCACCGGCTAGCCATTCATGCTGGCCGAGGGAAACTTCCATGTCATTGAGCAGTTTGATCCACATATCTACTGCGACGCCAAATTCGCGTGCATCAAGTCCATTGTACACCACGTCGCGCCGCCGTTCGCGTTTGATGGGATCCGGTATATTTTCCACCAGTTCGCGACATGCTGTTTCCCCTTTGTCAAGAAACTGATGGCGAAAGGCAATGCCCATGCTTAGCGTTGCCGTGCCAAGATCGTGATGGCCTTCTGCGAGACGCTGGTTCCAGAGACGCACCTGCGACCTGCCATAAGGATCTTCCGGTCGCAGCGGTGGGTCAGGAAATGCATCGTCTAAATATTCAAGTATGACATTCGACTCACATATCACACGATTGCCGTCAATCAGGGTCGGAACCACCCCTTTGGGATTTAGCCTAACGTATTCTGGTCTCTGCTGTTCGCCTGCCCGAAGGTTCAGATGATGGCTTTTCCACTCAAGTCCTTTCTCGGCAAGAGCCACACGCACCTTCTGAGCACATGACGACATCGTGTTGTGATAGAGTTCAAGCATCAAAACCTTTCTTTCGACATGTTATTTGCTACAAAGGATCGTCATCAATAATCTATTATGGCGCAATACGGGCCAACCAGTCAGCAACCCAGCGCCGCACCCAAATTGGAAAAACAGGCATCTAAAAACAATCCGTGCTCGCATTGTTTGCTGTGGTTCGGACAGGCATTCGTGTCAAGAAGATCTTTGATTTTTCCCAGGGTGGGATCAATCCACGAAAGGTCGGCCTTGTAGGGTATCAGGGTCATCCTGAAATTCATGGTTGCGCTGCTATCACCAAGAAAAGGTTTTGTGGTGAAGCGGTCACCGTCGCAATAAAGAAAATACCCTGTCCCGGAGGTATCTAGACCAAGTCGCCTCATTACCCAGATATAAAAATCCATCTGTCGCTTGTAGGACTCTTTCCACCAGCCTTCTAGATTTATTTCTTTTCCGGGTGATTTCTGGGACGTGCTTTTGTAATCAACAACATGAACCTTCCCGGTTTTGGTATTAAGCCATACATCGTCAAGACCCCCCCCAACTTTCAGATTGGTATCTTCATGCACGGTGTGGAAACGGCCCTCTGCCCCAAAATGAAGGCTTTGTGTCCATAACTCGAAGCTGGCGTGCTGGAAAGGAATCAGGTGGCCCATCCCAAGTTTTTCAAGAAACGGATGAGATGTCTGGGTGCGCCGGTGCTGATCAAAGTCTCTTTTTAACAATACGTCGGTTGCTTCGTTGATGTTAAAGCCCGGAATACTGGGAAATTTTACTCCACGTGCCTGCTGTAGATAAAAACACGCCGGACACCGGACAAAATTCTCGATTCGGGAACGACTTAGCTCATACGGCTCAGGTTTTTCGGGTTTATAAGTACCGCGGTGCCGAGACATCTGTCATTACCTGTTTTGTTGGATCTTCTGTACATCCGATGAACAGCTATAGAAGGTCTTCCATTTTGGGAAACCACCTGTTGTTCAACAACAAACTCACAAAGGTTACGACAGGTATCAAGGTGATGGAATACATTCAGTGCACAGTTTGATTCGTAGCCCATGTCTGGCGCGACCGCGGTACGACTTGCACCTGCCACTTGTATTTAAAACAGACACTCGAAGGAAGGGGTTAATCGGAAACAATACCGCCTGTCCCGACCACTCAGGATTAGCCGTTAATACCCTTTCGCTACCTGTTTCCCTATGACAGGATAACCCCGTAACAAACGAAAAATGTTTCACACGGAGCGACGAGAATAGTAATGGCAAAATATTCGAAAACTGAAGCCAAGGAATACGCTCAGGAAAATTTTCGTGGAATTTTCGCAGCTACCATGACCCCCTTCAGTCCCGATGGAACTGCCGATGAAGAAGGCCTGCGCAGCAACCTTCGTCACTGGATAGACGATCTCGGTATCTCTGGCCTTTTCGTAAACGGCAAACAGGGAGAGTTCTTTTCCATGACGATTGCGGAGCGCAAACGGCAGTTTGAAATAGTCGTCGACGAGGTCGGTGACCGCTGCCGGACCGTAATGTCTTGCTCCGATGAGAACCTGGATACGGTTCTGGATCTGGGTCATCATGCGCAGAACATTGGCGCCAACTGGATTATCGTCCATGCACCGCCACTATATTTTCATACGAATGTAGATGCAGTGCTGAAAGAATATTACCGGCATATCGCGGAACAGTTGGAAATTGGCGTCGCCATTTGGCATCAGCCAGACTACAACTATGTTGTCGAGCCAGAGGTTTGCGCGGACATTGCTGACCTCCAGAACATCGTGGCCATAAAGTACAGTGTAGATCGCGACCGTGACGCCCGCCTCACTGACATGACCCGTGGCAAACTGATCGTCAGCACCTCGTCCGAGGATTTGTGGCTGGAAAATATTGTTGAGCTTGGATGGCAGGTCTATCTCTGCTCCACACCGCCTTTCCTGATGCAAACCAAGGTGGACCAGCGGATGAATGAATACACCCGCCTCGCATTCAATGGCGACATTGACAAGGCACGAGCCGTGCGTGACAGCCTGAACCCGGTGCGTGCAGCATTGAAAGACACGCGTCCCGCTGACAAACCTCATGCGCAACAAAAATACTGGGCCGGTTTACTCGGCCAGGTGGGTGGCCCGGTGCGGCGCCCGCTACTCGAACTTAGCGGGGCAGAAAAGGTCGCAGTCCAAGTGGCATTTGACGCCTGTGGCCTTCAGGTTAACGCCTCTGAAATGGCAGTTTAAATTGCCAATGGCGACACTCCATGCAATTGCGTTCGGCCGCAAACAAGCCCCTCGCACCATACCCGGGAACGTGGCCACAGAATGTTTCAAGCTGCCACCAACGTTATCTTATTGTAGGGTCATTTTAAAGGATCCAGATGCATGAGCCGGTGTTAGTCTTTACCGGACGCCTTCCTTATATTTTTTGATCTCGGACATCACAAAGAACTGAAAAAGGGAGCGCCCTGCACTAATCCATCACTTGGGCCAGCAGCTCGAAAGATCTTACCCGCGCCTGGTGGTCCCAAATCGCCGCGGCGACCATCAACTCGTCAGCGCCGGTAGCCTCGATCAGCGCTTCAAGCTTGGCCTTGATGGTCACCGCTGAGCCGTAGAAGGAGCAGGCCAGCATGGTCGACGCCTGCGCCTTCTCCATCGGTGACCAGACACTTTCGATGTCGTCGACCGGAGGCGGCAACCGGCCACGCGTGCCACGTACCATGCGGATAACATTTTGTTGCGGGCTGGAAAACAGCCGCTTGGCCTCTTCTTCAGTTTCAGAGACAATCGCGTTGCAGCCGACCATCACGTAGGGCTCTGTGAGCTGCGGAGATGGCTCGAACCGCTCACGGTATATCGCCACGGCCTGCATCAACGCCTGTGGTGCGAAATGCGAAGCAAATGCGTAGGGAAGACCGAGCATCGCAGCAAGCTGCGCACCGAATAGGCTAGAGCCCAGAATCCACAAGGGTACGTTTGTATTTTCACCAGGAATTGCGTGAATTGCCTGGTTCTCCTCGGGTGGGCCAAGCAAACCTCTCAACTCAACGACATCCTGCGGGAAATATTCAGACGAATTTGGGCCGCGTCGGAGCGCCTGCAGTGTGCGCTGGTCGGTACCCGGCGCCCTTCCCAAGCCGAGATCGATGCGGCCCGGGAACAAAGTCGCGAGTGTACCGAACTGCTCTGCTATCACCATCGGTGAGTGATTGGGCAGCATGATGCCGCCGGCTCCGACACGGATTGTCTTGGTACCGCCTGCGACATGGCAGATGCAGACGGCGGTAGCGGCGCTGGCAATGCCCGCAAGGTTGTGGTGTTCCGCCAACCAGAAGCGGGAATACCCGGCCACCTCTGCGTGCTGTGCGAGGTCGAGCGCGTTGGCCAACGCGTCAGCTGGCGTGAAGTCTTCACCAATATATGCCAGATCGAGTACAGAGAGTTGCACCATGCCGTTATCCTAGCCCACCCGCGTCGTCATACCAGCACCCCTTCGCGCCCAAAACCAAGGCAAGTCCAACGTTGATAACCATTTTAAATCTGACGATAATTATTTAATCATTTTGTGTAATCGGGCAACTCTCAAACAAATAGAAAACTTCTTACGATATCGATTTAGATGGGATTACCCCGAGATAGGCCGCAATTTACACCAGCGACCTTCGAGTTATGACATTTAGGGCCCTCCGGGCTAGGCAGACAAATTACCTTTGTTAATGCGATCAAAGCTTATGCAGGGATTTTGGGTGGCTGACAAAATTGAAGAAGGACGGGTCCCACTGAACCCGTCCTTCATTTGTGGGCAGTTAAGCCCTACTTGAAGCCGTAAACGGCCTTCATCTTTTTGATCAATTCCGGTGAGACGTTGAGGCCAGCCCTCACAATCTTGCCTAGTTCCACACCAGAAATTGCGGCTACGGGTGCGCGGCGTTTCTTTGCATCCGCCAAAAACGCTGGATCCTTCATCGTTGCCATGAAGGAGGCACGCAGCGCGGCAGTACGGTCTTTGGGGACGTCCGGCGCGACCCAGAACCCCATGCCGACTTTTTCGCAAACCTCGATGAATTGGAGCATCGCCTTGCCTTCCTTGCCTTTCACGAGATCGGCCATGTGTGGTACATTGGGCAGTTCTGGAATCTTCGGACCATACTGAATGATGTGCTTCAGCTTGCCGGTCTTGAGCCAGTCGTTCTTGATCGTGGTCCACCCGGTCCAATAGTTCATCCGGCCATGGACTTCCTTCTGGGCGATAGCCTTGTTGATTGCGGCTCCACCCTTATAGCCCTTGACGATCTTGAACTTGGTGCCCAGCAAGTGGTTCATGAGCGTAGGCATCAGATAGGTCTCTGACCCGAGCCCGGTCGAGCCCATAATGACTTCGGTCTTTTTAAGTCCCTCAAGCGTCGTCGCGGGTGCCGTATGAAACACAGACACAACGCTGGGCCGCTGGGTGATCGAGCCCAACCACTCGAACTTGGTCGCATCAAACTTTACGTTGCGAAGCGTGGGCGCGAGGACCGACGGTGCCAACACCTCAGCAACAAACGTCCCGTCCTTGGGTGCGGCGTTGTAGACGTAAGATGCACCCTTGGTGCCCCCACCGCCTGGCCGTGACGTGACGATAACGTTCGGATTGCCGGGAATGTGTTTAGTCCAATGCTCCGCAAGGATCCGACCATAAAGTCCGAGTGAGGCACCGAGCCCGCCGGGAACGACGATCGTGACGGTCTTTCCTTTGTAGAAGCTGGCGACGTCCGCTGACGCTGTGCCGCCAAGGCCCATCACTGCCACTGCAGAGAGGGCAGTCATTATAAGTTTTCTCCGTTTAAACATGTTTTCTCCTGATTTAGCCTTTTTTTTGGATGGACAACAGTACGCACTGGCTGGAAGTTTTGAAAGGGGGCTCAAATTCCGTCGATCGGACTGATTCAATAAAAATCGAACAGAAGCGGAACGACAATAAATCCTCGTCGGAACATACTACATTCGGGTCCTGTTTGCAGGTAAACTTATCGCCACACTACAAAGGCAAGATGTTGCGCAGTCATCGCCTGCAAGGATCCTAAAAAGGAATCTCGTCATCCAAAACAGAAGGTTCTTCAGACACAGAATCATTGAGATTTTCACGTCCGTAAGAAGACGTATTATCTGCTGAAGAATTCGCTCGTGCGACTTTCCAAGCCTTAACATCTGTATACCAACGGCCGTTGTATTCACGGCTTTCCAGGTCGATGGAGACAACCAGGTTTTCCCCCTCCTTGATTGCGAACTCATCTATTTTGCCGCTCCAGGCCATAAAACAAACTTGCTTGGGGTACTGGCCCTCCGTTTCAAGAATATACTCTTGCTTTCGCCAAGGGCCGTTAGCAGATTCCCCTGAATTCTCGGGGAGAAGTTGAATGATCTTACCGCTTAATTCCATGACTTGGGGTCCTACAGTTTGTAGTGTTTTTCTTGCCCTACCATTACTTGAACTATCCCTACAACCCCTCGGGAGAAAAAACCCGGAAGGTCACGCGGCGTTTTTCAGATCGCATGCAACAGATATGCAACAAACAAACGAAAGCCGCCCCAAAGCGGGACGGCCAACAAATTGATTTAGTTGGATAAATTTGGTTGCGGGGGCAGGATTTGAACCTGCGACCTTCAGGTTATGCACGCCTCCATTCTGGTTGTTGACATTGGGTGGAGACTAACTTTTTAGGATGGAGATAATGCCCAGACATCGCCTTTTGGCCTATCGAATCGAAATTAACTTGACTTCAGAGAGTCAAGAACCATATGTTATATGACACCATGTGTTGGACCTTATATTATTTTTTTATGTCATATGATCTTTTTAATAAGACACCTATAGAAGGATTTTAAATGTACACGAGCTTTAATTACCCAATTAAGCGGATTATAGGCGGAAGAACCTTCAACACCGAGGTTTCCACCGAAATCGCAGGCTTTGATTCTCACGACGAACATTTCGGCTACTCAAATAAGACTGCATTATTCAAAACCCGCAAAGGCGCTTATTTTCTCGGGTCTTTTCAAGAATACCATGAGGACGAGCCGCTATCGATAATCCCTCTCACACCTGAAAGGGCAAAAATTT
>JAYZQT010000008.1:0-7238 GCA_036136335.1 Pseudomonadota bacterium
TTTTATCGCGCCGGTCGTCTTTTTTTTAAATTATTACTATTGCATAACTGTAATACCTAAAGAAGATACCACCTTCTATCCTTCATTATTCGCGCGTTGTTTCAGTTGGATAAGTATGGCCGTTTTTACAGGCATGAGCACACTGTTAATTCTGGTGCGGATATTTGATATTCAATTAAACTGACTAATTTAGGGTGATTTGCACATAATTTGTTCTTACCGGGCTTGCCCGAGAGAATTAAATGAATTTGTCTGAACACGTTGAGATGTAGGCATTGTTCTTCAGGTATCCAACTGGAAATTAACCGGAAAAAAGAGGAATTTGAAATGTCTGATGCGGGCACACAACAAGAATTAACCGATGGCTTTCATCTTATAATCGATGCGCTCAAGCAAAACGATATCAACACAATCTACAATGTACCCGGAATTCCGATCACGGATTTGGGCCGATTCATGCAGGCCGAAGGGATGCGTGTTCTTTCGTTCAGGCACGAGCAAAATGCAGGTTATGCTGCCGGCATCGCGGGATACCTAACGAAAAAGCCAGGCGTTTGCATGACAGTCTCGGCACCAGGTTTTCTCAATGGTCTGACAGCTTTAGCCCACGCCACGACCAACTGCTTTCCAATGATTCTAATCAGCGGTTCGTCGGAGCGAGAAATTGTTGATTTGCAGCAAGGCGATTATGAAGAAATGGATCAGCTGGCAATTGCCAAGCCGCTCTGCAAGGCAGCCTACCGCATATTGTGTGCAGAAGACATTGGCATTGGTATAGCGCGGGCCATTCGCGCAGCTGTTTCCGGCCGACCGGGAGGCGTCTATCTTGATCTTCCTGCAAAGCTCATTGGACAAACCATGGATGCTGAAGTCGGTGCAAAGTCGCTTGTTAAGGTCATCGACGCCGCGCCGCGCCAGTTGCCGTCACCGGAGTCTGTGGCGCGTGCCCTAGACGTCATAAAAAGCGCGAAGCGTCCCTTGGTTATCCTGGGTAAAGGTGCTGCCTATGCGCAGTCTGATGATGAGATCCGAGCATTTATTGAAAAGAGTGGCATTCCTTATTTGCCTATGAGTATGGCTAAGGGGCTACTGCCCGATACACATCCACAATCAGCAGGGCCGGCACGCTCTCTGGTGCTGAAAGAAGCCGATGTCGTTGTTATAATCGGTGCGCGTATCAACTGGCTGCTATCACACGGTAAGGGGAGGTCCTGGGGCGAAAAACCCAAGAAATTTGTACAGATTGATATCGAGCCCAAAGAAATAGACAGTAATGTCCAGATAGTGGCCCCCTTGGTCGGCGATATTGGTTCCTGTGTTTCTGCACTTCTCACAAGCATGGGAGATGAGTGGAGTGCCCCGCCTACTGACTGGACTGAAGCTGTCAGCTCGAAGAAAGATGCCAACATAGAACGAATGGCACCGAAGTTGCAAAACAATGATGTACCAATGGATTATCACGGAGCACTGGGTGCCCTGCGGACCATTATTAAAGAGCGGCCGGATGCTATCCTTGTTAATGAAGGTGCCAATACGCTCGATATTGCCCGCAGCGTTATCGACATGTACAAACCGCGTAAACGACTTGATGTAGGGACCTGGGGTGTCATGGGCATCGGTATGGGGCAAGCCATTGGAGCGGCCGTTGAGACCGGTTGCCCCGTGCTCGCCATTGAAGGTGATAGTGCCTTTGGTTTCTCGGGTATGGAGGTGGAAACTATTTGCCGCTACAATTTGCCAATCTGTGTAGTCGTCTTTAACAACGGGGGTATTTATAGGGGAACGGATGTGAACCCCACGGGCGGCTCAGACGTTGCGCCGACGGTTTTTGTCAAAGATGCTCGCTACGACAAGATGATGGAAGCGTTTGGCGGTGTCGGGGTAAATGCGGTATCACCCGAGGACCTCGCCAGTGCAGTAAACGAAGCCTTGGATTCCGGTAGGCCGACCCTTGTTAACGCGGTGATTGACGAAAAAGCCGGTACTGAAAGTGGTCGAATTGGTAATCTCAACCCCAAAAGTGCCATTTCCAAAAAGTGATTAAGAAACACTGATTTAATGTTGTACGCCCTAGCCCTCTCGGTCCATCCGAATCAATGCCCGCCGGGAACCAAACGTCAGACGATGAATACGTAACATGGATTGCGGATGGATGGACCCCTGTGGGGTTTGCAGATTTGAAACCCGAAGAAAGGAAGTGAATCGTTATGGTCAAAGCTTTAGATGGTGTCCGAATTGTTGACATGACACATGTACAGTCAGGACCTTCGTGTACCCAAATTCTGGCCTGGATGGGAGCCGATGTCATCAAGGTAGAATTACCGGGACGGGGAGATATCACCCGCCAGCAGCTGCGTGATGTGCCCGATGTGGACAGCCTGTATTTCACCATGCTCAATTGTAACAAACGAAGCATCACCCTGAATACAAAGACGGAGCGCGGCAAGACTATTTTCAAACGACTCCTAGAGGTTTCTGATGTTGTTTGTGAAAATTTCGCGCCGGGGGCCCTCGCGCGCCAAGGCTTCCCGTGGGAGGTTATTCAGGAGACGAACCCCCGTCTCATTTATGCGTCTATCAAAGGCTTTGGTCCTGGAGAGTTTGTTGATTTCAAGGCTTACGAAACCGTGGCTCAGGCCATGGGCGGATCCATGAGCACAACCGGTTGGGAGGAGGGGCCACCAACCAGTACCGGCGCGCAAATAGGGGATTCGGGAACGGGGATGCACATGGTTGCAGGCATTCTGGCAGCATTGCTGCACAGAGAAAAAACGGGAAAAGGCCAGAAGGTGGAGGTGGCGATGCAGGACGCGGTGCTCAACCTGTGTCGTGTCAAACTCCGTGACCAACAGCGTCTGGCCCACGGCCCGTTAAATGAATACCCCAACAAGTCGTTTGGTGATGAGGTTCCGCGATCCGGTAATGCCTCCGGTGGCGGTCAACCCGGTGCAGCCCTCAAATGTAGTCCCGGAGGGCCTAACGACTACATTTACACCATCCTCCAACCGCAGGGTTGGGAACCCTTGATGAAGCTCGTCGGCAGAGAAGAACTAATCGGCCATCCTGATTACGCCACACCGGCAGTTAGGTTGTCTCATCTGGATGACTCGTTCGGGATCGTTGAAGCATGGACGCAGACCAAGACCAAACGGGAAGTGATGGATGCTTTCAATGAATTGAACGTGCCCTGCGGCCCCATCATGAGTATGAAAGAGATACTGGAAGACGAATCTTTGGCCGGAAGGGATACGGTGGTTGAAGTCGATCACCCCGAGCGCGGGAAGTTTAAAACGGTCGGGAACCCGATAAAACTGTCCGACTCTCCGGTGGAGATTGTTGCGTCGCCCGGCCTCGGTGAGCACACGGAAGAGATTCTCAGGGATCTACTGGGCTTTGATGATGAGTCCGTACAGAATGCCCGGTCTGAAGGAGCCATATAATAAGAACCGCTGACAAATCTCATTTTGTCAGCGGTTCTTAGTTTAGTTGAAGACGCCAGCAGTAAGTTGCCGGCGTCTTCAATCATGATCCCGTCAGTGCGTTCAGGAACTGATCGATGTCGTCATCGTTGTTGTAGACCGATACCCCGATCCGCATACCGCTCACCGTCTCCGCCTCTCCCCGTTCGTTGGTTTTGTGCCAGTTGCGTATGGATACGACCCGTTCACCGAATGCCCTGTCGAGCCTTGATCGGGTGGCTTCCAATTCGGGGATCAGAAAACTGACGATCGGCGTGGGGCTGTCCAACGGTGTGATTGAGGGGTATCCCATAGCCGGTAATTCTTGCTGTAATCGATCGGTGAGCCGTTTGGCGTGCGTGCGGATGTTCTCAACACCAATATTCGTCAGGTACTTCAGACCCTCGTAAGCGCAGATTCCCGACAGATAGGACATCGTGGTTGTTCCCTCATAGCGCGCGGCGCCCGGACGAGGATCAAAGGAACCACTTCCCATCCTGATCTGCCGCAGGCCGTAGCGAGTTTGCTTGATAACCGTTCCCTGCAGATCCTCACGTACATATAGAAAGCCGAGTCCGAAGTCGCCCATCAGCCACTTGTAGGAGCTGCAGGCGGCGCAATCGATACCCATCGCCCGGACATCGATCGGCGTGCAGCCTGCGCCTTGGATGATATCGCCGTAGACGAGAGCGCCGTTGGCATGGGCAAGATCGCTTATGGCTTTCACCTCGTGCATGTAGCCGTTGATGTTGGACACCAGCGCCATCGAGACCAGGCGCGTGTCGCGGTCGAGTGCCTTTTCCATGTCGGCCATCTCGATCTTACAATCTCGGTTACGCACGACACGGAGTTCTATGTGTCCCTGCTGTTCTAGCATGGAGTACATATACTCGGACGCTTCGAAGTGCAGATCATCGATGACCACGTTTCCCCCCCGCTTTGCCAGGTCCAATCCCGCCACCACGGTGTTCTCGCCGTCCGTTGTGCTCAAGCAGAACGCGATTTCTTCAGGCTTTGCGTTTATAAGTCCTGCAAAACCCTGTTTGACCTCGCTCTGCATTTCTCGCGTAAAGCTATACCGCCCTTCACCAGGTCCGATTGTACGATACTGTGTATAGCTTTCGAGGGCGCGGAGTATGTTGATGTTGAAGGGATGTGTTTCGGCCGCGGCGAGCCAGAGCATACGCTCGGCCCGGGGAAAATCGGCGCGTATGGCCGTGAAGTTTGGTGCCCCGTAAGGTATCATAGGGCCTGTGGCCGGGGGGTTGCTCGCAAGAGCGGCTTCCGGGCCGGTTTTGGAAATGGCCAGTATAGCGGAGCCGGCTGCGGCCATGGTCCCAACAAAGTTGCGCCGTGTCATCTTTTTACCTTCAGCCATGGTCCTTTCCTCCCTGTATTGTGAAGGTAGTACGAACGATTATATTTGGTGGCGAATCGATATGCTGATCGCCACGCAGTCGGGGTGGGATGGTCAACGTCAGGCTACCCACCGGCCAATTTCAGAAAATGGCGACGATCAAGACGGTCCATGGGGTTTACTCAACCCGTTTGGTGGCTTAAGGGTTTTTCATGCCACCCCTTTCAGGATGACGAATGAGACGCCGCGGGGTGGCTATACAGTAAAAAAGCGTGTCAAACCGGGTGGCAGACACGCTTTTCCATCTGTGTGAATTATATCATGCGCGCAATCAGCTTCTTTACCCTCCTGTATTATAGAGGGCGGTGGGGGAAGATTATAGAGCGCCACATGTAGGAAGATTCGGTGTTATCCCATCCAAGGCCTTCTTTCGGCTGCTTGAAGTTCCGTCCAATGATCTCCATAAAGGGCTCGAGGGAAACCACTGCATCTCGATCAAAGCTGTATTCGTCCATCGTCGTGACGAGTCGCGAATTCATATACCATTTGTGTTTGCGTGCATATTCATAATCCGCCTGGATGTAGGGCTCCGGCTTATATTCTTTACCGAATGAACGGTAGTAACTTTCAGGATACTCATAGCCTACATCAGGATCAGGATAGAAGCGCAGGGCCTGGTGATAGCGTATGGCCCAGTGTACTTTTTCGCTGACATAGGGCCTGATCAACGCCGCGCCCCTGTAACCGTGATCGGGGCTATTGAGTGCGATGCCCGTGTCGTGCAACAGGCAGGCTAAGATAACCTCTTCATCGAGCCCTTTCTTGAGTGCATTCTGTGCACTCTGGAGGTTGTGGTTAAATATAAATTTCGGCAGGCGCAGGTTGAAGATATCCGCCAAGGTGGGCTTGGCAGGCAACGGGATCATTTCTGCTTCTTTTTCGAGAAAGGTTTTTCGCTTTGGACGCTGGGCCTGGTCCTGTTGCATTTCATCGAACATACGGTGTTCGACTTCATCGGCCAGTTCTTCGGAGATGATACCCGTTGCTTCAGCTTTAGCCATTAATGCTAAACTCCCGGCACTTAAGGTGGCTACAAAAGTTCTTCGATCCATCATCTGCCTCCCGTGATTGGCCGCCGTTATCGATAAGACTTCCGGCGATGTTTGGGACACGCCTTGCCTACATCTCTCGCACACGATCATCAACCTGCAACGATCCGGACGATATCTGAGACAGGACAAAGTTCTCTGGCATTTCCCACATGACTCAAATTATATAAGTTTTAGATTTTAATAATTTTCTATAAACTAAAGAATTTGTCAAGGAAAAAGCCCGTAACGATGGATATGCCTATTGCGCACAGTAGAAGATCCGGCTAAATTCCTTATTTTCTGAACACCTTGTTCTGATGGACTTCTTCAAGAATAGCATGATGATATTAGAGATTGAACGACTCACCAAATCCTTTGGCGGGCTGGTAGCTCTCAATGCTGTCTCCTTTCATATTGAGGAAGGGGAAATACTCGGCCTCATCGGTCCCAACGGCTCCGGCAAATCCACCGTCTTTAATGTGGTTACGGGTACCTATCGATCGGATGCCGGCAGCATCCGCTTCTGCGGTGAAGATATTACCTCTATTCCCACGCATGACATTGCCCGCCGGGGTATAGCCAGGACGTTTCAATTGGTCAAGCCCTTCTTACATCTCACCGCTTTACAAAATGTTATGGCCGGTCGGCTTTTTGGCCATGAACCCTCCGCCGGTCGCACTCAGGCCGAAGATGAGGCAAGAGAGATTCTCTCTTTCATCGATCTGGCTGATAAATACCTTTTTCAAGCCCGGGCTCTAACCGTGATGGAGCGCAAACGGTTAGAGCTGGGACGTGCGCTGGCGACCCGACCTAAATTACTGCTTCTGGATGAGTTTATGGCCGGTTTAACGCCTTTCGAAGTTCAGGACGCTATGAAGTTGATTACTGCACTGCGGGAGAGGGGCGTGACTATCGTAGTCGTTGAGCATATCGTCCGGGCGGTCATGAATTTGTGCAGCAGGGTGATTGTCCTGAATGCCGGCCAAAAAATTGCCGATGGGACGCCCGAGGCTATTTCTAAAGTCCCTGAAGTCATCACCGCCTACCTGGGAAAATCATATGCTGGAGATTAAGAACGTTGATGTGTCCTACGCTGATACACCCGTTTTGCGGAATGTGTCGCTGGAGGTGGGACAGCAATCCATTGTGGCACTCATCGGTCCCAATGGCGCAGGCAAATCGACCACATTGAAAACCATTCTGGGCATGCTTAAGCCAACAAGGGGCGCCATCACATTCCGCGGGCAATCCATAACCTATCTGGCTACGTATCAGATCGTAAACCTGGGGGTATGCCTGGTGCCGGAATGGCGTGGTACATTTTCCAGTTTG
>JAYZQT010000009.1:0-5120 GCA_036136335.1 Pseudomonadota bacterium
AAACGTGATCCAAATAAGTTCAGTAAAATTGACTTATCCCACCTAATTGTTAGCAGAAACCACCCATGATAATTTTTCCTGTAAAAGATCAATCTGGGTTACCAGGGAACCTAGGCAAAACAAATAAATTTTGGCTTTCGACCCTGAACGGAACACTCCGAGACTTAGTCGGCAAGGAACTCAAAATACACCAGTCAAATACCGTGTACATTATTCGTCAAGCGCATCCCTACTGAACCGGTTGCCAAAGGCAGGTTCTTTGAATGGTGTTGGTGGCAACTGCCAGGTGCCCGTTGCTGGTGGCCGGACTTCACCGTCGACATGGACATCAATCAGTGACGGCTTGCCCAGCGCGATGGCATACTCTAATGCGTCCTTGAAGTCCTGAGACTTGGTGACGGTCACGCCATACACGCCGCAGGCACGTGCAACGGCGGCAAAATCGGGATTGTAAGGTTCCTTGTTGTCACCCCGGTAAAAGGCCGTACCAATTTCCCGACCGCCGAACATGCCATACTGGATGTCTCGAATGGCACCCCAGGAAAAATTGTTCCAGACCACCCAGATGCAGGGAATTTCAAACTCCACCGCGGTGCAAAGGACATGCGGTGTCATGGTGAAACCGCCATCTCCACAAATGGCCATGCAGGTGCGATCCGGTGCCGCTAACTTGGCGCCCAAGATACCAGAAACCCCAAATCCCATGGCGGAAAATCCCCATGAGTTCAGCATAGTCTGCGGCATGCGGGCCTCCCAAAACTGCATGAACCAGTTGTGATGCACCCCAGAATCGAGCGAGATAATAGCATTGTCCGGCAATACCTCACGAATATCGGCTACCACTCGTTCGGGCCTTAGGGGAGATGTATGAAGCTCGAAATTAGGCGCTACAAAGCGATCCCACTCTTGTCGCCAGACCTCCAGCTCAGCCAGCCAGGCTTTTCTCACTGGCATGGGGCTGCCGGCCACTTCTGCTGCGCCTAGCAGCTGCCGAAAAAAACTCCCGGCATCTGCCGTTATGCCCAGATCGGGAAGATAGTTGCGGCCTATTTCATCGACGTCGATATCAACCTGTATAAGCTTGGTACTGGGGAAATTCCACGAATAGCCGGGGATCCACGAGGATGAAGAGCGGTCGTCGAAACGGGCACCAACGGCAATTACCAAATCGGCATGACGGCCAGCCTGGTTAGCGGGGAAAGTCCCATTACGACCGATAAAACCAAGAGACAATGGATGCGACATGGGAATGCAACCCATACCGTTTGGCGAGCTGATTACGGGGATGCTGAGGAGTTCCACCAATTTCATCAATTCTGGTGCGGCCTCTGCCAGAGTTACGCCATGACCAATGAACAGCACCGGCCTTTTCGCCACGCCAATCATGGCCAATGCTTGATCTATATCCGCCGGATCAACGCCTGGCCGTTTTCGGTTGATATAGCGGGCAGAAGGGTCGAGTGTAACATCCGCCTCTTCCTGGAAAACATTAAAGGGGATATCCACCTGTACCGGACCGGGTCGACCGGAGACCGCGAGGTCGATGGCCTGGCGGAGCGTTAAGGGTAACATGTCAACTCGCGTCGGCTGAAAGCTGCGCTTAACCACCGGTTTTAGAACCGAGGGAAAGTCTGCCGAATAATGACGGTTGATTTCCTGAAACGGTCCGCGATTAAATTGCTGTGTGGGTACGTTCGCTGTTAGGGCCAGAATTGCGGATGAATCTGCCAAGGCACTGGCTATTCCCATTACGATATTAGCAGAGCCGGGTCCACATGATGTCAATGTAGCCACAGGTTGGTGTTTAATCCTGAAATATGCGTCCGCCATGTGCGCTGCCGTCTGTTCGTGGCGCGGAGAGATCAGTTTGACTTCGTCTCGAACATGGTAAAGCTCATCAAGCAAACCGACATTGCCGTGTCCGCAGATTCCAAAAACATAAGGAATTTTTTCCTGCACCAGAAACTGGGCAATCAACTCTCCACCCTTCATTAACTGACTCCTTTTCAAAATCTTCCAAAAGATTTTCCGACTGCGAAAACGTGTTAATCGTCCGACGCCGGGGCAGTAATGACCAGAAATACCAGATCAACTAGGCCGGAATTGGAAATTGCGTGTTCAATACCTGGGGGAATGTGAATTATATCGTGGCGGCGTACCAAGGTATTTTCGCCGTCGATTTCCATAATACCTTCACCATCAAGAACATGATAGATCTGTTCCTGGACCTTGTGAGTATGAGCTGCGACGTGGGCCATAGGTTGATAGCAGGAAATTCGATAGTCAATCAACTTTATATCAGTATCGCCCGGGCCGACCAGGGCCTTCGATAGCGCACCTCCAAAATGGTCGGGAAACTGTTGCCAAGGCACCTCGTTAACATTACGGATGCCAGGTCTACCAATTTTTCTACTCATTGTTCACTCCAATTACGACTGGTTCAGTAGCCAGATACAGGTTTAACCTGCCCGCACAAATTTCATCAGCAAATGATGGCAGAATATGGAAGAGAATTGAAGTCAGTTGGTCACAAGGAGGCATTAAGAACTTGCAAAAGCTTCCATGCAGACAACACCTTTAATACACATGTATATTCAATCTAGATGCAACTGGCCTCTTATCTGGAAACCTCCCGTTCGATTTCCTCCAGCATGTCCTGGCCAAAAAACATCTCATCGCCAAGGAAGAAGGTTGGTGCGCCGAAGACGCCGCGCGTCACGGCTGCATTAGTCAATTCGATCAACCTGTCCTTCACAGCCCGGTCGCCGATCCAGTCCTGGAACTGATCCAGATCAAATCCGGCCTCAGACAGCATCAACTCGATTTCCGAAAACTCGTTCAGATTTCGAGGTTTGACCCACATACCTGTGAAGCAGGTCTCCAGATATTTTTTGAAGTTACCCTCGGCCTTCATCTGATGGGCTACAGCCCCCCGCATAATAGCCAACGTGTTGATTGGGAAGTATGGATTCTGTTGGAAGGGAATTTCGTAGCGCGCAACGTAACGTTCAGTGACACGGCGGACGTAGTTCCCCTTCGCCGGCACTGAAACCGGGCTTACATTCCCTGTTGCCTTAAAGACGGCACCAAGCAACATTGGTCGCCAAACAAGCTCTGCTCCCGTTCGAGCCAGCATCTCGGGGAGGCGGAAATAGGCCAGGTAGGTGTTCGGGCTGCCAAAATCAAAATAGAAATCAATCTGTTTTTTCATGTCGTCAGGGCTCCGTTCAGAATGATTCAATCCAAGGTCGCAGGTCCATCTCGAAAGTCCAGGCCGAGCGTGACTGGCAGTGGATCTGCCAATACATATCCGCAATATGGTCGGGGTTGAGGATGCCGTCCTCGTCCTTGAGTTTGTATCTCTCCGGAAACATCTCGGCAATCCATTCAGTGTCGATTGCGCCGTCGATAACTATGTGTGCAACGTGGATACCCTTGGGACCAAGCTCGCGCGCCATACTCTGCGCCAGAGCGCGCAACGCATGCTTGCCGCCGGCAAATGCGGCATATCCGTCTGCACCCCGAAGGCTGGCCGTAGCGCCAGTAAAAATGATAGTACCGTTCTCGCGCGCGACCATACGTTTGGCTACTTCACGACCAGTAAGGAAACCACCAAAACAGGCCATCTCCCAGACCTTGTAGTAGACGCGTGATGTAGTCTCAAGGATGCTGAAGCGGACGTTTCCACCGACATTGTAAACCGCTACTTCGATGGGTCCAATCCTGGATTCGATTTCCTCGATTAAGGCCTCAACCTGGTCTTCGCGCCGCGCATCAGACCCGAAGGCGTGGACTTTCCCCCCTTCCTCCCGGATCTCGGAGACAAGCGGATCCAGTTTCTCGCGGTTGCGCCGCGTGACGCAGACAATGAAACCTTCTTGTGCAAACCGCTTTGCAACAGAACCGCCCGTCGCATTGCCTGCTCCCACAACCAGCGCGACCTTTTCATCCCGCATATTCGCTCCTTACCTCGATAACTGTTGTCGGTTAGGCTCCATACATATGTGAGTCCTTTAACGAATCCACAAAAAATATTACATTGAGAACCATACCGCGACAGAAATGCGCCAACCGGTCGATTAATCGTTTAAATTGAGCCTTGGGGAAACAGATAAGGTTATTTCCCTTGTTTCCTTATATCGTCAACGACCCATTTTTATACCCTTTAGTTTTGGTTTAAGAAAAAATAACACACCATTTTAAACCATTGGTGGGACAAGTTAGAAATCAAATCGGTACGTTAATAGCGTCATGAGGAGCATGGCAGTTGACCAGATCAACCCGCTCTGAAGTGATTTTGAATGACGCTCCATCGAGGACGAGATTGTGTCTGCATTTCCCACCGGGCGTCCGTTGGACCTCGCTTTATGCTTAAACCACATTACAAGTTGATAGAAAGATCAGCACAAGTTGATAGAAAGATCAGCCTGTCGCAATATAGTCTCGCATCTGCTGTGTCTCGCTTTCGAGCTCATCAAGCCGGTTTTTTACAATATCTCCAATGCTGATGATTCCAATCAGTTTACCCCCCTCAACTATTGGAATGTGACGTGCCCGGCGGTTTGTCATTTCCCGTCTTAGTTGGTTTACGTCTTCAGTAGTTGCGCATGTAAATACGTCACGGGTCATGACATCGGAAATTGGTAGATCCAGCAGTTTCGTCCCACGTTTTGAAAGCCCATTGACAATATCCCTTTCCGATATAATACCCACAACCTGGTCATCCTGCTCGGTTACCACTACTGCACCGATCCGCTCACGCGCTATTATATCAGCTACTTCAGAAACCGTAGTAGCCGGTCCGGTCGTTATGACCCCTGCTCCTTTTTCTTTGATTAGGGCAGATACCAACATTTTTGAGTCCTATTATGGTTGCGTTAAATTATCAACAATTTGAAACATTGCAACGAGACTATCACCAAGTTAAACCCAACTATAATAAAATTAAACACACAAGTGAATAAGGAAACAATCCTAAACATTTAGGGTGAAGCTACATGCCTGTTTACAGCTAAATGGCAGCATACAGAATTTCCGTACCGACGCCCCCGGTATGATACGCCATTCGTCTGAGCATCTCTCAGCCGCAAATGACCAAACAATTGTGGTTGTTAGACCAA
>JAYZQT010000010.1:0-5847 GCA_036136335.1 Pseudomonadota bacterium
CCCCGCCAGATCTCGTCCCGAACGTTCGTAGACGTCGGTCTGCCAGCCGGCATCCCTAAGCAGGCAAGCGGAAAACAGCCCGCCAATGGAACCGCCTATGATGATTGCCCGGGGCTTGTCGGCCATGGCGCCCTCGTTATCTGACCGCATCCGAAAATGCGGTTAATTTTGACGCTATTCTATAGCAGGTTGCGTCCGAGGCAATTCAATAAGATAAATGTCAACGATGTCCGCTATGGGCATCAGTTTCCGACGCTGATTTCATGACGTAGCCCCCGGCGGGCATTGATTCCTAATGCACTGTCCCCGGTATCGTATGCGCGGACCACTGTCCTAAACCCGCTTTCCCAGGCTGGCTGGTCCTAATCTGTTAGAGAGGATAACTTCCGGCAATTTGGCTGGTGATGGCTTAATGAACCGGGGGCGGAACCTATATAAACGGAGCCTTAGGCAGCCGTTCCAATTTTGGATTGATAATTGTTTACAGAAATTCTTACATTGTAGTTTTACGGTACATGGTTTACGCTGCCGCCAGCGCCGATTTGAAGCACAGCTTGCGGGCGCGTAACAAATGCAGCTAAAGCGTAGGGGTCACCCAGCTTAAGCTGCGGTGGCTTTTTTTATGGTCTGATCCACCTGACGGATCGGGGATTTGAACTTCAGCTTGTGCCCCCGGACATACCGTTCAAAGCACTAAAGAGAGGAGAATTTCATGAACAACCTGTCACCCATACCGGATCGGCTGACTGTCATTATTGGGCCGCCCGGTGCCCCTCCGGAACTGAAACAGCGACTGGATGAGGCCTATGCATCAGCCCGTGACGGTGACAATAGTCGCGTGGAAGAAATGCTTGAATATCAGAAAGAAGTTGCGGAAACCCTTTTAGAGGGAGGAACGACAAGCTGTCTGGCACGGGCATTGGAAACCCTCACCCAGGCTCCAATCAAACATCTTGAAGCCTATATCAGTTGGGGGTTTTTCAGGGAGCGATATTGCGCGACGATCAATATTAACCTGAACACCGCCACGGTCCAGAACGGTGATCTGATAGAACCATTCCTGAACGAAGATAATCTGGACGTCATTGGTTCAATCATTGGGCTGGCCACCAAGGCAGACTGGATGATGGTCAACCATATACCGGACACTTTCTATAATTAATCACGGTCTGATCCACCTGACGGATCGGGGATTTGAACTTCAGCTTGTGCCCCCGGACATACCGTTCGAAGCACTAAAGAGAGGAGGCCATCATGGCTACCAGATTAAAAGAAGCTCCCAGTCAAACCTTATTCTACCGCGATACCCCGTGTATGGAATCACTGGTGTTTGCACCCCCTGATGTCGCTGAGCATATTTCCCAGATACATGACGCATTCAGTGCGGAAACATGGGGTGAGTTTCAGGAGAAGATACCGGAGGATGAATTGTTGGAGCTCCTCCACCTCAGAAACGAACAATACGGTGAGCTATTTGTTATCCCGAAGGAGGATGATCCGTTTAAACATGAGGCCCTTTGTCCCGCATTTTCCGACGGGGACTACCCGCAATGGCTGCAAACCCAGCAGCCACGCTGGATCCCCGAAGAAATCCTGGCACGCTGGGGAGAGGCGCAGATGTCTGTGTTAAATGGCGCTTTTTGGACCATTGATCCCGAACAGGAGAAAAAGATTGTCGCCAGATTACGGTCCCTCGGAATAAAGGCCAAAAGACGCGATGATCTTCAGTTTCATTAGAGTAATCGAGTGAAGAAATGACGAAAGATAACGCAAACAAACTTGAGCTTGCACGGATCAGTCCAGAGATGACTCATGAAGAAATGTTTCAAGCCCTTGTCGCTGTCTTGGAGCGACAGGGTCTGAAGGTCATCAAAGATGAGGAGAAAAAGCCTATGAAATCCACTTGAACACAAAGGGGAAGGGGAGTACAAACTCCCCACCTCAAAACATCTTGATTGTACTTTAACCGGCGCTACAGGTGCGTCCGCAAACAAGAGAGGTGTACCCCAATGGAAACAGAACTGGAGATGATCCACTTGTATGAGAGTCAGTCACTACCCCTGCCTGATACGATCACCCTCTATCAGAAACTCGTTGAGAGAGGCTGGGTCTGGAAAATGTCTGCAAAATACCAGGCACAGGCGGTAGCGTTTATCAAAATGGGGTTGATAGGAGAAGAGATCGCTGACGAAATGAAGCCCTCACAATGGGCGGATCCACCGGACGGGGTGTGCCAGAACAAGGACCCAAAGGTGCCCGGTTAATCATCGGGCACCGGGTCGTGAAAGGCTTCACCCACGGTTTCTATCGCATCATCTCACCGCCATCGACGGGAATGACTTGGCCGGTCATATGGCTAGTACCGTCTCCAAGAAAGAAAAACATTATACTGGCGACTTCCTCTGGACGCCCAATTTTTCCCAGAGGAATTACACGGGCACGTTCCTCTCGCACCCTGGCAAGTTCATCCCCAGACAGGCCACGGGCAAAAAAGGGTGTATCTACAGGGCCTGGTGCTACTACATTGACCCGAACATTAGCATTACCTACTTCGCGGGCTATCGATTTTGAAAATCCAATAATAGCGCCCTTTGCTGCAGCGTAGTGGGAAGCCTCTGGTTGCCCTCTGAGCGCGAAAATCGAGGAAGTATTAACAACCGCACCGCGCCCGCGAGTTGTCATGGTAGGCACAATCCGCCGGCAGAGGTAGAACGTTCCGTTAACGTGAACAGACAGCATCTGCGCCCACTGATCGTTGGAGATGTCCGCAAGTGCAGCCGTGGAAAATATCCCTGCCACATTCGCCAAGCGGGTGACCGGTCCGAGATCGCGCTCTATCACGTTAACGGCATCATCGACCGCATTCGGGTCGGCAACATCAAACGCGAAGGGCGTGGATGCACCTCCCGCAGAAATAATCGCATCGGATGTTTTCACAACATTTTTCTCGTTTAGATCAGCCACAGCAACAACTGTACCGGCCGCGCCGAGCTGCAAAGCGAGTGCTCGTCCTATTCCACTGCCGGCACCGGTCACGAGAGCGACACCCTCAAGAATATTCTCAGTCATTTCAAGTCTCCTTAGACCTTAGGTGTTTTGCGGCAATCTTCGCCCAGAATAAGAGTGCACATCATGTCAATAATACCGCTAATAAGCGGAGTTGATCCGCCTAGATTTACATTCAGGGCAAATCCGTCGCGCGCCATGAACATCAAGTGTGTTAGCTTGTTGTCATTGATATACTGCCAGCGATCCTCGGGAACGCAGCTAGCAACTATTCCCCAGACGCGTTGTTCTGATTCGATTAAAAGCGACCTTGAATATCGTTGACCCGGCGCGAACGCGGCCAATGCTTCTACGATGTTATTATTGAAACCGTTGTCGGCGCGCGGAATATCGTACCACAAACCAGTAAAAACCTCACGGAGCCTTTCGTGCGGGTCGTTTATCCCCATAACTCTTAGTTCAAGTGCGTCAAGCTGGGAACGGAGCCAAGGCCCAAACACTGCAAAAAACACATCAAGTTTGGAATCGTTATATCGATAAAAATTAGATGTCGTAATGCTTGCGCGTTCGGTAATTTGGCAATTGTTGCACGGGAATAGCCGTTTTCTGAAAACAGACTAAGGGCGCTTTGGCTAATCGCGTCGCGAATTTCGACTTTTTTAACCTGAACCATGAAGTTCCCGCATAATTATCGCCCCAGAAATTCATACGATGAAGCCCTAAGGCCAACACTAAAAGTGAAGACTATACACCATTGACAGGTTTGGGGCAGCATGTGAGGATTTTTACGCTCAGAAATTCTTAGCTGGAACCCTTTAAATGCGTCCTCAACAAACTAATCCTGCAGCACTCGCCGCGCTCTTTCGAAAACAATTCGAGCTTTGCAACGTAAAGGCGGGCGAGACCATCGCGTTGCTAAGTGACCTGGCGACCCGAGAGGAATATGTTCAGGCTTCATTTTCTGCGGCCAAAGATCTCGGTGCCGATGCATACGCAATGTGCGTAAATTCTGTACCGAGCTGGACAAAAGTAGGTGTTGCGACAGTTGGTGCGTGCAAAGGCACTTTGGAAGCGCTCTGTGCAGCAGACATGCTGGTCTGTCTCCATATTCCTCTATTTACGAGCTGGCTTAAGCAGGTTCGTGACACGGGAACCCGGGTGCAGATGATTGTCGACCATCCTGATGACCTCGAACAGGGGCAGGCGCCCGCAGGCCTGAAAGAAGCTGTGTTATACGCAGAAAAACGGCTTGCGGAAAGTAAAACAATGCGCATGTTTAACGACGTCGGGCTGGATCTGACGGTTTCGCTCGGAGAATATCCGGTGATGAGCCAGTACGGATACGCTGATGAACCCGGGCGTTTTGACCACTGGGGCGCCGGTCACGTCCACACCTTTCCAAACGAGGGCTCGGCGAACGGCACAGTGGTGATTAGTCCTGGAGATTTTGTGGTGCTGCCCTACAACCGCTACGTAACCGACGAGATCCGCCTCGAGGTTCGTGACGGTTTCATTCGCAAAATTGACGGCGGGCTCGACGCAAAGCTAATGCATAATTGGCTTGAAGATAACCGCGACGATCCGGACGACATGGACGGACATGCTATTTCCCACCTTGGGTGGGGGCTAAATCCACAGTGCCGCTGGGACAATGTGGCGTTGTATGGAGACGACCCCGACCGGAGCAATGGGACGCTACGTGCCTTTGCGGGCAACTTCCTTTTCTCTACCGGACCAAATTCCCAGGGTGGGGGCAAGCGCACGACAACCGGGCATTACGATGTCCCTATGCGCGATTGTTCAATCATGCTCGACAATGAACTGATTATCGATAAGGGGCGGTTCACCGAACCCGAGATGGTAGTCACCCGCGAGCAACGCTAAACCGATACGTTTATGAAGATAGAGGAAACATTTTCCGTAAAAGCACCGGTCGAACGCGTCTGGGATTTCATGATGGCACCCGAACGTATGGCGCCGTGCGTACCCGGGTGCGGCGAAGTAGAAATAATCGGCGAAAATCATTACCGAGCTAACGTAAAAGTGGCTGTCGGTCCCATAAAAACGTCATTCAACGTTTCAGTCGAATTTACTCAACAGAACGCCCCAACCTACGCCGCTACGGTCACGCGCGGCGAAGAAGGAGGCAAAGCAAGTATGCTGACAGCCAACAGTGAATTACGCCTTACACCGGTTAATTCGGAAGAAACAGAGGTCCACTACGTGTCAGAGGTATCGCTGGTTGGCCGTCTCGGAAAATTCGGCCTCGGAATAATGAAAAAGAAAGCCAAAACTATAGGCGAAGAATTCGCTAATAGTTTTAGATCGCAGATCGAAGTACCAGACTGAAATGTGCAAAACAGGGAAATGATGTGAAGCTACACCACCCCCGCACGGTTGACGAGGCTGTGACGCTGTTGGCCAAAGATCAGGATACTCGCTGTCTTGCCGGGGGTGCCACACTTGTTGCAATGATGAACGCCGAGTTGCTTGCTCCAGGCGCACTCGTCAGCCTACGCGATGTTGATAGTCTGAAAGGAATATCTCGAACATCGGACGGTACGGTTGTAATTGGCGCAATGACAAACCACGTCAGCCTCGCCGAAACAAACGATTTTGATACAGGACAGCGCGTCGTCGCCGAGGCCGCGTCGGTGATTGGGCATCCTGCTATCCGCAATATGGGAACGATCGGCGGCTCAATTGCCCACGCTGATTCCGCAGCAGACTATCCGGCAGCGCTCGCTGCAGCCGAAGCTGTTATCAAAACTATCAGCAGCCAGGGAGAAAGGAGTATCCCAGCCGCAGAATTCTTCGTCGATTATTTGGAGACAGCGTTGC
>JAYZQT010000011.1:0-5290 GCA_036136335.1 Pseudomonadota bacterium
CGCAACCTTGTGGAAAAAAGCTTTTGTCCGTGAACCCTATTACCGAGAAGTTAAAACATCGCGTGGAATAGGACGAGACACATTTGAAACCGCAGTTACATGGGATAATTTTTCCGCGCTTCATTCCAAGGTCATGAGCAAGACGCACGCTGCGATTAAGGAAGTGACAGGCCGCAAAGGAACTGTTACGTGCCGATTCACACATCTCTACCCAGATGGACCGGCCCCATACTTTACATTCCATTTTTATTGCGACCCAAGCCAAGTAGCTACAGCGGATATGGAGATAAAAGCGGTGGCATACGACACAATGATAGATGCGGGGGGCACTATTACCCATCATCACGCTATTGGGCGAATGCATATGCCCTGGTATCTTAAACAACGTCCTGAAATATTCGGTAAAGTTCTTGAGTCAGCAAAGACTAGGGTCGACCCAATGCGCATTATGAACCCCGGTGTGATCGTACCGACGAGATCTTCATGACAGCAGCGTTGGAAGGCATCCGCGTTTTCGATCTGAGCCGAATTCTGGCGGGCCCTAGTTGCACCCAAATATTAGGGGACCTAGGCGCTGATATAATCAAAGTTGAACAGCCAGGACGTGGCGATGACACTCGGAAGTGGGGGCCCCCTTACCTAAAGAAATCTGATGGGAGCGATAGTTCTGAGGCTGCGTATTATTTAGGGGCAAACAGAAACAAAAGATCTCTGACGCTTGATATTGCGACAGCGGAAGGTCAGTCTCTGGCACGACGCCTGATCGGGATCAGCGACATTTTTCTTGAAAACTACAAAGTGGATGGTCTGAAAAAATATGGGTTGAGTTACAAGGACCTGAAGGACGAGTTTCCACAATTGATTTACTGCTCGATCACAGGTTTTGGACAGACGGGGCCTTACGCCCCACGCGCCGGATACGACTACCTTATCCAGGGCATGAGTGGCCTCATGAGTGTTACAGGCGAGGCGGACGGAGGCCCAATGAAAGTAGGCGTGCCCGTTTCAGACCTTATCACTGGCATGTACGCTACAGTGGCCATTTTATCGGCACTCCATCACCGCACCCGAACGGCCGAAGGCCAATATATTGATATGGCGTTGCTGGATTCGCAACTTTCTTGGCTTTACAACCAAGGCATGAACTATCTTGTCGGCGGATTGATTCCCCACAGAAGGGGTAACATTCACCCGAATGTGGGACCGTGTCAGGCCTATCGCACCAGCAACGGTAACCTCAACCTCATGATTGGCAACAATGACCAATTCCTCAAATTCTGCACGGTTGCAGGGATTCCAGAGGTGGCAGAAGACACACGCTTCACCGAAAATTCCGGCCGGATGGAAAACTTAATAGCTCTTAATGAAATAATTGAACCGATTATGGTAGCTCGTACTACCGAGGATTGGTTGGTAACCCTAGACAAAGTCAAAGTCGGTGCTGCCCCCATCAATACGGTGGAAGAAATTTTGAATGACCCACAGGTGGAAAGCCGTGGCATGCGGATCGCTCTCCCTCATGAAGCAGCGGGCGACCAACTGCTCAAAATGATTGCCAGCCCGATCAAAATGTCAAAAACACCGACCGAATACCGTTATCCCCCTCCTATGCTGGGACAACACACCGACGAAGTACTCCGGGATCTCCTCGGTCTGTCACATGAACAGATCAAAGACCTGCGTGACCGCCAGATCGTGTAACATCCCGCGGTCTGAAGCCACACAACTGACCGCTATAAAAACTTGACCCTTTAAAATTTACTGTACTTTGATTGTTTCGTGCGCCGCCGGTGAAAGTATTTCTAGCGCTTCAAAATCGTCTGAACATGACAATTCATTATGTCTTATTTTGGCAGGGGCCAGAACGCAATCGCCTTTTCTAAAAGTCAATTCGCCTTCACCGTCATACAGAAATTTTACCCATCCGTTTAGCACATAATACATTTGAAAATTTACCATATGCCTATGGAAACCCGTCGTGTGCATGTCCTGATCACCGTTAAAATCTTTTTTTACCCTTAATACATGAGCCTTATACTCACCATTACTTGCCTCACTAACCCCTAAATCTCTATACTCCAAAAAATCTCGCAAACCGTTTTTAAATGTTGCTTTATCAGCATAACTTACATTAAATTTTTGCTTCGTATCAGACATCCACACTCTCCCAAGAAAACAGCAACTTTCGATATATACAAAACAAAATGGTAAGTCAAAAGAACCACCCCAGGGTCACCACTAAAAGCAATACTGCACTTAGTAAGACGCTTCCGTCGGCCTTTGTACCTTCTCTACAACTAACAGAAGGCCAATCGCCGCCCATCGCTGCAAACGGTGGTTTATCGTACATGGCGCTCGACCGGAATGGGGATGCGGGCACTAACGCGGCTATGAAGGCAGCGCTGGTCCAAATTGCCGAGGGAGAGGGACAGGCTGTTATCGACATGCTTGAAAACGCTCCTCCTGGCCCCATCGAAACCAAATGGGGGGTCGGGTTTCGTAGCTACTCGGAGTGCCTGGAACATATTCGAACAAATAAAATCGCGGCTCCCGATGGCGGCCTAGCGCTTCCGTTGCGGTACACAATCCACGGACAGCCATCGTACTCTATTGTCTCGTCCAACGCACTTTGGAGGGATCCAGCGCGTGAATCCGAGGCAGAAGTATTACGCAAAGATGAGCAAGACAATGGGCGGAGATGCCTTTATTTTCCTCAGGTGATGCGCGACGCGCGACGAATAGAGGAGTACCACCCGGGCCTTTCACCGCACAGCCCCGAATGCATGGATAAGTTGGGTGTCTCGTTGGCGCACTGTGAATCTGAGTGTAAAAACTTTTACGACGCGGCGGAAGTGGAGCGCGTGTTCTACCCAGAAATGGAGAAACTCCTCTTGGAGTTTTTCCCCGACGCATCGGATGCGCTCGTATACAACCACGACGTATTTGACAAAGACTACAAAGGCGACCGCACGGAAGACCAGGACAACAAAAATCCCGGCGTAAACGCCAACTACGCCAACATCGTGCACAACGACCTGAACGACAACAGCGGCCGCGTGCGCTGCCGCGAGTTGCTTACAACAAACCTTCGTAACTTTGGGCGCGAGCAAGACTATACCGTGGAACAAGCAGCAACGAAGATGTCGCGGCGCTTTATGTCGATTAACCACGCTAAACCGATGGAAACTGTACGCCAGAATCCCTTTGTACTTTGCGCCTGGCCCTCGTTCGCAGACCAACCATACATCACCAATTACCGTATTTACGATGATCGAGTCGGGGAGACCACTCGCTTCACATACCGCCCTGACCATGATTGGTACTGGTTCCCAGAACAAAAACCCACGGAAGTCTCGATGCTCAAATGCTACGACTCTGTCACCGATGGCTCCGTTTCGCGCTGGTCTTTCCACACTGCGTGTATCGACCCAACCGCTCCCGAGGATGCTCCCTGCCGGAAGAACGTCGTAGTCCGATCATATGTCTTCTTCTAAAACGAGAAGAGGTTTCAGAAGAGAAAGATTTGCGTGACCGTTAGGTCGTGCAAGTTCCCAGTGCGTGAGTTCAAGCCCCTAGGCTGACCATTAGAAAGTTAAATCGTAAAATTCTGGCACTTATGGAACGGACCTCCATCCCATACGGTTTTGAAGGTCAAATTATCCTTGGCTCGTTTTCGGTTTTCGTACTGCACTCCCTTAACTCCCAAGGATCCTAAACATTTGTCTTATCGAAAGAACCAAGTAGCACCCCCGGGGCGTCCCGCAATGTGCGAGCCGCATAGTTTGCCTGGCCTTTAGGTTATAATCCAACAAATAACAACTAACCCGTTGGAACCAGTATTGAAAACATAATGTGCCTAAATTTTAACTCCTGTCTAAAAAGGGCTAACTTGTGTTTGAAACATGGAGCAAATTTGCGCTGACACATAATCGCGAGGTTGCCTTTTCAATACAAAAACTAATTCGCTACAATATCTCTGCCGCGTCGTGCGCGAGCCAATTTTGAGGATTGTCGAAAGATGTGCGGAATCGTCGGGCTGTACCTGAAAAATCCAGCTCTTCAGGCTAATTTGGGAAGCAGCCTTGTTGCGATGCTAACCGAAATGCGCGAACGCGGACCCGACAGTGCGGGCATCGCCATCTATCGGCGCCCAGCTACAAAGAATTACGAAAAAATCACGTTGCAAACCGCAGATCCGACACCCGACTGGGCTGGGCTAGCCCATCGAATGGCCACCGCATTAGGCGACGTCACGGAGTTGCGCGAGATCGGCTCACACTGTGTTCTATCTGTTGCGGCAGCAGCCGAAAATATTCGGGCTTGGCTTAGTAACAATCACCCCAGCGTTCGAATCCACAGCCTGGGCAAAACCATCGAAATTTTTAAAGACGTGGGTTTGCCTGATGATGTCACGGCCCGATTCGGCATCGCCTCTATGGAAGGCACTCACGCATTGGGCCACACCCGCATGGCGACCGAAAGTGCGGTGACGACCGAGCACTCCCACCCCTTTTCAACCGGCGAGGATCTTTGCCTGGTGCACAATGGATCCCTTTCAAATCACAACCAGCTACGCCGTTGGCTGCGCCGTCAAGGCGTCGAATTTCAGACCGACAACGACACTGAAGTCGCGGCCGGCTATCTGACACACCGTCTGCGCGAGGGTGCAAATCTGCGCGAGGCATTGGAAGCAGGATTAACAGATCTTGATGGGTTCTTTACCTTTGCCGTTGGCACCCGTGACGGATTTGCCGTCGTACGCGACGCGGTATCTTGCAAACCAGCAGTGATGGCAGAGACCGACGACTGGGTGGCAATGGCGTCGGAGTACCGGTCCATTACGCACCTTCCGGGTGCGAAAAATGCAACAATCTGGGAACCTGCGCCGGAGGTAATATACACCTGGAGCAACTCCTAAATGCCGTCTTTTGACCTTGAACGGACACACGTGCGCGAGCTCAATGAGCGCTTGCACAACCTCCCCACGGATACCAACGAGACCGAATGGACGATCACCAACCCGCTCGGCCGCCATGCCATCGCAACCGGCCTCGACATAGCGATAAATTTAGAAATTGATGGCCATGTCGGCTACTACTGCGGCGGCATGAACAAACAAGCTTTGATCACAATCAGAGGCAATGCGGGCCAAGGTTTAGCGGAAAATATCATGTCAGGCACAGTGCGGTGTATCGGCAATGCATCACAGTCGGCCGCCGCGTCGGGCCATGGTGGCCTAGTGGTGGTTGAAGGTGATGCCAGTTCGCGCTGCGGTATTTCAATGAAGGGT
>JAYZQT010000012.1:0-40753 GCA_036136335.1 Pseudomonadota bacterium
GAAACCGCCGAAACCGCCGAAACCGCCGAAACCGCCGAAACCGCCGAAACCGCCGAAACCGCCGAAACCGCCGAAACCGCCGAAACCGCCGAAACCGCCGAAACCGCCGAAACCGCCGAAACAATTGGGAATGTTGCCGAAGAAATTACTAATGACGGCAAAAAGAAATCTGAGAACAAATAATCAAATGTAAATTTGGTATTTTGTTTCTAAGAGGTGAATTATGACTAAAATTTCAGCGCTATCGGTCAAGGCCCTTCGTGAAAAATCCGGTGCGGGTATGATGGACTGCAAAAAAGCGCTAACTGCGAATGACGGGAATATGGACGCCTCTATAGATTGGTTGCGGACAAAGGGCTTGGCTGTAGCGGCAAAAAAATCCGGTCGAATCGCGACGGAGGGGTTGATAGGGTTGGCGACCAACGGCATATCCGGTGCTGTTGTCGAGGTAAATTCCGAAACGGATTTCGTGGCACGCAATCCAGAATTTCAAACATTTGTCCGCACCGTTGCCGGCACAGCGTTACTTAAGGGAGGAGATTTCGACCAGACCGCGACCGCGGCGTGTGATGACGGGAAGTCGATACAGGAATTGGTTACCGAAATGGTAGCAGTCATTGGTGAAAACTTGACATTTCGGAGATCAGCGGGGGTCTCCGTCGAGGCTGGAATTGTATCCTCCTATGTTCATAATGCGGTGGCGTTGAACTTAGGTAAAATCGGTGTCTTGGTTGCCTTGGAAACTTCCGGCACAACTGAAAACTTGATCGAGCTTGGCAGGCAGCTGGCAATGCATATTGCAGCGGCAAATCCTAAATGGGTTTCTCAGGCGGATGTTGAGGTTGGCGTGCGGGAGCGCGAACGCGAAATTCTAGCCGAGCAGGCCCGGGCATCTGGCAAGCCAGAAGAAATCGTTCAGAAGATGCTTGATGGACGGATGAAGAAATTTTTTGAGGAAGTATGTCTCCTCGATCAACTTTTTGTAATTGATGGTGAAAGCAGGGTGGGGAAAGTTATAGAAAGCGCGGCAGGTATTGCAGGGGCACCTGTTTCCGTAAAGGGATTTATTAGGTACGAGCTAGGAGAAGGCATTCAAAAAGAAGTATTGGATTTCGCCGCTGAGGTCGCGGCCACAGCGGGTGAGTAGCGAAAAAGAGATCGATGTGAAGCTTGAACATCTTCGTTACAAACGAGTTCTCCTCAAGGTTTCGGGCGAAGCGTTGGTGGGTGAAAATGAATTTGGGATCGATCCCGCTACCGTCGATCGGATAGCCCACGAAATTAAATCAGTCATAGATATTGGCGCCGAAGTTTGCCTTGTTATTGGGGGTGGAAATATTTTTCGGGGAATATCGGGTGCTGCGGCCGGTCTTGAGCGGGGAACTGCTGACTACATAGGGATGTTGGCTACCGTAATGAATTCACTCGCGATGCAGGGTGGATTGGAGCGAATAGGTGTTCCTACCCGGGTTCAGTCGGCGATACCGATGGCCACAATTTGCGAGCAGTTTGTTCGCCGTCGTGCCATCCGTCATATGGAAAAAGGGCGCGTGGTAATTTTTGCAGCTGGAACCGGGAGTCCATATTTCACGACCGATACTGCGGCAGCGTTGCGAGCGACGGAAATGAACTGTGAAGCAATTTTTAAGGGGACACAGGTTGACGGAGTTTACTCCGCCGATCCGAAACAAGTACATGATGCCGAGCGTTATGATACGCTGAGTTATATGGATGTTCTGTCACGGGACCTGAGGGTGATGGATGCAACCGCGGTTTCTTTGGCACGTGAAAATAACATTCCAATTCTGGTTTTTTCTATACAAAATGCCCATGCTTTTGCTGGGGTCGTGAAAGGTGAGGGTACCTATACGATAATCTCTGGCGAGAAATAAAAGTGGTGATGGTAGGAGGGTAAAATGGCAGATCCAGATATTGATGATCTGATGCGGCGCATGAAGGGCGCGTTCGGCGTACTCAAAGAGGAATATAGTGGTCTGCGGACCGGGCGGGCCTCTCCTGCGCTGATCGAGCCACTCCAGATAGATGCTTACGGTTCAAGCGTACCACTGAAACAAGTGGGAACTATTAACGCTCCCGATGCCCGAACGCTTTCGGTTCAGGTCTGGGACGGTTCATTGGTTTCGTCTGTGGAAAAAGCAATTCGTGATTCGGATCTGGGGCTAAACCCTCAGACGGAGGGAAATGTTGTCCGGGTGCCAATTCCCCAGTTGTCAGAGGAACGTCGAATCGAATTGTCAAAGGTGGCAGGAAAATACGCAGAGCAGGCACGAATCGCAGTTCGCAACGTCCGCCGTGACGGAATAGATAAATTAAAAAAATTTCAAAAAAATGGAGAGATTTCTGTGGATGAACAACGAGCTTGGACGGATGAAATTAAATCACTTACCGATGAAGTGATTAAAAGTATTGATGGCGCTATGACGGCAAAGGAAGCTGAAATTTTGCAGGTTTAGCTTGATGGAATCAGTCCTGATGCATGCTGAAGCGGCTTCATATCCGCAGCATGATGCTATAATCATGGATGGTAACGGACGATGGGCCAGCGCAAGGGGACTACCGCGGCTTGCTGGGCACGCCGAGGGCGCTAAAGCGGTAAGGCGCACGGTTGAAGCTTCAAAGAAACTGGGATTACGATATTTAACTCTTTATGGGTTTTCCATGGAGAACTGGAAGAGGCCCGTTAGAGAAGTTGACGATCTCATGCACCTGTTTCGGCATTATCTGCGAGAGGAGATTGCCGGCCTCGAAAATGAAGGTGTAAGAATTTATTTTATCGGGGATCGTGCACGGTTAGACCCTGACATTACTAGTTTAATTGAAACAGCCGAGCAAAAGACAGGGGACAACACCGAGTTGTATCTCACCGTGGCCATAAGTTACGGAAGTAGACAAGAAATAGTGGCGGCTGCTCGGCAATTAGCTAAAGAAGTAGAGGGAGGCAAGCTTGCTGCGGACGAAATTGATGAAAATATCTTCCTTGGACGGCTGTCGACCGGCCACTTGCCAGATGCGGATTTGATAATTCGAACAAGCGGAGAACAGCGGATAAGCAATTTTCTGCTTTGGCAGGCCGCATACGCAGAGCTTGTTTTTACCGACGTACTCTGGCCTGATTTTTCTGGTGAGGACCTTAGAAGGTCAATTGAAGAATACGGGCGGCGTGAACGGCGTTATGGCGAAATCAACAACTGATAAACTATTCGAAAATTTACGAGTTAGGGTGTTGTCTGCCTTAGTATTGGCGCCACTATATTTCGCTGCAATATACATTGGGTCGCCGTACTTTGATTTGATAATTTTCATCGCTTGTGGACTGATGACATGGGAATGGGTCCGAGTTTGTTCAGGCAACGTCTTCGGTTTGTGGGGCGGTGCAATGGGAATTTCTCTTATAGTTCCCACCTTCATGCTTTATCTTGGCTTGTCTCAATTAGCACTAGCGGCGTTGGTAATATTGGCGGGGTCTTCTTTCTTTGTCGCCCGGGTCTGTGGTGACAGGAATCCAACCTTTTTGGTGATAGGCACAATTCTGATTGGGACATTTATCATTACTTCCTTATGGATCCGGAATCTCCCAGTTTTAGGGCGAGAAGTAACCATCTGGTTGGTCCTGGGTGTTTGGTTTGCGGATGTGGGCGGGTATTTTTTTGGGAGATTAATCGGCGGACCGAAAATGGCGCCCCGTATTAGCCCCAACAAGACATGGGCGGGACTGGGCGGCGGTATGTTGTTAGCCTTAGTTTGGAGTGAGGTCTGGTTGTATTGGGTTGGTGGACATAAATTTGGAATTGTCATCGCACTTGGTGTTGGTGTGGCTTCGCTTGCCCAACTCGGCGATTTATCGATTTCCGTCGTGAAGAGGCATTTTGGTGTGAAGGATGCCGGTCGGATTATTCCAGGACATGGTGGTGTTCTAGACCGGTTTGATGGGTTGTTGGTCGTGACACCTGCGGCGGCATTTGTGTTTTTCTGGTGGGGAAATTGGTGGATTTAATGATCAAGAATGATGCTTTAAAACGAATCGCGCCGAAGCGTTTAACCATTCTTGGCTCAACTGGATCCATTGGTCGAAGCACAATTGAATTGATTGAACTTAACCCCGGCATATATGAGGTTGAGGCCTTGACGGCTAATCAAAACGTAACCGTGCTCGCTGAACAGGCACGTCGTCTCGGGGCCCGATTTGCCGCAGTTGCCGATCCGGAAAAATACAATGACCTTAAAACCACACTATCTGGCACATCGGTTGAGGTCGCAGCCGGACCAAGGTCTATATTGGACGCGGCTGCACGTGAGTCAAATTGGGTTATGGCTGCAATTGTTGGTGCAGTGGGCCTCGAACCCACTCTCCAAGCAATTCAAAGGGGCGCGATTGTCGCACTGGCGAATAAAGAAGCGCTAGTATGTGCGGGAGATCTGATGCTAAATGAAGCAGAACGCTGTGGCGGGACTCTTCTGCCTGTTGATTCTGAACACAACGCTATTTTCCAAGTTTTTGATTTCGAGCGTCGCGAAGCCATAGAGAAATTAATTCTCACAGCATCCGGTGGCCCATTCCGAAATCGTAGTCGTGTTGAAATGCATCATGTAACGCCTGCCGATGCGGTTGCACATCCAAATTGGGATATGGGTCCTAAGATTTCGGTGGATTCGGCGACCATGATGAATAAGGGTTTGGAACTCATAGAAGCCCACTTTTTGTTTGGAATACCAGAAAATAGGATTGAAATTTTAATTCATCCACAATCTATAATTCATAGTTTGGTTGAATATGTTGACGGTTCGGTGCTGGCCCAGTTAGGGACTCCCGATATGAAAACACCTATCTCTTACACGCTTGCCTGGCCAGAGCGGATGCGCGTGCCTGGCAGGTCGCTTGATTTCGGTTTAGTTTCACAGCTTACCTTCGAAGCCCCAGATTTAGAACAATTTCCCGCCCTGTCACTCGCGCGCGAAGCCTTGAAAACAGGCGGTTCAGCGCCTGCAATTTTAAATGCTGCAAATGAAGAAGCTGTCGCTGCCTTCCTAGGCAACAAAGTAGGATTTCTCGAAATACCAAGAATTGTTTCGAAAACAATGGAAAATGTTCTTCCAACAGCAATAGGTACAGTAGAGGACGTGTTGTCGGTGGATGCCATTACGAGGCGGGTGACACAGAACATCATTGTGGATTTGTGACGTGAAGGCTAAGTCTACTGCGCGACCGAGCTATTAACCCTCACCAATTGAATGCTCTAATCGGATGATGGAATTTTTGGCCGACACCTGGGTGGTCCCGTTTCTAGTTGTACTCACTGTACTCGTGTTTGTTCACGAGCTTGGTCACTATTTAGCAGCACGGTCTTGCAGGGTAAGGGTAGACGTATTTTCTGTGGGGTTCGGTCGGGAAATTGTTGGCTGGACAGACCATTCGGGTACACGTTGGAAGTTAAGTCTAATTCCGATTGGTGGGTACGTAAAAATGTTCGGAGAAATGCAGGCTCCAAGAGAGGGTTATGAAAATTCTGAGAAAATGACTGAGGCCGAAGCAGCCATTGCGTTCAATACGAAGTCGCTTGGACAGCGAGCATTTATTGTTTTTGCGGGCCCCCTTGCTAATTTTTTGTTTGCGGTCGCAATTCTCACCGGGATGTTTATGACGATCGGTCAGGCGTCAACGCCGGCTGATATTGGTGAGGTCGTTCCGAATTCGGCCGCAGAACGCGCGGGATTGAGAGCAGGGGATTTAATAAAGGCTATTGAAGGCAAACGAATTGAACGGTTTGAAGAAGTTGTGCGGACTGTGCGGTTGTATCCTGGCGTACCGTTAAATTTCACGATAACCCGAGGAAACCGAACCCTGATACTTAATGCGGTCCCTGATGTAATTGACGAAAGTGGTCGCTTTGGCACCCAAAGGTTTGGGCGGTTAGGTATCAAACGCACAGGTGCCGACCGAAAATTGATCCAACATGGTTTTTTTTCAGCTTTATGGAGGGGGACACTAGAAACATATAATTTAACCGGCAGTATATTTTCGGCTATTGGCCAGATAATAAATGGTACCCGGGATACCAAAGAACTTGGTGGACCGATACGGATAGCGCAGATGTCAGGGGACGTGTGGAAGTCTGGTCTCGTCAACCTTTTGATGTTTGCTACCGTCCTGTCGATCAATCTGGGACTCATAAATTTGTTTCCAGTGCCCATGCTCGACGGCGGACACCTTGTGTTTTATGGGATAGAGGCTTTGAGGGGTCGTCCGCTTGGCGAGAAAACCCAAGAATATGTCATGCGGTTGGGCGTCGCGATGGTGCTCGCCTTGATGGTCTTTGCGACTTGGAATGACTTGGTTCAATTGCGTGTATTCGATTTTTTTGTCAATCTTTTCAAATAATTGACCCGAGGACGGAGTGGTAAAAGTGAGAAATTGGAATCTTAAGAATGTTTTGGGCGGACTGGCAGTGTTGTTTTTTGCAATAAACATTGCGACAGGTTCGGGTGCCCAAGTCATCACCGATCAATTGCGACAGATACGGGTAGAGGGTGCGCAAAGGATAGAAGAGGCCACGGTTAAATCATATATGGGGCTTCGTAAGGGTGATAAGATCACTTCGGCTATCCTTGATAAATCACTAAAATCCTTATTTTCTACTGGGCTATTTGCTGACGTTCAAATGCGGAGAGACGGTCCTGACGTCATCGTGCGCATAGTTGAAAACCCCATTGTTAATCGCGTTGTATTTGAAGGAAATAAGTTTTTTGACGACAAAGCGTTGCGTTCAGAGATCAAACTAAGGTCGAAAATGGTTTTTACCCGTTCCCGAGTTCAGTCCGATAACCAGCGTCTTTTGAATATCTATCGCCAGTCCGGACGTTTTGCCGCCGTCGTTGTACCAAAAGTGATTAAATTAGCCCAAAATCGCGTTGATTTAGTTTTTGAGATCAACGAGGGGGATCCAACTGAAATTCGAAAGATTGCCTTTCTAGGTAATGCGAAATTTGATGATGCTGACCTGCGTGAAGTTATTCAGACCAAGGAATCCGCTTGGTATCGTATTTTTGGATCGGCTGATACATATGATCCCGACCGCTTAACGTTCGATCGGGAATTGTTGCGAAGGCATTATCTGGCCAATGGATATGCGGACTTTCGAGTGGTTTCCGCCGTGGCGGAACTGACCGCCGACAGCAAAGGATTCTTCGTGACCTACACGATCGAAGAAGGCGCGCGATACAAGTTCGGGAAAATTAACATTTCTACCCGTTTAAAAAATATTGATGGAAAGAAACTTGAAGAAGGCAGTCCGATTAAGCCGGGAGTTTGGTACGACGCTGACAAAGTTGAAGATTATATAGGAAAACTGACAGACGCCGTTGGCGAACTAGGCTACGCATTTGTCGATATTCGGCCCAAGGTTCGGCGGGATCGTAAAGCGCGGACGATCGACGTCTCTTTCGTTATTAAGGAAGGTTCAAGGATTTTCGTTGACGTTGTAAAAATTTCTGGAAACGTTCGGACTCTTGATCACGTAATTCGAAGAGAAATGTTCCTTGTAGAAGGCGACGCATTCAATACTTCGAAGTTACGGCGATCTCGTCGGCAGATCCGGAATTTGGGTTTCTTCGACCGAATTGATGTTGACACCAAGTCCGGCTCGACACCAGATAAAACGGTTATCGATGTATCGGTTAAGGAACGTTCAACCGGTGCTTTATCCTTTGGCGCAGGCTTTTCAACTACGAGTGGTGTTCTCGCCGATACAAGTATTAGTGAACGTAATCTATTGGGGCGCGGACAAAGATTGCGGTTTGGTCTGCAAATGGGCGAGAAACAACAACAGGTTGATATATCTTTTACTGAGCCCCATTTTCTTGAAAGACGTGTTTCTGCTGGTTTTGACATTTTTCACACCATTAAAGACCTACAGTCAGAAAGTTCCTTTGATCGGGAGTCTACGGGCTTTGCATTGAGGGTGGGTTATGGGCTTTCCGAATCTCTGTTTCAGCGGTGGAAATATGAAATCCGTAACGAAAATATCTCGGATGTACCTACAACCGCCTCGCTGGCAATTAGGGAGCAGAAAGGAGATTACCTGACTTCATTACTTGGCCAAACGTTAATTTACGACAGAAGAGACGATAAATTTACCCCCACAAATGGTTACGTCATTGAAATGGGAAATTCAATTGCGGGTTTTGGGGGTGATTCTCGGTATTTGCGGAATGTGTTAAATATCGATACTTACTACCCCTTGAATGACAAGTGGGTGTTGCACCTCTCCGGGGGTGCAGGGCAAATCCTTGGTATAGGCAAGGACATCCGAATTGTTGATCGGTTTTTTCTGGGTGGAAATGCTATTAGCGGCTTTGATCTTTCGGGTATAGGACCCCGTGACAGGACAACCGGTGATGCCATTGGCGGGAACTGGTTCTATCGCGCAAGGACTGGTGTGACCTTCCCATTGGGCCTTCCAACAGAATTCGCGATGCGAGGACGATTTTTTGTGGATGCTGGTAGTGTTGGAGATAACGATTCATCGGTGACCTCAGTTACAGATACCGCTTCCCTCCGCATGTCGATTGGGACGGGGTTAATGTGGGCTTCACCGATTGGTCCTGTAAATATTGATATAGCCCAGGCAGTGCTTAAGGAAGATTTTGATAAAACAGAATTTTTTCGTATGTCATTTGGTACAAGGTTTTGATGACAAAAACATTCAAATCTAGGGTTCTCCGTATATTTTGCGCTTTCATTTTGACAAGCGGGGTTGTTTTAGCATTCGCCCACAAAATAAACGCCCAAGGTATCGGACTTGTCAACGTGCAGAAGGTCCTTCGGGATTCGGATGCCGCCAAAAGCATTCAGCCCGAGATTGAAAAACTTCAAAAAGACTTCCAAAAAGAGATCCGGGAACAGGAACGGAGGCTCAGGCAGGCAGAACAGCAGTTGTCGCGTGCCCGATCAATTCTTGCCCCGGATGCGTTTGCACAAAAACGTCGCGCTTTTAGCGAAGATGCCCGCAGAGTTCAATTGCTAGTTCAAAAACGTCGACGTTCACTCAACCTTGCAATCAAGGGGACCAAAAAAGAAATATTGAACCATTTAGTAAAGGTTGCGCAGGAGGTCGCGGAAACCCTCAAGCTCAGTGTACTTATCGAAAAACGTTTCGTATTTATTTCCGAAAAATCTTTGGATGTCACAGACGAAATTATCCGTCGTTTAAACAAGCGTTTACCCACTGTCAAAATTGTTTTTGAGAAGACCAAGAAGGGTAAGTGAAAGGGAAGTAATAAGTGATGCCCCCAGATCCCACATTTTTTCCCCCTTCCGGGCCCTTTAGGTTAGTCGACTTGGCGGAGGTCGCGGGCGCCAACATTACCCGCCCGCCCCTTGCCGGACGTTATTACATGAACGTTGCTTCATTAGAGACAGCCGGCTTAAGCGACGTCAGCTTTCTCGACAACAGGTCATACGTTTCTCAATATAAAACAACTGGGGCAGGTTGTTGTATTGTCCACAATGACTTAGCAGACGATGCTCCTTTGGATACAGAAGTATTAACCTGTGATGCGCCTTACTTGGCCTATGCAAAGGTGGCCGCGGCATTCCATCCTGAATGGGACAAATCATATGTTCCCGTGTTGTCGGATGACAGAATTCATTCGTCCGCGGTCATTGGCAAAAATTCAAAAGTTGGAGAAGGCACCATAATAGGGCCGAACGCCAAGATTGGCCGGGATTGCACTGTTGGGCCGAATGTATACATCGGTGATGCGGTTCGAATAGCCGATGGGTGCAGCATCGGCCCATCAGCATCGATCCGGTTTAGTATCATTGGAGATAATGCAGTTATTTGTGCCGGAGTGCGAATTGGAGAACCGGGTTTTGGGTTCGCTTTATCGACCATCGGCGCCGTTAGCATACCCCAAGTCGGGCGTGTACTTATCGGGGCTGGCGTGCATATTGGAGCGAATACAACAATTGATCGTGGTACTGGACCCGATACATCTATAGGGGACGGAACTAGGATTGATAATCTAGTACAGATCGGGCACAACGTCCGCGTCGGCCGAAATTGTATTATAGTTGCCCAGGCTGGTATCGCCGGCAGCACCATTATTGGAGACGGCGTCCAGGTTGGTGGGCAGGTTGGGATTGCAGGTCATCTAAAGGTTGGTGATGGAGCCAAGCTCGCGGCGCAAACGGGAGTAATGCGTGACGTCGAGCGTGGTACAACCGTGGCGGGTATGCCAGGCGTTCCAATTAAGCAGTTTTTTCGTCAGTCAGTGGCGTTAGCGCGCTTGGGGCAGAAGAGGAAAGGTTAGAGATGGATATGATTGAGGTGGGGGTTGAGGTCGAACAGTTAGATATAAATCGTATTATGGAGATGATCCCCCACCGACATCCTTTCCTGATGATTTATAGGGTCATAGATCTCGTTCCGAAGGTACGGGCGACAGGTGTAAAGAATATTACCATAAATGAAAATTTCTTCGCCGGACATTTCCCCAGCCGACCTGTGATGCCGGGAGTGCTAATAATCGAGGCTATGGCGCAAACAGCCGCCGTGCTTGTAGTTCATACACTCGGTCGGGATGCTGAAGGGAAACTTGTTTATTTTATGTCCGTGGATGGCGCTCGGTTTAGAAAACCGGTTGAACCCGGTGATCAACTTCATGTCGAGGTAACTAAGCAGAGAAGTCGTGGCAACGTATGGAAGTTTAATGGTCGGGCTATAGTCGATAACAATCTCGTTGCTGAGGCAACCTATGCCGCGATGATTATGGACGATTGACTGCAAATATGTCGGAAATTCATTCTACGGCGATCGTTGATCCCGGTGCTGAACTTGGGGACAATATTACTGTCGGTCCTTTCTGTACAATTGGGCCGGATGTTAAGTTGAATGATGGTTGTTTGCTAACTTCTCACGTGGTTTTGTCTGGCAGGACAGAGATTGGACCAAACTGCAGAATTTATCCGTTCACCTGCCTTGGTCTGCCGCCCCAAGACATGAAGTATGAAGGAGAGCCATCGACTTTGAAGATTGGTGCAAATAATATTTTTCGTGAACAGGTAACCGTAAACCCCGGGACGCAGGGTGGGGGGATGATCACGTCCATCGGGAACAACTGCCTGTTAATGGTTGGAGCTCATGTCGCACACGACTGCAGGGTAGGAAACCAGGTTGTGATGGCAAACAATGCCACACTCGCTGGACACGTTTCGGTGGAAGATTACGCCATCATAGGCGGGCTGTCGGCTATTCATCAATATTGTCGTGTTGGACGCCATGCGATGGTAGGTGGAATGTCGGGTGTGGAAAATGATGTAATACCCTATGGTTCGGTCATGGGTGATCGTGCACACCTTAGCGGATTGAATATTATTGGCATGAAACGCCGTGGATTTTCCAGATCGGATATAACAGCCTTGCGTAAGGCGTATCGTCTTATGTTTGCAGAAGAGGGAACATTATCTGAACGATTGGAGGATGTTCTGGAAAGTTTCGCGGAACACGACGCCATTATGGAGGTGGTAAATTTCATTCGTTCAGATTCAAGCCGTGCAATTTGCCAACCTCAAGCGGAGCAAGGTGGCTAGGCTCGGAATAATTGCAGGCGCTGGCGCGCTTCCCGGTCAAATTATCTCCGCTTGTCGTGATAATGGACGTGATCACTATGTTCTAGCATTTACGGGAAGTGCTGATCCGGATTTGCTTGGGAACGCTCCAAGGAAGTGGATTCGCATCGGGAACCTAAGCGCAGCATTAGAGGAGGCGCGAAAGGCTGGCATAGAAGAACTGGTCATGGTGGGTAAAATCCCTCGCCCCGGTATTTTGGAACTCATCCGGGACCCACGATCCGCTATGTTTTTAACCAAAGTTGGAACTCGAATACTGGGTGATGATAACCTACTATCTGCCGTGGTGCGTGAACTTGAAGAAACTGAAGGGTTTCGGGTGATTTCACCAGAATCTCTCCTGAAGGAGCTGATGGCGCCAGCGGGGCATTATGGGGATGTTCAACCAAATGCCAACGAGATGAAAGACATTCGTCGTGGACTGGTCGTTGTACATGAACTTGGTCGACTCGATATTGGCCAGGCTGCAATAGTTCAAAATGGATTGGTGCTCGGGGTCGAGGGTGCAGAGGGTACCGACCGGCTTATTGAACGCTGTATCGAATACATCGATCCGGGGGTATCGGGTGGGGTTCTAGTAAAGGCCGCTAAACCAATGCAAGACCGACGAATTGATCTCCCTGCGATTGGTGTATCGACGGTCGCTGCCGTTGCGAAAGCCGGGTTGCGCGGTATCGCCGTTGAGGAAGACAGGGCACTTCTCGTAGGGAAAGATGAGATGATTAAAGCTGCCGATTTAGCCAAGATTTTTCTGTTTGGCGTGCCGTTTGAGTGTTGATAAGCGATTGCCATGGCGTATAGCGAACAAGAGCCTTTCGTTTGGTTGATCGCTGGGGAGCCTTCGGGTGATCTTATTGGCGGAGAACTGATTGGCGCGTTGATGCAACGAACGGAAGGTCGAGTTCGCGTCGAGGGCGTTGGTGGCGAGTGGATGGCGGCTAACGGGCTACAAAGTTTGTTTCCCATTTCCGATATTTCTGTAATGGGCCTAGTAGAAATTTTACCAAGAATTTCACTAATTAAACGTAGGATTAGAGATACTGTACATCAAATAAAACAGGATGAACCTGACCTGGTTGTATCGATCGATGTGCCGGGATTCTCTTACGATGTTTGGAAAGGACTTCGGGGGACAGGAATACCATTGGTGCATTATGTCGCCCCTTCAGTCTGGGCATGGCGACCTTACAGAGCCAAAAAATTTGCAAAAGAACTTACTCACCTCATGACACTTTTGCCTTTTGAAGCGCCATATTTTGAAAAAGAAGGTCTTGCGACGACGTTTGTTGGGCATCCTGTTCTATCTGGGGAGGCCGGTAATGGAGACGGGACTAGTTTTAGACAGGACAATTGTATAGGAAAAAATGCTCTTGTGGTCTGTGTTTTGCTAGGAAGTCGCAGTGGAGAAATTAAACGTTTGGCATCGGTATTTAGAGAAGTTGCGGCCAACGTCGTTACCAATTTTCCGGAAGCAGTCTTCCTTTTTCCGGTGGGAAGTTCTGTTGAAGAGTTGGTTTTGAAAATAGCGAACACTTGGCCAGGCCGAAAAATTGTTGTGGCCCAAAATGCAAAGAAATTTGATGCAATGGCCGCTTCGGACGCCGCCATGGCTGCGTCCGGGACGGTATCACTAGAGCTTGCTATGGCGCGAGTTCCTCATGTCATAGCATACAGGCTCAATGGTTTGACTGTTGCAATAGTTAGAATGTTGCATGGGGTGAACCAGAAGTATGTCAATTTGATCAATATACTTCTTAATCGGCATGTGGTACCTGAATTCATTCAAAGCCGGTGTCGACAAAACCTTATTGCTCCCAGCCTCCTTGAATTAATAAATAATCCGGAAGCACGACGGCGCCAGATGGATGAATTCAACAACGCCCTAAAACTGTTGTTACCGGATTCGGGCTCGCCGAGTAATGCTGCTGCAGACGTTGTTTTTTCGATATTAACGCCACGCCGTAAAAATTTTATTGATAAGGAGTTAGTGGATGAGCCCGATTGAAAGAGGATACAGGCTTCTTCATACCATGATCCGGGTAAGTGATGTTGAAAAGTCGATTGAATTTTATTCTAAGCAACTTGGAATGAAGGTCCTGCGCCGGAAAGACTTTCCTGGGGGTAAGTTTACAAACGTGTTCATGGGATACGGGGAAGAGGACCAAAACACCGTCCTTGAGCTAACTTACAATTGGAACCAGGAAAAGTTATATACCCACGGAACAGGTTTTGGGCACCTCGCTGTGGCAGTATCAGATATTTATGACGCGTGTGAACGAATGGAAAAGGAGGGCGTCAGTATTCCCCGGCCACCGGGTCCTATGAAACACAGTACGACCGTGATTGCATTTGTTGAAGACCCTGACGGTTACAAGATAGAATTAATAGAACGGGCGTAAATTTAATCTCAATCGGTTGGTATTCTGTCTGATGACTAACGGTTGTCTAACGGGATGAAATCTCTTTGAGCTTCTCCGACATAAAGTTGGCGGGGCCTCCCGATTTTCTGGCCTGGATCCTCAATCATTTCGTTCCATTGTGCGACCCATCCAACAGTGCGGGCGACGGCAAAAAGTACAGTAAACATTGTTTCGGGAATACCGATGGCACGGAAAATGATACCCGAATAAAAATCAACATTTGGGTATAGTTTTCGTTCAACAAAATAATCATCTTCAAGCGCAATTCTTTCCAACTCCATGGCGAGTTCCAGAAGTGCCTCATTCTTAACGCCCAACTCTCCAAGAACTTCGTGACAGGTTTCCCGCATAAGGGTGGCTCTTGGGTCAAAGTTTTTATATACGCGATGCCCAAATCCCATGAGCCTAAACGGGTCATTCTTGTCCTTCGCTTTGTTTACAAATTCAGGAATATTTTTGACATCCCCGATTTCGTTCAACATCTTCAGGACTGCTTCGTTTGCACCTCCATGGGCCGGACCCCACAGACTTGCGATACCCGCAGCAATACAAGCAAAGGGGTTGGCACCTGAAGAACCAGCAAGCCGTACCGTGGATGTGGAGGCGTTTTGCTCATGGTCCGCGTGAAGGGTGAGAATTCGATCCATCGCCCGAGAGATGGTTGGACTGACGTGATAATCCTCACACGGGGTCGAAAACATCATATGTATAAAGTCGGCCGCGTAAGATAAATCGTTACGTGGATACATGAATGGCTGTCCGACCGCATACTTGTATGCCCAGGCGGCGATTGTTGGCATTTTGGCTATAAGCCGATAGGATGCGATCATACGCTGGCGTGGGTCGGAAACATCGGTAGAATCGTGATAAAATGCCGCCAGACCACCTACAACGCCGCACATTATGGCCATGGGATGTGCACCCCGGCGGAAGCCATCGTAAAACTTATGAATTTGCTCGTGTACCATCGTGTGATAGGTTATATCGTGAACGAACTTGCTTTTTTCGGCTTGGTTGGGCAACTCGCCTTTAAGTAAAAGGTAGCTAACCTCTGAAAAGTCGCAATGTTTTGCGAGGTCTTCAATTTTGTAGCCCCGGTAAAGGAGAATTCCTTCGTCACCGTCGATGTAGGTGATCTTTGAATCACAGCTTCCTGTCGCCATAAAGCCGGGATCAAAAGTAAAATAGTTGAGTTCCGCATACAATTTCCGGATATCGATTACCTTGGGCCCTACGGTGCCCATTTTCAGCGGCATATTCAATTCTCGACCCGTCGAGTGATCGATAAGTGTCACGCTGTCTCTAGGGGTGTTGTCGCCAGCGTTCTGACCCATGTCCGTTTCCCTTTGGTGGATAAAGTGACGTGTCCCGAAGGCCCGTTTACGGCAGTCTGTTCTTCCCTTGATAAATAGCGGGTCTAGTTAATTTAATCAAATGCTGCACCGCACAAAACGTTATTTTGAATTGATAGCGTCGTCAATTCTACCCACCGCCTCGCTCCGGCCGAGGATCGATATAACTTCAAATATCCCAGGTGATACATTATTGCCTGTTAAGGCGGCGCGCAGTGGTTGAGCTACATCATTTAATTTCACGTTACTGTCACGTGCGTAGATTTTAATATTCTCTTCAATCTCCCCTTTGTCCCAACCTTTAATTGTGAAGAGTATGTCCCGTATATTATTTAGGTGCATGAACGCGTCCAAGGTCAGCAGTTGCTGAGCTTGTTGACTAAATTTGAGTGGACGTTCCAGACAGTAAAAAATTCCTAACTCGGCAAGTTCCGAGAGCGTTCGGGCTCGCGATTTTAGGGATTCCATCCCCTCGTATAATCGTTTGAGAACATTTTCGGTAAGTGATCTGTGCAGTTTTGCTTCTATGATTGGGCGTACCAAAGTTATTAATCGGTGATTGTCACTGACGCTGATGTATTTACAATTGAGGCTTGAAAGTTTGTCAAAATCAAAACGCGCAGCACTCCGGTGGATATCCCCGAGAGCAAACCATTGTACAGCTTGTTTCACCGAAAAGAATTCTTCGTCTCCGTGACTCCAGCCGAGTCGGGCTAAATAGTTAATCAGGGCCTCGGGTAAATAACCATCTTCTTGGTAGGAATTGATCCCTAATGTTCCATGTCGTTTGGAGAGTTTCCCTCCGTCCGGACCATGTATAAGGGGGAGATGTGCATAAATCGGAGGCTTCCAACCCAGTGCATTAAACATTTGCGTTTGTCGGAAAGCATTGGTCAGATGATCGTCACCTCTGATCACGTGACTAATTTCCATATCATGGTCGTCGACAACAACCGATAACATGTATGTAGGCGTACCGTCAGCCCGCAACATGATTAAATCGTCAAGTTCGTGGTTGGCCACTGTAACGGACCCCTGAACGGCATCTTGAATTATGGTTTCGCCGATTACCGGTGCTTTAAATCGGACTACCGGCTGAGTATCTGATGGGGCTTCTGAAGGGTCCCGTTCGCGCCACGTTCCGTCGTAGCGAATTGATCGTTTCTGGGCCTTGGCGTTTTCGCGCATGGTCTTTAGTTCTTCCGGCGTACAGTAACAATGGTATGCGTGTCCGCTATCTAGCAGCCTCGTTACTACTTCGGTATGGCGTTCTCGGCGAGAAAACTGAAAAATAGGTTTTTCATCCGGCATGAGACCAAGCCAGCTGAGCCCCTTTAAAATTACATCAATAGCTTCCGGTGTGGATCGTTTCCGATCGGTGTCTTCGACACGAAGAAGAAATTTTCCACCGTGGCGTCGCGCATATAAAAAGTTAAAAAGTGCGGTTCGGACTCCGCCAATGTGGAGAAACCCGGTGGGTGAAGGGGCAAAACGGGTAACGACATCCATCGAATTGATCTTTTGTATTGGTTTTAAAGCGGTAAGGGGTCTAACACATATTCAGCCAGCCGGGTACACTCGCTCGGTCAGTGATGTGACTATAACTTCCGGTTGGTTTTATATGATGTGTCTAATTCGTGGCCTTTGGAGCCAAGCCCCACATGTCAATAGGTTCGGACCAAACCCACGAGACGTCCCTGGATGCGGACCTGATCAGGGCCAAATATCCGCGTCTCGTGTAAAGAATTGGCAGGCTCCAACGCGATCGAGGCACCACGGCGACGAAGTCTCTTCAAAGTGGCTTCGTGCCCTTCCACCAAAGCAACAATAATTTCTCCATTTTCCGCAGTATCTGTGCGCTTGATTACTACCACATCACCATCAAGAATCCCCGCGTCGATCATGGAATCCCCTTCTATCTCTAGTGCATAATGTTCGCCTTGACCAAGCATGCGGGGTGGCACCTGAATTGATTGGGTATTGTCGCGCAGAGCTTCTATCGGCGTTCCTGCCGCAATTTTGCCATAAAATGGTAGGCCAATATTCTGCTCCTCGACCATTTTTGGTAAGCTTTCCAACGGGCTGGGGGTGGGTATGAAGGATTCCCCAACGAAGCGCGGTTCAAACGATTGCTTTGGAGGAGGGCCGGAGAGCTTGTTATGTGGTTTTCTTAATACCTCTAGTGCTCGTGCTTTATGAGGCAGTCGGCGTATAAATCCTCTCTCTTCAAGGGCTAGAATTAGGCGATGAATTCCGGATTTTGATCTGAGGCCCAGTTCCCTTTTCATTTCATCATATGAGGGTGATACGCCCCTCGAACTAAGATTATTATCAATATATGTCAATAATTGGTGCTGCTTCGGCGTCAACATGCGCATTCCTCATATTTGCAACCACAAAATATGGAACAAACCATAAACATTGGCACATGTTCTAGTTTGGTTCTTCTCCAGGGTCAAGAATCACAACATTCAGATTCTGTAATGACTTCCTGATAGCGGTATGACGTTGACCGGATCTCCGGATTTAGCTGTCGCGGCATGGGGTGAGCGGATAATAAGCGCGTCGGCCTGTGCAACGGTGGCAAACATGGAACTATCCTGCTTCTGATACGCTGTTGCAATAAGGTTCCCATTTTCTCCTGGGAGGAGCGTGGCACGCAGATAGTCTTCTCGTTCGTCGTTTTCCGGGAGGTCATTTCCCAGTTTTGCTTGCACCGTTTGGGGCAAAACCGGCGTGGTACCTAGCATTTTGCGAATAGCAGGGCCTAGAAACACGATGGCGCAGACGATTGAAGACACCGGGTTACCGGGGAGGCCAATCAGAAATGTACCATTAAATTTACCGAATATTAGTGGTTTGCCTGGGCGCATCGCTATCCGCCAAAAATCTACGCTCAGCCCCATATCGCCAAGGACAGTCTGCACAAGATCGTGATCGCCGACCGAGGCCCCACCCGTGGTTACCAGTATATCGCTGCCCTGGGAACCAGAAGCGATTGCGCTTAGACTTTTTTCTTCGTCGGGGGCTATGCCTAGGTCGATTGAGTGGCCCCCCATAGCGGTTACGAAGGCAGCTAGGCACAGTCCATTGGAGCTTACAATTTGATCGCGCCCCACTGGATCTCCAGGCATCACGATTTCATCACCAGTTGCAAGAATGGATATTCTTGGCTTGCGGTGGACCATCAACCAAGGCACGTTCATAGCGGCCGCCAGCCCGATATCCCGTGCCGTCAGAGTGTGCCCCGGCGGGAGCAGAACATCTCCCATGGAAAAATCAAGACCGGCAGGCCGGACATATTTCCCTGGGGATATCTCACCCTGAACGACATGAACGGTTTCACCAGCATATTTTGTATTTTCTTGAATCACGACCGCATCGGTGCCATTAGGCATTGGGGCCCCAGTAAAAATACGAACGGCTTCTCCTTTTCCGACCAGCCCGTCAAATGAATTCCCAGCAGGGGCATGACCAATGACTTTAAGAGACGTTGGCAGGGTAGAGATATCCTCACTCTTGACTGCAAATCCATCCATTGCCGACATTGCCACGGGTGGTTGAATTCGCCGTGAAACTAGATCGGTGGACAAAGTCCTGCCCAAGCCTTCCGCAATAGAAATTTGCTCTCCAGGCAATAGCGGCATTGCATCAATTATCCGCGCTTGTGCTTCGGCAACTGGGAGCAGCGTGTTTTCTACCATTTTTAGATTTTCGCCCTAAATTCGCCCGATTTCCCACCGGCCTTATGGATTAGCCTGATATCTGTAAGCCTGATGCCTCGATCTACCGCTTTGCACATGTCGTATACTGTAAGCGCTGCTATGGAAACCGCCGTCATGGCTTCCATCTCGACGCCGGTCCGGCCGGTTACACGACACGTAGCTACGATATCAACAGCATTTCTTTTTGGATCGCATGTAAGTTCGACATCAATTTTGTTTAGTGAAAGCGGATGACAAAGTGGGATAAGATCTGCAGTACGTTTCCCTGCCATTATACCGGCAAGGCGGGCCGTTGAAATCACATCACCCTTTTTTAGAGAACCCTCAAGGATTAGGGCCAGAGTTTTGCTTGCTACAAAAACGCTTCCCGTCGCAGTAGCTGTCCGGTCAGTGATTTTTTTTTCTGAAACGTCAACCATCCGAGCGTCGCCGTCATCCCCAATATGTGTAAATCTTGCCACTATTTGGTACTTCCAGTTGTCCGACCACCGTTTAAAAGAGCACGGGTCGCCATTTCAACATCCTGTTGTCGCATCAGGGATTCGCCAATCAAAAAACCGCGTGCACCCGAATCATACATCGATATTAGGTCCTTGTGTGTGTATAAGCCGCTTTCGCTTATGACCAGACGCTCTGGATCTACAACAAGAGGGGCGAGTTTGCGCGTCGTTTCCGTGTCAGTCTCGAGGGTTTTAAGGTTCCGGTTGTTGATCCCAAGTAAGGGTGATTGCAGGTTCATTGCCCGCTCCAATTCTTCAATACAATGGACCTCAAGAAGAACATCCATACCCCAATCGTCCCTTGCGCATGACTCGATTTCGGCGGCAAGCAGATCGTCTAGGGCAGCGAGGATTAACAGTATGCAATCAGCACCTAGCGCCCGTGCTTCCGGCACCTGATAAGGGTCAATCATAAAGTCTTTGCGTATTACAGGCAGTGTTACCGTGGAACGCGCTGCTGTCAGGTCTTCATCAACTCCCTGGAAATAGGGGAAATCCGTTAAAACTGAAATACAGGTTGCGCCCCCTTGTTCATAAGCCTGTGCTATGGCCGAAGGATCAAAGTCCGTTCGGATTAAACCTTTGCTTGGTGACGCCTTTTTAATCTCTGCGATCAAACCGTATTTGCCCGCATCAGCTGCGGATTTTAACGCCTTGAAAAAACCTCGTGGTGTGCTCGCGCCCTTTGCGGCATTTTCTGTTTCTGATAGAGGCCTAGCAATTTTTGAAGTAATTATATGGGCTCGTTTTTTTTCACAGATCAAGCCTAGGGTATCATTCACCGTGGGTTTCCTCCCCTTGGTCCGTCATTGTCTCATGTGAGATTTCCACCATTCGTTTGAGTGCTGCGCGTGCTTGTCCGGAATCGATCGCATTGGCAGCAATCGCGACACCTTCTTTCAGGTCATTTGCCATGTCGGCGACCACCAATGCTCCTGCTGAAGTGAACAAGACAGTATCGCGATAAGCGCTAGGCTGCCCGTCCAACAAAGCTTGAAGTGAATTAGCGTTAAACTCCGCGTCACCGCCCTTCAGATCTTTTATTTGACAACGAGGAAGGCCCGCTTCTTCGGGAGTGACCTCAAACACGTTGAGCTCACCGTTGTCCATCGAGGCGACCATAGCTGGGCCGTTAGTTGCCAACTCATCAAGACCGCCGGTACCATAGACCACCCATGCGCGTCGCGTTCCCAACTCTGCTAGCACGCGGGCTACCGGTTCAACCCATTCTGCCGAAAAAACTCCAACCAATAAACGATCTACCATTGCGGGATTTGATAGGGGACCAAGTATATTGAAAATTGTGCGCACTGCGAGTTCGACTCGAGGTCCGGCGACGTGCCGCGTAGCACTGTGGTGCCTCGGCGCCATCATGAACCCAATGTTTGCCTCGCTTATAGATTTTTCGATTAAACGCATGTCCGCGTCGATGTTGACGCCAAGTGCCATTAGAACATCGGCCGCTCCGGATTTAGATGACAACGCTCGATTTCCGTGTTTTGCCACGGGGATACCGCAACCAGCTACGGTAAGAGCCGAGCCCGTTGAAATATTTAGCGTACCGCTTTGGTCACCGCCGGTACCAACGATATCCATAGCGTTAGATGGTGCCGAAATCTTTAGGGCCTTGGACCGCATTACACTGGCGGCTGCGGCAATTTCTGTTACTGTTTCGCCCCGCATACGCAAGCTCATCAGGAATGCTCCGATCTGTGCGGGAGTCGCTTCCCCCGACATGATCATATCGAATGCGGCTTCTGCCTGTTCACGGCTAAACTCATGTCCGTCCGCGGCGAGAGAAAGGATAGATTTAAAGTCCATCAATACCCCATGGTTAACTAATCTATAATGTCATACTGCGTCCTAGCAAACCGCGTTAATACGCTCAATCTTTTGCATAAGAAACGATTTTGTGCATTTGCGTACTGAATGGTTTGCAGGGGTGAAAAATGGCGTTTGGAATCTGTTGCACTTTGTCAAGGGGAACTGCGGTTGTGGGAATATGGGAGGACGCATCATTTGGGAGTACGACTTCGTTTCGTTTGTCAGTTTTACGCTGGTAGCCATTGTTTCATCATTATAGTGTTGCTGACCTGAAAATTTGGAGTGTAGCTTGATACGTTTGTGTCGAATGTCGGATCTGGAAACCATTCTTGCAATCATTAACGATGGAGCCAGAGCATATAAGGGTGTGATACCTACCGATCTATGGCGAGAACCCTATATGTCGTCAGATGAACTTCGACATGCGATTGTCTCCGGTATTAAATTTTCGGGAGCCGAAATCGGAGGCAACATCATCGGCGTTATGGGTGTAGAGGCTCGCCAAGATGTCATGTTGATCCGTCATGCATATGTTCGCACTAATCGACAGAAACGGGGGATTGGCACAGCATTACTTAACAACCTAAAATTCGGTGTTAACCGCCCATTCCTTATAGGAACGTGGTCAGCCGCGCGCTGGGCCATTTGGTTTTATGAAAACAATGGTTTCAGCGTTGTTGGGGGAGCAGAAAAAGACAGACTTCTAAAAACATATTGGGAAATCCCAGACCGCCAAGCTGAAGAGTCAATTGTTCTAGTTGATCCGCGGGGACGACGTGAAATCGTTCGGAGTCAGGCCAAAACCGGGTCGGAAGTGTCCGATTAAACCCGAGGCTTTAACGCATAGAATGACCGCGGACCTTACTTTCGGTCGGCAAAATAAGCGTCCAGAGCTGCCTGATTGATCGATACCGAATATTGCTGACGTAGCGCCATTGTGTATTGCTGTAGTACATCCTTGGAAATTACGGCGGATAGGGATTTCTGTAGTCGATTAAAGTCACTATTGGGCCTGCCCGAAGGCGCCGCTAGTACATTTTGTACGCGAGCAATAGCATAACCGTCTAGAGTTTGTCCCATCAAAATTTCACCGGGTTTTGCCGTGAAGAAGTCCTTCATTAGAGAACGAGGCACAAGGGAATTAGCGCTAGCACTAAGGCGGGAAATTGGTTTGCTCGTTTGGACTATCAAACCCATGGGCTTTGCAATTTTCGCTAACGGCAATCCCCGTTTGGCTTTTTGAGAAACCTGTTGCGCAGTTGCCTTGGCACGTTCATTTTGCTTTGAGAATTTCCAGGCGTGCTCCACCTCATTACGGACCTTGCCGAGCGTTTGTTTCTCAGGAACTTTGATTTGGTCGACACGGACCATAAAAAAGCCTCCGTTGGATGTTTCCACGAGATCACTGGTAACTCCCTTCCCCACGGAGAACGCGGTTCGTATGAAGAGCGGGTCGTCCGGTATCCCGCTTGCTTTGCTACCCGACGCAAGTTTGCGAGAGCCGTCCATGAATTGTGTTTGCGTGATTCTGTGTCCGATTTCTCTAGCGACGCCTTCGATCGAGGCGCCGCCGGCCAACGTATCTTCTATCTTGTAGGAAAGTTTCACGAGATCATCGAGCGCGAGTTCAGTTGCGAGCCCGTTCGCTATTTTCTCACGAACTTCTTTGAGCTTGGGCTCACGTCCCGGTTTAATTTCGGTTACCCGCAATATGTGCCATCCAAGAGGTGACTTGGTTGGCTTTGAAAGCTTATTTACTGGGAGGGCAAATACGGTTTTAGCCAATGTCGGGAGAAGGTCTTTTTGTTTAACGAATCCAAGACCCGTATCCTGTGATGGAGTGCTAATGTATTTCTTCGCTACGGCTTTAAACGTTTGACCACTGGATAGGGCAGCGTGTGCCTTTCTGGCGGTTCTCTGTTCTTTGACCACCAAGTGTTCGAGTTGCCTTTCTTCGGGTTCGAACAGGGAACTCAATCGGTTTTCGTATTCTTCGCGTATGCGGTCTTCCGATGGAGAAAGCTCCTTAGCCATCACTGCCGGGTCAAGGTATAAAACGGTAAGGCGGCGAAATTCCGGGGCCATAAACATTTTGGGGTTAGTGTCGAGGTAGAACTGTAATTGCTTTTCAGTGGGTCCGTCTATTCGTCCAAGTGGTTTTCGTTTAATACGGATGACTTCGGCGACCCGACTTTCATTTTGATATCGGAAGAGAAGGCCCGTAAGTTGGGGTGGTGCAACTGCCCCAGCAGTTATGATTCCCGTTACATAATCCCGCTGAGTATCGCCACGCAGAGATGCTACATATGTCGCTTCATTGAGACCGTTGTTGGCGAGTGTAGTTCGAAAGACAGTCTCATCGAATTCACCACTTTTATTTCGAAACGCCGGTTCCTGGCGAATTTTCCGCAGAATTTGATCATCGCTAATCAAAAGGGACATATCCTTTGCTTGAAGATCGAGAAGCCGACGGTCAATCAGTCCTTTAACCGTGGCATTAGCTATTCCGAGGTTTCTCGCCTGCTCCGCGTCGATAGGGCCTAACCTAGCACGAATATTTTGCATTTCTCGGCGAAATTGCTTCTGAAATTCTCTTTGGGTGATCTTTGTATCAGATATAGATGCTATCTCGTCGGGATTAGAAATTACACCAACCATGTCGCCAACACCCCAGACCGCAAAGCTCAGGATCAACAATGAGGCAAGAAAAATCATTACGATTTTTCCCACGCCTTTCTTCATGCCTTCCAATAACATCCTGTTTTCCAGCCCCTACAAAATTATCCGTTTCTGATCCAGAAATGCGTGGCATCATAGGGACCGCACCAGATACCAGCAACAGAAAGGCGAAAACTCCAGATCAGCGCGAATTGGTTGATCTGGAGACCTGTGCTAGGAAGTAAGGAACGAAATTTGCACAAGTAGTCAGGGCCGTGGATGAAAATAACACCTAGACCGTTAATTGCCGGAAACTGGAAAATGCACGGGACAAAGCTATTCGCCTCGGAGTTTGCTCGCGATCTAGCGGGGAGGTTTGCAAGTAACATCGGCGACCGGTTTGATTTACTTTTGTGTCCACCGGCACCGCTGCTGACCGTTGTAGGTGAGGTTATCCAATCAACACCGATAGCACTCGGTGGGCAAGACTGCCACGCGACGGCACAGGGTCCACACACCGGTGATGTGTCAGCGGGCATGCTTATGGATGTTGGTTGCACTTACGTTATCGCAGGTCATTCTGAGCGGCGTTCTAACCACCGAGAAACTGATGCAGTTGTACGGGATAAATCGAAAACAGCGCAGAAGGGTGGGTTAATAGCTTTAATTTGTGTTGGGGAAACACTAGAACAGCGAGAAACTGGAAATGCAGTCGATAGGGTCGTTCGACAGTTACGAGAGTCATTGCCGGAGGCTTCGCAACCACAAAACACGGTTGTGGCGTATGAGCCAGTGTGGGCGATAGGGACGGGAAAAACACCAACTCCGGATGACATAGCGGAAGTCCATTTGGGAATTCGCATTGCCATTTCCGAGTTGATGGATAACCCTGGGGAATTGCGTATTCTGTATGGTGGTTCTGTAAAACCTGAGAATGCCGCTGAAATACTCGCGGTTCCGAACGTAAATGGCGCTCTTGTGGGAGGGGCTAGCCTGAAACCAGATAATTTCTTGGCAATTGCTGAAGGCTGTCCCTAGGAACACAAGGAAAAACCTTTCCAAAACGTGGTTTACCTATTACACCTGCCTCGCTAAATGACATTTGGGCACTGATGATTGAAGTAATCCTTATAATCCACCTGCTTCTGGCTCTATCTCTGGTCGGGATCGTGCTCGTTCAGCGCAGTGAGGGCGGTGCGCTGGGAATGGGTGGTGGAACAATGGGTGGTCTTATGACGTCCCGTGGATCAGCCAGTCTCCTTACCCGCGCAACGGGCGTGGTGGCCGCATGCTTTATTGCAAGCAGCCTTACCCTGGCCATTTTATCGTCTTCGAGCAATGCGCCCAAATCTATACTGGATGGAAGTTCTGGCGGGGCAAAAATTAATAAGCCTCTGCAGGCGCCACAAATCCCTTCAGGTCCGTCGGTGCCACTCGCCAAGTAATTTAGAGTCAGCGAATCAGTTTTCAGCGTTTTTGGTAACCGACCGCTTCCATTCTATAGTCGAAATGCTGTAGACTGTCGGTCCATGACGCGGTTTGTTTTCATCACCGGCGGCGTGGTCTCCTCACTAGGTAAGGGTTTGGCTTCTGCAGCACTCGGCGCACTTCTTCAAGCGCGCGGTTACAGCGTAAGGCTACGCAAGCTTGACCCGTATTTGAATGTGGATCCTGGTACAATGAGCCCGACCCAACACGGGGAAGTCTTTGTCACTGATGATGGCGCTGAAACTGATCTTGATCTTGGGCATTATGAGCGTTTTACCGGGGTTTCCGCCCGCCGCAGCGATAATGTTACGACCGGCCGAATTTATACAAGTGTAATAGAAAAAGAGCGTCGGGGTGATTATTTGGGGGCAACCGTTCAGGTCATTCCCCATGTAACGGACGCAATCAAAGAATTTGTTTTGAACGATATCACCAATGAAGATTTTGTTATGTGTGAAATTGGCGGTACCGTTGGTGATATCGAAAGTCTTCCGTTTCTTGAGGCAATCCGACAACTTGGAAATGAACTCGGTCCTGAAAGATCGATGTTTGTTCATCTGACGTTGGTGCCCTATTTGGCCTCCGCTGGGGAACTCAAAACCAAGCCGACCCAGCATTCGGTCAAAGAACTCCAAAGTGTTGGAATTCAGCCGGACATGATCCTATGCCGATGTGAACATGACATCCCGCCGGAGCAACGCCACAAGATTGGTCTTTTTTGTAACGTTCCTGTGGAAAACGTGATTAGTGCCCCAGATGTTGAAACGATTTACGAAGTACCAATCAGCTACAACGAGCGTGGTATGGAACGTCAGTTGGCACGACATTTTCGGCTTAAAGACATTGAGAACTCCCTAGATTTGGACCGCTGGAGGGATATTGTTAAAAGGGTAAAAAACCCTGACGACGAAGTGACCATTGCTGTTGTTGGCAAGTACACGAACCTGCTCGATTCATACAAATCTCTGGCCGAGGCACTGGATCACGGTGGGATATTTAACAACGTCCGGGTAAACATGAACTGGATAGAGTCCGAACGTTTTGAAACCCAAGACGCGGTGCAGATTTTGTCTGATGTTGGTGGGATTCTGGTTCCCGGTGGATTTGGAGAGCGTGGCGCCGAAGGAAAGATAGCCGCCGCAAGATTTGCCCGGGAACACAACGTTCCCTACTTAGGCATATGTTTTGGAATGCAGATGGCGGTTATAGAGGCGGCACGTAACTTGGCTGACATTGAGAATGCAGGGTCGACAGAATTTGGTGAATGCGAAGAACCCATTATAGGATTAATGACTGAATGGACGCACGGCAGAACGGTCGAGCGTCGAGATCTTGGTAACAATTTGGGCGGTACCATGCGGCTTGGGGCGTATGATTGCATGCTTTCGGCGAATTCTCTGGTCAAGCGGATTTATGATAGCGACCAGATCAGTGAACGACACCGACACCGTTACGAAGTAAATGTGGATTATAAAGAAAGACTGGAAGCGGTTGGAGTTTGTTTTTCGGGCCTGTCACCCGATGGGATATTACCTGAGATCATCGAAATCCCTAGCCACCCCTGGTACGTCGGTGTGCAGTTTCATCCTGAACTTAAATCCAAGCCCTTTGCACCACACCCCCTTTTTCGCTCGTTCATTAGTGCGGCGGTTCAACATTCAAGGTTGGTGTAGGGTATGAACGAAGCTATTCAGCTAGATATAAACGGTATTACCGTCGCGAATGACAAACCACTTGTTCTAATCGCTGGTCCCTGCGCTATCGAAAGCCGTAATCATGCTTTGGAGACATCTGGTGCACTTGTCGAAATCGTCTCAAAAATTGGTATTAATCTGATTTACAAGTCGTCCTTTGATAAGGCTAATCGTACATCTCTAGGGAGCGCGCGAGGGCTTGGCCTCAAGGAAAGTTTGCCAATCCTTGCAGAAGTACGTGAAACTCATGGATGTCCTGTTTTGACCGATGTTCATCTACCTGATCAATGTGCCCCCGTCGCAGAAGTTGTTGATGTACTGCAAATACCAGCATTTTTATGCCGACAGACTGACTTGGTTATCGCAGCTGCGGAAACAGGCCGTGCATTAAATATAAAGAAGGGTCAATTTCTTGCCCCTTGGGATATGGAAAATGTTGTAAATAAGGCTATCGCTGCCGGCAACAATCGAATTATGGTTTGCGAAAGGGGCTCTTCGTTCGGTTACAACACCCTAGTTTCTGACATGCGTTCGCTTCCAATACTCTCGCGGACGGGCCTACCGGTGGTGTTTGACGCTACCCATTCCGTCCAGCAACCGGGCGGGGAGGGGACGTCTTCCGGTGGTCAAAGGGAATTTGTACCTGTTCTTGCCCGGGCTGCAACAGCCATCGGGATTGCGGCCATTTTTTTGGAAACCCACCAGGATCCTGATAAAGCGCCGTCCGATGGTCCTAATATGGTACCTTTAAATTCACTCAGTATCATTTTGGAAACTTTATTCGAAATTGATCGTGTCGCGAAAACAAACCCAATTAATATTTAAATTTACCGGCGGCGTCGCATTGTGGGAAAAAATGTTAGGAAAATGCATCCGCACGTAAACAAGTCATTTTGTTAGGAAGACCATATGTCTGCGATTGTTAACATCCATGCTCGTGAGATCCTCGATTCTCGTGGAAATCCTACTGTTGAGGTGGAAGTAGACCTTGAAACCGGTGTTTCTGGGCGATTTTCCGTTCCCTCCGGGGCCTCTACCGGTGCGCATGAAGCAGTGGAAATTAGAGACGGAGACAAAAATAGATATGGAGGAAAAGGTGTTTTAAATGCGGTTTCGGCAGTGAATAATGAGATCTTTGAGGCTTTGGTAGGGATGGATGCCGACGAACAGGTCCTTCTCGACAAAAAGATGATTGAGCTTGACGGCACCGAAAACAAAAGTCGATTAGGAGCGAATGCTATCCTGGGTGTCAGCCTCGCCCTGGTGAAGGCCGCGGCTCAAGATGCAGAGTTACCGCTTTATAGATATGTGGGCGGGGAATCGGCGCGTGTTTTACCCGTACCACTAATGAATATCCTCAACGGTGGCGTTCATGCCGACAACACGATTGATTTTCAGGAATTTATGGTAATGCCGGTGGGTGCCCTAAATTTTGCCGATGCACTGCGCTGGGGAGCAGAAATTTTTTATTCGCTGCGCTCCAAACTGTCACAATCGGGTTACAACACAAACGTCGGCGATGAAGGAGGGTTCGCTCCTGACCTGGGCGGGACCCGTGATGCGATTGACTTCGTAATGCAGGCTATCATTGATGCTGGGTTGCAGCCTGGTAAAGACGTCTATATTGCTCTCGATGTTGCTTCAACGGAATTTTTTGAAAATGATTGCTACCACCTTGAAGGGGAACAAAAAGTATTTTCAGCACGAGAAATGTCTGGGTATTACACAACTCTGTGCGAAAACTATCCGATCATTTCCATCGAAGATGGCTTAGCTGAGGATGACTGGAATGGTTGGAAGATGCTTACCGCTTCGATTGGAGATAAGGTACAGCTCGTGGGTGATGATTTGTTTGTTACTAATACCGCGAGGCTGATAAAGGGCATCGAGCAGGGCGCTGCTAATTCAATTTTGGTTAAGGTAAATCAGGTGGGATCGCTCACGGAAACGCTTGCCGCAATAGACGTTGCCCATAAGGCTTCCTATACAACAGTCATGTCGCATCGGTCAGGCGAAACCGAAGATGTAACGATAGCCGATTTGGCGGTCGCTGTAGGTTGTGGCCAGATCAAAACAGGTTCGCTAGCAAGATCTGATCGTCTCGCTAAATATAATCAGCTCCTAAGGATAGAAGAAGAACTTGGCTCAGCGGCGAATTACGCGGGCAACACTATTTTACCCTAGTTAATCCAAACTAATGTCTGTCGATAGATCAAAGTTAGCTGTTTCGGTGTCTCCAGCCTCTTATTGCCTGTTATTTGACAAGTTTTTACTTGACCTGGACAAATGATTTATGATTCGATTTGAAGATGAGCATCGCACACGAAATCAAACGCCGGTCCCGCCGTATGATTTTTCCGATCGTGGGCGCATTGTTTGTTTGTTATTTTCTCGTTCAAGCTTTTCAGGGGGATAGGGGAATAATAGCGTGGATGCACTTGCAAAAGCAGGTAAACTCAGCAAAACAGACCTTAAATGAAACGAAGATGGTACGTCGGAAGTTTGAACACCATATTGAATTGCTTCGCACGGCGCATTTAGATCGGGACATGCTTGATGAACGTACCCGTGTCATGACGGGCCTGATGAAATCAGATGAGTTCATTGTTATTTTTAAAGAGCCCTAGTTTAATGTTTGGTAGTTTGCAAGCTCCGGTCCCTTTGTAATAATCTTATATCTTTTGGACAATAAAAGACAGATATGTACTTAGGTCGCGGTTGCGAGCTTTGCTAGTTTCTATATTCTATTTTTCGTGGAAAGACAGAATGTGAGTATATGCACGTAAGTGCATTGGGGGACCCATGGCGAAACCGGCTCAATCTAAGGGTGGTCATTCAAGTAAAAAGACCCAGCCCAGAAAAGCGAAAAATAATTCTTTAGCCTCTCCGGACATACTTTTGGGATATTACGGGGATATGCTGTTGATTCGGCGATTTGAAGAACGCGCAGGGCAGATGTATGGCATGGGTTTGATCGGGGGTTTTTGCCATCTTTATATCGGTCAGGAAGCGGTGGTAGTTGGTATGCAAGCGGCCATCGAAGAACGGGACGCGGTGGTTACCAGTTACAGGGACCATGGGCATATGTTGGCCTGTGGAATGGATCCGAAGGGTGTCATGGCTGAATTAACGGGCCGTATCGGGGGTTATTCCAAAGGCAAGGGTGGCTCGATGCACATGTTTTCGAGAGAGAGAAATTTTTTTGGGGGGCATGGCATAGTCGGCGCCCAAGTACCGATCGGTACCGGGCTGGCGTTCGCGGCGAAATACCAACAGACGGATCGCGTTTCGTTAACTTATCTGGGTGACGGTGCGGTCAATCAGGGACAGGTACATGAAGCTTTCAATATGGCGGTGTTATGGAACCTTCCTGTAATTTATATAATCGAAAATAACCGCTACGGAATGGGAACATCTGTGGATCGTGCCTCAGCAACCAAGGAACTCTACCGATTAGGAGAACCCTGCGGAATCACAGGTATACAAGTAGACGGTATGGACGTTTTGGCCGTAAGGGATTCTGCGCAAAAAGCGGTGAGGCACTGCCGTAATGGAAAGGGCCCCTATATATTGGAAATGATGACCTATCGTTACCGGGGTCATTCGATGTCGGATCCCGCAAAATACAGGCCCAAGGCCGAGGTATCCGAAATGCGAGACCTACATGACCCAATCGTCAATTTAAGAAAAACAATAATTGATGGAGGCAAGGGTACTGAACAAGATCTAAAGAAAATAGACAATGATATCCGAGCAATTGTCTCGGAGGCGGCAGAGTTTGCCCAGGAAAGTCCGGAACCGGATTCGAAAGAACTTTATTCGGATGTGTTGGTGGACGGCTGATGGGGAGAAATTAAAACATGTCCATAGATATATTAATGCCAGCACTGTCCCCGACCATGACCGAAGGCAACCTTGCCAAATGGCATAAGGGCGAGGGGGACACCGTTTCACCAGGTGATGTTATTGCCGAAATTGAGACTGACAAGGCCACTATGGAGGTAGAGGCTGCCGACGAAGGGATCTTGGGCAAGATTCTTGTGTTGGAGGGAAGTGAAAACGTCGAGGTTAACGCTGTGATTGGCGTTTTGTTTGAGGAAGGAGAGCAAGCCGAGGGCGTCGTTATCGGCAAACCGATATCCGTTTCGCCTCCGACGTCGGAGATCATAGAAGAGACAGTCACATCTGTTCCGTCAGAGGAGGCCTCAGTACCGGTAGGGGAATTTTCCAGCCCAACCAGCAATTTGACCGTGCGGGAAGCATTGCGCGATGCCATGGCGGAAGAAATGCGACGGGATGAGAATGTTTTCCTGATGGGTGAGGAAGTCGCCGAGTATCAGGGCGCATACAAGGTAAGTCAGGGGCTTTTAGAGGAGTTTGGTGAAGGACGGGTGATAGATACGCCAATCACGGAACATGGCTTCACAGGGCTTGCCGTCGGTGCGGCGTTTGCCGGTTTAAAGCCCGTCGTCGAGTTCATGACTTTTAATTTTGCGATGCAGGCAATGGATCAACTAATTAACTCGGCTGCAAAAACAAATTATATGTCGGGCGGACAGATGGGGTGTCCCGCGGTTTTTCGGGGTCCTAACGGCGCGGCCGCCCGGGTGGCCGCTCAGCACTCCCAATGCTACGCAAGCTGGTATGCCCACGTGCCGGGCCTTTATGTTATTGCCCCATATTCCGCAGCAGATGCAAAGGGGTTGCTGAAATCGGCAATCCGAAACCCAAACCCGATTATATTTCTCGAAAATGAAATCTTGTACGGACAGACCTTCGATGTGCCGGATGATCCGGACTGGACTGTTCCTATTGGCGAAGCCAGGGTTGCCCGGGAGGGCTCTGACGTTACCCTTACCGCTTTTTCGATAATGGTAGGCCATGCATTGGAAGCTGCGGATGAGTTGGCCAAAGAGGAAATTTCCGCGGAAGTTATAGACCTACGAACGTTACGCCCATTGGATACCGAAACGATTGTTAATTCTGTCATGAAAACAAACCGGATTGTTTCTGTGGAGGAGGGTTGGCCGGTTGCCGGGATGGGGTCGGAGATTTCTGCAGTCATTACAGAAAAGGCATTTGATTGGCTTGATGCACCAGTTGCCCGGGTTTGTGCGGCTGACGTACCGATGCCATATGCGGCCAACCTCGAGAAATTGGCACTTCCGCAGGTGGCGGATATAACTCGGGCGGCGAAATCCGTTTGTTATTTGGGATAGATAAACGGGGGTCTAATTTTGGCTATCAAAATTCTCATGCCAGCTCTTTCACCTACTATGACTGAGGGAAACCTTGCCAAATGGCACGTGAAAGAAGGTGATGCAGTCCATCCGGGTGAAATAATCGCTGAAATTGAAACCGACAAAGCCACGATGGAGGTGGAATCCGCGGATGAGGGCGTTCTCGGCAAAATTTTCGTTCATGATGGCACAGAAGCGGTAGCTGTTAACCAGGTAATTGGGGTTTTGTTGGAGGCTGGAGAAAGCGCAGCTGAAATTGTTGCTTTGGAGGATTCGGGTTTTCCCTCGGTTGAACCAGTGATGCCGGCAAAAACGAAATCTTCCAAGACAGAGCCATCCGCGACACCAGTAGCCCGCCGATTGGCGGAACAGTCCGGCGTTGATCTCAAGGGTCTCTCAGGGTCGGGCGCACAAGGGAAGATCACAAAAGCGGATGTGAAAAGCGATTTGACGGAGCAGTTATCCGCTCCTGCTGACATGTCTGTTCCTGGTACTGCGAAGGCTGAAACGGATAGGGAAACACGCCTGTTTGCCAGTCCGCTTGCTCGAAAGATGGCCGCACAGGCGGAAATTGATTTGGGTACAGTAACGGGTTCAGGTCCTGAAGGTCGGATAGTCAAGCGAGATATTGATTCCTTAATTGTAGCTGGGAACGAGCGTACCGTATTGGCAACATACAGCTCACTTGAGCCAGACCTTAGTGAAGTCGAAAAGCTTTCGACAATGCGGAAGGTCATTGCGCAGCGCATGAGTGAATCAAAAACACAGGTGCCGCATTTCTATCTGACAATGGATTGTGAGTTGGATGAACTGCTGAAAATCAAGTTGGCGCTGAATGAGTCACAGGATGAGGTTAGGATTTCGGTTAATGATTTTGTAATTCGTGCCTGTGCTCTGGCATTGATGGAAGTGCCGGATGCTAATGTGGCTTACGAAAACGATGAAGAAATCCGGCGTTTTTATAGTGCTGATATTGCAGTGGCGGTCGCAATTCCAGGAGGCCTTGTTACACCGATCATCAGGGAGGCGGAAGGGAAAGGTTTAAAACAGGTTTCGACTAACATGAAAGACCTCGCAGAGCGCGCACGGGAAGGTAATCTTACGCAGGGCGAATATCAGGGTGGATCATTCTCGGTGTCGAATCTGGGAATGTTTGGTGTTAAGCAGTTTGACGCCATCATCAACCCACCTCACGCATGTATTATTGCGGTGGGAGCGGCTGAACCGCGCCCGGTTGTGAAAGAGGGAGAGATAGTTCCTGCGACTGTCATGACCTGTACCCTATCGGTTGATCACCGGGTGGTTGATGGCGCAATTGCGGCCGCTCTTCTGGCGGCAATTAAACAAAATATTGAAAACCCTGCATTGATGCTTCTATGAGGTTTTGTGAACGGAATTTCGAAACCGGAGAAAGGCGTTTTCTTGTCAGAGATTGAATTTGATCTGATCGTAGTTGGTGGTGGTCCGGGTGGATATGTCGCGGCAATCCGGGCAGCCCAACTGGGAATGAACGTTGTATTGATAGAACGTGAACATCTTGGAGGAATTTGTCTCAATTGGGGATGTATTCCCACAAAAACGTTACTCCGCTCTTCCGAGCTAAAACATATGTTGGACAATGCAGAAGAATTCGGGTTGTCGGTCAAGGAAGTTACTGTTGATATTAAAAAAATTGTGGAGCGGTCACGATCGGTGGCTAAAAAACTTAACGAAGGTATCGGCTATCTTCTAAAAAAGAATAGTATCGACGTCGTGATGGGCAAGGGTGAACTCTTGGGCCAGGGCAAGGTTAAGGTTACTGACGCGGAAGGCAAAATTTCGGAAATACACGCTAGGCACATTATTCTCGCCACTGGTGCCCGGGCACGTTCCCTGCCAGGGATAGAGGCCGACGGCAAACTGATCTGGACCTACAGGGATGCAATGGTTCCGAAGACGATGCCCAAGGCTCTTCTGGTTATTGGTTCAGGGGCGATAGGGATAGAGTTTGCAAGCTTTTTTTCCGATCTTGGGGCAGACGTGACAGTGCTCGAGGTAATGGATCGTATTTTACCTTCGGAGGATGAGGAAATATCCGCGGCCGCGCGGAAAGCCTTTGAAAACCAAGGAATCGTGATCCATACCGACGCGAAGGCCACCTCTTTGAAACTAAATGAAGACAGTGTAACCGTGAATGCAGAGAGAGTGAGTAAAACATCGGTTGAGCTGACTGTTGACCGGGTGATACTGGCAGTCGGTATTACGGGTAATGTAGAACAGATTGGGCTGGAAAACACGCAGGTCCAGATTAAAGATAATCACGTCGTCACGAATGAATGGATGGAGACTGATGAACCTCGAGTTTATGCAATTGGAGATCTCGCGGGCCCTCCGTGGCTGGCCCACAAGGCAAGTCACGAAGCTGTGATTTGCGTCGAAAAGCTTGTTGGTAAAAATATTCACCCTTTGGACAAGTCGCTCATTCCAGGCTGCACATACTCGCGCCCGCAGATTGCGAGTGTCGGCATGACTGAGTCTGCAGCCAGGGAAGCCGGTTATGAGGTAAGGGTTGGGCGGTTTCCGTTTGCCGCAAACGGCAAGGCAATAGCACTTGGGGACAGCGAGGGCATTGTTAAAACCGTATTCGATGGGCAATCAGGAGAGCTTCTTGGGGCCCACATGTTGGGCTCGGATGTAACTGAACTAATCCAGGGCTATATGGTGGCGAAGACTCTGGAAACTACAGAAGCGGAACTAATGGCTGCCGTATTTCCCCATCCGACATTGTCGGAAATGATGTATGAGGCAGTACTTGATGCTTATGATCGTGCCATCCATGTCTGAGCAGATCGTAGAGGCTGTTAATTCCGTGCGTATACGCCATCCTGAAAAGGCACATAGGCCTGATAACCCCATCCAGGGCAAGCCACCTTGGCTTCGTGTCAGGGCTCCGACATCGCCCGTTTACCGCGAGACCCAACACTTGATGCGGAAGTTGAGTATTAACACGGTCTGTGAAGAGGCCTCTTGCCCCAATATTGGTGAGTGCTGGGCCCGAAAACACGCCACTTTTATGGTTATGGGCGATGTTTGCACCCGGGCTTGCGCCTTCTGCAATGTTGCAACGGGTATTCCTAAAGAATTGAACCAAAGTGAGCCGGAAAATATCGCGATGGCTGTGGTGGAATTAGGACTGACGCACGTTGTAATTACATCCGTCGATCGGGACGACCTGGAGGACGGCGGAGCGAGGCACTTTGCTAATGTGATACGCTTTGTGCGCGAGAAAGCGCCAAAGACAACCATAGAGGTTTTGACACCAGATTTTCAGAAAAAAGAAAATGCGATTGAAGTTGTTGTCGCTGAACATCCCGATGTTTTCAATCATAACCTTGAGACTGTTCCGCGTCTCTATACAGCTGTAAGGCCGGGTGCGCGTTACTTCGGGTCACTGAGATTGCTTCATGAAGTCAAACAACTTGACCCGACGATCTTTACAAAATCAGGCATTATGGTTGGCCTCGGTGAAGGAAAGGAAGAGGTATTGCAGGTGATGGACGACCTGAGGGCGGCCGACGTGGATTTTCTGACAATTGGTCAGTATTTACAGCCGACTATAAAACATCATCCAATAGATCGCTTTGTTGCCCCGGGGGAATTTGAGAGTTTTCGAAGGATTGCTCATGGGAAAGGTTTCCTGAAGGTGTCTTCATCTCCGTTAACGCGTTCATCTTATCACGCGGACAGCGATTTCGCCGAAATGCGGGCGGCGCGGTTGTCTATACCATTATCTGAATAGTTGGTTATGGGTTATGGTGAGGCATTCTGAAACACGCTTGCTGCCACACACTCAGGAACAGCTTTTTGAGCTAGTTTCAAGTATAGAGGAATATCCAGAATTTCTACCGTGGTGTATCGATTTAGTGGTCAAAAACCGAAGCGGTAATATTATTGATGCAGACATGACCGTTGGCTTCAAGATGCTACGAGAGAAGTTTTCTTCGCAAGTGACGTTGACACCCAAAAAACAGATAGATGTGGAGTACATTGATGGACCGTTTCGTTACTTGCAGAATCGCTGGCGCTTCATCCCGAATGACGGGGGATGTGAAGTTTGCTTTTTCATCGACTTTGAATTCCGGTCGCGATTTCTTAAGTTAATTATGGAACCGTTATTTTTTGAAGCAGTTCGCCGCATGGTCTCAGCGTTTGAAATCCGCGCAGCAGAGCGATTTTCCTAGAAATAAACACGACCCTCGATCCTATTAAGAACATCGACAGGGGAGGGATTGCTAATAGCTGAAGCCGCAATAGCAGCTATTACAGAATCGATAGCGTCCCCACAATTGTCCTGAACCATGATTCTGCGAAGAGAAGGTCGCAGGTCTGCCAGTTCACACCTGCTGGTAAGCGTACTAACAATTTTTGAACGTGCCTTTTCGGAAACTTTGCCGTTACCTTTGTATGATGAATAGAGGTTCCTTTTTTTCAAAAATGATGCCGGACAAACCTCGGCAAGAATAGGCAGGCCGTTCTCGGGCTTTTGCATGGGTATAGCGCGAGCATGCCCGCCTAAAATTAGGGGTGCAAGGACGCTGCTGATGCCTGCCCATGTTTGGCGATACAACCGCAGATTATAAACACACCAGGGAGCGCGCGATTTGATATCGGTTTCCCGCTTTACCTCTCTGCCGTTGGTTAGATCCTGGCAAAATTTGCGAAAGGTATCTGCTGATGGATGGTTCGTGAAAAATTCACTAAGGAACCCCAACCACGTTTTATCAAAAATAAGTTTTTGCGGAATGCTGAACGGAAAGTCAAAACCAGCAACAGTGTCAGAAAGTGTTAAAATGTGAGCAACCAGGGCGCTAAGCGCAGGTGTTAAATTAGGCGAACCCCCCGGTAGATCCATCGCCTTGCGTATGGAGTCGATTTGTAAACCTTTTGCCGTCCAATAGCCTTCGGCAATCCAAATATGGCGACCCGCGTCCCGCGCGCCCGAAAAATCCACACCGGCCACGCGTTCTCGAAGGCTCATGTAAGCGCTTCAATCAAATCGAATGCCTTAAGAACAGATGCCTCCCGTACTTCCCTTCGGTTTCCGGGAAAATGGCATTGTTCGTGGATAGCTGAGCCATTCCGACGGGTGGCACAGACATGAACGAGACCCGCTGGTTTATTCTCGCTTTGGCCCGGTCCGGCAACGCCCGTCGTGGCGACAGCTATGTCTGCGATAGAGTGGGCGAGCGCGCCAGCTGCCATAGCTCGAGCAACCTCTTCGCTTACTGCACCTACCCGAGCAAACAATTCGGCGCCAACACCGACAAGCTCCGACTTGGATTCATTTGTGTACGTAACAAAACCGCGGTCGATCACGCTGGAGGATCCCGGGACCCCGGTAAGCGTTCCCGCTACAAGGCCTCCGGTACAGGATTCTACCGTTGCAATTGTAAGCCCGAGGTCGCGGCACAGGTGTATGACCTCTGTGGCACGATCTTCGATAGTGGCGTTCAATATCTTATCCGCCCAGAATACGTTCAATTGAGTATAGAACGGCTAACGCATAGAGGGCGGCAACTATGTCGTCCACCATTAAAGCAAAGGGGCCCGAACGCTTGTCGGCTAGAGATGCAGGCCACGGTTTAAAAATGTCGGCAACACGAAAAAGAACGAAAGCTGCCGCATACCACCAAATGTTTAAAGGTACAAACGCAAGGGTAAGGAACTGCCCGGCGGTTTCGTCAATAACAATGGCGCCAGGGTCTTTCTCGTCACCATACGAAAGAAAAATGCTGGACGCCCATAATCCGCCTACAAACGCCAAGCCGGCCGCAACTATAAGATAACTGCTGCCCAACTGGCTCGCGATTAGCCAGGCAAAGGGCAGCGTTGCCGCTGACCCCCATGTCCCGGGTGCGCCGGGTAGTAGACCACTCCACCACCATGTCGACAGAATTGTGGCCGGATGCCAAACTGAAAGTCCACGGGGCAAAACACCAGTTTTCATTCGTTAGCTGAGCCGCACCGTGACGGACGCATGTGCTGCAATGCCCTCTCGACGACCGGTAAACCCAAGGGTTTCGGTGGTAGTGGCTTTAATATTAATGCGAGAAGAGTCAATGTTGAGGATACCAGAAAGTGAATTGACCATCTGTTTTGCATAAGGTGAAATCTGTGGTGCCTCACAGATGATTGTCAGGTCAATATTTCCAATCTGTCCACCGCGATGGATAACAAGTTTGTTTGCGTGTTCGAGGAAAATCCGTGATTTCGCTCCCCGCCATTTTTTATCACCAGGTGGAAAATGTCTGCCAATATCACCAGCGGAGATTGCTCCAAGCAATGCATCAGTCACCGCGTGCATTGCGACATCCGCATCAGAATGTCCGGCCAATGCGCGGTCATGTTTAAGCTTAATTCCACAAAGAATGACGTGACTGCCTTCAGCAAAGGTGTGTATGTCGAACCCAGAGCCTATCCGAATGTCGGGTGTGGTTCCTGCTATAACTCGCGCCGCGCGTTCGAAATCCTCTTGGTCGGTAATTTTGAAATTTCTCCTGTTTCCTTGAACTAAGGCTACTGCTATCCCCGCATTTTCTGCAATTGCGGCATCGTCAGTTAATGATGGATCCGTGTTTCGTCTATGCGCGTCCAAAATCTGATGATATCTAAACCCTTGTGGAGTCTGGGCACACCATATATCGGCGCGTGGTATTGTGTGGTCCACTGTCGGCGGTACACCGGTACTTCGCTTCAGGGTATCAGAGACTGGAATGGCCGGTAAAACCGCAGAATTTTTCTCGAGACCGTTGATCACCCTATCGATGGTAGCATGGTCCACGAGAGGGCGAGCGGCGTCGTGTATTAAAACAAGGTCTGGGGAAAGCCTCTCAAGGGTTTCGAGACCTTTTAATCCTGATGCCTGCCTAGTGCTGCCACCAATCACAGGAGCGCAAATATCAATGCCCGTCACTGTTTTAGAATAAAGCTCACCATCCATTTCGCCAATGACCACCTGTATACTATCGATCAACGGATGTGCCTCAAATATTTCTATCGTTCGACGCAATACCGACTTGCCATTGATAAACAGGTATTGCTTCGGGATGTTGGCGCCAACCCGGGAACCAAAACCCCCGGCTAGTATCAGGGCGGCACAATGTGGCATCACAGTAATCCAAGCTTTTAATGTGCTCTTTCAAAGTAAAGAAAATTGGGACACTAGCCAACTCTAGGAATTTTCAATCAGGTCTTCGTATATTGTTCTATCGGCGTCCATATCCCGGAGTTTCGCTGGGTTATGTATTCGAACCCCTCCTCTCCATCGCCGCGGCGGGGTCTGCAACATCAGTACTACGCTATTGCAGTGGGGCTCGGATATTGATTCGCCGAAATTTGTCCGATTGTGCCTGCGAGTAGGAGGAGAATTTCTTCTGATGCGCAACCCACCAACCATACTACAAAATTGAATTTCGTGGGGTTTGCCCTTAGTTTGCTCGGCTTTTAAGCATTCTCATTGGATTGCCCAAAAAATGTCCATCAAAGTAGGCCCTGTAAAATGTAGTGCACCAGTTCTTTTGGCGCCAATGTCTGGTGTGTCTGATTTGCCGTTTAGACGGCTCGTCAAACGGTGGGGCGCCGGTCTGGTGTTTTCAGAAATGATTGCCAGTCGAGCGATGCTTGCTTCCAACCGAAAAACTTTGCAGATGTTTCAAAATTGCGCCGAAGAACAACCACTCTCGGTTCAACTCGCAGGCTGCGATCCGGATTCAATGGCGGAAGCTGCAAGGATGAGTGAGGCCCTTGGAGCAAGAATTATCGATATAAATATGGGTTGTCCGGTTAAAAAGGTAGTCAACAAGCTTTCGGGATCTGCGCTAATGCGTGACTTGGAGCATGCCCGAAAAATAATTAATGCAACCGTTTCCTCGGTCGACATACCGGTCACGTTAAAGATGCGTATGGGTTGGGATGAAAATAATTTAAATGCACCGGAACTCGCCATGATTGCGGAACAGTCTGGTGTACAGATGTTGACTGTTCATGGCCGTACCCGTAGCCAGATGTATGAGGGGAAGGCTAATTGGAAGTTTGTTCGCAATGTTGTCGATGTTGTCTCTATCCCCGTAATAGTGAATGGAGATATTAAATCCTGTAGGGATGTATCTAATGCACTTTCCCAGTCAGGAGCAGAAGGTGTAATGATCGGTCGCGGCGCGACCGGCC
>JAYZQT010000013.1:0-7068 GCA_036136335.1 Pseudomonadota bacterium
GCAAAGGATGCCTCTGAGCTCATAGAAATTGAGCTTGACCCCTTACCGGTGATTGCCTCGGTTGACGAAGCGCTTTCGGAGGGGGCACCGGCAATATGGCCTGACAATCCTGACAATGAAGCTTACTGCTTCGAACGCGGAGACGCGGCTTCCGTAGAGACCCACTTTACGCAGGCCACGCACATCATACGCCACCGGGTCTGCGTCAATCGAGTTGCCGGCAATGCAATAGAAAATCGCGGCTGTATTGGACTCTACGATGCATTTGAGGACCGCTACACCCTGAGGGCAACTGTGCAATCGGTGCATGGAATTCGACAGCTCATCTCTGGAAGAATTTTCAAAATTCCCCAAACCAAGCTCCGTGTAATATGTGACAATATGGGCGGTGGGTTTGGGACAAAGGGTGGCTGTTATCCCGAATATTCACTCGCACTTTGGGCCTCGGAAATCACCGGGGGTGCGGTGAAATGGATGGCGGAACGATCGGAGAGTCTGCTAACCGATGAACAGGCGCGCGGTGGATTGGTTGATGCCGAAATAGCGTTTGATTCCGAATACAAAATCACAGGATTGCGGACCCATACCAAAGTCCCAATTGGTGCCTATTACACGAACGATCGCAACATGGGCTGCGCAACAAGCGGACTGGGAGGCCTTGCCGGCGTTTACGATATTCCTGCAATCCATGCCCGGGTTACCGGTGGATTAACCAACATGATGACCAATGCACAGTACCGCGGAGGCGCAAAACCAGAACCCGTTTATGTTCTAGAGGTTATTATTGATGTTGCAGCGCGGCAACTTGGAATCAGTCCTGTCGAGTTGCGTCGCCGTAATACCCTTCCAGCTAGTGCCTTGCCGTTCAAAACTGCCCTCGGTGACGTTTATGATTCCGGCGAATTTGTTCGTAATTTTGATGATTGTCTTGCCGCAGCTGATTATCGTGATTTTGACCAGCGGCGTTCCGCGGCAGCCAAAAGAGGAAAAATACTTGGAGTTGGTATTTCCAACAGCATCACCGGGGTTGCCACAACCAATTTTGAACACGTGGAAATCCGCTTTGATCCAACGGGAGGGATTACCCTCCTTTGCGGTGCTATGGATCACGGGCAGGGCCACGGCACCACCTTCAAACAGGTTCTCGCTGACCGGCTGGAGATCGATACGGCAAATGTTTCCTATCGATATGGTGATACGGATAAAGTTACGGCGGGCGTTGGTACATTCAATGCACGCTGCGCTGTCTTTGTCGGTTCTGCTGTAGTTGAAGCCGCAGACAAGATTATCGCCAAGGGAACACGTATAGCTGCACATATTCTTGAAGCCGCGGATAGCGATATCGTATATGCCAGTGGGCGATTCACTGTCTCCGGAACGGATCGCAGTGTCGAACTGGACGAAGTTGCACGTACCGCATTCCAGAAAGCGAAACTGCCGCCTGATATAGAGCCTGGGTTCTATGAACATGGTGAATTTGGTATGGGCCAGGGTCAGGCACCCACATTCCCTAACGGTGTTCATATGGCCGAAGTAGAGCTGGACCGAGACACCGGCAGCGTCAGATTGGTTAGATACACCGCCGTGGATGATGCCGGCACAATCCTCAATCCTATTCTATTTGATGGACAGGTTCACGGCGGAATTGTCCAGGGTGCCGGCCAGATTCTAATGGAAGACGTTAATTATGATCGCGATACGGGACAGCTGGTTAGCGGCTCATTTCTCGATTACTGCATGCCACGTGCTGACGATTTTTGCGAATTTAACATCTCTGCCAATGAAGTTCCGACAGCCCGCAACCCTCTCGGCGTTAAGGGTGTTGGCGAGTCTGGCACAGTTGGTGCAATGCCGGCAATCATGAACGCCATCAATGATGCGCTATCCATCGCCGGCGGAAAAACAATTGAAATGCCGGCCACGCCGGAAAAAGTCTGGCAGGCATTTCAGTAACCAAAAGGACAGGTCTACCTAAAATAGGGAGGGTCTGACGGTGTGGCTCCATCAGGTTTTTCAGAGCGTCGTCTAATTGTGCAGGCAGCTGACCCCGGTTGTCATGTGTTATACGACAAGGCCAAAAATTAATCGAAACGGGTGACGGTTTTTTTCCCGAGTTCCTCTTCTTTACCTCTGTATAGGGAGACCGCATGCTCATGCCGGGAAATGGCCTGAATATCATTGTCACTTTTCGGGGGTTCCTCTAATTCATAGTGTCCCCATTGGTCCTTGCCGCGAACGAGGAGTGCACTCGTCCGGCGTTTGCCGCGCTGCGCAAGATCAGCGGCGTGGTAACAAAACGTGACACCCATTCTCCTCTTTGCTGAAAAGTTTGGCAGCGAGCCGTGGATCATGCAGGCATGGTGAATTGATGCCTCACCAGGCTTCAACTCCATTGAGACAGGCATGACCGACGTGGTATCAAAATCAACAAGCTGTCCACTCGGAAGCATGTTTTTATCATCCAGGTCTGGTTTCGTCAGCGGAAGGGGTCCCTCTTTGTGGGTCCCCGGCAGCACCCGCATGCACCCGCTTTCCTCGGTCGAATGGGTCAGGGCTATCCAGACCGATAGAACTTCCGGAGGTTCATGGCCAAAATAGGTGATATCCTGGTGCCAGGTTACGTAACCTTCGTCACCGGCATTTTTTAACCAGGTGGTGTTGTGGTAGAGCAGGATATCCGGACCAATCAAATCTTCCACGACATCCAGCATGGCAGGCGTCGTTGCCAGCTCATAGGCCCAACGATGCCGAAGATAGAATTTGGTACGGTGGATGCCGGTGAAGCGCCCACCCATTTCATTCTCCAGCCCCTCCAGCCGATCACGAACCTCCTCAGCCGTTTGTTGTGACACAACACGAATCGGAAACAGATACCCTTCGCGGTGATATTGTTCGACAGCAGGAGTCGTCAGGAAGTTTGGCATTCAGGAAATTTCTGGGTTTAAATTTGTGACAAAAGTTTAATGCTTGCAGTCAATTATTTAAATGGGTGGCGCCCCCAAAAGGTAAATCAAATATAATGGCTCATATGAAAACTTCATTATTCCCAGAAGAGCTGTTGCGAGGGAGTTTTTGCCGATTGTTTAAGTTTTTGTTTTAATAAATCCCCAACAAACAGCTGGAGATGATTGTATGTACCGCAGTACCGATCGCATCCTAACGACACATGTCGGCAGCCTCCCTCGACCTGTAGATCTAATTGAAATGATGTTTGCCAAGGAAGGCGGGGTTCCGGTTGAGGTTGAAGCGTTATCTGCAAGAATTTCCAGAGCTGTGGTCGAAATTGTTGAGAAACAGATCTCGGCAGGGGTCGATATCGTTAACGATGGTGAGGTCAGCAAGCCGAGTTATGCTACCTATATCAAGGATCGGCTCGGTGGATTTGGAGGGGAAAGTAACAGTTTTGTTTACCAGGACATTGCCGATTTTCCTGATATGGAAAAACGCGTATTCAGTGACCCGGGCCGTTCACGTCGGAAAACTCCAGGTTGTAACGCGGCAATATCTCTCGTTGATCCCAATGCGGCAAAAGTCGATGCTGCGAACCTGAAATCTGCGGTCAACGGCAAGCGGGTCTCAGGTACCTTTATTTCAGCAGCATCTCCGGGCGTAATCTCGCTTTTTTTCTCGAACGCCTACTACCCCGACTTTGAGGCTTACATTTTTGCAATCGCCGATGCGATGCGAAGCGAGTATAAAACCATAACGGATGCCGGGATTATGCTGCAACTGGATTGCCCCGATCTCGCTATGGGCAGGCACATACAATACGCGGACCTAGACCTGGCCGGTTTCCGAAAGCAGGCCGAACTCCATGTCGCGGCGCTCAACCATTCTCTTGATGATATCCCCAAAGAACTCGTACGCGTGCACCTGTGTTGGGGAAACTATGAGGGTCCCCATCACTGCGATGTGCCCCTCGCGGATATCATTGATATCGCGTTCAAGGCAAAAGCGTCCAGTTTCTCATTTGAAGCAGCCAATCCACGGCACGCGCACGAGTACAGACTATTTGATAATTTACAAATTCCTGACGATACCGTTTTGGTGCCCGGGGTCATTGAATCAAAATCAAACTTCATAGAACACCCGGATCTCATAGCGCAGCGTATCATCCGTCTCGCAAAACGGGTTGGACGGGAGCGGGTAATTGCAGGCAGTGATTGTGGTTATGGAACCTGGGTTGGGCAGGCAGCTGTAGAACCAGATATTGTATGGGCGAAACTCGCCGCGCTCACAGAGGGAGCCAAGCGAGCATCAGAGGAGTTGTGGAGCTGAAAATTCTATGCGGTCTTGCCAATCGGCCACGGTTTATCTGACACGATAGCGGGACGTACGCGAATTTCATCACCTACATTAATGACCATCAAATCGTAGCCAATCTCTACAGGCCCGTCATAATTCTCACGAATCTGATCCAGGGCCGGTGCTATCACATCGTCATTGTTATACATGTGATAGATCACTGCCATTCGCGGTTGCGTCTCGGCAAACACTTCACCAGCTTCACGAGGAGATGTGTGATAGACCTCCGAAATTTTCTTTGCAATTTCCAGCGGGCGGTTTGATTTTTCAGCATACAATTCAGCCGGTGGAAACGCCTCATGCACAAGGAGGTCACAACCTGTCGCCTGTTCGATCATGGCATTACATTTCTTGGTATCGGCAGAAAAAACAAAAACCCTGTTCCGATATTCCACCTTCATGGCAAAAGTGTTCTGGGGTTCGGTATGCACCACCTTGAAGGCGGTTATTCTCACGCCACCACTGTCAAATTGGTCATAAATTACACCGTCTTCCGAGTATTCATTACATTCAATTTCATGCCCCCCCGGAGGAAGCGCATCAAGCCGTGTTTCAATATCCCATTCATAAATGCCACGCAGGTGTTGAACAATTTTTGCTGTTCCTGGTGGGCCCCAAAGTTTCAATGCTTCGCGCCGTCCGTAGGTCCAGCCACCAAGCCAGAAGTGATCAATCCCCCCGATGTGATCAACATGGTGGTGTGTAACAAAAATCTTGTCTACAAGCGGAAACGGAACCTCCAGTGAGGTGAAGTTTTGTGGGGCACCGGAACCACAATCAATTAAAAATTTTTCATTCCCGGCTTCGACAAACATTGACGCACATGCCTGACCCCGTCTTGGAAATGGGGTTCCGGTCCCGAGAAGCGTGACGCGGATTTCTTCATTGGACAGAACTTCTCCCGGATAAAAATTTGCAGTGCCCATGAAAACCCTTTCTGAGTAAACTACGGGAAAGATATTCAACCGTAATTTTGGAATTTGTGTTTGTCCAGATGCACCCTAATCCGGGATCTGTCCCCGAGAGAGGGACCGCAGCATAAAAACCCAAATACCGAAACAGGCCGTTACCATGAGACCTCCCAACACATAGAAACTTTCTTCAAGACCAATAATTTCCACCAGTCCACCCATGGCAATCGGAACAATCGTCGACGCCGCGCGATTTGCTGTCGTACGAAGGCCAACCATCTTGCCCTGCCCATCTTTTGGCGCTGCACGGGCCATTGTAGAAATCATCAGGGGTTGATTAACGCCAAGCAATAACCCGCGAAGTGCGATCGCGGCAAAAAGGGGCCAGAAATGCGTCATCAGTGGTGTTATGGATATGAGGATTACTGCAACAAAAAGGGTTACAAGAAAAAGGTACAATTCCGTTTTCATTGAATGAATCCTTGGCGAAAGCGAAAGCAGAAGTGCGCCGATTGCCCCCAGAACTGAATGCCCCGTTCCGGCGAGCAGTCCAATGTTCGCTTTAGACAGCCCCAGAGTTTCCAAATACACGATATAGAACGATTCCTGGATACCGTAGCTGGCTATCCGTGTCGCGCTGAGGTAAACACAGATTGCAATAGCGGGAACAGTCATCATCTGCAGCACGCCGATATAATCAGTACTTCGCGGTATCAGGTCACCCGCCCTAAAGCGGCGTTGCGGGGACAGTCCACCATTATCGAACGTGGGTATATAGAGGCAGGAGACAAGAAGCCCGAGCGCCCAGACCGAAATTGCGGCAAAACCACCCCACGGCCCCCAAATATCCCATGCGAGCCCTGCTATCGGTGGTCCAAAAATCATGCCAAGTCGAACAGAGACTGATAGCCGGGCAGCATGGCGGGTGCTTCCCCGCATTAACTGGGACACGCTGGTTTGTGCGCCCATCCAGGTCATCGTCGTTGCAAAGCCCCAGACCATCTGGAGGACCAGTATCGTCCACACCCAGGGGAAAATTGGGAAGAGAAGAGGAACAACCACTGATACCGCCGCGAAAACAATCATAACCGGGCGCGCGCCAAGTCGGTCCAGAAGAACGCCACCATGGATTGCGAACAAGAGGCCGGGGAGATGGCGAATCCCAAGTATGACACCGATTGTTGCCGGCGTTATGTCGAGATATAGGGCCCACAGGGGGACAATCATGGATGCAATTGTGACGTTACTGTTTGAAAAAATTCCCGCACCATATATCGGAATCTGGGTGCGCAGTGCTGCGCTCAACTTTGTCACGTGAAGGTGTATTCCGCTCTATGGAACAAAGTTCCTGCAGGAGATTCTATGTCCGGATTTCCGATGATTCTTGCAAACACGGGAGAAGAAAACGAACGGTTCTTCAATCGCAATAAACCGCAACGAAGAGCCTCGGTAAAAGCATTTCTGAAATCATTCAAAAAATGTGTCCGCTCTTCTCAGCTTTGATCTCCAGGTAACGTTCATTGTGCTCGTTGGACGGGAAGGTGTGCGTTACACGTTCTAAAACGCTGATACCGTATTCCTCGAGTTGCGCAACCTTCCGGGGATTATTGGATAACAGCCTGACGTTGGAAAAACCCAACTGTCGGAGCATTTCAGCGGCCGCAAGAAAAATTCGCTCATCGTCATCAAACCCAAGACGCTGATTTGCCTCCACGGTATCGAAACCCTGGTCCTGCAATGAATAGGCCCGAAGCTTATTGATGAGACCAATCCCGCGACCTTCCTGCGCCAGATAGAGGAGCAATCCGCTACCTTCAGTCGAGATATGATCAATTGCACCACGAAGCTGATC